>NZ_QNRV01000003.1 GCF_003315195.1 Sutterella wadsworthensis | reverse complement strand
AACGTCGTCCAGGATCCTTTTATCGCTCTGAGCATTTATCGGGCCCGCAACATTGTCGAACAGAGCTTCCAGCAGTTTAAGAATCAAACTGCTGGAGATCGTCTCTACGCGACCTCAAGCACCTACATGGGCAAGCTGTTTGTCCAGGTATTGGCCCAGTCACTGCGCCTGATGATGCGTATGGCATGTCGGCGCAACGAAACGGCAACGAACCGTTTGCCCAGCAATTCTTTGACGAAGGCCTTTATGCAGCTGCGTTATCTGAAGGCCAATAAACCAACTGATCGCAACGCTTGGAAAACAAAAGAGATCCCGAAGAAAATCCGAGATCTCTTTACCCTGTTAGGTTTGCCCTTGCCACCGCGAGTGTTCCGGGACTAGGTGCATCCCCGGGAGTTTGGGTGCAAGCGGCTTTACCGGCCGCTATTTCTGCTGCGCCGCTTAATCAATGCTGACGGCGCTTGTCGGCTTCCTCAACTACGCTGCGGCGGATCGTATCAAACGATTCCGTAAGGGCAGCCATGACGTCCTGATTCGTGCGTGTAACGATCAAATTGCGCCCGGATGCGACGAGATCCACACGGATGGTGAAAGGTCCCATCGTTTGGTGCCCTTCCTGTGTCACCGTAACCTTGCAAGGTCCGATTTGGTTGTCGAACTTTGCGAGCCCTTCGAGCTTTTCATTCACAGCCGCTTCAACGGCAGCAGAGCGATTGATGCCATGAAAGACGATCTGAGCGGTCATATAGGAACCTCGCTTTTGGTTATTGTTTTCTGCAGAAGATGGAATCGTATTGCTTGTGTAATGCGTTCCTTCCTCTTGCTTTAAGTGTATAGTTTTCCGCCTGCTCTGAGATAGGCGGATGATTGGAGCTTATCCCAAGTCGACAGGTGGCCGAATATTCCATGTATGGTCAAGTGCAATCGGGTAAAATAGCGCTCGCGCACGATAGGCCAAGCATGCGGCCTGTTTATGCGGGTTGACCGTTGATGACGGCTAAGAGACAACTTTTCAAATGCATACTAAAGATGCTCTGAGCCGTCGTTGAAGATTTTTGATTCGTGCGTTGCCGATGTTCATTAGCAGTGCGTAGCATTTCTAATGGGGTTCTTCGGCCGGTCTCCGCCCAGCCAGATTGTTTTGATTGAATGCCCGGGATGAACCTGAGGCAGCGTGTGCCTGAATAATGAATGGTGCACGTGGATTTATTCGTTTCCACTCTTTCGACGGCCTTGTCGTTTTGAGGCGTCGAGTTTTTTTAACGTGCAGTTGCAGCACGCAGTGCAATCACCCGCGAAACCGACCTGTCCAGCCTGAGCAATAAGACGCTGATTTTTTTGAAACCATAAATGCGCTTTGACCGGCATGCTATTGAATGGAAAGCGCGAATTTTTTTTGATATTTAAAGGAAAAAACATGATGGATCGTAAGCCCTGGCAGGACAAAGGTCTGCGCCGTTCTTTTGATGGCGATGAGGGCGGAGAACGCCGCCGCTTTGGCCGTTTCGATCGCTTCGATCGTGAAGAACGCTCCGATCGACGCGAGTTCGGTGATCGCCCGCGTCGCGACTTTGGTGACCGTAAGCCTTTTGGCGACCGTCCGCGTTTTGATCGCTTTGACCGCTCGGATCGCAGCGACCGCTTTGACCGCTCTGAACGGCGCGACTTCGGCGATCGTCCTCGCCGCGATTTTGGCGACCGTCCGCGTTTTGACAACAAGAAGCCTTTCCGCAATCGCTTTGACGGACCGCGTCAGGATTTCGGCACTCGTTCGGGACCGCGCGCCCGTGCCTACGATACGCGCCGCTTTGCCGAACGCTCTGAATTTGCCCGCAATGCCATGGTCAAGATTGATTCGGACATCGCCGATTTCTTTGGCAGCCCCGAAGCAGTCAACCAGGCTCTGCGCCTCTTGATCGATGCTGCTCGCACAGTGAAATTCCCGCAGGCCGCCGCAGAGACGCCGAACGCAGAGCTCGAACCCGCTACTGCCGCTCAAATCTTTGGCGAGACCGATATCGATGACGACGATGTAGAAGATTCCGAATACGGTGACGGCGCGGCCGACAGTGCCGATGATGCCGACATGGAAGGCTGCGATGAAGTGTCTGTGGAAGAGGACAAAGCCGACAAGTAAGTTTTGTCGGTTGGATTTTGGCTGAAGTGCCCGTTAATGCTTGATGCAGCTTTCCATTACGTCGGAAAAGTTCTTAAGGGGCAGCGGCCCTAATCACTCTTAGAATGGGATACGTATTGTCCCGTTCGTTCCAAGAAAGCCCCGGGATCTCTCGGGGCTTTCTGTTTTTCGCTCCATTTACATGCCTCAGTACATTCTTGCGCTCGATCAAGGCACCACCAGCTCCCGCGCACTGTTATTTGATGCTGCGGGTGAGGTGGCTGCCCTTGCGCAGCAGGAGTTCCGGCAGAACTATCCTCGACCGGGATGGGTCGAGCATGATGCACGTGAAATTTGGTCTGCGCAGTATGCCGTTGCCCGCAGGGCGCTTGAGCATGCCGGCGTGGATGTTAAAAGTGTTGCGGCAATCGCCATTACCAACCAGCGTGAAACAACAGTTCTGTGGGATCGCTTTACGGGAGAACCCATCGCCCCCGCGATTGTTTGGCAGGATCGTCGAACGGCCGAACGCGTTGAAGCTCTGGAGGCTCAGGGGCTTGGTCCTTTGGTGAGCGGCAAGACCGGCTTAAGGCTGGACGCTTACTTCTCTGCCACGAAAATCGAATGGCTGCTCGATCATGTGTCAGGTGCCCGCCAGCGAGCGGAAAAAGGCGAAATCCTTTTTGGCACGATAGACAGCTGGCTCATTTGGAATTTAACGCGCGGTGCGGAGCACGTCACCGATACGACCAATGCTTCCAGAACGCTGTTGTGCGACCTCCGCAGCGGTCAGTGGGATGACGAATTGCTCGACATCTTTCGTATTCCTCGAGCCATGCTGCCGCGCATCGAACCGAGTTCCGGTGTGGTCGGCTTTACGCATCCATCGCTTTTCGGTGCCGCTGTCCCGATTGCAGGCGTTGCCGGAGATCAGCAGGCTGCGGCCTTTGGCGAAGCCTGTTTTGCACCGGGATCCGTGAAAAACACCTACGGCACCGGTGGATTCCTGCTGATGAATGTCGGCGGGGATCCTCGCCCAAGTGAAAATAGGCTGATTACCACCGCTGCCTGGAAGCTTGGCTGCGCACCGACTCAATATGCGCTCGAAGGCAGTGTTTTTATTGCCGGTGCAGTCGTGCAATGGCTTCGCGACCAAATGGGCTTTATTGAATCCGCTTCGGAAATCGAAGCCCTTGCCCGCGAAGTGCCTGACTCGGGCGGTGTATGGTTTGTCCCGGCGTTTGTTGGCCTGGGCGCCCCTTATTGGGATCCGGATGCTCGAGGCATGCTTATTGGGCTCACTCGCGGAACCAATCGGGCACATATTGCTCGGGCAGCATTAGAGGCGATTGCTTTTCAAAGCGCTGAAGTGCTCACGGCTATGGCCAAGGATGCAACACGCCCAGTGCGGGAACTTCGCGTTGATGGGGGCGCAGCAAGAAATGATCTCCTCATGCAGATGCAGGCTGACATTGCCGGCGTCCCTGTTATTCGACCGGCTCAGACGGAAACGACGGCATTAGGAGCCGCGTTTTTGGCTGGACTGGCGTCGGGCTTTTGGCAAAGTACCGACGAAATTGCCTCACTCTGGCGGGCTGAGCGGGTCTTTGAACCTGTGATGAATGAAGATCAGAGAGGATTTTTGATGAACCAATGGGCTCGAGCCGTCGGCCGTGCCCGCAAATGGAACCAGTGATATGGCAGCAGCAGAAGTAAAACCGACCGTCAAAGGGCTCAACCGCACAGAAGCTCTGGCATCGATTATGCAGGACCCCGTTTGGGACGTCGTGGTTGTAGGCGGCGGCGCTACCGGCGCCGGCGTTGCGCTTGATGCTGCTTCGCGCGGGCTCAAAACGCTGCTTCTGGAAGCGCAGGATTTTTCCGCAGGAACCTCGTCGCGCTCGACAAAGCTGATCCACGGAGGCGTGCGTTATTTAAAAAATCCCAGAGACTGGGGATTGGTGCACGATGCGCTGGTTGAACGCAAGCGTCTGATTGACAACTGCCCGCAGCTCGTGCATGCCGAACCTTTTGTGCTGCCCTGCTTTAAAAAGTGGGAGCGTGAGATCTACATGGCCGGTCTTGGTTTTTACGGCGCAATGGCTGGGAAGGATCAGATTGGCCGTACGCGGATGCTTAAGCCCGAAGAAGCTGAAAAAGTGCTCCCCGGCGTCAAAACCGAGGGGCTCTTAGGCGGCGTGGAGTTTTTCGATGCTCAATTCGATGACGCGCGCCTCAACATAGCGCTCATTCGTACAGCAGCCACACACGGAGCCGTCTGCCTCAATTACATGCCGGTGGTCGGACTTGAACGGATCGGCGGTCTGATTCAGTCGGTGATGGTCGAAGATAAGCACACCGGTGAATCGCACCGCATCCGCACCAAGATGGTTTTCAATTGTGCCGGTGTCTGGGCGGATCAGATTCGCCGTCTCGCAGATCCGCAGGCTGCGCAGCTTCTGCGATTCTCCCGCGGGACTCATGTTGTCGTCGACCGTTCATTCCTGCCGGGAGATGCAGGCATGCTGATCCCGAAAACACGGGATGGCCGCGTGTTGTTTGCTATTCCTTGGCACAACGCAGTACTTCTCGGCACCACAGATGTTGAGGTCCGCGAGGCGGAGTTCGATCCGCAGCCGTCAGAAGACGAGATTGCCTTTATTCTCGAGACGGCTTCCGGGTATCTGGCAAAGCCTCTTTATCGCAGCGACGTGCTTGCTGCTTTCGCTGGTCTGCGTCCGCTTCTGCGGGTGCCGGCAGGTCAATCCTCAACCGCTCAGGCTTCGCGAAGCCATTCCGTCATTTCGGAATTCGGCAATATGATCACGATTGCCGGCGGCAAGTGGACGTCGTACCGTCGAATGGCCGAGGATGCCATGCTCGAGGCGACGCTGCGTCATCTTATTGAGCCTCGGCTTTGCATCACTAAGGATCTGCCGATTCTCGTGGACGAAACGTTTAATCCCGAAGTCATTGAAGAAGCTGCTTGTCAGGGGTCTGAGAATGATGCCAAGGTGATTGAATATGCACTCTATGCGCGTGACTTTGAAGGAGCCTGTACTGCCGAGGATATTCTTTGGCGCCGTTTGCGTGTAGGTGTTCTCAATGCCGTCCGCGCTCAGGAACTGCTTCCTAAAGTGGCTGCGGCGCTAGAAGGTCGGGAATATGCTGCACCTGCCGCATCAGTTGCCAATGAGGCTGAAACGCATGCTGAAGAGGCTGCTGTGCAGTGTTCGGGAAAAGCGGCGGATGAGGTGGCAGAAGTGTCGACGGAACCGTCTTCGAAGAGTGTAAAGCCCGAGGTCTCGGCGGAAGCGCTGGAAACGCCGACGGCTGCTGAAGAAGTTGTCAAGTCAGCTGAAGCGGACGCAGAGGTGCTTGCGGAACCATCCTCGAAGAGTGAAACACCTGAGGTCTCGGTGAAAGCGCTGGAAACGCCGACGGCTGCTGAAGAAGTTGTCAAGTCAGCTGAAGCGGACGCAGAGGTGCTTGCGGAACCATCCTCGAAGACTGAAACGCCAGAGATCTCGGTGAAAGCGCTGGAAACGCCGACGGCGGCCGAAGAAGTTGTAAAGTCTGCGGACGCAGATGCAGAGGTGCTTGCGGAGCCGTCCTCGAAGAGTGAAAAACCCAAGGTCTCGGTGAAGGCGCAGAAAACGCCGACGGCGGCCGAAGAAGTTGTAAAGTCGGCAGATGCGGACGCAGAGGTACTTGCAGAGCCGTCTTCGAATCGGAAGTCAAAACGGTTCTGGCATCGCTAACACTCTTTATGAAAAATGGCGCTTGACGGCAAGAACCGCAGCGCAAATAACCACAGCCGGCATGGAGCGTTAAGTACCGTGCCGGTTCCTTAATTCTGAAATACGCGAAAACAAGGCTCCCTTTATGGAATACAGTTTTTGGGGTGGACTCATGCTGATGGTGCTGATGGCAGATCCTCTCGGCAACATCCCGATCACCATATCCTGCATGAAGAATGTGCCGAATAAGCGGCGGACCTTTGTACTCTTTCGAGAGTGCATGATCGCAATGGGGATGCTTCTGTTGGCGATGTTTTTCGGCAGACCCTTCTTGGCTGCCATTGGACTTTCCGATGCGGCATTGAGCATCGGCGGATCCGTGATCGTCATGCTGATGGCGATTCGTATGGTCTTTCCGACTCAAGAAGGTGTCTTTGGTCAAACGCCTGGCGGAGAGCCATACATTGTTCCCATAGCCATACCAGCGATTGCCGGCCCTTCAACGCTCGCTACCATCATGATGCTTGCTGCGAGCGAGCCCAACAGACTTTTTGAGTGGGGCGCGGTTGTTGTAATCACCTGCGTGGTGAGTTTCTTTGTGCTGGCTTCCGCCGACTGGTTGGAGCGACATATGGGGGAAAAGCTCACGCTCGCTTTTGAGCGCTTAACAGGACTTCTTCTGGCAATGATGGCCACGCAGATGTTCTTGGGCGGGGTGGAGGCATTTCTGGCCAAACTGCCGCACTGAATCGAAAGAAATTTTGACTTTTTAGTGGACGAAGTTCGGCAAAATGCGTAAAATCCGCTTCCTTGACTGGAAAGTGTCGGCGGTTTGCTTACCCCATCGTTTCCACTGGCGCCGCCCTAAAAAGCGCTTTTCGGTTGAGTTTTAAGTGCGAGGCGGTTCGGGGAATCCGCGCCGCCCGATTCTATTTTTATTCTGAGCAGCAGCGATTGCACCGCGTTCGCCCGTAAGACGGCGGACGGAGTCTGCCGTCGGCGCCATCCGGCGGAACGTGTGCTTTAAGGGCATGAGCTGAGCTCGCAGTAACCATTAGGTGAACGCAATGAAGACCTTCTCGGCCAAGCCGCTTGAGGTTAAGCGCGACTGGTTCGTGGTCGATGCCAGTGATAAGGTGCTCGGCCGTCTGGCCAGCGAAATCGCGCTGCGCCTGCGCGGTAAGCACAAGCCCGAATTCACGCCGCACGTCGACACGGGCGATTTTATCGTCGTGATCAACGCCGACAAGCTCGTTCTCTCCGCTGAAAAAGCGGGCAAGAAGACGTACTATCGTCACACCGGCTACCCCGGCGGCATCATCGAAACGACGTTTGCTCAGATGCAGGAAAAGCATCCGGGACGCGCTCTCGAAATCGCCGTCAAGGGCATGCTTCCGAAGGGCCCCCTCGGCTACGCAATGATCAAGAAGCTCAAGATCTACGCCGGCGCCGAACATCCGCATACGGCTCAGCAGCCCAAGGTTCTTGACCTCTAATAAGGTGTGACAAAGATGATCGGCAACTACAATTACGGCACCGGCCGTCGCAAGAGCTCCGTCGCTCGCGTCTTCATTAAGCGCGGCACGGGCAAGATCGTTATCAATGGCCGTCCGCTCGACCAGTATTTCCAGCGTGAAACGGGCCGCATGATCGTCATGCAGCCGCTGCAGCTCACCGAAAATGTCGAAACGTTTGACATTATGGTCAACGTCGTCGGCGGCGGTGAATCTGGTCAGGCTGGCGCTGTCCGTCACGGTATCACCCGCGCCCTGATCGACTACGATGAAGGCCTCAAGAGTGTTCTTTCGAACGCCGGTCTCGTCACTCGCGATGCTCGCGAAGTCGAACGTAAGAAGGTTGGCCTTCGCAAGGCCCGCCGCGCCAAGCAGTTCAGCAAGCGCTAATACTGCGAAGCAGAAAGATTCCCGTGTACTGGCGGCTTCAGAGAAGTCCGCCGGTTTGGCGGGGGTCAGGCAGACCGCCCTGTGGTGCTTTACGGCATCCGGGCGGTTTTTTCATGCCTGGGAACTGTTAATTAGGAAAGATATTAAGGAAATCCCTTGCATTTCGGCGCTTCTGGTGTAGGATGATCGCTTCAAAAATGAATGCGATGAGCGTACGTCTACCCGGAGCAGGTTCCCCGCCGGGGCCCCGCGTGCGCGGCAGAATTCCAGAAAGAAAAAAGGATTTTTAGTCATGACTGAAGCGACTACGACGGCTCCTGTTGAGACGAAGAATGAAGCTGTTCCCGAGCTGATGCCCGATCCCATTACCTTTACCGATGCTGCGGTGGCTAAGGTGAAGAGCCTGATGGACGAAGAAGGCAATCCTGACCTGAAACTTCGTGTTTTTGTTCAGGGCGGCGGGTGTGCTGGCTTCCAATACGGATTCACATTCGATGAAACGCAAAACGATGATGATGCCGTGATGCAAAAGGGCGGTGTGACTCTGCTGATTGACTCGATGAGCTACCAGTACCTGGTGGGCGCGAAGATCGACTATAAGGAAGGTCTTTCGGGCGAACAGTTTGTGATTGACAATCCCAACGCTGTGACAACCTGCGGCTGCGGATCATCTTTCTCGGTCTAAGCTGCCTGAAGGGCTCGATAGCCGCGGCGTCGATGGCGCCGCAAGCAAAAGGCCGCGCATATGAGAGTGCGCGGCCTTTTGCTGGTTAAAACCGATTGAAATCAGCTGGCAGGGTAGAGACATCCTAATCGACGAGGGCCTGCGGCATGGGTTGCTGCCGGCAGGTTCCCCGGCTGCCTGAGGAACCACTGATGGGCAAGCCAGGCAAAGGCTGCGCCTTCCACAGCCATAGGGTCGATCCCGCATGCAGCAGTAGAGCAGAGCGCTACGGTATGAGCGCCTGCTGCATCGAGTGCGATGCGGATGCGTTCACAAAGAAAGCTGTTTAAGGCACCGCCTCCGCACAAATAAAGCCGTTGTACATCAGGCAGCCACCGAATGAGGGCGTCGACGGCTGACCGCGCCGTCAGTTCCGTGAGTACAGCGGCGATACTGCGCCGCCGTTCATCAGGCATGTCCGCAGCACAGCGGAATTCCCCCGAGGCATGAAACTTCTCATCAAGCCATGAGGGTGAAAAGTATTCTCGTCCAGTCGATTTGGGAATGGGGCGATCGAAATACGGATCAGTAAGCATCAGCGCGAGAAGCGCTTGATCGATTGAGCCGCTGCGCGCATAGCTGCCGTCAGAATCGTAGGGGAGCCCTTGCGCGGTCTGCATCCAATGATCGAGGAGCATGTTCCCTGGACCGCAATCAAACCCCAGCACATCAGCGGCGAAGTCCTGCGGAATCAATGTGAAGTTAGCGATACCGCCGATATTGAGTACTGCTGTACTGCACTCGGCGCTGCGAAAGCAGGCAGCATGAAAGGCCGGCACGAGCGGTGCGCCTTCGCCACCGGCGGCAACATCGCGTGAGCGGAAGTCGGCAATGATGTCAATGCCGGAGAGTTCGGCAACGAGTGCAGGGTGATTGAGCTGCAGCGTAAAGCCGCGTTCCGGGCGATGGCGAATAGTTTGACCGTGAACACCGGCAGCAGCAATAGGCTCGCTAAGCCGCTGCTGCAAATCTTGGAGCGTCCACGCATAAAGATGCGCGAGTGCAACAGACGCATCTCCCATGCGTTCAATTTCATGGTCAGTGCCAAGAGCAAGCGCAAGTAGTTCGCTGCGAAGGACGGATGGCATTGGCAGGGAGGCCTGGCCGACTACGCGCATGCCGCCGTCGTCGGCAAAGTCTACGGCGACGGCGTCAATACCATCGAGGCTGGTGCCGGACATCACGCCCGCGACAATCACGAATGACCTCCGGTTCGTACGATGGAGGCACGTCCAACTTCTTGAGTGCTGGAGTCAGTCAGATCATCAATTTTTACTGGACGCAAACGCACGCGACCGGCGGCGTTCGCCGCCTGATCGGCCTCTTCATCGCGCTCAGCGGCACTCTTTTGAGCCTGCTTGGCCATGAGTGCTTGCGGGGAAGGACGTCCCTCGTCGAGCGCAGCGCGTTCGAACCGTTCAATGAGCGGCTGTGCCGAGGCTCGCAGCTGCGCGAGCTGATACGCTGAAAGATTTTCTGTATCAGGGAGATCAGCCGTAGCCGGGTTAATTTGTACGCCGTCGATTTGCAGCTCGTAATGGAGGTGTGGGCCCGTGGCGAGCCCCGTCATGCCGACATAACCGATCTCATCGCCTTTCTTGACGATGACGCCCGGGCGAATGCCCTTGGCAACACGGCGCATGTGCGCGTACAGCGTGGTGCGATTAAGGCCGTGGTCGATCTGCACGTAGTGCCCGTAGCCTCGAGCTTCATAGGCAACGCGCGTGACGCGTCCGTCAGCGGCGGCAAGAATACGCGATCCCGATGGCGCCCGGAAGTCGGTGCCGTTGTGGGGGCGCAGTACGCCGGTGACGGGGTGGCGGCGAAGCGGCGCAAATTCTGAGCTGACGTCTTTGAAATCAAGCGGAACGCGTAAAAAGGTTTGAGAGGCGGAACGTCCGTCAAGCGTATAAAAACTGCCCGCACCTCGTCCATCGGAAAACCAAAAGGCCTCGTGAACACCGGAGGCATCGACGATTTGTGCGGCAAGGAGCTGTCCATTGCGGACGAATCGACCGTCGGCATACTTTTTCTCATAGACCAGCCGCAAAGAACTGCCTGCAGTGAGATGTTCAACGGGATCGTCGGCACCGACCCAAACTGCGCGAAGCTGATCTGTGACGCTTTCAGGAATGTGAAGCTCGCGGGCGGTTGCGTCAAGATTCCCAACGGCGTCTCCCGAAACGAGCGTCTCCATTGTCGAAAAAGTAAAGGGAAGCACATTGCTGATGAGTTCTCGGCCGATGCGCGAAACTTCAATTGTGCGGGAATTATCCTCACGTGCGCCGTCGAGATAGAGCCGCATGTATTCGAGTTGTCCAGCATTGGAAACGCCTGCCGTTACATGCTGTCCCGGCTGCGGAGCAAGGAACGGTGTCAGACGCTGCTGAGTGAATATGTAGTCGCGGGCTTGGTCGTCATGAATGCCGAGTTTTGCAAAAAGCGAGAAGATTGTGTCGCTTGACGATATTTCGTAGTGTTTCGGTGTATAGGTACCGAGTCTGGATACAGCGCCGATTTCCCCGGAGAGATCGGGAGCGGCAACCGCAATTTCCATGGGATGTGCCTCTACAGTGTGAGGCGCAAGGGCTGGACCGAGGGCGGCGAGAAGACTCACAGAAAGCGCAGTTCCAACGGTCAGCAGACCGGCGGCAAGGGCTCTGGAGCGGACGGCTTCAGGTTTAAGACCAAGGCGCACAGCAATACTTCGAGCGAAGGTGAGTGCTGCACGGCCAAGTCGGGCAAGTGCGCCCGCAACGAGTGTTTGTGCCGGCATGGATGCAAAGAATCAGTAAAAACCGGAAAGTTTTTTTCGAAAACCCCTTATTTTAGGCTCGCGGCAACCCTGCATGTTAAAGTTTCCCCCTTGAACTTATTCCAAATTCGGCGCGGCGCCGAGACAATGCTCCCGCCGGCCACGGCATCAGACGCTCCCGCAGACCGGGTACTTCACACTTTCCACTTTCGTTTTTTGCAGAACTCCGGATGATGTTGAAGTTCGCCGCCGACGGGCGGGCGGGGCTCCCTGATGCACCTGTCGTTTTACTGCATAGCACTTCAATCATTTCCAATGACGCAAAACAACTCACAGGCCGCAGAGGCTCAGAAACAATTTCCCGTGACCGACGATATTCGCGAAGCCATGGCACTTATCGCGCGCGGAACCGACACGTTCCTCATTCAATCCGAGTTTGAACAAAAGCTCGCGCGTTCCAAGGCTACCGGTGAACCGCTTCGCTGCAAACTCGGGCTTGACCCGACGGCGCCGGACATTCATATTGGTCACACGGTAGTGCTCAATAAGCTTCGCCAGCTTCAAGATCTCGGCCATACCGTAATCTTTCTGGTGGGTGACTTTACTGCTGCCATTGGGGATCCTTCTGGCCGCAACACCACCCGTCCGCCCCTGACGCGCGAACAGATTGAAGCCAATGCTCAGACTTACCTGAACCAAGCCGGCATGGTGCTTGATTTGGACAAGACGGAAGTTCGCTACAACTCTGAGTGGAGCAATGCGCTGGGTGCGACCGGTCTCATTCAGCTCGCGAGCCGCTACACGCTCGCCCGTCTCTTGGAGCGCGATGATTTTGCCAAGCGCTTCAAGGAAGAACTGCCGATCGCGATGCACGAACTCCTGTACCCGCTCATGCAGGGCTACGATTCGGTCGCCCTGAAGGCTGATCTGGAACTCGGCGGATCCGATCAGCGCTTCAATCTGCTCGTCGGGCGCGAACTGCAGCGCCAGTATGGTCAGGAGCCGCAGTGCATTCTGACGATGCCGCTTCTGGTGGGGCTTGACGGCGTACAGAAGATGAGCAAGAGCAAGAAGAACTACATCGGCATTACGGATCCGGCCAACGATATGTTTGGCAAAGTGATGTCTATTACGGATGATCTGATGTGGAATTGGTACGACCTTTTGAGCCTGCGCAGCAATGCCGAAATCGCGCAGCTTAAGAAGGAGTGCGCTGAAGGTCGAAATCCGCGTGATGCAAAGGTGCTGCTTGCCCGCGAAATCATCGAACGTTTCCATGACAAAGCTGCCGCAGATGCAGCCGAAGCGGAATTCAATGCACGGTTTCAGAAGGGAGCCGTGCCCAATGACATCAAGGATGTGACCGTTGCCGCCCCAACGGGGGAAATTGGCATCATGCAGCTCATCAAGGCAGCCGGACTTGCACCTTCCAATGCTGAGGCTGGCCGCAACATAGATCAGGGCGGTGTACGCATTGACGGCGAATCGGTGCGTGACCGCACGCTTAAGATCCAGGCGGGCGCCGAGTTTGTGCTGCAGGTAGGCAAGCGCCGTTGGGCGCGCGTTAAGGTGACCGCGTAATGATCGTTCTGCTCCAACGCGTCCTGGAGGCGCAGGTCGTGCGACGAGCCGAAGGCGGGCAAGCCGAAGAGCCTCTTGGGGCAGTCGGACGAGGACTGCTGGCCTTCGTCTGTGCCGAACCGGGCGACAGCGCAGCAGTGATCGCTAAAGCGGCACGCAAAACGGCTCGTCTGCGGATTTTTGAGGATGAGAACGGCCGCATGAACTTGTCGGCAGCAGATATTGGCGGTGGTGTCCTTGTCGTGTCGCAGTTCACACTCGCAGCAGACTGTACGGGCGGGAGTCGTCCGAGTTTTTCAAACGGCGCATCCCCCGCGGAGGCACAAAAGGCCTATCTTGCCTACGTTGAGGCGCTTCGTGCCGAAGGGCTGAAAGTTGAAACGGGGTCATTCGGCGCACACATGCACGTGCGGCTTACGAATGACGGTCCGGCAACTTTCTGGCTGAAGTTTTAAGGGTTTGACATTTTTGCTGGAGCCGGAATGCATGCGTTGACGGCTCTTTCATCAATGAGGTAGGAGGTTCAACGATGGACATTTCATCACGTACGTTTTCTGAAGGAGAAATGATTCCTGAACGCTGCGCCTACGGGCGCATGGGCGAAGGCGGACAGACGGTTCGTTCTGCCAACCTCTCCCCGGAACTCTCGTGGTCGGGCGCCCCGGCAGGCACAAAATCATTTGCGGTGCTCTGCATCGATGACGATGTGCCGACGGATCTGAAAGCGCGGGATGCTTTGGGCGAACTCCCTGTTGATCAGCCCCGCCGCCGCTTTGTGCACTGGGTGCAGATTGAGGTGGCTGCTGACGTATCGAATTTCCCTGAAGGTGTTTTTGCGCAGAAGAATGTACCGGCGGCTTACGGTCGGCCAGGATTGAATGACTACTGCCGCGGCGAAGGAAAGCCCGAAGCCGATGGTACGGGACTGGGCTATGACGGTCCATGCCCGCCTTTTTTTGATGCTCGTCGGCATTACTATCGCTATCAGGTATTGGCGCTCGATTTAGAAACGCTGGATCTCGATAAGCACTTTACCCTGGAAGATTTTGAGAAAACAGCAAAAGGACATGTGCTGGCAACCGCTGAAGTAGTCGGCCGCTATACACTGAATCCTCGCCTGCGGAGCGCATAATGCAGCAACACTCAGAGGCTCCGCTTCCTAAAAATTTCTTTTGATTAATGCGTTGGCGCGGTCTTTGCTTCTTCTACAAGGAGAAAAGACTGCCGGCGCTCCGGCATGACTGCCTGTGGCTAGTACGTGTCACAGCAGACTCTTCCCTATAAGTATTCTTCACGACAGAAGGAAACAACCCATGTTCAATTTGTCCGAATGCCCCGCCAAGCGCGATCCCGAACTCTGGCAGTGGATTGATGCCGAGGCTAAGCGCCAGGAGCAGAACATCGAGCTGATTGCGAGCGAAAACTATGCTTCGCCGGCAGTGATGGCTGCTCAGGGGAGCTGCCTCACCAACAAATATGCCGAAGGCTATCCGGGCAAGCGCTACTACGGCGGCTGCGAATTTGTTGACGAAGTTGAACGTCTTGCCATTGAACGAGCCAAGAAGCTCTTTTGCGAACCCGCCGGTGTTGAAATGGCGGTTAATGTGCAGCCTCATTCGGGTGCGCAGGCTAACTCGGCCGTGTTCTTTGCGGTTCTCAAGCCCGGTGATACTTTCATGGGATTGTCGCTTGCTGACGGCGGGCATTTGACCCACGGCATGCATCTGAACTTCTCGGGCAAGTATTTCCACTGTGTTCCTTACGGCCTTAATGACAAGGAAGAGATTGACTATGACGAAGTCGAACGCCTTGCCAAGGAAAATAAGCCGAAACTCATCGTCACCGGCGCTTCTGCCTATTCGCTTAAGATCGATTTCAAGCGTTTTGCTGAAATTGCCCACTCTGTCGGCGCGCTTTTGATGGTCGACATGGCTCACTATGCCGGCTTGATCGCTGCGGGTGTCTATCCGTCGCCCTTCGGCCACGCCGACATTGTGACGACAACTACCCATAAGACCCTGCGTGGTCCGCGCGGCGGCATGATCTTTGTGCGTCCGGATCTTGAAAAGGCAATTAACTCTGCCGTCTTCCCAGGGATGCAGGGGGGGCCGCTTATGCACGTCATCGCCGCCAAGGCCGTGGCGCTCGGCGAAGCGCTGCAGCCGGAATACAAGACCTATCAGGAACAGGTGATGAAGAATGCGCATGTGATGGCCGAGCAGCTGATGGCGCGCGGTCTGCGCATCGTTTCCGGCCGTACGGAAAGTCACGTCATGCTCGTCGATCTTCGTCCCCTGAAGATCACCGGCAAGACCGCTGAGACCGTGCTTCATTCGGTCGGCATCACCGTTAACAAGAACGCCATCCCGCACGATCCCGAGAAGCCGTTTGTCACGTCGGGTATCCGTCTCGGCTCGCCGGCAATGACGACACGCGGTTTCAAGGAAGATGAAGCCCGTCTCACGGCCAATCTGATTGTTGACGTTCTTGAGGCGCCTGAAGATCAGGCGGTTCTTGACCGCGTTCGCGGCGAAGTCGCGAAGCTCACCGCTAAATTCCCCGTCTACGTTCACGATTAAGGCTTAATCCCTCAAGGCAATCCTTTAATCGATGCCTTGGGTGCTGTCAACATAAAGCAAAAGGGTCTGCAGCCAAAGATGCAGACCCTTTTGCTTCTTGTTATTCGGCTGCTGATCATTTTTCTCGTTTGGCGTACACAGTTCACCAGACCGTGGTGCATACCAGAGATCGGCTAAAATCATCTCCACTCATCAATCTATTGGAGAACAGCCGTCGATGCGCTGCCCCTTCTGCCGTCACCCCTCGACGAGTGTCGTTGATTCACGCGCTCCAAAGCCCGGTTTCGTCATCCGCCGCCGTCGGCAGTGTCCAGCCTGTGGCAAGCGCTTTACGACCTTCGAGCGTGTAGCCATTGCTATGCCTTGGATCATCAAGCGCGGCGGCGGTCGTGTGGAGTACAACCGGGCAAAGCTTCGCGGCTCTATGCAGCTCGCGCTGAGAAAGCGGCCGGTTTCTTCTGAGCGTATAGATGCCGCAGTAGGAGCTATTGAACATAAGCTTTCTGCCATGGGCGAACGCGAAGTGCGTTCTTCAAAATTGGGCGAACTTGTGCTCGAAGCCCTGCGCGGCATGGATACGATCGCGTGGATCCGTTTTGCGTCTGTTTATCTCAACATCAATGATCCGAAGGCGTTTGCCGAGATGATTGAGCAAGCACTGCGCGAAGCCCCTGCTGCCGCAGATGAGGATGCTGCAGGATTGGAAACCGGAGAGTTTTACGGTGTTCCTGAAACCGACGAATCCGTCGAAGTGGCAGATTCGCCGATCGAACTGAGCGATGACTCTGATCCTAAGGGACAGCTTGCTTCAAGTGATCCCGACGGATACATCCGGAAGTATCGCTGATGACGACATCTGCATCCTCTTTGAGCGAAGACAACGCTCAGAATACTTCGTCTGTGCTGCCGGCCATTGAAACGCTGGTCGACCCGGAACGCCTTGCCTGCGCGCAGAAACTTGAAGCTCACGCTGCAGTCTCGAACTCAGAAGCGGCACGTTCCGCAGCAGACGACGCATGGATGGATCTTGCTCTCGCTCAAGCGCGAAAGGCCTGGCGGATTTCGCCGCCTAATCCGTCAGTGGGGGCGGTGATTGTGCGCAACGGCCGGCTGGTTGGTGCGGGTCATACGCAGCGTACCGGCGGACCGCACGCGGAAGTGATGGCTTTGAGAAGTGCCTTCGAGCGCGGCTTATCTGTTGAGGGCGCCACCGTATATGTGACATTGGAGCCCTGCTCGCATTATGGCCGTACTCCGCCTTGCGCTCTTGCACTCATTCAATCCAAAGTCGGACGTGTGGTGGCCGCCGTCGGAGATCCAAATCCTAAAGTACACGGCCGCGGCATTCGTATGCTCCTTGAAGCTGGAATTCCGGCTGAGCTTGGTGTCCGAGAAGCAGAGGCCCGAGAGGTCAATATTGCTTTTTTAACGCGGATGACGCGGGGGACGCCGTGGGTACGAATGAAAACTGCTGTGACGCTCGACGGCCGTACAGCATTTCCAGACGGACGCTCTCAGTGGATTACCGGTGAAGCGGCTCGTGCCGATGTGCAGTTTTGGCGCGGTCGAGCCGGCGCAGTACTGACCGGTATTGGAACGGTTTTGGCCGATGATCCGCAGATGAATGTGCGGCTTCCTGATCAGGAGCGTCAGCCGTTGCGCATCGTAATTGATCCGCGCATGGAAACGCCGCCCGCAGGAAAACTCTTGACGTCGAAGGGCGGTAAGGTATTCATTGCGGCGGCGGCCGAGTATCCGACCCGCCGAGCAGCTCTGGAAGCAGCTGGCGCAGAGGTATGGGTGCTCCCTGATGCGGCAGTGCCCGGGCGGGTAGATCTTCGCGAACTGATGCGTGAACTTGCCAAACGTGAGGTGAACGAAGTTCATGTTGAAGCAGGTCCGCGGCTTTCAGGGGCACTCTTTGCTGCAGGGTTGATTGACGAGATGCTTTTCTACTATGCCCCCTGCCTTTTTGGTGCGGGGATGGGGCCAGCGGCTGTGCCGCTTCCGGCCGAACCGGGTGCGGCATATCGCTGGCGCCTTCAGTCGCTTGACCAGATCGGCGGCGACTTTCGAGTTCTTTTGAGGAGATAGTTTATGTTTACTGGCATTGTGCAGGCCGTCGGCAAGGTTCGTGAACCGGAGAAGCTCGGCAATGGCGTTCGTCTGACGATTCTTGCTCCCGACCTTGGCTTAAACGAAGTGAAGGTGGGCGATTCGATCGCTGTCAATGGCGCCTGCATGACGGTAATTGAGGTGGGCGAGCGTGAATTCAAGATTGACGTTTCAGCCGAAAGCCTCTCGAAAACAACGGGACTCGACACCTTTGGTGAAGTGAATCTGGAAAAGGCTATGCGTCTTTCCGACCGCATTGACGGGCACATCGTGAGCGGCCATGTCGACGGTGTTGGACAGGTTGAGTCAATGGAGCCTGTGGCGGAGTCCTGGCGTTTGGTGGTGCGTGTGCCGCGCGTGCTTTCTCCCTATGTCGCCTACAAAGGCTCCATCACCATCAACGGTGTATCCCTCACGATCAACAAGGTCGAGGATACGGCGCTCGATACACTTGTTACCATTAATCTCATTCCTCATACGCTTGAAGTGACCACCTTGAAGCATCTCAAAGCGCAGTCCTACGTTAACGTCGAAATCGACACGATTGCTCGCTATGTCGAGCGCATAATGTCGCTCAAGAACGAAGACTCGCTCTTCTGAGAACGCCCGCTCCCCTGAAGGCCTGCCGGAGAAAAGAATCCGCAGGCCTTTCTTGATGGATCAAAGATGCTGCTGAGCATTGCCGGTGTAGTCTTGAGGAGCTTTTGAGCAGGAAATTTTCAACAATGAACACAATGCTCTTTACGCCGATTTCGATCGGCCCCGTAGAACTGCCTAACCGTATTGCTGTGCCGCCGATGGCTATGTACAGTGCGCGTAGCGGCGTGGTGCAGCTTTTTCACAAGATGCACTATGGTCACCTTGCCGCTTCCGGCGCCGGCCTCGTCTGCATCGAATCGACCGCAGTGTCGCCGGACGGCCGCATTACCAACTACGACTTGGGTCTCTGGTCCGATGAGTGTGAACAAGGGCTTAAGGAGCTCGTCGACCTCATGCATGAGATCGAACCGGAATGTCGGGTGATGGTGCAGCTTAATCATGCTGGCCGCAAGGCAAGCTCGGTGCGTCCGTGGCGCGGGCCTGCCCGCACGTTGCCGCCGATGGAAGGCGGATGGCGTGTGCGTGCGCCGAGTCCGATACCGTTCTCGGACACCTACACGACGCCGCGTGAAATTGAGTTTGGGGATTGCCGGCAGATTGCTGAGGATTTTGGTGCTGCCGCTGCTCGTGCAGCGCGTGCCGGTGTGGATGCGGTGGAAATCCATATGGCACATGGCTACCTCATTCATCAATTTTTGTCGCCGCTCTCGAACCATCGAATTGATGAGTATGGCGGTGCGCTCGACAATCGCTGCCGCTTTGCCAAGGAAGTGATGAATGCCGTGAAAGCCGCTGTTCCGGCTAATGTCGCAGTGGGCCTTCGCGTTTCCGCCACCGATTGGGTGCCTGAAGGCTGGTCGATTGAAGACACCATTCACCTCGTTAATCTGGCTAAGAAAGAAGGCTGTACGTTTGTCGATGTATCGACGGGCGGCAACACGCCGGATGCGCCTATCCCCGTCGGGCCTGGTTATCAGGTTCCGTTTGCCTCACGCGTGAAGGCTGAAACGGGTATGACGACTTTTGCTGTTGGACTTATCCGTGATGCTTGGCAGGCGGAAACTCTGCTGCGCGAAGGTGCGGCAGATGTGATCGATATTGGCCGCGCAATGATCGATGATCCGCATTGGGGATGGCATGCAGCTAACCGGCTGCATGTTGAGAAGGTGCCGAAGCTTGTCGTGCCGCCGCAGTATCTGAGAGGCTTAAGCTATTGAGCGCAAGCGTTGCGGATGGCATAGAAAAATCCCTGAAATAGTGAGCAGTTCACCGTTTCAGGGATTCCTTTTTTGGCTGTTGGCAATCCTCAGCAGCTAACTGAGTTTCATGCGGCCGGCCAGCCAGGCCGGGAGCAATGCGCAGACCGCTCCGGCGGCAAGTGCCGTCAATGCGAGCCAGATTTCTCGCATGGAAAAGCTCGGCGTGATGCGCGCTCCGGTTTCGAGTTCCAGAGCTCCGGCGCAGAGTTCGGCAGCACCCCATCCAAGGATTAGACTGCCCAAGATGCCGGCAGTCGCCGCTGTCATGACAATAGACCAGGTGAGTGCTGCTGCATAGCGGCGAGGAGCTCCCAGTGTGCGCAGCAGCAAAATCGTTGGCAGTCTCAGGCGGCCGAGCAGAACGCTCGCCAAAAGCACCGCAGCGAGCGCGACGATGCTCGTGAGCAGACATACAAAGGCGAGCGCCTGCGATGCGCCGCCAAAAGCGGCGTAGAGATTAACGAGCACCTCAGCAGAAAAGACGCCCATGAGCGGCACGATCTTGCCGTCATGACCTGCAGCATCGATCTCATTGAAGCGCTGACGCAGTCGATAGGCCGAGGAGACTGAGGCGGGTTTCACAATGACAGCGGAAAAGCCCGGCAGTTCTTCAAGATGTGTTTTGTTGGACAGCATCCAGGATTCAAACAAATGCGCGGATGGCTGCTCACGGTCATGTGCTTCCTCGGCTTCGTGGTCATGATCGTGATCGCCGTGCACATCTGCATGTGCTGCCCAGACACTTTCGATCGGTACCATTACCGCACGGTCCCATGGCGTTCCGGTGGGCGGCAGGATGCCGACTACTTCGTAAGCAATGCCCTCATGTGCGTGGCCAGCGCCATGAACTCGGCCGTGCATAGGGGAAAATTTGTCTCCGATGACATAGCCTGAGGAGGCGCCCGCAACGGCTTCAGTCGGCTTTGTGAAAAATCGTCCGGCAGCGGGTTCGCGGCTCTTGCCGCGGTCTAAAAAGGAGCGTGTTGTGCCGACAATCGTGCGGCCGGAGGGTGTGCGGTCGCCGAAAGCAACTGGAGCAGCCCAGCGGATGCTGCTTTTAGCCGTTTGAGCCTCTCGGATATTCGCCCAAGCGGATGCCGGCACGATCGGCAGCATTTCATCGCGCAAGAAAACCGTGCCGAGCAGGAGCGCCGAACTGGATCCGCGAGCACCGATCAACAGATCGAAATCGTCGGCAGACTGTGCAGCGGAAGCCTTTACCATTCGTTCGCAGATGCCGGCAGCAACAGCGATCGAGAGTGCCAGCGCAATGATGAGCGCCATTCCGGCCAGGATGCCGGCGGAGCGTCTGAGTTCGCTCTTGAGCAGCAGTGCAATATTCATGGCGCAGCTCCAATCAAGGGATGGATCGTGAAGGGGTGAGTTCGTCCGGCGTGATAAAGCGTCCCGCGCGGATTTCTGCGGTGAGCGGCAGGCGTTTGAGGACGCGGTCGCTGTGGCTGACGAGAATGAGTGATGCCGAAAGACTTTGTGCAGCTGACATCAGGTCATCAACCACGATGTCACCGCGAGCTTCGTCAAGATTGGCAGTAGGTTCATCGGCCAGAATGACGGCAGGACGGCCCATCAGAACTCGCACGAGTGCGGTGCGCTGCATCTCGCCGCGTGAGAGGTCTCCTGCACGGGTATTGGTGCGGATGCCGCGAGCAGCAAGCATTTCGCGGGCGGTTTCGCGGTCATGCGCGGCAATGGTGCCGCGGAAGGTGAGCGGCAGCAGAACATTGTCGAGTGCTGTAAGGTCTTCAAAAAGCCGAAAGTCTTGAAAAAGAAAGCCGCAATGCTGTCCTCGCCAGCGGTCGCGAACCGATTCCGTGCACTGCGAAAGAGCAAGTGTGCCCCAGCGCACAACACCTTCTGTGGGCGTGATGATTCCCGAAAGACATTTCAAAAAAGACGTTTTCCCAGCGCCTGAGGGGCCGCGGATGCCAAGCATGGCGCCTTGAGGCAGCTTGAAGTCAAAGCACGAGAAGATTGTTCTCACGCCTGTGCCATCAGGAACATCGAGTCTGACGGTTTCCAGTGATAAATCGAAAGGCTGAGGATCCGCGCAGCAGCCGGTATCACTGCTGCATTTGCGTCCAACATCGGCAGTGGGGGAAGCAGAGTTCATGACGACGGGTTCTCCAACCGGGGAATGAGAATTGCGGTGAAAAAAGTGTTAATGCACGATGCATCCGGCCCGCAGGTCAGCTCACACAACCTCAAAACGGGCGTTTACGATTCGTACGAGACTGACGAATCCGGTTTCCTCATCCATACGGCTGCCGACTTCGAGCGTACCGACCACTTCAATGAGGCGGTTGGCCTGTACGAACTCCTGTTTGTCGCTGAGAAAGACGACGACGATGTTGTCTGGCCAGTCAGCATCCGTGCTGCAGAACGGACAGAGACTTACCGGTGATTCCGTGAGGACGAAGAAATGGGCATCGGCTTTTAGTGGCGGCGCCATGAAACCCTGCATGCGAACCCTTTTCCCGGCGAGCGACTTGAGTTTGTCGGAAAAGGTGAGCCCGAGGACGGAAACGCCCGAGTACATTTCGGGAAAGGCAAGCTGCGGAAGATCCGCAGCCAGAGCTGCCGATGAGGCAAGGGAATAAAGCGTCGGGAAAAGTATTCCGGCAGTAAGTACCGTTCTGCGATGCATGAGAGCTCAAGCCTGGTGGCAAATAAGGAAAACTTAAAAGGGCGTCTTCCCTTGGCGGGGAAGACGTCCTTTGCAGGCGGATCGCAGGTGTCAGAGAGAAGTCCTGCGGTCAATTCGCTTAGTGGCCAAGCGCGAGCGCTTCAGCCATGACGCGGAAGATTTCAGTCGAATTCATGAAGCCTTTGATTTCTTCAGACTTCGGCCCGCGGGCAGTAACGACCAGGTCATCGACGGTGTGAACGCCCTGGCTTTCATTGCGGGGCAGGTTTCCTTCGACGAAGTGACCGCCCTCGACCGACTTGTAGGTTTCGTCAGCCACATACTCGCCCTTTTCGTTCTTGACGGCCGGATTGAAGGTTTTATCCGGGTAGGCGCGATAGGTTTCGTAATAATCCGGGTGTGCGCCGAAGAAGACGGCCAGACGCTTGGAAGGTGCGAAGTCATCCGGGAAGCCGTCCTTGTCCGCATCAACGTAGTTGGGATAACCCGCATCGGCATAAACGCCCACTTTCTCACGCATGTCCTTGCCGGGCTTATTGTCGTCGACCGTACCGGCAACCGAGATGGAGTGCGTGTGGTCACCCGTTACGATCAGAAGCGTATCGGGATGTTCGTCGACATACTTCTGAGCACGTTCAACCACCTTATCGAAGGCAATCGTGTCGCCGACGGAGCGCGTCCAGTCGAGCGGGTGCGAGAACTTGTCGACCAAGCCGGCTTCAAGCATCAGGAAGAAGCCTTCCTTGTTCTGGCCGAGCACTTTGACGGCAGCATCAAACGCATCCGTCAGGTCGGGCTGATTCGGGAACTTCTTCACCGTGTTGCCCTTCCACTGGTGGCGGTCAATCCAGCCGTCCATATTGCCGGTATGGAAGAGCCCAAGGAGCTTTTGCGGCGCCTTGCCGTCAACGGCGGCAAGCAGTTCGGTACGGTCAGAGACGAACTTGTAGCCGTCCTTCTGGAAGAGTTCAAGATAGTTGGTTGAATCCTTGCGCTTGCTGCCAGGCGTACCCTGCGGGAGGAAATAGGCAGAGCCGCCGCCCAAAATCACTTCCGGACGAACTTCGTAGAACATGCCGACGATATCGGCCTTGTCGGAGCGGCGACGGGTATGCGCGACGACAGAAGCGGGCGTTGCATCTTCAATTTCAGCATCGGACACGACGCCGATGGCTTTGCCAGTCTTGCGGCGGAGCAGTTCGGCAATCGTTTCCTGACGCGGATCGTCTTGGCTGGCCTTGGTGCGGTCTGCGTAGACGCCGAGCGCATTAACGGAAGACTTGTGGCCGGTCATATAGGCCGAAGCTGTATTCGCACTGTCAGCGGCGATCGTGTCAACTGAACTCGTACCGAGGAGCGCCATGTGCGGCATATTGTCCATGGCAAGCGGCGCCTGATACATGCCGTTCTTTACGCCCTTGGAGAGAATGCGGGCTGCAGTGCGGTGTCCGACGGAAAGACCGTCAGCGAGCAGAATGATCACGTTCTTGGCCGCGGCTTTCTTGGGCGTAGAGTAAAGATCCCAATCTGCGCGCATTTCACCTTCGGGCGACTTCACTACAACGGTGTACTTGCCGGGCTTCTTGATTTCGACGTCACGCATGATGAGTGCGGAGCCTTCGGAATCGATTTCTTCGGGAACCCAGATTTCCGAACCCTTGAGCACTTTCTTATAGTCGGCGCCGTTGATTTCGACGACGACGTTCTTGCGGTCGGCCTTCTTGTCAAGTTCAATCTTGAAGTCGAATTTGGCATTGGTCATGAAACGTGCCTGATCGACAGGATAGATCTGCGCGGCAGAGACCGGTGCGGCAGCGAGTGCACTGAGAACGCCGACGGCAGCCAGTGCGGCGGATGCGGTGCTCAATATGAATTTCTGCATGGTGATGTGGTGTTCCTGTGGGGGAGAAAATTGGCGCGTGAGAGTGCGTCTACAAATAAATGGACAAATGGCGGACGGGAAAGGTGAGGATTCCTTTCGGCCGCTGCGGAGCAGTCTAGGAAGTACATGTGACGGGTTTGCAACGCGGCTGCGGCAAAGTGATGTCAGTTGTATGACGTTTTGGTGAAGCGGACGTCAGTTTTAAAGAAGGGCGGCGGCTCGTGCCTTTGAGATGCCCTGAAAACGGCGTTGGTGAAGAAAAGGCAAGCCTGTCATGAGTGAAGAAGATTTTCCGTAAATGCCCGTTCGCAAAGAGCTGAAGTTTGGACACGTTGATGCGCTAAAATGATCCCTTCAAGATTTAGAAGGGAGATTCGGACGCCGCCCCTCATAGATGAGCAGCGGCCGAACCGCTTTCTCGTTCTGCCCAGTACCAAGGAGCTAAGCAAATGGCAGTTGACATCATCCCGACCTCTACCGACGGCACGGATCTGCGCATCGGCATCGTCGTATCCCGCTTCAATGAATACGCCGGCCGCGGCGAATTCGAGGCCTGCATGGATGAACTTCGCAAGCTCGGCGTGATGGATGAGGATGTGACAAAGGTCTCCGTTCCCGGCGCGCTTGAAATTCCGTTCGCGCTGATGAAGCTTGCACAGACCGAGGAATACGATGCCCTGATTGCGCTCGGCGCTGTTATCCGCGGTGAAACCTATCACTTTGAACTCGTCTCGAATGAGTCCGGTGCCGGCATTACCCGTATTGGTCTTGACTATGAAATTCCGATCGCCAATGGTGTGCTTACGACGGAAAATGACGAGCAGTGTCAGGAACGTATTGAGATGAAAGCCCGCGACTGCGCTCGCTGCGCTGTTGAGATGGCCAACCTCGCCAAGGAATTCGTTTCGGCTGACGATTTTGAGGAAAATCCAGAAGACTAATTCCGATCGGTCAAGGCAGAGGATGAAAAGGCGCGCTAGAATGCGCGCCTTTTCTGATTACTCTGAACAAATAAGAGCATCCAGGCGGCGTGCGCCGCTTGGGTTTCTCAATATCAGGCTCTCTTTATAGAGAGCGGACAGGACAACTATGACTGAAGCCCATAAGCCCGGCCGCCAGGCGCATGCACCGCGGCATCTCGCCCGCGTCTTTGCGCTGCTCGGCTTCTATCAGTGGATCGCAGATCCGACGCTTAAAGCCCAGAAAATTGAAGAAAATCTTCCTGCGCTCCTTGCCGATGATGAGGAAGGCACGCCCGTTGAAGATCTCGGTCTTACGTCTGAAGACTGGGCGCGCTGCGACCGTGAGCTGCTCACGACACTGCTTTCTGGAGCGATCGGCGAGCACGCTGCGCTTGAAGCTGAGTTTTCGCCTTTTGTCGACCGCGACCTGAAGCGCGTATCGCTCGTTGAGCGTGCGATTCTTTTCATCGGGACGTATGAGCTGCTGCGCTGCCCGCAGACGCCGTACCGCGTCGTTCTCAACGAGACGATTGAGTTGGCCAAACATTTCGGCAGCGGCTACCGGTTCACTAATGCTGTTCTCGAACGCGTGGCCGCTAAGGTGCGCGCAGCTGAGTTTGCAGCGGATCACGCCCAGAAGAAAGCCTAATCAGCAGCAGTTTTGTTGCAGCTGTTGGATCGAGCCGCTTGTGAGGAAACTCTGGGCGGCTCTTTTTGCAGGACTTTAAGAAAACAGGATGCGTGTTTAGACATCCTCTGCATGCTTTGGTGCAAAGTGCAGTGAGGATCTTGAAATCTTGTGCTTGAAGGCAAAGTTAGGCGCGTTCGTTGGGAGCGCTGCACAGGATAATTCGCAAAATGGAGGCTTCTTTATGAAGCGCAGAGACATCAAGGAGGTGTGTTGTGTCTGAGGCTGGTGAATTTCAAATCATTGAGCAGTTCTTCACGTATCCGTCGTTCGGAGCCTGGAAGAGTCAGGGGGTGGGTGACGACTGCGCCATCATTGATACCGGTGCGGGGCGTCTCGCGGTGACCTGCGACATGACTGCATTAGGCACGCATTTCTTTCCCGATGCCGATCCGGAAGATGTGGGCTATAAGGCGCTCGCTGTGAATCTTTCGGATCTGGCAGCAGCGGGAGCCGTTCCGCGAGCCTTTTTCCTGTCCATCGGCCTGCCGCGTCGAGACGACGGATGGCTGGCTGATTTCTCCCGCGGTCTGATGGCGCTTGCACATGAATCGGGCTGCGCGCTGCTTGGGGGAGATACGACACGGACGCCAGAGATTGACGGCAGACATGCTCCTGCAACGATCAGCATTACGGCGATGGGCGACTTGCCGGCCGGAATGGGGCTGACAAGAAGCGGCGCTCAGCCCGGTGACGATATCTGGGTGTCTGGTACGGTGGGCGACGCTTATGCGGCTTTGATGTGCCGGTGGGGTCGCTGGCAGGTGATGCCCGATGCGGAACCTCGGCTCTTTGCTCGGATGGATCGGCCGACACCGCGTATCGCGCTCGGTCAGGCGCTTCTGGGCGCAGCGACAGCCTGTGCGGATATTTCAGACGGTCTCCTTGCCGATCTGGATCACATCCTGACGAGAAGCGGTGTTTCCGCAGAAATCGAATGGGAGCGTATACCGCTCTCCCCAGTATTGTCGACGCTCACCGTTGCACGCCAGCATGAGGCAGCGCTTGCCGGCGGTGACGACTACGAACTGATTTTTACGGCGCCTCCAGCGGCAGCCGAGCGCATCTTTGAGGCCGGACTGCTCTCCAATACGCCCGTTTCCCGCATCGGCCGTATTTTAGAAAGAGAAGAAACGGCTGTTGTGGTGCGCACGGCAGACGGCCTGCCTGTTGCAGTGCCGAGCACTGGTTACGATCATTTCAACGCGGAAGATCCAGAATAATGGAGTCTGTCTGGCGGCTGCAGTGCAGCCGCGCGAAGATTCATTCGCCTTAGGACGACATGTTTGAAAAATACGCTCCAGATGCGCCCGCCAATCGCGTGCGCATCACCCGAAACTTTGTTCTTTCTCATCCTGCGCACTGGATTGCCACGTTTTTCGGCGTCGGTGCTCTGCGGCCTGCTCCCGGTACATGGGGAACGCTTGCGGGAGTGCTCGTCTACGGGCTGCTCGATCCCTTCATGACGCGCGAAGGCTGGGTAGCACTCACTGCCGCTCTTTTTATGCTTGGCGCATGGGCGTGCGAACGTTCGGGCCGCGACATCGGCGTTGTCGATCACGGCGGTTTTGTCATTGATGAGGTTGTAGCTGTTTGGGCCGTATGCATCATGCTGCCCGCCGGCTGGGGCTGGTGGTTGGCCGCATTCCTTGTGTTTCGACTTTTCGATATTGTGAAAATTTGGCCAGGCTCCTGGTTCGACCGCAGGATGAAGTCGGGTTTGGGGGTGATGCTCGACGATATCGCCGCTGCGGTCTATGCTTGGGCACTCATCGTTTTGCTGTCAGCAGCCTGGCAACGGTGGGCCTAACGAAGAATATTGATGGGTGAGGAATTCTCATGAGCACACTGCTTGAGCAAGCTGAATTGGCAGCGGATCTGCTTGGGGCTGCCGCACATGAAAACGGACGTATTGTCTGCACGGCAGAAAGTCTGACGGGCGGCATGGTGAGTGAACTCATTACGAGTGTCGCCGGATCGTCGGCATGGTTTGACCGCGGTTATGTGACCTATCAAATCTCCGGCAAAGAAGAGATGATCGACGTGCCGGCAGAAGTTATTGCAGAATTCGGCGTTGTGAGTGAACCCGTTGCTGAAGCCATGGCGCGCGGTGCACTCGCCTGCAGCCATGCGGATTTGTCTGTCGCCCTTACGGGGGTTGCAGGGCCGTCCGGCGGCACTGCGCAAACGCCGGTCGGCACGGTTTGTATTGGGTGGGCAGAACGCGATCCTTCCGGAGCGATCGCAACAAGTGTGCGTACCATTCACGTCACCGGTGATCGCCGAACAGTGCGGCTGGCCGCTTCTTTAACGGCGCTCCAAGGTCTGATCGCCCTCATTCGCGGCGGCGATCCGATGAGAATGCCGTCGCCCTTTGACTGATGCAATCTTTCGCATTCATGCAGTTTAGGCCGGCCTATTCAAACTGCGGCTGGTCCCGCATGTGATAATAAAAAATTCTTCTGACTTTTTTACTAAGTCGGATTATCTGGCGATCTGCGGCTGCAGATCGCTCATTTCATTTTTTTGACCCCTTTCAGATTTTTTATGTCCAGTTGGTTAGATGTGGCGCTTCTCGCCGTTCTGATCGTTTTGAACGGCGTTTTCGCCATGAGTGAAATTTCGCTCGTTACGAGCCGTCGTGCTCGGCTCCAGCGTCTTATTGATGACAAGGTTGCTGGAGCAGAGCGTGCTCGTGAGCTCAATGCGGATCCGAACCGTGCACTTTCAACGATTCAGGTGGGTATTACGTCCATCGGCATTCTTTCGGGCATTGTGGGTGAGTCGGCGCTCGCCCGACCGATGGAGGCGTTTCTGGTGATGGTTGGACTGTCGCCGGAAACCGCTAAGGCTATCGGTTTGTTTGTTGTTGTTGTGCTGATCACCTACTTTTCGATTGTGATGGGCGAACTGGTCCCCAAGCGCATCGGGCAGATTTCGCCCGAGCGCATTGCCTGTCGTCTCGCGCCTCCTATTCACTGTCTTTCCATTATTGCCGCTCCTTTTGTCAAACTCCTGTCGGTCTCGACGCACCTGCTTTTGAAGCGTTTGGGCATTTCGGAAACACAGGGGAGTTCCGTGACGGAAGAAGAGATTCACGCCATGATTGAAGAAGGGCAGGAATCCGGCGTTATCGAAACGGCAGAGCGCGATATGGTGCGCAACGTCTTTCGTCTTGATGATCGGCAGGTTGCCTCTTTGATGACGCCGCGCTCCAATATTTCTTGGATCGATCTTGAAGCGCCGGATGAGGAAAATATTGAACTGATCCGAACGTCAAAGCGATCGCGGCTGCCGGTCTGCGTTGGCAGTCTGGACAATGTGAAGGGCGTCTGCTCAACCAAAATGCTTCTGCAGCAGATTTTGGATTCTGGCAAACCGGACTTTGCTAACAATCTTATGCCGGTTTCTTATGTGCCAGAGTCGCTTACTGGGATGGAGCTTCTTGAGCATTTCCGTAAAACCGACGTGCCGCTCGCGCTTGTCGTGGACGAATACGGCGAAGTGCTCGGTCTGGTGACGCCGCGTGACGTACTGGAGGCTATTGCCGGTGAATTTAAGCCCGAGCAGCCCGATGACAGCTGGGCCACTCGACGCGAGGATGGTTCCTGGCTGCTCGACGGCATCATTCCGATTCCCGAAATGAAGGATGTGCTTTCTCTCAAGCACGTTCCTGAAGAGGAAGCCGGCCGATACAGCACGCTTGCAGGCATGGTGATGCTCCTTCTGGGAAGGTTGCCCAAAGAGGGTGATGCGGTCGAGTGGCTGGGGTGGCGTTTTGAGATTGTCGATATGGACGGTCGGCGAGTCGATAAGGTGCTCGCTTCTCGTTTACGCGCTGCGCACGGCATGGCAGAAGTTGTCCCCAAGGGGGAGGAGCTGAGCCCTCAAATTGAGAGGGGAGTGGTCGACAATCCGCATGATGGTGCGGATTCTAAGACGATTAAGTCTGTGGATAAGTCTGTTGGCAACTAATAGGCCGCTGCGGCACACTTGTGAACAACTTTAGAAAAAGCGGCATGGGTACTCACGGTATTGTGAGCATTCAAAATAAATTCAATCACTTCTAATTAAAGCAGGAAGGAAGGCATGGGAGCAAAAGTGTGGGGTACGGCCGCAGTCGTGATTGCGGCCGCCGCAGCAGCAGGTGCGGGCATCATCACTTGGGAGGGACGTGTTTGGGACGAACACGCTCAGGATCTCGCAAGTTACAAGGAGGCTCCGGTAAAGACGGTCATCTTTACGGAGACGGCTCGTACGTGGAGAACGCGCGCCTTTACGGTGGAAGTGGAACTCCTCAATGGCCTCAAAATGGTCTGGCAGGGCGGTGCTGAATTTGGATTAGGCACCAAAACGAAGGCGTCGCTTGATCTTACGCAGGGGATCGGAGCACAGATTGCGGCCGATAAAAGTGTGGAAGGGTTCGGCGACGAGCTCGTGATTGAAACTTCAATGACAGGAACCGTCAAACCTGTGGTGTGGCGGCTGAATCCAATCACCTATCGCGCTCCCGAAAACGCATTTGTTTGTCAGGCTGAGGTGGCGAGCATTACGGGCGAAAAGATCGGGCAGGATATTGTCGCTCGCTTCGTTCTGGGCGGCTGGAGCTGCCGAACGGCGGAAGAAATTGCGGCAAACGCTCCCTCCACGGAATCCATGAAAGATTTACGGGCTGAAATTCGCGTGGGAGAGAAGCCCATTGCGGACTTTACTTTTACGAGCGGGCCTTTTGTGAGCGGGGAGCTCTCCGGCGACGGAACGCGTGCGGCATTTATCTCAGCACGGTCGGCCGGACCGGCGCCAGAGGGTAAGGACGGAAAAGCGGCTCAGCGCTGGGATGAGCGGGTTGAGCTTTCCGTTACGAACCCGAAAGCGGGTGGGGAGTCAGCATCAGAAATTGGTTTGGATTTGACGATTACGAATCTTTCGGAAGCATTCCTGACGGAACTCCAAACGGCCACGCAGGAGACGGCAGTGAATCCGGACGCTGCTTTCCGGGTTCTCGGTATTTGGAGCCGCGCCTTTACGAAGGACGGCATTGCGTTGAATCTGACCGATGCAAGATATGTGCGGGGAAAGGATTCGGCGCATTTGAAGGGGGCATTTGCTTACAAGGCGGCGGATCCGAATGCGCAGGGTCAGGAGCTCGCTCGAGGAGCAAGCTGGGGCAGTTTTGAACTGGCTATTCCGCAAGCTTTGATTGCCAAACAGACAGCAGCTGTTTATACAGCGTCGGGTGATCTTCGGCTCATTGACGGCGTTTACCAATCTAAACTCGAAATTTTTGAGAATGCCTGTTTTGTGAATGGGAATTACAAAGGGAATCCGATTGCACTATTGAGTCTCTTCTGAGGCTGCAGCAAAAGACTGTGATAGAAAGCGGTTCGATTAAAGATTCGGACCGCTTTTTTTGAAACGAATACGGCAGATATTTGAGCGGATCAGCACTTTTTTCGGCGAGTACATCATAGAAAATGAAATGGACTCAATATTTTTCGGAGAATTCAGATGCACAAGCCGGTCAAACATCTTGCTGTCGCTGCGGCTAGTATCGTCGTCGCAGTAGGGAGTCCAGCCGCACAAACCATCGACATGGTTGTCGACGGTGCAATTTATGCCATTGAACTGAATGCCAGCGCAGCAGCCGAAAATTTCGCCAAACGCCTGCCGATGAAGGTGGTGTGGGAGGATTTTGGAAAGCTTGAGCGAATTGCAAGACTTTCTGAGCGGCTCGATGTGGGACGCGATCCTGTCGTCAAGTCGCCGGTAAGAGGTACATTCGCCTACTACGTTCCGTGGGGAAATCTTTGCCTCTTTCGCATAGGCGGAAATGCGCCAAGCCGAGATTTGGTGGAGTTGGGGGCCGTGGATGAGACAGCGCTTCAGGCGGTCATCCAAAGCGGCGGGCGCGAAGTGGAGCTCCGCGCCCGCTGAGTCAAGCAGCCCCAAAAATTAGAGTTCGCGGGCGCTGTTGATGGCGTCGCGTGTGGCAATCGCAGAACGGCGGGCTGCTTCGCGCCAGTCGGCACCGCTGCTGGCGTATAGGATTGCGCGGCCTGAATTGATGACCATACCGGCCCCTTCCGTGTCCATACCGGCTTTGACAGCAGCATTAATGTCGCCTCCCTGGGCGCCGATGCCGGGCACAAGGAGCGGTATGTCCGGCGCAATGCGGCGTACCGCAGCAAGCTCATCGGGGTAGGTTGCGCCAACAACGAGGCCAAGCTCGCCCGTACGGTTCCACTCATGTGAGACCAAGCGGGCTACGCGTTCAAAAAGACGTTCACCGCCGCCGAGGTCGATCATTTGCAGATCATCGCCGCCCTTATTCGAAGTGCGGCAGAGAACGAAAGCGCCTTTCTCGGCATATGCCAGATATGGATCCAGCGTATCGCCGCCCATATAGGGAGAGAGCGTCACACAATCGGCACCATAGCGATCAAAAGCTTCTTCGGCGTAGTGCTTGGCCGTCGAACCAATATCGCCGCGCTTGGCATCAAGGATGACAGGAATGCCGGGATGATTGGAATGAATGTAGGCGACGACACGGTTCAGCGCGTCTTCCGCGCCTTCGGATGCGAAGTAGGCAATCTGGGGCTTAAAGGCACAGACAAGGTCTGCTGTTGCATCAACGATGCCGGTACAAAAGGAATAGATGGCATCGGGTTTGCCGGCTAGTTCTTCAGGAAGGCGTGCCAGATCGGGGTCGAGACCGACGCACAGAAGCGTGTCGGCATTGCGCCAGCGGGCGCGCAGCATCTCGGTGAACTTCATGTCAACTCAGTTTTCTTTAGAGAGGCCGGCAGACGTCCGTGAAATCATAGCTTTGGGCGCCGCCGAGCGGTAATCAAGGAATAGACAACATTGTCCTTGCCGGCGTGCGGGCGGTCAAGGAATCTTGCCGACAAAGGCACAGAAACGAGAAGCTTTAGCTCAATTCATCGCTCGGATATCGTTTCAATGATGGCAATACCGCAAAATAAATGCTCAACAAGTGTGTCGAAACATTTTTTCTGCGCTTTGCTGTTCAAGCACATCGGTTGCGGTGGCGTAGGATGGAAAATGGACTTCGCGGGTTGTTGACCCTCGATCAGTAAAAAAGGAAAAGAGACAGGAGGAACATTTATGACTGGACTCTGCAGCCGCCGCACACTTTTGACGATCGCCGGCGCCGCCGCCGTTTCGTCAATCACCGCCGCCCATGCAGCTGACGGTAAGACGAGTAAGCCGGCTAAGCGTACCTGGCCCGACATGCCGACAGTGCCGACGGACTTCAATGCCGAACGCTGCTTTGTTGAGCTTCAGGATGCCGGTGACGGTGTTGTTTTCCAAGGACCGAAAAACGGACCGGTGGTTCGTCTGGCATTTGACACGCAGTGCCCGTGGTGCGTCTGGCAGTATGAACAGCTTAAGCCTTTCCTTAAGCAGGTGACCTTTATCTGGCATCCGGTCGCGGTGCTCAACCCCTGGAGTGAGCTTCAGGGCGCAGCAATTCTCTCTGCTAAGGACCGCAAAGCGAAGTTCCTGGAGCATGAAGCGCATTTCCACGACAAGGATTTCCGAGGGCTCGATGTCCGCAATGTCGAATTGCCCTTTGATGCGCGAAAGAAGGTCTGGGACTACTCCAAAGCCTTCCGTCGTGCGTGCGGTATCTCGGTGCCCTTCGGTGTCCTGAAGACCACCGATGGACGCTATATCCCGGTGCCTCAGGTGACCACGGAAGAGTTTGCCAAACTTTCGGGGCTGAAGCCCGAATAACGAGGAAGCGGATGTCCAATCGACGCTGCGTTTGAACGCGGCGCCGGTTTTGCGCGATCCTGAATAAAAAATCCTCCGCAGCCGTGCACGCTGCGGAGGATTTTTGCATTGTCTGCGGCCACGTTTGAGCGGTTTGTTCAGCCGCCCAAACGTGTCAGGGCATTCTGCAGTTGATTACATCATGCCGGGCATGCCGCCCATGCCGTCCATGCCGGCGGGGACAGCCTTGTCGTCGGCCGGAAGGTCGGCAACCATGCAGTCGGTCGTGAGGATCAGCGAAGCGACAGATGCTGCGTTCTGAAGTGCCGTGCGGGTCACCTTCGTCGGATCGAGTACGCCCATTTCAACCATATCGCCGTACTTGGCGGACTGAGCGTTGTAGCCGAAGTTGCCTTCGCCCTGAGCGACGGTGTTCACCACGACGCTCGGTTCATCGCCGGCATTGGCGACGATCTGACGCAACGGCTCTTCCATGGCGCGCAGAACGATGCGGATACCAGCGTTCTGTTCGTCATTGTCGCCCTTGATGTCCTTGATGGCGAGTTTGGCGCGGATGAGCGCGACGCCGCCGCCCGGGACGATGCCTTCTTCAACGGCAGCGCGAGTGGCGTGCAGAGCGTCTTCCACACGGGCCTTCTTTTCCTTCATTTCAACTTCAGTTGCGGCACCGACCTTGATCAGTGCAACGCCGCCGGCGAGCTTAGCCACGCGTTCCTGAAGTTTTTCACGATCGTAATCGCTCGAGGCGCCTTCGATCTGCGTGCGGATGTTCTTGACGCGGTTTTCAATGGCCGCGGCATCACCGGCACCGTCAATGATGGTCGTATTTTCTTTCGTGACTTCGACTTTCTTGGCACTGCCGAGCTGGGCAAGCGTAGCCTTATCGAGCGAAAGGCCGACGTTGCTCGAAATAACCGTACCGCCCGTAAGGACTGCGATGTCTTCGAGCATGGCGCTACGGCGATCGCCGAAGCCCGGAGCCTTGACGGCCACAACCTTCAGGATGCCGCGGATGGAATTGACGACCAACGTGGCAAGGGCCTCACCGTCGATGTCTTCAGCGATGATGACGAGCGGACGAGCAGCCTTAGCGACCTGTTCAAGCACCGGCAGAAGTTCGCGAATGTTGCTGATCTTCTTGTCGTGGAGCAGGATGAACGGGTTCTCAAGAACTGCAGCCTGCTTTTCAGGCTGGTTAATGAAGTAGGGCGAGAGATAGCCGCGGTCGAACTGCATGCCTTCGACGACTTCGAGTTCGTTCTTGAGGCTCTTGCCGTCTTCAACCGTAATCACGCCTTCCTTGCCGACCTTATCCATGGCTTCGGAAATGATCTGACCGATTTCTTCATCGGAGTTGGCCGAAATGGCGCCAACCTGAGCGATTTCCTTGTTGGTCGTAGTGGGCTTGGAGAGCTTCTTGAGCTCAGTGATGGCGGCGGCAACAGCCTTGTCGATGCCGCGCTTAAGGTCCATCGGGTTCATGCCGGCGGCAACGAACTTCATGCCTTCATCAACGATGGCCTGAGCGAGAACCGTAGCAGTGGTCGTACCGTCACCGGCGTTGTCGCTCGTCTTCGAGGCGACTTCGCGGACCATGGCGGCACCCATGTTTTCAAATTTATCTTTGAGTTCGATTTCTTTGGCGACAGACACGCCATCCTTCGTGACCGTCGGGCCGCCGAAAGAGCGTTCAAGCACAACGTTGCGACCCTTCGGGCCGAGCGTTACCTTGACAGCATTGGCGAGAACGTTGATACCGCGAACCATTTTCGTGCGGGCATCATCACCGAAAAGAACCTGCTTAGCAGCCATTTTGTAATTCCTTAATTATTTAGAAATCTGTACGTGGAGTGCTTTCGGGGGCGGCTTATTCGAGCACGCCCATGATGTCTTCCTCGCGCATCACGAGGAGCTCTTCGCCGTCGACCTTGACGGTCTGGCCGGAGTACTTGCCGAAGAGGACGCGGTCGCCGACCTTAACGTCCATCGCCACAAGGCGGCCGGCTTCATCACGTTTGCCGGGACCGACGGCGATCACTTCGCCCTGATCAGGCTTTTCGCCGGCCGTGTCAGGAATGACGATGCCGAAGGCGGTCGTCGTTTCGGCCTCAAGGCGCTTGATGATGACGCGGTCATGCAAAGGACGGATCTGCATCTGGGAAATCTCCAAAAGATTCTTTGAAAAGCTTGGATGCCGTGCTCAAATCGCACTGCCTAATTGATGGCGGAGAGCTCGGCATGCAACAAATTCATACGGGCGGAATGTCCTTAGAGGCACATCCGCTACCATTACTTGCCTATATGGGGACGGCTCTTTCGATTTCAAGGGCTGGAGATAAAAATTTTTTCATCCGCTGCGAGGATCCATTGATGTGTGCAGGGAAATGCTTGAGTGAAAGCGCGAAGTTGACGCTGAATCGCCGGGTGCAGCTGTTTGCTGCAAAAGCGCTGACGGCTGCAGCACTGCTTTCGTTTACGATTGCGCTGCCAACGGCGTCTGCGGCAACTTCGGCTGCGGGCCGAACTGCCTCGCAGTCGCAGTTGCCGGCTCCGCTCGCAGCAGCGGCCAAGCGGCTGAGAATCAATCCTGACGATATTGTGATTTCAGTAGTGCCGGTTGAATCGCCGAAGACCGCTGTCTTCGCTTGGAATGACCGCCGCATTGATCGACCGGCCTCGGTGGCCAAAGTTGTGACGACTCTGGCTGCGCTCGAAACGCTGGGGGCTAATTATCACTGGTATACGGGTTTTTATACGCTGGGAGAACCAACCACAAAGGGGCTTTTGAAGGGCGGTCTCTTTATTCGCGGAGGCGGTGACCCCTCCTTCGTGGTTGAGGATTTTTCCATGGCGGTAGACAAACTCGCTCAGACCGGCATCAAGCGGATTGAAGGCAACATCGTCATTGACCGTTCCTACTTCAATATTCCTCAGGTGGATCCAGGAGCGTTTGACGGCCGCAGCTCTCGTCCTTACAACTTGCAGCCCGATCCGGCGCTCATCAATTTTCGAAATCTAAGCTTCGAATTTATCCCCGACAAGGAGACCCAAACGGCCCGCATCGTGACTGTGCCAAAACTGGCTGGTATTTCTTTCCCAGAGACAATCCCGCTCGGTCGAGGCGGATGCGGTGATTGGAAGACGTCAATTGGTTTCCAGCTGAAGGATCTGGGCAAAGGCCGCAAGCGTGTGACCTTTACCGGCAAGCTTCCGGCAGCTTGCGGGCCGAAAAATTTCAATGTCATCGCCTTAGAACCCAACGAATACCTCGAGCGGCTCTTTCGTGCGCTCTGGGAGCGCGACGGCCGCACCTGGACGGGGCATGTGGTGTCAGGAAACGTACCCAAAGATGCTCAACGGCGTTTTTCCCGTGTTTCGCAGCCTTTGGGCGAAGTGGTGGCGCTCACCAATAAGTGGTCTAACAACTTAATGGCGCGGCATATCTTCCTTTCCTTGGGGGCTGATCGGGTTCGAGAGGCTTTTAATGAAGCGCAAAAGAATGAGCCTTCGACAGGAAAGCTTAAGTCCGCGGGAAAGGCTGCCGCACGGGCGGAATTGGTTTTCCCAAGAGGCGCAACCCTTGAAGATGCGCGTGCGGCGCTCGACGAATGGCTGCAGTCGAAAGGCATCACGTCTCAGGAGATATGGATTGACAACGGATCGGGACTCTCGCGTGAAACCCGTGTGACCGGCCGAGCAATGACCCAACTTCTGGCGGCCGGGTGGTCCGGTCCCTACATGCCGGAATATTTGGCTTCAATGCCGATTAGCGGCAGAGATGGGACCATGGCCAAACGCAAGGTGGCAGAGGAACGCGGCCGCATCAAGACGGGGTTCCTCTCTGATGTGCGAAGCATCGGCGGATTTATTCAGGCGCAAAACGGTCAGCGCTATGCTGTCTACGCAAGTGTGCGGGGCGCTAAAAACGTGCCCAACGGGATTCCCTTCCTAAACATCGTTATCGATTGGGTCTACGACTATTCCGAAAACAAGATGCGATAAATAAGAATCGGGCCTGCAGAAGAAACGCTTCGGCAGGCCCGATGGATCTTATTAATTAATCTTTTGGCATACGCCGAACTGCGGCGGCAGTTGATTTATTTCAGTGCATCCAAGACCGTGCCGGTTGTGAGGAGTTCAGGGAGCACTTTGACCGTGCCGTCCTTATAAATAAGAACGTAGAGCGGTACGCCGGTGCGGCCATACTTGGCCAGTTCCTTGGTGATAGCAGGATCCTTATTAGTCCAGTCGGCGAGAAAACGAACGTAGCCGAGTTCACTCATTCGTGAAACGACTTCCTCACGGTCGAGCACAGCAAGCTTATTGGCTTGACAGGTAATGCACCAGGCAGCAGTAAAGTCGATGAAAACAGGGCGGCCTGCTGAGGAAGCACTCTGTACGGCTTCGGCACTCCACGTACTCCACCCCTCCTCTGTTGAAACGGAGTGGCGGTCGAAAATGCCGCAAGCTGTCAGCGCCAGTGAAGCCGCCGTAAGTGTTCCGAGTGCGGCCATAACAATGGTGCTCGAGGACCGTCCAAACTGACGTCTTCCTAATAACCAGCAAAAGGCGGCAAGCGCGGCGAGTCCCAGAAGTACGATCAAGAGACCTCGATAGTCAACCTGCTTGGTAAGCACCCAGGCGAGCCAAAGGAGTGCGAGCAGCATGGGGACAGCCATCACCTTCTTGAAGGTGTTCATCCAAGGTCCCGGTTTGGGGAGCTTTTTGGCCCAGGCGGGGAACAGGCACAAAAGCAGCCAAGGCGTTGCCATGCCGAGACCCAGCGAGAGGAAGACGAGCATTGCTTCTGCGGCGGGCTGGGTGAGTGCATAGCCGATCCCGGCCCCCATGAAAGGAGCGGTGCAGGGACTTGCCACAATGACCGCCAAAATGCCGGAGAAAAAGGACGAGGTGATTCCGGATTGCGGCAGGCTGCGCACGACTTTGAGATCTGCGGCACGGCTTCCGAAGGTGAATTCATAAAGTCCCAGAAGGTTGCAGGCGATGGCTCCAAATAAGAGAATCAGGGCCGCAACCACCCAAGGCGACTGCAGCTGAAATCCCCAGCCTACGGCATGACCGGCAGTGCGAAGCGCCATCAAGGTGCCTGAAAGAAGCACCATAGAGAGCAATACGCCTCCCGTGAAAGCCAAACCGTGCCCAATGAGACGCTGCGACTGGTGGGCGCCTTGGACGAGGTCGAGGAGTTTGAGCGAAAGAACAGGAAAGACGCAGGGCATCAGATTGAGGATCAGGCCGCCCAAAAATGCAAAGAGAAGCGCGGCGCCGGTTCCTGCCGTCATCTGGCCGCTGTTATTCAGGTCGGCCGATGCCGCCTTGGCCTGTGCAGTATTGACTGCCGGAGGCGGTGCTACCGATCCGGTTTGCAGCGGCATGGACGTGTCAATCGCCCAACCGCCTTTGGCTGGGCCGCCATCAGCGACCAGGACGCCTTCGAGTGCGGGCTGAGGTGTTTTGGCAAATCGTTCAGTCGCGGCAAGCCAGAGTGAGGCAGAAGGCGGTTCGTTGCCTTGCGTGATGCCAACAACGGTTTGCGGGGCCTGACGCAGATCGATTACATTTTTTTCGGACGGAAGAAAATCAAGCGACCTGCCGACAATCGCGTTCCCCGCAACATCAATGCGAATTCGATTGCCGTCAATGGTCGCCTTGATGCTGCCGTCGTTTTGAACACGTTCAGGGATGGCGCGTACAGCAGCAGCAACGGCCGCTGCGTCATCTGAATCTTTTCCTTTGATGTCAATTGGAATGGAGAACTTGACGTCGGCCGACTCAGGAACGCACATGTCCTTACAGGCCAAATATTCGACGTGCAGCGCGATTTGAGCGTGTCCGGATGCACCGCGCGGCAATTCCACATTAAAGGGGAAAAGCGTTTCGCCGCCATAGCCAAAGGTGATGAGCCCGGAGGTTACTGTTCGCTCTGGCAGCGGGAATAGCGGTGCTGAGGCTTTCAGTTCACTCGGTGAGAGCGTGAAGGTAAATTCTGGCGGCAGCCCGGCATCCCCCGGCATCTTCCAGTAGGTATGCCAGCCCTCTTGATGACGGAAACGAACTGCAAAGCGGTTGACCGCCTGCGGTGTCAATGAGGTTTTTTCGGCAATGATGTCAACCGTGACATGCGGACCGGCTTTCTTTTCTCCGCGGCCGGCGTCAATGGCGGAGAACCAGCCGTCATCGCTTGCTGCAAGGGCGCAGTTCGATGTCAGCGCTCCGGCAGAAAGTGCGGCGGCGATAACGAACGCAGTTCCCAGACGCCCAAAGGCAACAGAAAATTTGGCATGTTTCAGGAATGCGGACAGCAGGGACATGGGACGGATTGACAAGATTGGATCGAATAAGTGGAAGCATTCCCTCTCTTTGGTTCTGCGGCTTGAGGCTTTGTCAGTGCACGCAGAACCAAACGGTGCGAAGCAGCGATATTTTATTTCGCCATTGAAGCGAAGACTTCGCGGGCGTCGGCGATCGTCTTGTCGATCACTTCATCCGTGTGTGTGATAGAGACGAAGCCCGCCTCAAAAGTGGACGGCGCAAAGTAATGGCCGCGGTCGAGCATGCCGTGAAAGAACGTGTTGAAGGCATTTTTGTCGGCCTTCATTACGTCTGCAAAGCCCTGAGGACGCTGCGGCAGGAAGTAGAGACCAAACATACCTCCGACACTGTCGGCGGTGAAGGGCACGCCGGCGGCTTGAGCGGCAGCCTGAAGTCCCTCGACCAGACGCTTGGTCTGAGCGCCGAGACGATCGTAGAAGCCAGGCGCCTGAATTTTCTTCAGGGTCGCCATGCCGCAGGCGACGGCAACAGGGTTGCCCGACAGGGTGCCGGCTTGATAGACCGGGCCGCAGGGCGCAATCTTTTCCATGATTTCACGACGCCCGCCAAAGGCGGCGACCGGCATGCCGCCGCCGATTACCTTGCCGAGCATGGTGATGTCGGGCGTGACGTTGAAGAGCGACTGAGCTCCCTTCAAAGCGACCCGGAAGCCTGTCATGACTTCGTCAACGATGAGGAGTGCTCCGTGCTTCGTGCAGAGGCGGCGCATCGTATCAATGAATTCTTGTGTGCCGCGAACGAGGTTCATGTTGCCTGCGAATGCTTCAACGATGACGCAGGCGATTTCGTCGCCGTACTTGGCAAACGCATCTTCAAGCTGTTCGGGGTTGTTGTATTCGAGCACCATTGTGTGTTCGGTCACTGAAGCCGGAACGCCCGCAGATGAAGGATTGCCGAAGGTGAGCAGACCTGAGCCGGCCTTCACCAGAAGTGCATCGGAATGACCGTGGTAACAGCCCTCAAACTTGATGATGCGGTTGCGGCCGGTATACCCGCGGGCAAGACGAATCGCCGACATGCCGGCCTCCGTGCCGGAGGAGACGAGACGAACTTCCTCCATTGCAGGAAGAATGTTCGTGATCATTTCGGCGATTTCAACCTCAGCACGCGTGGCAGCGCCGAAAGAAAGGCCGCGATCCACTGCTGCATGAACCGCCTCAACGACTTCCGGATCATTGTGGCCGAGAATCATCGGCCCCCAGGAGCAGACATAGTCCGTGAAGCGCTTGTCCGTCACATCCCACATATAAGGGCCCTTGGCGCGCTCGATAAAGCGCGGAGCGCCGCCGACAGAGCCGAAAGCTCGTACGGGGGAGTTGACGCCGCCCGGAATGACGTGTTGGGCGCGTTCGATGAGCGCTTGATTGAGATCCATGACTGCTTGTCCTTTGGGAAATGAAATGTGGGGTGAAGCCGAAGTGCGGAAAACGCTCATCCGTTTTGGATCAGAGAGCGCTTCCGGGCACAACACAAAGGCGCCGCCGCAGGCTTTGCAGGGCGCCCATTAAATTGGGTCAGAGTGAATTGTATGGAGTTGGCCTTTTCTAAGTGTTAAGCCGGAAAAAGAAACCGTCTGGAAATGTGATTCCAGACGGTTTGTAGACGGTGCTGAAAGCGTGGCCGTTCGTCAGAACGCGAAACCGAGGCCGAGCGTGAAGGCGGTCGGCATGGACTTCAATACATATTCGCTGTCGCGGTCGGCAAGCACGCCTTTGTAGCGCGGGAAGTTCGTATCCATCGACCCGGTGAGCCAGAAGTGGTCTGTAAGGGCCCAGGTACCGCCGAGCGTGAGCGCAGGGAAGATGCTGGTGTCAGAGTTGTAGGGCCCTTCGGCTTTGCCGTAGCCCACACCGGCGCCGGCAAATAGGCGCAGTGATTTAGTCACGTCGATGTTGTAGGAGATGGTGAGTGTATAGGTGCGGAAATCGATGGACTGTTTGCCTGAGCCGTCGGCATAGGCGACATCGTGCTGAGCCCGAGAATATTTGAGATCCGTCTGCCAGCTGCGCCCAGAGTAACGGCGCAGACCAACATTCCAAATCGTATCGTTCTTTATCAGGCTCTTGGAATACTCTTCCCCATTGTCGACATACTGCCAGCCATAGGACCCGTAGAGCAGATTAGGCGACTTCACCCAAGGACTGTCAGATGCGAGCGGCATCTTGCGGCCTTTCGCGTCGTCGACGGTAATCGTCGAGTAAAAGAAGAAGACGTTGGTGAAAGGAATGAAGGTGCCATAGAAGGACACTGTATCGGTGCCGATCTTGGCGACGGGCAGCGGCAGAGGCAGCGGCGCCCACATATAGTCGCCGCGCATCGTGATGCCTGCGAGATAGCCCGCCCCTACATGGAGTCCGGTAGAGCCGATCGGCCATCGAGCGAGCCAGGAGTAGCCCACCATCGGCTCTATGCGGTAGTTGGAATCCACAAAGTTAACGGCGAAAAGCAGGCGTTCATTGCCGCGATTGTCAATCACTTGCCGTGCGTAGCCCATGCCGAAGGGATAACCGTTTTCTTCATGCCGTTTTTTCCAAGCCCAGGTTGGATGGTTGGTATAGGTTGGAACGATCCAGACCGAGTTGCCCTCCTCAAAGATACGCTTGGTTCCTTCCTTGGTGTCACTCCAAAAAGAGGCCCAATCGCCCGGACGTTCAGACGACTGACGGGCGTAGCCTGCCGGCGTCGTGTCTACTACGGCTTCCCAGAGGCCTGCCTGAGCAGTGCACGCAAACGAAACGGCTGCGGCAAAGACTGCGCGGGCCAGAAACGTGGGACGAAAGAGTTGAGGGTGTTGCATGACAATGAGAGGGATCGACGAAAGCGCTCAATTTGCTCCGCCGGCAGAGACCTGTGTTTGCGGCTAAGCAGCCGAGAGGTCTTTCCTGCGTGGCGGTCGAGCGAGATGGATAGAGCCGAAAGCCGACATTGTCCCACAAGGCGCAGATGTCTATGTGCAATTAGACCTGCCGACAAAAGTTTTGCTGAATGCGGTTGGGTGAAAACCTTCGGAATCCGGCTTGCCACGCTGACGCATAGTCGGTAAAGTAGCGCCTCGCTGCAGTTCGACGAGAAGTTTTCCGGGCGGTCGTCGGCGGTTTTAGGCCGCGGGAGGAAAGTCCGGACTCCGCAGGGCGCCGTAGGAGGTAACGCCTCTCCGCCGTAAGGCGCGGATTAGAGCAACAGAGACGAGCCGGCCTCGGGCCGGGTGAAACGGGCAATCTCTACGGGGAGCAACATCAAATAGGCAGCCAATGGGCGGGCCCCGTCCGGCTGCGGGTAGATGGCTTGAGGCGGCGCGTGAGCGTCGTCCTAGATGAATGACCGCCGCCGAGGTCCTATAGGACTTCGCGCGACAGAATCCGGCTTACAAGAGAACTTCCGCCGAATTGCAGCAACAGCTTCCGCTGTCCCTATCCTTGTTGGACAGTACATACATCCAGACCCGCTCGTGCGGGTTTTTTCTTATGCGTTCCCGCAGACTCCTAAATAGGTCTGCGGTTGATTCAAGCTTCATTGGATTTTTACGCTTTAGACAAGATCTTTTGCCTATTTGGTACTGATTTTCATGATCTGACTATTGGCAACTGTGGGAAAATGTGGGAATTGGTGGGAGCGTCTCTGCGGGACGCTGGCCCAACGGGAATGAAGGATTGAAGACAGTTTGAGGATAGGAAAGTGTTTCAAGGCACTACGCTCATCACGCTCGACGACAAGGGGCGGCTTGCGCTTCCTAAGCGTGCGCGTGATGAAGCGGCCGCTGACGGCGTGATCGTTGCTGCGCGTCATCCGGACGGGTGCCTGGTGCTTTATCCCCCTTCTGCCTGGGCTCCTAAGCGCGATGCTCTCCTGAAGCTTCCTTTCTCCGCACGCGGTTTTGTCCGTTTAGTGCTGGGGAGTGCTGAGGAACTGAAGGTTGATCGTGCCGGGCGCGTACTCATCCCCGCGGGGCTGCGTGAACTCGCTGGACTTGAACGCGAAGCAGCTCTTGTCGGCTGGGGTGATCATTTCGAGCTCTGGGATCGTGCACGCCTGACTGCTGCCGAGGCGCAGGCCGTCGCGCAGACCGTTGAGGATCTCGACTTCACGTTCTGAACCCGCTTTCTGCCAAAGAAAATATTTCCAAAATTTTGGGAGGCCCGCACAGTGCTTCCCTGGCGCGTCGTCCGCAGCGGCGCTGCTTGACAGCAGAAAAAGAAACAAGCCATGTCCGCCTTCGTCCATCTTCCCGTTCTGAGCCGCGAAGCACCTGAAGCCTTGGTTGCTCGTCCAGATGGACTCTACGTGGACGGCACTTTTGGCCGCGGCGGCCATAGTCGACTCATTCTTGAGCGGCTTGCGCAGCAAGGGCGGTTGATTGCTTTCGATCGCGATCCAGAGGCGGTGGCGGCGGCAGCTGCCATTAAAGATCCTCGCTTTCAGATTGTCCATGCGCCGTTTTCCGCTATGAAAGAACGTTTGGGAGATCTCGGTATTCGACAGGTCGATGGGATCTTTCTCGACATCGGCGTATCGTCGCCGCAGATTGACGATCCCTCCCGCGGTTTTTCCTTCCGCTTCGAGGGGCCCCTCGATATGCGCATGGACACGAGCTGCGGCGAAACCGCAGCGGAGTGGCTTGCCCGAGCATCGGTTGAGGAAATTGCCGAGGTGCTTGCGGATTTCGGTGAAGAGCGCTTCGCACACCGCATTGCACGGGCAATTGTTGAAGCAAGATCTCGTGCGCCAATCACTACAACCGGAGCGCTTGCAAAGCTCGTAGAAGCGGCAGTGCCGAAGAATCGCCGCGATGCTGCTCAGCATCCGGCGACGCGTACGTTCCAGGCGGTGCGTATTCAGGTCAACCACGAGCTCGATGAACTCAAGACCACTCTGGAAAGTGCTGGGGCTCTTTTGGCGCCGGCCGGTCGATTGGCCGTCATCAGCTTCCATTCGCTTGAAGACCGCATTGTCAAGCGCTTTTTCGAAAAGCGCCTTCATCCTGACCGAGATCTCGATCCGCGGCTCCCGATGCCGGCGGGTTTCAATGCGCAGCCGTGGTTCTGCGATGTGATTCGTATTCTGCCGACCAAGAGCGAAGCAGAGTCCAATCCGCGTGCACGCTCTTCCGTACTCCGTGTTGGCACGCGTACTGCGCGTCTCTGGGAGGATTAGGCCATGCGTCCCGTCACGCGTGCGGAACTGCTGTGGACGGTCGTTTTAGGCATCGTCCTGGTGGGCAGCGCGTTTTGTCTGGTAGACCTTCATTTCCAAATGCGTCAGCTCTTTGTGGCTCACGAGCATGAAATGGATGTTCATCGCCGACTGCTCGACGACCAGGCCGAGCTGGAAATGAAAGTTCGCCGGGCTTCGCTTCCGGGGAGCATCTCAGCAGGTGCGGCCATGCTCGACTTGTCCGGGGCAACGGGTGCGGATACGGTGACGCTCGTGGAGGCGCCGGACGGACGAATCGACTTTTTGCCGGAAGTGCGCCGCGAACTTGATGCGCTGACGACGAATGGGGATGCTCAGAAGAGTAAGGCTGATCCAAAGAATGCTCAGCCTTCGGTTCGCGGTGCTGGGGCTGGAGGCCGGTCATGACAAACTTCATGAAGCGCGCGGCTGACGCAGTGGTCGATAAGCTCCTCGAGCTCATGCAGCGAGATCGGGCTGCACAAGAGGCCAAACCCAAAAGCGCCGAAAGTCCGCTCATCGTCATTCCGATTCCGAAATGGCGCACGTACTTTGCACTTGCCTTCATTACGGTCTTTTTTCTCGGACTCGTTTGTCGTGCGGTTTGGCTGCAGGCAGTGACGACGGATTTTCTTCAGGATCAAGGCGAGGCGCGTTATGCCCGGACGCTCACCATTGCCGGTGAGCGCGGGGAAATTCTGGACCGCAATGGCGTGGTGCTTGCGGCCAGTCAGCCTGTGCGCAGCATCTGGGCGGATCCCGCATTCGCCAAAAAACTTTCAGCCGATGACTTTAAGAAGTTGGCCGATGTCCTGCAGATGAAGCCAAAGGAAGTTCGTGACAAGATTTTCAAGGCTAAGTCAAAGAACTTTACATATCTTGCCCGTACTCAAGACGTGCGGACAGCAGAGGCCGTGAGGCTTTTGAAGCTTCCCGGCATCGGTGTTTCGCCAGAAGTGCTGCGTGAATATCCCGATGGCCCGGCTGTCGCTCACGTTGTGGGATTTACCGGCCGCAGCGATCATGGTCAAGAAGGTATTGAACTGGCCCGAGACAAGGATTTGACCGGGGTGCCCGGGGCGCGCCGAGTGATCCGCGATGCTCGCGGCCGGATCATTGACGATATCTGGCAAAAGGAAGCCGTGCCGGGACATGATGTGGTGCTGTCCATCGACTCCCGCGTACAGTTTCTTGCGTTTCAGGCTTTGAAAGCACAGGTCGAGAAGTCTGAGGCATTGGCTGGTGCCGCGGTAGTGGCTGACGTACAGACCGGGGAGATAATTGCGCTCGTCAACGTTCCGTCCTATGACCCGAACGACCGCTCCACGATGCTCTTTGAACAGATGCGCAACCGTGTGCTCACCGACCAGTTTGAGCCAGGATCCACTTTAAAGCCCTTTGCCATCGCCAAGGCGCTCGATATGGGAATTGTCGGTCCGAAGACGACCATTCAGACGGCGCCGGGAAAGCTCACCATCGGTGACCGCACCATCGGCGATACCCATGACTATGGACTGCTGACAGTGTCCGAGATCGTGGCAAAGTCGTCCAATATTGGTACGGTGAAGATCGCGCTTGAAATGTCCCCGCAGACATTGTGGGACATGTACACCGCTTTAGGTTTCGGGCGCGCTCCTGCAATGGGCTTCCCAGGCGCGGCATCCGGACGTCTTCGTCCGGCAAAAACCTGGCGGCCGATTGAACAGGCCACTATTGCTTACGGACACGGCATCAGCGTGTCGCTCATGCAGCTTGTGCGCGCTTATACCGCGCTGGCCCGAACGGGTGACGTTATTGACTTGACGCTCTATAAGCGTCCGGAAGGCGAACTGCCCAAGGGCGAGCAGGTTTATCGACCGGAGACTGTGCGGCTTATCCGCGCCATGATGATGAAGACGATGGCTGCCGGGGGAACGGCAAGCACTATTAAGGTGGCGGGCTATACCGTGGCCGGCAAGACCGGTACGGCCAACAAGGTTAAGAACGGGCGCTATACAAACGATACGGTGGCGAGCATCGTAGGCATTGTTCCGGCTGTCAACCCAAGATTCATTGTGGCGGTGATGATCGACGAGCCTAAAAAAGGCAGTCGTTTCGGCGGGCGTGCGGCTGGTCCGGTGTTTAGCGAAATTGCTGAAAGTACGCTGCGCATGTTGATGGTGAGTCCTGACCGAGAGTCCGTTTCGGGCGGCGGCTTCCTGGCGAAAATTCGCAATTGAACCTTATTGAAGCAAATGGACGGAGATTACTCATGGATCAGACGATCAAAGATTCGGTGGCGTGGCTCAAAGATCTCGCACATCCGGGTGCACATCTTCGGCTCGACAGCCGAGAGGTGAAGCCGGGCGATATCTTCTGCGCCGTACCGGGTGAAAAGGTCGACGGCCGCACTTTTATCCGTGTAGCAGCTGCCCGGGGAGCGGCGGGCGTGATCTATGAGGCTGAAACGAGCCAGCGTCCTGAACACTATCCGTTGCCCGCTAAGCCTGTGGAGCACCTGCGCGAGCGGCTCGGCGAAATCGCCGCGCGCTTTTACGATGAACCCTCGGCTCACATGACAGGCGTGGCCGTGACTGGCACAAACGGCAAGACGACCACTACGTTCTGGACGGCCTCGCTTTTGACCGCTCTGGGCTCTCCGTCCGGCATCATCGGTACAGTCGGTGTCTTCTTCGCCGGACGGCAAATCCCTGCTCCGCATCTGACAACGCCGGATGCAGCCTCTTTGCAGGGGATCCTCAAGGATCTTGAAGAGGCCGGTGCCAAGAGTTTTGTGATGGAAGCGAGTTCCGTTGGGCTCGATCAGGGGCGCATGAAGGGAACGCACTTTAAAGTGGGTGTATTCACCAATTTGTCTCGTGATCATCTGGATTACCACCAGACGATGGAAGCGTACGGCGAGGCCAAAGGACTTCTTTTTGCTTGGCCGGGTCTGAAGGCTGCCGTGTTGAATGCCTCGGATGCCTGGAGCCGGAAGTACGCTGATGCTGCTCAAAAGAACGGCTCCGAGATCTGGGTGACTGGATTGGAGGGTGAGGCAGCCTCTTTCGGGCAGGCATTCGGCGCTGCTCACGTGCTTGAAGCTAAGCAGATTGAGCCGTCGCACCGCGGCATGCGTTTCACGCTGGTCTGTGACAAGCGCGAATTTCCTGTTGAGCTGCATGCGCTCGGCACTTTCAATGTTGATAATGCGCTTGAAGCGGCTGCGGCTGCAGCCGCTTGCGGCCATCCCATCGAAAAAGTCGTGCGGGCTTTGGAAGCCCTCACTCCGCCTCCAGGCCGCATGCAGATTTTTGAGTCCGATGGAATGCCGCTCGGAGTTGTGGATTTCGGCCACACGCCGGATGCGTTGGAAAAGGCCATTGAGTGCCTCATTCCCAATGCGCGTGCTCGGGGCGGACGGCTATGGACGGTTTTCGGCTGCGGCGGTGACCGCGATGCCGGCAAGCGGCCGATCATGGGCGAAATTGCCGCACGGCTTTCCGATCAAGTCATCGTTACGAGTGACAATCCTCGGACGGAAAATCCTCAGGCGATTGTCGATGCGATCATGCAGGGCGTACAGGCTGTACCGGGTGCTGATCAGCGGACAATGGCCGTTGTTGACCGCCGCGAGGCGATTCATCGTGCCGTTTTTGCCGCTGACGCTAAAGACATCATCCTCGTTGCCGGCAAAGGGCATGAATGCGAACAGATCCTCAATGACGGGCCGCACCATTTCGTTGACGGAGAGGTGCTTCGCGAGGCTTTTAATGAATGCCGCGCAGTCCGCAGCCGGAAGTAAAAAGAAATACCCAATTGATTGCAAAGGCGTTCTGGCCTAAAGGTCAGTCAGACACTTTGCTTCTTGATGACAAACAATAGAAACCATGCAGGCAGAAACCGAAGTAATCCCGTCCGAACACGAGTCCTTTAAGTGGCTTCTTGAAGCCTTGTGCGACGAATTGGTTGAAGTTCACGGAGATCCCGCGAATGAAGACGCATCGTGGATCCGTGTCGTTACCGACAGCCGCATCGTCCGAGCGGGCGATGTTTTTGTCGCGCTCTCTGGAGAGCGCACCGACGGGCACCGCTATCTTTTACAGGCTGCCGAGTCAGGCGCATTCTGCTTGGTGGTCGAACACGTAGAGACTGGACTGAACGTTCCTCAGCTTGTGGTGGAAAACAGCCGTCGGGCTTACGGACTGATTGCGCGGGCTTGGCGCCGCCGTTTCGGTATTGCGCTCACAGCGGTGGGCGGCAGCAACGGCAAAACAACGACCACGCAGATGATGAAGGCGATTCTCGCAGCTCATTGGGGTGTGCAAAACATCCATGCTACGGAAGGCAATTTCAACAACGACGTCGGCGTGCCGCATACGCTGCTCGGTCTTCATTGCGGCTGTCGGGCTGCCGTTGTGGAAGCCGGGATGAATCACCGCGGTGAAATGGCCCGGCTGGCTGACTGGATTCGCCCGACGGTCGTGCTGATGACTAATGCGCAGCGCGAGCATCAGGCGTATTTAGAAACTGTGGCTGAAGCGGCTTTTGAAAACGGCCTTTTAATTGCTGCGCTCCCGAACGACGGGGTTGCAGTGTATCCCGCTGACGATCCCTGTGCCGACGTCTGGGCTTCCTATGCGCTTGCCCGCGGTGTGCGTACGCTTACCTACGCTACCGCTGAAGGGGTGGCGGCCGATGTCCGCGGCGAACTGGTGCCGGGCAAGGGGCTGCGGCTTCTTGCCTACGGCATTGACCGTGTCATCGGGCTGCAGGTTCAAGGCGCGCACAACATTCACAACGCCGTAGGCGCAGCTGCTGCTGCACTGGCGCAGCAAATTGATGTCGACGCCATCGCCGAAGGTCTGGCCGCCTTTAAGGCGCTCCCCGGGCGAGGAGCCCGCATGGCGTCTCCTGCGGGCTTCACGCTGATTGATGATGCATACAACTGCAATCCCGACAGTGCTATCGCGTCGATCGCGATGCTCGCAGAGGAAAAGCCCGCACGCATTTTCCTTTTTGGCGACATGGGTGAGCTAGGTCGTGATGCTGAGCTTTGGCATGCTGAAGTGGGCGGTGCCGCGAAGACGCTGGGCATCGACTATTTCTGGGCGGCAGGACCGCTCTCTAAGCACGCGGCAGAAGCGTTCGGCATTGACGGCGTCAGAGGACGGTGGTTTGCCGATCGAGATGAATTGATTGCGCATCTGCCTGAACTGCCGCTCAAAGGGGCAACGGTGGCCGTCAAAGCAAGCCACTCGTCAGGCTTTGGGAAGGTTGTTGAGACGCTGAAGCATTTCCCAGCGTTCTGATTTTTCTTTTTTTCTTTTTTTTCACGAGCTTCTGCCCGACTTTTCGCATCATGCTCAACTTCCTTTTTTCTTCTCCTGCCGATTCGCTGGCGCTGCGCGCACTTTTGGCGTTTTTGACAGCACTCGTGATTGGACTGGCCTGCGGTCCAGCCCTCATTAGAGAACTAAAGAAGCTTCATTTCGGTCAGGCCGTTCGCACGGACGGTCCTAAAACGCATCTGGCCAAGGACGGTACGCCGACAATGGGCGGGGCACTGATTCTTGCTGCCATCACCCTTTCAACGCTTTGCTGGGCAGATCTTGGGAATCGCTTTATTTGGGTGGTGCTTTTTGTTACGTTGGGCTACGGCGCCATTGGCTGGATCGATGATTACCGCAAGATCGTGCACCACGATCCACACGGTATGAGCGCTCGTGAAAAGTTCTCCTGGCAGTCCGTGATTGGTTTGGCGGCAGCTTTTTATCTTGCCTTGGCGCTTGCCGTTGAGCCAGGCGGAACATTTGCTGAAGCGATTGGCGCTTGGTACGACGCTCGTTTTCCGCTGGACGTAACGGCCAATATTCACCTCTACTTGCCGCTTTGGACTGACTGGGCTTTCCCGCTGGGGCTGATCGGCTTCATTGTCTTCGTCTACATCGTGATCGTCGGATCGAGCAATGCGGTGAACCTCACCGATGGGTTGGATGGCCTGGCCATTCTGCCCACGGTGCTGGTCGGCTCTGCGCTCGGGCTCTATGCCTATGCGGCGGGTAATCCTGATTTTGCCGGCGCTGCCTATGCAGCGGCTGCGCCTCATATTCCTGGCGCTGAAGAGCTTGCAGTTCTCGCGGCGGCTTTGGCTGGCGCGGGACTGGCCTTTCTGTGGTTCAACGCTCATCCGGCACAAGTTTTTATGGGCGACGTGGGAGCTCTTGCGCTTGGCGGCTGTTTGGGCACGATGGCGGTTGTCGCGCGGGTGGAGCTTATCCTCGCCGTTATGGGCGGTATTTTCGTGGTGGAGACGCTTTCCGTCATGATTCAGACGACCTATTTCCGTTTTTCTCACGGCAAGCGAATTTTTCTGATGGCGCCCATTCATCATCACTTTGAACTCAAGGGGTGGCAGGAAACTCAGGTCGTGGTTCGATTCTGGATCATTACTTTTATTCTGACAGCGCTTGGTCTTTCGGTGCTTGCGCTTCACTGAGTGAGACGTTCACTGAAAAACAGCGGTTTTCGCAGGTTAGTCAAAAAATGCTTGAAGCTGAAGACAAATCCTTCATTACATTGAATGCCGCCGAAGGGGCTGGCCGCAGTGCCTGGGTACTCGGGCTTGGCGCTTCTGGACGTGCTGCCGCTCAATACCTCAATGACCATGGTTGGCGCGTTCATGCTTTTGATACGCGTGAGGCGCCTGCGGGCCTTGACGCTTTTTGCAAGGCGGTTCCGGGCTGCGAGATGACGCTGGGCGGCTTTCCTGAAACGACGGCGCCCGGCGTAGAACTTGTGGTGATGTCGCCGGGCGTTTCGCCTTACTTTGGTGCGGCAGCCTCCGTCTGTGCTTCAGCGCGCAAAGCGGGCATTCCTATCGTCGGCGAGATTGAGCTTTTTGCGCAGGAGCTCGCCTATCTGAAGCGTACGCAGGGATATGCTCCCAAAGTCATCGGCATTACCGGCACAAACGGCAAAACGACGACGACAACGCTTACCACCAAAATGGCTGCGGCAGCAGGACTGTACGCAGTTGCTGCGGGCAACATCGGACCTAATGCCGTCGCGGAGCTCAGTAAAGCCGAAGCGGCCGGAGCGCTCCCTGACATTTGGGTGCTTGAGCTCTCGAGCTTTCAGCTGGAAACAACGCATACGCTCAACTGTACGTCAGCTGCCCTTTTGAACATCACCGAGGATCACCTTGACTGGCACGGTTCTATAGAGGCCTATGCGCACGCCAAAGGGCGTATTTTTGCACCCGATACCGTACGCGTCGTCAATCGTGAAGATCCGCTCGTCATGGCTGAACTTGAAAAAGTGGATGATCGTGAGCACTCAGCGGCTCGATGCTTCTCATTCGGCGCGACGAAGCCGCAGAAAGAGGGTGAACTTGGTCTGATGATGGCGGCCCATGCCTCACAGGGCTACTGGCTGGGACTTCGCGATCAGATGGAGGTCGACGTGCTGTTTCTGCCGGAATTCGAGCTCCTCATCCGCGGCCGGCACAATGCCATGAACGCACTCGCAGCTTTGGGACTTATTACAGGCGCCGGCATTGAAACTCGGCCTGCGATTGGCGTGCTCCGTACTTATCGAGGGGAGCCGCATCGTGTGGAACTCGTACGCACGATTGAAGGCCGCGATTTCATTGACGATTCCAAGGGGACCAATGTCGGCGCAGTGGCTGCCGCCGTGTGCGGACTTGCTGCTCAGGGACGCCGAATTCTGATTTTGATGGGCGGCGACGGCAAAGGGCAGGACTTCACGCCGCTTGCCAAAGAGCTTAAAGGGCGAGTGGCGTTTGCGGCCTTGATTGGGCGTGATGCAGCCAAAATCCGCGAAGCCGTTTCGCCCGCCGGTGTTGCAACAGAAACTTTTAAGACGCTTGAGGCCGCGGAGGACTGGCTTTGGGAAAAGAGCCGTCCGGGTGATCAGATACTTTTGTCACCGGCTTGCGCTTCATGGGATATGTTCCGTGACTATGCCGAACGCAGTGAACGATTCAAGGCTGAGGCCGCCAAAATCGCGGATCATGTTGTTCCGAAGGCCGATGAAGCCGTACAGGGCTGATGGCGTAAGAGAGGTTTTCTGTGAGGCGTTTAGATTCCGACTGGGGTGCAGATCAACGTTCATCGCCCGGCCTTAACTGGGAAGTGATCATCTGTACCACCGCGCTCGTCTGTTTTGGAACGGTCATGGTCTTTTCGGCCACGTCCTCCATGGGCGCGGGCGGGTTGGGAGATTCTGCCAATTTCGGCGAAGTCAAGCGCCACTTGATGAGCATTCTCCTTGCGCTATGCGCCGCAGCGGTGGTTTACCGCGTGCCGATGAACTTTTGGTATCGTCACTCCACCTGGCTGCTGCCGGTCGGTTTGCTGCTCCTTGCCAGTGTGTTTCTTCCCGTTATCGGCAAGAGCGTCAACGGCGCTCGCCGATGGCTGCAGCTCGGGCCCCTTTCGATTCAGGCTTCGGAAATGGTGAAGCTCTGCGCTCTGATTTATGCCGCAGCCTTTACCGTGAAGCGTCAGGAGTACATGCACTCCTTTTCAAAGGGGTTCTTCCCCATGGCGATTGTCATGGTGATCATCGCCTTCATGCTGATGCAGCAGCCCGACCTAGGGGCGACGGTGGTGGTATCGGTAGTCATCATGGGCGTGCTCTTTCTGGGCGGTCTGTCGATGAAGATCTTTCTTGCCGTCGGCACGGTGATCGTCGCTTTCGTGGCACTGATGATTTTTATGACGCCGTGGCGCCTCTCGCGCGTATTGGCGTATTTGGATCCATGGTCCGATGAGTATGTTCTGGGGCAGGCCTACCAGCTTTCACATTCGCTCATCGCCTTCGGCCGCGGTGAACTCTTCGGCGTAGGGCTCGGCGGTTCCGTCGAGAAGCTCAACTACCTGCCCGAGGCTCATACCGACTTCATCATGGCTGTAGTGGCGGAGGAAACCGGACTGGTCGGTGTTATCCTCATCCTCTTTATTTTTTACTGGCTCATTCGCCGCACATTCGAAATCGGTCGGCAGGCGATCAAGCTGGAGCGCTTTTTCCCGGGCTTGCTGGCGCAAGGTGTGGGACTTTGGTTCGGAGTTCAGGCGATTATCAATATTGGCGTAGCTTCCGGGGCGTTTCCGACGAAAGGGCTCACGCTTCCGTTTGTGAGCTTTGGGGGATCCTCCATGCTCTCATCCATGATCGCCATTGGACTGCTTTTAAGAGTAGACCGAGAAAACAAAATTTTGATGCGAGGAGGTCAGGTGTGACCGCTGACAACAAACAACAAACTGCGGCCGACGGCCGCACGCTCGTCATCGCCGCTGCAGGGACTGGCGGACATGTGATGCCTGGTCTGGCCGTCGCTCGCGTAATGGCCGATCGAGGATGGAAGATCGTTTGGATTGGCACGACCACCGGCATGGAAAAAGGGCTTGTAGAGCGTCAGGGGATCGAATTCCATCCGCTTAACTTCCAAGGCATGCGCGGACGCGGCATTACAGGGATGATTACGGGCGGCATCAAGATGCTCAAGGCTATCTGGGATGCCCGCAAGCTGCTTAAAAAACTTCGTCCGACGGCAGTGTTTTCCACGGGCGGCTACATCGCTGTGCCGGTATGCTTTGCGGCGCAGAATCTCAAGCGTCCCATTGTGCTGATGAATTGCGACGCTGACCTCTTGATGTCCACCAATACTGTGCTGCCTTTTTGCGATGCGCTGGCCTGCGGGTTTGCGGGCGGTGCCCGCACGTTTGCAGGCATCAAAGGGCATACGACAGGGAATCCCGTGCGCGCCGAAATCGCGGCGCTGCCGGCGCCCGCAGAGCGTTTTGCCGGGCGTACGGGGCCGCTAAAACTCTTTATTTTCGGCGGTTCGCTGGGCGCTCAGGTACTCAACGACGTGCTGCCGCAGGCTTTGGCAATGATTCCTGAGAGTGAGCGTCCTATTGTCCTTCATCAGACTGGGCGCGATCGTGATGCGGCTGTGCGCGAAGCGTATGCCAAGGCAGGCGTTGCGGCTGAAGTCGTGCCTTTCATTGACGATATGGCAGCGCGCTACCGCGAAAGTGACCTGGTGCTGTGCCGATCGGGTGCAACGAGCTGTTCGGAATTGTGCGCAGCGGGCGCCGCTGCAGTGTTGGTGCCTTTTATTGCCAAAACCACTAAGCACCAGCTCGGCAATGCCAAATATCTTGCGGATCGGGGGGCGGCCTGGTTGGTGAATCAAGCGGACTTTACCCCGCAGGCTGTGGCCAAGCTCATTTCAGGCATGACGCGTGAGTCGCTGCTCGAGCATGCTCAAGCAGCACGCGCCATTGCCGCGCCGGATGCGGCGGCTAAAGTCGCTGACTTGATTGAAGAAGTCGTCGCACGTCGGGCGCCGAAGATCCCGAAGGCCTGACGCTCGCACGCGAATATTTGCCCCTTTTACGGAGAACCACCTTGAAGTTTCTGGTCAATCATCTGCATTTCGTCGGGATCGGCGGTGCTGGCATGAGCGGCATCGCCGAAGTGCTCCTCAATTTAGGTTATGTCGTCAGCGGCTCGGATATCGCTGCGTCGCCCGTGACTGAACGTCTGCAGTCTTTGGGGGCGCGCATTTCGCTCGGACACGACAAGAAGAACATCCGCGGCGCGGATGCAGTGATCGTTTCTTCGGCCGTAAAGGCTGACAACCCAGAAGTTACCGCTGCTCGTGAACTCGATATTCCAGTCGTCCCGCGCGCGGTGATGCTTGCTGAATTAATGCGGCTGCGCCGCGGCATTGCAATTGCAGGCGCTCATGGGAAAACGACGACCACCTCGCTTACCGCATCACTGCTCGCCGCAGGCGGACTGGATCCGACTTTTGTCATCGGCGGAAAACTCAATAGCGCAGGCGCGAATGCTCGCTTGGGAACGGGCGAATTTCTGGTGGCCGAAGCCGATGAATCTGATGCGTCGTTTCTGAATCTCACGCCGGTTATTGCTGCCGTTACCAACATTGACGAAGACCACATGGATACCTATGGGCACGACTTTGAGAAACTAAAGAGTGCTTTTGTGGACTTTCTCGGACGTCTGCCTTTTTACGGCGTAGCCGTGCTCTGCATGGACGACGATAACGTTCGCTCGATTCGTCCGCGCGTAACGAAACCCGTGATTGGGTACGGTCTTTCTCATGACGCTACCGTTCGCGCAATTGATGTGACGGCCGATGGCACGCGCATGCGTTTTACGGTTCTTCGCCCTGATCATCCGCCGCTGCCCGTCGTACTGAACCTGCCGGGCGTACATAATGTGCGCAATGCCTTGGCGGCGGTCGCAATCGCGACCTTGGCGGGCGTTAAGGACGAAGACATCAAGCGCGGCTTGGCAGAATTTAAGGGCGTAGGCCGGCGCTTTGCACAGTGGGGTGATATTCCTATTCAGGATGCGGATGGCCGCATCACGGGAACCTTCACACTGATTGATGACTATGGTCATCATCCGCACGAAATGGCGGCAACCCTCGCGGCAGTACGCGGTGCGTGGCCCGGCCGCCGCATTGTCGTTGCTTTCCAGCCGCACCGCTACACTCGTACGCGCGACTGCTTCAATGATTTTGTGAAGGTCCTTGAGGATGTCGACGGCGTCGTGTTGGCCAATGTTTATCCTGCGGGGGAAGCCCCCATCCCCGGTGCAGACAGTCACCATCTTGCCGAGGCCATCAAAGCCTCTGGCCGCAGTGAACCCGTTGTGGTGGATGTTGATCAAGTGCCCGATGCCGTGCGCTCGCTCGTAGAGCCCGGTGACGTTGTCGTAACGATGGGTGCGGGCTCAATTGGCCGTGCGGCGCCGAAACTCGCCGGTCGTCTCTGATGGAATAAAAAATAGGAGTCTGCAAATGACCCAAGCAGAAGAACCGCGTCTTGAACGCGTTGTAGTGCTCGAGGGAGGCATTTCCTCTGAGCGTGAGGTTTCGCTTCTATCGGGGCGCGGCGTAAAGGAGGCGTTGGCTTCAAAGGGCCTGGAGGTTGAAAGCTGGGATCCGGCTGTTGACAGCGTGGGCGGTCTGGAAGAGGGCGCATATGATGCCGCCTTTATTGCGCTTCACGGGACCTTGGGCGAGGACGGCTCCGTACAGGGACTCCTCAATTGCATAGGTCTTCCCTATACCGGTCCTGGCGTGACGGCTTCGGCGATTGCGATGGATAAGGAGCTTACGAAGAACATTTGGCGTGCCAACGGCATTTCCGTGCCTGCGGGCGTGCGTTTGACGGCAGCCGCATCGGATGCTGAGCTCGAGCGTGCCATTGCCGAGTTTGGTGCTGACGGCGTTGTCGTTAAGCCCGGTCATGACGGCTCCTCGATTGGTGTTACCAAGCTCGATCGCGATGCGCTTTCCCTTCATTCGCTGCGAGCTGCGCTCAATGCAGCTGCTGAGCGTGATGCCGCAGAGGTGTTGGTGGAGGAGTACATTCACGGGCGCGAGTTTACGGTGGCCATTCTGGATGGCAAGGCGCTCCCCGTGATTGAGATCTGTGCTCCTGAAGGCAGTTACGATTTTCAGAATAAGTACTACACGGATGTGGTGCGCTACGAGTGTCCGGCAAAGCTTCCAGAGGCTTCGGCGAAAGCGCTTGCTGCTGCTTGCGAGAAAGCCTTCGCAGTGCTCGGCTGCCGCGGATGGTCGAGAGTCGACGCGCTTGAACGTGCTGACGGAACATTTGCACTGCTCGAAATCAATACGTCGCCGGGCATGACCCCGCACTCGCTCGTGCCGATGGCGGCTCGTGCTGTAGGGCTGTCCTATGCCGACCTCTGCCTCAGAGTGCTCGGACTCGCCCGCACGGACATTGCTTGATCTGATCTGCGCTTTGACCGAAGATGGACGTACCGCAAACTGAACGGACCGACGCTGCCGGCAATCCTTTGCGACAGATCCCCCTGCCTCAGGACAGTCTGGGGCGGCAGGAGCCGACGCTTGCTGCCAGAGGAAAGCGGGCAGCTGCGGACAATCTGCATGTAGGGAGCCGCACGCCTGAATTTGCGGATGAACTTCCTCCTGTGCCGCGCGAACGTCTCGGTGCGGCCGAACGCATGCGTTACGGTCTTCGGCGATGGGGGCTTCCTGCGGCGCGAGTGGCGGGACTCCTGACTGTGCTCATACTGGGCGCGCTTGTCGTGCGAGAGGCCGCTGATGGGCGGATCTTCATGCTTCAGCGGCTGGAGATGACCGGGGACGTCCAGAAGGTGCCGTTGGCGAGGTTAAAGGAAGCAGTGGAGCCCGCTGCTGCAGGTAAAACCTTTTTTACGGTTGATTTGAAGGCCGTCAGAGATGCCGCCGAAACGGTGCCCTGGGTGCAGTACGCCGCAGTGCGCCGTGTTTGGCCCGACGCGCTGATGATTGATGTGACGGTATACGAAGCCGCGGCTGTCTATGAAGACGGCCGGCTCGTCAGCGGTGAAGGTCAGCTTTTTTCGGCCAATCCTGATGAAGGATCGGAAACGGCCGGGGCTCCAACGTTTCGCGGGGAGGCTCAGGCCGTACCGGAAATGCTTCGCCGCTGGCGCCGATTCAGCGGACTGACGGAACATATTCCCGCCAAGATTACCGAACTGGAGCTTTCAGACCGAGGCAGCTGGACGCTTACGATAGAAAGTCCGACGATTCCCCCCACAAAGATTGAACTCGGACGCGATGCTAACGGCGCAGCCGTTGAGGAGCGTCTGCGTCAGGTGGTGGAAGCGTATCCGCGAATTGTGGAAATTATGGGCGGACCGCCGGCTTCGCTCGATGCCCGCTATCGTCGGGCGATTGCAGCCGGCAAGGTCAATCGCGAACAGGTGGCGGAATATCTGGCATCCGTGCAGGCCGCGTCCGCTCAGAGCAGTGCTCGTCCATCGCTTGGGGATGCCGATGGCGCGGCGGATGCGGCGGCAGAAGCGGAAGCGTCATCAAGCAAAGACTCAGTGGACGATATTGAGGCAGCATCGGCTGCGGATGATGCCGCGGATGCGGCATCGAGCGAGTCGCATGAGACTGAAGGCGGTGCAGCTGCCCGCTAAATGCTCACTGCGTCATATGACGTCCTACAATATCCTTCTTTCGAATCCTTCCTTTCCCATCCATTGCTCTCATGAAGTCTCAGGATCACGGCCGCGAGTTCTTTGCCGCCCTCGACATCGGCACGGATAAAGTGCTTTGCATCGTCGCGCGACCTGGCGCAGAACCGGGTTCCATGCGGGTGATCGGCATGGGGAATGCACGCTCTTCGGGCGTACAGGAAGGGTGCGTCGTTGATGTACAAGAAGCTGTTCAATCGATTCGCAAGGCTGTGCAGGAAGCGCAGTACACGGCTGAAGTTCAGCTTTCCGGTGTGTGGGCGGCCATCGGCGGCAAGTACCTGCAGAGCGCCAACTGTGTTGGACAAACGGTGCTTCGCGGGCAAGAAGTTTCTCGGGAAGACGTTGAACAGGCCGAATCAAATGCTCGGCTCGCCGCCATGCGAGAAGGCAAAGGCAGCACTGTCATCAAACTGATTCCGCAGGGGTTCCGCTGCGGCGACGTGATGACTGCCCGTCCCATCGGATTGGTGGGGCCTAAGCTTGAGGCTTATGTGCATGCACTTTACGGCTCCAAAACCAATGCCGACAATCTGAAGCGCTGTATTCAGCGCGCCGGAGTGGAGGTCATCAACTATGAGCCGCATCCCTGGGCAGCGGCTCAGGCCGTTCTCTCCGAAACCGAAAAAACATGCGGCGCAGCGGTAATCGATATCGGTGCGCAGACGACATCGATCATTGTGATGGCTGAGGGACGCGTACAGTTCACTGACGTGCGTCCTTGGGGCGCTGAAATTTTCACCCGCGATTTGGCTATGGTTCTCGGCATCAGTCTTGAGGAAGCCGAGGAACTAAAGCGCAATTCGGGGGAGTGCCGTCTGTCGCAGGTTATTGCCGGTGAAGTTGTACAGTTTGAATCTCACGGTGCGCTTTCACGCCTTTATTCCCGGGATCTGCTCGTGAAGACCCTTGCGGCGCGCGCACAAGAATATTTCCATCTCTACCGACAGCTGCTTATTGATGCAAGAGCTTTTGACCATGTCGAACTCGTGGTGCTCACCGGCGGCGGAGCCATGCTCCCGGGCATCGCTGATGCGGCTGCGGCGGAAATGGGCAAACGTGTGCGTATTGGACTGCCCCGGCGCGCAGAAGGCGAGTCGGCGCTGCTGCAGCGGCCTGATTCGGTAGTGGCTGCTGGCTTAGTGCAGTGTGCTATCGACGCCGGTGCGCTCGGTGTAGAGAATGCATGGGGCGTCAGGCGTCGGCAGGGATTCCGTGAGCGCCTGAAGACATTCTTCATTGGCGACTATTGACGTGTCCAACGCTTTCTCTGTCCGCAGAATGGCCAAAAAGAACGGATAATTCACCAATTCCATTAACGAGGTTGACATGCCTTTTGAAGTTCTTCCTGAATTTGACCCGCTCAAAACCGTGATCAAGGTGATCGGCGTGGGCGGCGGCGGCGGAAATGCCGTCGAGCACATGATTACCCACGGCGCCAAGAGCATTGAGTTCATCGCTGCCAATACGGACCATCAGGCACTGCAGCGCTCCAAGGCTCACGTCAACATCCAGCTCGGCAGCACCGGACTGGGTGCGGGAGCGCGTCCGGAAATCGGTGCGGCTGCCGCACAGGAAAAGCGCGAACAGGTGGCGGAAGCGATCCGCGGAGCCAATCTGCTCTTTATTACGGCCGGCATGGGCGGCGGTACGGGAACGGGCGCTGCGCCGGTGATTGCTGAGATTGCGAAGGAATTGGGCATTCTCACGGTGGCCGTGGTGACGAAGCCCTTCAGTTTTGAAGGCGCTCGCCGTATGCGTACGGCCGAACAAGGCATTGAAAATCTCAAGAGCAAAGTCGATTCGATGATCGTCATTCTGAACGAGAAGCTCGAAGAAGAATGCCCGCCGAACGCCACGATGAAAGAATGCTTTGAAACCTCCAACGAAGTGCTCTACAAAGCCTGCGTCGGCATCGCGGAAATCATTCATACGCCCGGCACGATCAATGTCGACTTTGAAGATTTGAAGACCGTCATGAGCGAGCGCGGCAGCGCCATCATCGGCCTGGCGACGGCATCCGGTCCCGATCGTGCCCGCAAAGCTGCGGAAGCGGCCATCGCTTGTCCGCTGCTCGAAGGAGCCAACCTTCAGGGGGCGCGCGGCATGCTTGTTTACTTCACTGGCAATGAAAGTCTCACGCTCGCGGAAATTCGCGAGGCGATGGGCGTACTCAATACCTTTGTCACCAAACAGGCCAACGTCATCTTTGGCTCGGCTATGTCTGAGGAAATGGGGGATGAAGTGCGTGTTACGGTAGTCGCAACCGGTCTCGATCGCCCGATTGATCCGACGACGACCGTTGACACAACGTCACCCGCCGCTGCGCCGGCAATTGGTCAGCCCGCATCTGCTGCTGAAGCTTCGCAGCCTTCGTCTGACGAACCGCCGACGATCTTTGGCACGCCGAAGACGGAGAAGAAGACCGATGAGGAAGCCGCGCAGACAGGGGCGCCGAAATTCAGCATTCCGAAGTATTTGAGCTGAGGCGTATTGAGTCATGTTCTGCCAGTGCACGCTCGCCGAGTCTGTAGCCGCTGTCGGCATCGGTCTGCACAGCGGCCGCAAAATCCGTCTGGTGCTTCATCCGGCACCAGAAGATTCCGGTATTGTCTTTCGCCGCGTTGACCTTAATCCGCCTGTCGATATTCCTGCTGCGCCCATGAATGTGAACGACACGCGCATGGCAACGACCGTGAACGTCGGGCGTGCGGCGGTGGCGACGATTGAACATTTGATGAGTGCTTTCTCGGGACTTGGCGTGGACAATTGTCTCGTTGAAGTCAATGCGCCGGAAATCCCCGTCATGGATGGATCCGGAGCAGCCTTCGTCTATCTCATTCACAGCGCCGGGCTTGTTGAGCAGAAGGCGCCGCGGCGCTTCGTGCGTATTCTGAAGCCCGTTGAGGTGCGCGAAGGCAGCAAACTGGCTCGGCTGGAACCTCACGAAGGCTTCCGGCTGTCGTTTCGCATTGCCTTCGGTCATCCGGCGATCGACGCTACGGATCAATATGCTGACATTGACTTTTCCAAAGTCAACTATGAACAGGCCGTATCGCGGTGCCGGACATTCGGGTTCGTTCAGGATGTGGAAATGCTTCGCAAAATTGGTCTTGCGCAAGGCGGCTCACTGTCCAACGCCATCGTCATGGATGAATTCCGGGTGCTCAATCCCGGAGGGTTGCGCGAACAAGGTGAATTTGTGAAGCATAAGATCCTGGACGCAATGGGGGATCTTTATGTGCTCGGCGCGCCGCTGCTTGCGCATTACATTGCAGAAAAATCGGGGCATGGCCTCAACAACCAGCTGCTGCGTGCACTTTTAGCGGATCCTTCAGCCTTTGAAACCGTAACATTCGAACATGCTAAGGACTGTCCGGTTGATTTTTGGCCTCAGCCTGCCGCGGTTCGTCCTGAAGCGCCCGATGACGGGAAGCTGCCGTTCTAACTGTGCATTTTCCGACGGAAAACGCAAAGCCGCGGGCTGTATGACGCTGCCTGCGGCTTTTTATTTGCCAAGGTCTGCCGAAAAACGGTCGGCGTCACGCATCAGTGCGGCAGCATAACGGCCCGTTTCGGCAGCGTCGGCGAGAGGATTGCCCAGGCGTTCGCGCAGCTTAAGCGCAGCTTCGTGCAGACTGCTGAGACGTGCCTGCAGATCTTCACGGCGACTGCGCCGGCTGAGCATACGGCTTCGCAGTTCAGAGAGCTGCGGATTGCCGGCGCACTCTGCTTCATTCGGGATGAGTTTGGGGTCCGGCATGCGCGGCAGACGGTCGGCCCATATTGGAATAATGGTTAGCAGCTCCTCGAGCTTGGTGCGAAGTTCCAGCTGTTCGGCCTCCTCTGCCTCGGCCGCTGCCTGTACGGCATCTTCCGCCGATCGAGCGGTTTGACTGGCGTGCGGGGCGGCAGACTCCGATTTTTCGTCGGCCGGTATAGGCGCGCCGAAAAGATCGGGCAGCTCAAGGGGCTTGGCGTCGGGGTCTATGGCAGCACGAGCTGCTTCGAAACGTTCGACCACTTCTGCGGCCGCCCGCTCGAGCATAGCGGCGAGTTCTGGGGACAATCCCTCTCCGCGCGGCGCGGTGAGCACTCGATCAACAGCGGCTGCCGACTGCTCGGCGGCGGCAAGGAGTGCGGCACGGTTATCCCAGGTTTTAAGCCGCGCGAGTTGACGCGCGCGGATGGCGGCGAGCTGTGGGTCTGCTTCGGCCTCTGCTTCCGAGGGAATGATGGATTCATTGAGACGTCCGCCAAGGACAGCTTCCAGACTGCGCAGACGGGCAAAAACGATTTTGAGCGATTCAAGAAGCGCACCTTCCAAGGGGTTGATGCCGCTCAGGGCGTCGTCAGGGAGATCTCCGCGGAGAATTTCGACTTTTTCTGCCAATGTCTCAATCTCTGCGGACATGCTTGAGAGTGCCTCTTCTTCATTGATCAGCCGTCGATCGATTTTCCGCAGCGTTTCCATTGCCTCAGGACGCTCGTCGGCGTATTTGGACCGAGGCGCGAGCAGCCAAGGCCGGTCGGCCAGAAAACGCTTGGACATGGCTGCCAGAGTTTGCTCGAGCGTGTCGAGTCGGCTTTTCACTTCCAGACGCGACTCCCACGAGAGGAGTTTGCGGGAGCTTTCTGCCGAGAGCGCAACAGCCAAAGCCTGCGAGTCGCCTTTTTCGCGTGCTCGTGCGAGATCTGCGGCTTCCTGGGCCAGCCGACTGTCGGCGGCGAGAATATCGGGCAGCTCGGGCATGCGCACGCCGATATGTCTTATCTGCGAAAGCGTTTCGGAGAGTTTGCTTTGCAGGACTTTTATTTTTCGCTTGAGCTCGCTGCGAAGCACTGCCGGCGAAAGCTCCTCCGGCGTTCCGGCGTTCGGAAGTGAGGGGCTGGCGGCGGCTGGCGGTGTTCCCTTGGCGGCAAGCGTTTGTACGGCTTCTTCCAGAGGCAGTGTGAGGCGATCCTCCACTTGGTTGAGTCTTGCCGTCCATCCTGCGATCTTAAGTGCGGCGCTGACGGCGCTTTGGCCGGCATCGTCGAGTACTTTGGAAGAAAGTTCGAACGGCAGCTCCGCTGCGGCCTCCTCTGCTGCGGGCGGCATCAATTTTTCACGTGCAGTCTTCAGCAGCGTCAGCGCTTGCCGGGCTTCTTCGGCGATCTGATTCGTTTCGGTTTCTGCGAGCGTACGCCGAGCGAGCCGTGCGCGCTGACGTGAGCGAACGGCGGCCAGTACGGGGTTCGCCTTGGCAGAGGCTTCATCGGGAATCAGTTTGGCGTCCGGAGCACTCGGCAGCAGTGTTTTGATTCGATCGGTACGCCCGATCAGTCGATCAATGCGTTCAATCGTGCCTTCCAAGGCCGTTTCAACGGCCAGCGGCATTTCTTCGGGCCGAGGGCGAAGCACTGCTGCGAGTGCGAGTATCTGGTGTTTGAGGTCAGGATTGATCAGCCGGGCTGCAGAGGATTCAAGTTCTGCAGCGGCAATGAGTGAAGGGGTTCGGATCGGCTCAGGTTTTTCAGCTTCATTGAGTGTGGAGCGGCGTCCGCGGTTACGGAAGTCAACCGCCACAACAGGGACGCCTGCCGTAACGAGATTTTCAAGAATTCGTTTGGAAAGATTTCTTAACCGACTTTGCTGAGCAGCGCTGTCAGTGATGAAGGTAATGGTGCCTTGAGTGTTTATCCGGACACCGCGTCCGGATGAAAAGTCGAGCGGCAGCCGCAGCTGGTCAATAAGCGGCATGATGGCTTTGCCGGCGCGGCAGGCCAGTTCGTATTCGGCAAGAAGCTTTCCGCTGGCACTCGATTCGGCGAGTGACTTTTCCGGAGAGCGGAAGCCGCGGTTTCTGAGCGTAAAGCCGGCAGGAAGCGAGCGAAGCCTAGGCACGAAAAGGGTCTCCGGACAATCTGCAGCGGAAAGCATTATTCCGCAATGAATTCGGGCTCAGTGGCGGCATTGCAGGATCGCAAAAATGCGATAATCCTTCAATTGTGCTCGGCTCTCTGGGGAATATGGCCGTCTTGGACGGTTTTTCCATCAGCATGCCGGAGCGCCTAGCCCTTCTTGGAGAAGTCTACTCGAGATGGTGCCCGATGCTTTATGGGTTGAGGCGCATGGATGCGTTTTCTGCCTTAAGCAGGATGTAATGCAGCAGTCTTATTGATAAGACTTCCGCTTTTTTTGACGGCTCTATTCTCGAGGCAGACCTAAAACCCAAGCAGACGCCTGCCGTGACAGCAGACGCCGCGACGCAGAATTCCAGCGAAAACATGTTTGACGAACTTTTAACCAAGATTTTTGGCAGCCGCAACGAGCGGCTCATTAAGCAGTACCGCCGCCAAGTGGCTGCGATCAACAAGCTCGAACCCGCCATGGAGGCGCTTTCGGACGCCGAACTGCAGGCCAAGACTCAGGAATTCCGCGACCGTATTGCCAAGGGTGCGACCACGGACGAATTGCTGACGGAAGCCTTCGCGGTTGTGCGCGAAGCCTCTAAGCGCGTGCTCGGTATGCGCCACTTCGATGTGCAGCTGATTGGCGGCATGGTGCTCAATGACGGCAAGATTGCTGAAATGCGCACTGGTGAAGGCAAAACCCTTACCGCCACGCTTGCCGTCTATTTAAATGCTTTGGCCGGCAAAGGCGTGCATGTCGTGACCGTAAACGACTATCTGGCTTCGCGCGATGCGGACTGGATGGGGCGGCTTTACCACTGGCTCGGGCTTTCCGTCGGCAAGATTCTTTCGCAGCAGGACACTGCGGTTAAGAAAGAAGCCTATGCGGCCGATATTACGTACGGCACGAATAATGAGTTCGGCTTTGACTATCTGCGCGACAACATGGAGTACGACGTCTCCGCGCGCCGTCAGCGCGGTCTTTACTTTGCGATTGTCGACGAAGTGGACTCCATTCTGATTGACGAGGCGCGTACGCCGCTCATCATTTCGGGGCCGGCCGATGACAATACGGATCTTTACCTCCGAATCAACGAAATTCCGCCGCTCCTCACGCGCCAGCAGGAGGAAAAGGGCGAAGGCGACTATTGGGTCGACGAAAAAGCCCATCAGGTCTATATCTCCGAGTCCGGCCATGTGAAGCTCGAAAAGATCCTCGCAGAACGCGGTCTTGTCGGTCCCGGCGAATCGCTTTACTCGCCGAAGAACATCATTTTGATGCATCACCTGATGGCCTCCCTGAAGGCCCATACGCTCTTCAAGCGCGATCAGCAGTATGTGGTGCAGGACGGTGAAATCGTCATCGTGGACGAATTTACGGGCCGTTTGATGCCGGGGCGTCGCTGGAGCGAAGGTATTCACCAGGCCGTCGAAGCTAAGGAAGGCGTGCGCATTCAGCACGAAAATCAGACGATGGCGTCGATTACCTTCCAGAACTACTTCCGCATGTACGAGAAGCTCTCAGGCATGACGGGTACGGCGGATACTGAGGCATACGAATTCCAGGACATTTATGGTCTTGAAACTGTCGTTATTCCGACACATCGCAAGATGATACGAATCGACGAGCAAGACAAGGTCTACCGTACGGTGACGGAGAAATATCAGGCCATCGTTGAGGACGTCAAGGCATGTCACGCGAAGGGACAGCCGGTTTTGCTCGGCACGACCTCGATTGAAAACTCCGAACTGCTCTCGCAGCTGCTCACGAAAGAGGGCATTGAACACAATGTGCTCAACGCCAAGCAGCATGAACGCGAAGCGCAGATCGTGCTGGATGCCGGTCGTCCCGGCATGGTGACGATCGCCACCAATATGGCTGGCCGCGGTACCGACATTGTGCTCGGCGGCGGCATCAACAAGGCTGTAGGTGCGATTGAAGCTGACGAAACGCTTTCCGCAGAAGAAAAAGCGCAGCGCATCGCTGAGGTGAAGTCGCAGTGGCAAAAGCTCCATGACGAGGTCGTGGCAGCCGGCGGCCTGCGCATCATCGGCAGCGAACGTCATGAATCCCGCCGTATCGATAATCAGCTGCGCGGCCGCGCAGGCCGTCAGGGTGACCCGGGTTCATCGTGCTTTTATCTGTCGATGGAAGATCAGCTGCTGCGCATTTTCGGCGGCGACCGTATGCGCGCCATCGCCGATCGGCTCAAGCTTGAGCCGGGCGTTGCGATTGAGTCGAAGATGCTGACTCGCATGATCGAATCCGCACAGCGCAAAGTGGAAGGCCGCAACTACGACATCCGCAAGCAGCTTCTGGAGTTTGACGATGTCCAGAACGATCAGCGCCATGAGATCTACGGCTTACGCAATGAGATTCTTGAAGCGACCGACTGCAGTGAGCTCATCAAGAATCTGCGTGAGGGTTATTTCACCGATTTGTTCCGCAGCTTTGTGCCGGCGGATACCGTTGAAGAGCAGTGGGATCTCGATGCATTGAACGACAAACTCAAGAGCGGGTTTGGCATTGAAATCGACTTCAAGAAGATGCTCGACGCGGACACTGCGACGACGGATGAAGATCTTCTGAAGGCGCTTATTGACCGTGCCAACGAGATCTATGAAGCTAAGGAAACGCTGGTTGGCCATGACGCTTTCGCTGCTTTTGGCCGTTCGGTGCTCCTGCAGGTGATCGACCAGCTCTGGCGCCAGCACATTGCCGCTTTGGACGCCTTGCGTCAGGGCATCTACCTGCGCGGTTACGCTCAGAAGCAGCCTAAGCAGGAATATAAGCGCGAGGCCTTCACGATGTTTGAGCAGCTGCTCGACTCGATCCGTGAAACGACGACCACGGTACTCATGCGCGTTGAGATCAAACAGCCTGAAGAAGCGCAGGCTGCTGCGCAAGACAATCTTGCCCGCGGCGAGGCTCGTGCCGATGCATCGCATCTCGCTGACGCCGGCGCTTCACAGGGACTCAATGCGCCGAATGATCAGGGCAGTTCTCTGGATCAGCTGAGCGCGGACGAGAACGCTCGCTTGCAGGCGGCTTTCCGTCATTGCGGCCGCAACGATCCGTGCCCCTGCGGTTCCGGGAAGAAGTTCAAGGACTGCCACGGCCGTTTGCGTTGATTGCTTTCTGAACCTTGATGACCGCGGCCTTCTCTTGAGGGGGCGGCGGAGTTCACCGCCCGGAACGGTTTTTCGATAGAAAAGCTGCCGGGCGGTATGCTTTGGGTGAACGTTTCTTTTTCCAAATTGGCATGAACTCTGCTGCATCCCATCATCAACTGCCGCGCTTTGCGCTTCCCGGAGCGGTCTGGCGAAGTGCCGGAAATTTTTGGTGCGCAGAATTTACGCCGCCGGCACGATGGACAGTCGCGACTGGCGCAATGCTCGGCTCTGCCTATCCGGATGACGGCGCCGCAGAAAGACTTGTACAAGCCGCTCAAAAAGTTTGGACTGGTGCAGGGTCCAGACTGCTGATTACGGCGGGCTCGGGCTGCGCAGGCCGCGGAGATCTTTCAACAGCAGCCGCGCAGGGGTTTGCACATGCGGCTGCGGAGCGGCTGGGCATTGCCGAATCTAATCTCCTATTTGCGTCGGCAGGCCCCGTCTTTATGCATTTCCCTGTGGGAGAAGAGCTCCGTCGGCTTGAACGAGCAATGTCCGCTCAAAAAACGAGCTCGCCGGAGGGCCCGGGTGCTGATTCCGTCTCCATCCCGTTTCGTTTGACGGACGGGGCGGTTGCAGTCTCTGCGGCGCGCTTTTTTGCGCCGAACCCAGGATTTGGCAGCATGGTGTGGATTGCCGGCATTGACGCGGATGTTGGCCGCCCCGTACTCGAAGATATGGCCAGACCGCTTTGGCTCGCGGGACCTGAAGCACTTCGCGCTCGTACGGGACCAGTACCAGGTGACGTGCTGCTGCTTTTTTCGACGGCTGCCCATCATGACAATCCTGTCATGCGCTGGGAGGATCCGCGGCGAGCGCCCTTAGAGGCGGCTCTCTCAGCTGCATTAGGGGCTCTGGCCCGTCGAGCCGGTGCCGCGATAGGAGCGCTGCCCTGCGTGCTCGAAGGTGCTGATTCTGCCCAGGAGGCGGCGCATGCTGCGCGACGACTTGCTCCGGCATTGGTTGTTTTTCGTCGTGAATTGTTGGAGCTTGCCGAAAGTGATCGGCCGCGAGTCCTGAGCGAATTTCTTCGTTCGGTGCTCCTCACAACAGGCATAGCGGGTTTTGAACGTACGCCTGTTTCGGTGCGGATTGCCAATGCACTTCTTTATGAGGGTCTGCGTCAGCCCGAGCAGTCAGGTGCCAATATTGAAGCGGTTCACGCTTGGCTGGAGGGTTCAGAAGAGCTCTCCATCCATTTAGGGCGCGGTCGTTTGGGATTTCGCTTTTGGGCATGAAATTGCTCGACGCAATGAGAGCGGCTTCATCTGATTTTTAGGCAGAATCAGCAGATACGCGGATCCGTGGCGTTGTCAGAATGTATGCATTGCATTTGATGCTTCATTCAAACATCCCAATGGAGGCGGAAATGACGAACTTTTCCCGCAGGCAAGTGCTTTCGCTGCCGATGGCGGCTTCTGTCGTCGGAGCCGGCGCTGCCGGTGCGGCATATGCAGCGGATTCAAATTCAAAGGTAAACGCGCCCGACTTTGATGCGATTGAAGACCGTATGACGCTTCTGACGAAGCGCGGTGCTTCACTTTCAATCCGACAGAAGCATTTGGCTGTGTTGTCTGTCGCCGCCGGTTTGGGGTTTGAGGATCTTGGCGAGCGCACTGCGGCAGCCGCACTCGCCGATGGATTGGCGCCCGGCGACATTGAGGAGGCGGTCTTTCATGCTTCTCCCTATGCCGGCATGGCGCGAACTCGAGCAGTGTTGGCCGGCGTTCATGCTGCCATGACGGCGGCGGGTATTGCGCTGCCGCTTGAAAGTCGGACTGTCGTCAGTGATGAGAATCGTCTGCAAAAGGGGATTGCAGTACAGACGGAAATTTTTGGTGAGCAAATTACCCGCATGCATCAGACGACGCCGGCAGAGCGCCGCAGTCTGATGATTGATGATCTTTCCGGTTGGTGTTTCGGCGATTTCTATACCCGCAAAGGTCTTTCGATTGCCGAACGCGAACTGGCTACTTTTTGCACGATTGCGGCGCTCGGAGGCTGTGAGGCACAGCTTAGTGCTCATGCTGCGGCAAATCTTCGCTGCGGGAACACGAAGGACAATCTGATCGATGCACTTCAGTGCGCTGTTGTCTACCTTGGCTTCCCGCGAACACTCAATGCCTGTGCAGTGGTTGATAAGGTGAACCCATAAAAAAATATCGCTGTCTACGGATTTTCGCTGAGACAGGCGCGATCTGCTCAGCGATCCTGTTCGGCAGTCAAGCATAAATCGGCGTGATGGAGGACAATTAACAAGTTGCGTGCGCGGGAACCGCGCGCGAACTATTGGAGATTTTCTGTGAGCGACAACATTGTTGAAGTGGCCGTCGGCGTGCTTATTCGTGAAGACGGCAGGATGCTGTTGAGTTCCCGCCCCGAAGGCAAGCCCTATGCGGGTTACTGGGAATTCCCGGGCGGCAAGCTTGAAAAGGGTGAAACCGTTCATCAGGCGCTCGCGCGCGAACTCAATGAAGAACTCGGTCTGGCGGTTTCTTACTCGACGCCGTGGTTTGTGAAGGAGCACCGCTATCCTCATGCGCATGTGCGTCTGCACTTTCGCCGCTCGCATGACTTTGCCGGCACGCCGGTGCCTAAGGAAGGTCAGCAGTGCGGGTTTTATGCGGCTGACGAACGCACGCCGGGTTTGATGCTCCCGGTGGATCAGGTTATTGTGAATCGTGTCGAACTGCCGGAAGTGTTTGAGGAGTCTGATGATCTCTTAACACTGACGCGTGAGGCATTGGCCGCAACAGTCGTTCGTGACCGCCGCTATCGTTGGGTAGGTGCCCGCGCGGAAACCATGGATGAGGTGCTTAAGTGTGTCGCCATGGACTACGACTTCGTGATCGTGCCGCCCGAGAAGTTTGAGAGTCTTCTGCTTAACGGAGAACCGCGTCTGCCGATGTATGTCGACGGCGCTGCCGCGGCCGATCTTGAGACGTGGCAGGCCAAGGGGGCTCACGGCGTGAAACCGTTGATTTAAAAAACGGTGAAGCTCGAACCGCTTTGCATGCGGATCCAGCATATTGCGTATCTCAACGGCGCCTGCGGGCGCCGTTGGTTTTGGCGGAGCGCTGACGCTCCTCGAGTTCGCGCGCACGATCGGCGGCGTCGTCGAGTTCTTCTGGGCTCATGCGATCAGCAGAACCCGGTTCCCCCTCAATTCGGTAGCCGTCATTAGCCCATTCGCCGAGGTCAATCATTTTGCAGCGCTCGCTGCAAAACGGCCGCCAGGGATTGGCTGAGGAATATTCAGTAAGCGTGTGGCAGACCGGACAGGGAACTTTCATGATGCGTTAATGCCGGCGACGGCAAAGTGCCGGCCGGCCGAATATAGAGATGGGGGCGGTGTGAAGCTGCTCTTAAATACAGAGCCCAAGACGGAAGGATAGCGTTTCATGCACCGCATGGAGGCGGTGTTTGGCGTCAGGCGTTGAAAAACGCAGCCAGAGCGTATGACGGTTTGCACTCATGTCAGGAATGCATTGACTTTCCTGAGGCATCCAGATGCGTGCGAGTTGATAGGGACTGCCTGACGTGGGAATCTGCATTGTCCCGTGCTCGGCCACGGCATCAGAAATGATGGTCTGCGCCCGCAGATGGCCGAGAATGAGCTGAGCCGCGTTGGTAATCGGCAAAAGGGTCTGCGCGAGTGACAGGAGTTCTTGGCGACGAATTTCAGCCGGCTGAGAGAGCCAATAGTGAAGCTGAGGAAGGTCAAATTCACAGGTGCCGCCGGGCAGGCGCTGGCGGTTTCGAATGAGCTGCAGCCACTCGTTGTCACGCAGGATTTGGCTGGTGCGGCCCACCGCTGCCGAGACGGAATTAGCGGCTTCAGATACAAGGGCCAGTACCGTTTTAGCCGGCTGACCATCTACCGTTGCATTGGCGGGAAGCGCTTCAATATCGCGGCGCTGCTGCAAGAGCGCTTTAAGGAGTTCGTTTTTCAGGTCCGATCGGGCGGCAACGTCCGAAAGATCGAAAAGTGCGTTGATTGCCGCTTGGTGAGCAGCTTTGCCATCGAGCGCCAGGAACCAGTCCAGACGCTGCTTGAGCGCTTCCAGCCGCAGGTAAAAGCGAATCTTCTCGCTGCAGGGGAACTCATAGAGAATCAGTCCAGTGTCAGGCATGCTCGAGTTGGCGAATTAGACGTTCCTGAAAAGACGCAGCCTCGAAAGACTGCGCACACCTTCTGATCTTATCCGACGCAGTTCTTTACGAAAAGAGGTAAAAGCGACAAGAGGTTTCAGAGATGGTGTTTCTCAGCGGCTTCCAAGAGACGCAAGGCGTAATGACGGACACGGCGGGCGAAATCCTCGCGTGTTCCGGCATTGACAAGCACATCGTCCGCCGCTTGCAGACGATTGCGGCGGGAAGTCTGCGCACGAATGAGGCGAAGCGCTGCATCCGGCGCTAGTCCGGAGCGGGTTCCAAGACGCTCAACTTGCAGGTATTCAGGCACATCAATGACCAAGATGCGGTCAACGCGGGCTCGTGCTTGAGGACTTTCGATTAAAAGCGGGCAGTCATAAACCGCGAATGGGGCGCCGGAGCGTTTGGCGCAAGCAAACTCATCATCGAGCACCTGCTTCATGGCGCTATGGACAATGGCCTCGAGTTTTTTGCGGGCTTCAGGGTCTCGAAAGACGAGTTCACGCATGCGGGCCCTGTTCATGGCGCCGGAGATTTCAATCATCTCTGGGCCGAAGGCTTGGCGTATGGCGGGCCCAGCAGCGCCCCCGGCGGCAGTTACAGCACGCGAAATGCGGTCCGCATCAATGATGGGGAGCCCTAGTTCACGAAAGATGTCTGCAGCGGTGCTCTTTCCGGAGCCAGCTCCGCCCGTTAAGCCCAAAATCCAGCACATTTGCATCTCTAAGGTTTGATTGCCTGTTGGCCGAAAGGATAAAGAAAAAGGCGCCGTCCTTGATGGAACAGCGCCTTTCAAAATCCTGGTCGGGGTGAGAGGATTCGAACCTCCGACTCCTACGTCCCGAACGTAGTACTCTACCAGGCTGAGCTACACCCCGAGGTCTTTACCGATTTGACGTTATCGATCACGTCTAACAGTGAAGGACAGTAATTCTAGCAGACTTTCGTTGAAAATGGAAGGGGGAAGTTTTGCAAGAGCCTGACGGCCTCTCTCTAACTCGGCTTCCGCTCGAAGACTGCATCGGTCAAGAGCCCCGCAGTCTACTACAAGCTTTGTAATTTTGTCAAAGGGGCCATCGCCTTTCCGAACGGCCTCGTCGATGAGAGCTCGGCCTTCGGGCGTTGTGAGTTCACGCGTATAGATGAGCGGGAGCGTCATTTTCCCTTCGCGAAGATCTGCGCCGAGGTTCTTGCCAATATCGGCGGCAACGCCCGTGTAGTCGAGGATGTCATCGGCAATCTGGAAAGCGTTGCCGAGCGCCAGAGCATATTGCGCAACGGCTTCTTCCTGCTCTTTGCTGCACTCGGCAATGGCAGCAGCCATTCGGGCGCCGGCCTCAAAGAGACAGGCCGTCTTGCGTTCAATCACTCGGAAGTATCGTGTTTCGTCAACCGACGGATCATGAGCATTGACCATCTGCACAACCTCACCCTCGGAGAGGCGGTTGGCGGCATCGGCGAGCGCCTGCATGACGCGAAGATTGCCCGCCCGCACCATCATTTGGAAGGAGCGGGTATAGAGGAAGTCGCCGACAAGAACGGCTGCGCCGTTGCCCCATCGGGCATTGGCAGTAGGGCGGCCTCGGCGAAGATTGCTTTCATCAACCACATCGTCATGCATCAGTGTGGCGGTATGCAGGAGCTCAATGGTTGCGCCAAGATAGCAGCAGAGGTCGCCCTTATACCCCAGCGCTCGGCTGATGAGAATAAGGAGCGCAGGACGCATGCGCTTTCCGCCGGCGCTGGTGATGTATTCGCTGATTTCATGCATGCGGCTCACGTCGCTTGCAAGCTCAGCGCGGATATAGTCGTCAACCGCCTTCATGTCGTCCGCAATAGGGGCGAGCAGGCGCTGGACAAGCACCTTGGGGTCGGTTGAGGATGCGGTCTGGGTCATATAGCCTCAGGAAGAAAAATGCGAACTGCGGGATGCATGACATCCGCGGGCAAAAAGAATTGTGAGCAAAGTATATCGAGCCTGCGGCAGCAGACCGCGCGGCAAGTGCGCAATGCTGAGTGTGTTTGCCTGAGTTTCGCAAGAAATCCAAGCTTTTCGCTTGACGAAGAAGTTTCCGCAATGAAATAATGCGCACCTTTCCACGCAATGGACGCACTTATCGGGCGGCATTCGGAATTCTCCGGGCGTTCGAGGTTCGTCGAGTACAAAAAGGTTTCGCGCAGGTTTGCTGCAAGCAGACTGAAGCGGGACGGCGAGGTTTTATTACATGTACGCGATCATCAAGACGGGCGGTAAGCAGTACCGCGTCAACGTCGGCGACACGCTCAAGGTCGAGCTCCTCGGCCAGGACGCCGGCTCTCAGGTTACTTTCAGCGAAGTTCTCGCTGTCTCCGGCGAAGAAGGCCTCAAGGTCGGCGCTCCCCTCGTTGAGGGCGCTACCGTGACGGGCACCATCGTTGCGCTCGGCCGCCACGACAAGGTCCGCATCTTCAAGTTCCGTCGTCGTAAGCACTCCATGAAGTCCGGCGGCCATCGCCAGCACTTCGCCGAAGTGCGTATCGACGCGATCAACGCTTGATTTATCCTTCAACCCAGTTTTTCAGCAGAGCATAGAAAATGGCACACAAGAAAGGCGGCGGCTCCACCCGCAACGGTCGTGACTCCAAGGCGAAGCGTCTTGGCGTGAAGGTTTTCGGCAATGCAGCCATCAACGCTGGCAGCATCATCGTTCGTCAGCGCGGCACGCAGTTCCACGCCGGCAACAACGTCGGCACGGGCAAGGACTACACGCTCTACGCCCTCGTTGACGGCACCGTCAAGTTCGAAGTGAAGGGCGCCTTCGGCCGCCACTACGTTCACGTCGAACCGACCGCTCTCTGATCCTAAATTAGAGATCAGCGAGGCCGGCAGCACCAGAGGCTTCCCGCCAAGGGAAGCTTCCGGTCCGGTTAAAACAAAGCCCAGCGCGGATCTCCCGGCTGGGCTTTTGTTATTCTGTTTGTTTGATTTTTTACCCCGACTTTTTTCGAGGTTCAACGTGAAATTCGTCGACGAAGCCAATATCGAAGTTCAGGGCGGCAAAGGCGGCAATGGTGCCGCTAGCTTCCGCCGCGAGAAGTTCATTCCGAAGGGCGGTCCTGACGGCGGCGACGGCGGCCGCGGCGGCTCGGTCTGGGCTGAAGCCGACCGCAACATCAATACGCTGGTGGATTATCAGTACACTCGTAAGTTTTTTGCGCCTAACGGTGAAAACGGCCGAGGGGCGGACTGCTACGGTGCGGGCGGCAAGGACGTTGTCCTGCGCATGCCGGTGGGTACCATCATCCGCGATACCGATACGGGTGAGATTGTGGCCGACCTTAACGTGCATGGCGCACGTCAGCTCCTCGCCGCAGGCGGCAAAGGTGGACTCGGCAATCTTCACTTCAAGAGTTCGGTGAATCGTGCGCCGCGTCAATTTACGCCGGGAGAACCGGGTCAGTACCGTTCGCTCGAACTGGAGCTGAAGGTGCTCGCGGATGTAGGCCTCCTCGGTATGCCTAATGCCGGCAAGTCCACGCTCATTACAGCGGTCTCCAATGCTCGGCCTAAGATCGCCGACTATCCCTTTACCACGCTGCACCCCCATCTGGGCGTCGTTCGTGTGGGGCCCGAGCAGAGCTTTGTATTGGCCGACGTTCCCGGGCTGATCGAAGGCGCTGCGGAGGGTGCCGGTCTCGGACATTTGTTCCTGCGCCACCTTTCCCGCACGAAAGTGCTGCTGCACGTCATCGATGCCGCGCCTTTGGACGATACGGTCGATCCCTTCGAACAGGCGCATGCACTCGTGGCTGAACTCGAAAAGTACGATCCGGAACTTGCCGCCAAGCCTCGCTGGGTAGTGCTCAACAAGATGGATCTCGTGCCCGAGGAAGAGCGCGACGCATTGGTTGAGAAGTTCCGCTCGGCCTTCGCCCGTGAAGGCGAACCGGTGTTTGCGGTGTCAGCTGCAACACGTGAAGGTTTGACCACACTCCTCAATGCGCTTGCTCAGAAGATCGACGAAGATCGCCGCGCCGAACGCGCGTTTCTCGACGATGAGCGTTTTGATGAAGAGCGGGAGAACGCCGAACCGTACGATCCGGCAGCGCATTGATTTGAAACATCAGTTTTAAGCCCGAAAGCCGCTTCGAATCCCGTGTGAGCGGCTTTCCTGTCGTGCAATTTCCATAGGAGAAGACGCCATGGTCGGTCAGGAATCGCTTCTTAAAGAGGCGCGTCGCATTGTTGTCAAGGTTGGGAGCGCATTGGTTACCAATGACGGACGCGGTCTTGATGTTCGTGCGATCGAGCGCTGGGCCGGTCAAATTGCCGCGCTCCGCGCGATGGGCCGCGAAGTGCTCCTGGTGAGCTCTGGCGCTATTGCCGAGGGCGTGCTTCGTATCGGCTGGGAAACTCGACCGACTCGCGTCTGTGAGCTTCAGGCTGCCGCCGCGGTGGGACAGATGGGGCTTGCGCAGGCCTATGAAGAACATTTCGGCTGTCACGGCATCAAGACCGCTCAGGTGCTCCTTACCCACGCCAATCTGGCGGACCGAGAGCAGTATTTGAATGCCCGCATGACGCTCATTGAACTGCTGGGACTCGGCATCGTTCCCGTTATCAATGAGAATGACACCGTGGTGACCGAAGAAATCAAAGTGGGCGACAACGATACGCTGGGCGCTTTGGTGACGAACCTTGTGGAAGCTGATGTGCTCGTGATTCTGACGGATCAGCGAGGTCTTTTCACGGCGGATCCCCGATCCAATCCGGATGCGGAGTTCGTCCAATTTGCTCAAGCCGGTGATCCGGCTTTGGAAAAGATGGCTGGGGGCGCAGCAAGCACGCTCTCCAAGGGCGGCATGATCACGAAGATTCTGGCCGCCAAACGCGCAGCACGTTCGGGCGCCGGCACCATCATTGCTTCCGGCCGAGAAGAAAACGTGCTCGTACGGCTCGCCCAGGGCGAAGCGATCGGCACGCACCTGAGCCCCGCTTCTTCAGTGCTCCATGCCAAGAAGCAGTGGATTGCCGACCATCTGCGGGCGGCTGGCAGACTCGTTCTGGATTCGGGTGCTGTCAGAGCGCTTAAGCGAGATCACACGTCACTCCTTCCGGTCGGCGTGAAAGCCGTGGAGGGCGAATTCAAGCGCGGAGAAATGGTGGTGTGCGTTGACGAAGCCGGCTGCGAGATTGCTCGCGGTCTGGTGGGGTACTCAAGCACTGAAGCCCGCCGCATCTGCCGTGCCCATACCGATGAGGTTATGCAGATTTTGGGCAGCATGGATGCGCCCGAAATGATCCATCGCGACAACTTGGTCGTCCTCTGAAGGTGCGAAAAAGTACAATAACGCGTTGATCCTCAGCCGCTCCCCGCGTTTTGAAATTCCGGAGCGGCATTCCTTTTTTTTAAGCACCCTGGCGGAAGACGCCGCGGCGGGTGCCTCCATTTGATATGCGAGCCCGTTCCTTTTTCATTTCGACTCTCAAAGAAGCGCCGGCCGATGCCGACGTCATCAGCCAGCAGTACATGATTCGCTCCGGCATGATCAAGAAGCTTGCCGCCGGCGTATATACCTACATGCCGCTTGGCCTTCGCGTCATCCGCAAAATTGAAAACATTATCCGCGACGAAATGGTTCGTGCCGGATCGATTGAATTGCTGATGCCGATGGTGCAGCCTGCAGAACTCTGGCAGGAAACCGGACGCTGGGAGAAGTACGGTCCCGAACTCCTGCGCATCAAAGATCGTCATATGCGCGACTTCGTGCTGCAGCCGACGTCCGAAGAGGTCATCACCGATGTCGCCCGTCAGGAAATCAAGAGCTGGCGTCAGCTGCCGGTGAATTTCTTCCACATTCAGACGAAATTCCGCGACGAGCGCCGTCCGCGTTTCGGGGTGATGCGCGGTCGTGAATTCACGATGAAGGACGCCTATTCGTTTGACCGTGATGAAGCCGGTGCTGGCCTTTCTTACGACAAGATGTATGCGGCCTATCAGCGCATCTTTACCCGTATTGGTCTCGGTTTCCGTGCTGTTCGCGCCGATACGGGCTCCATCGGCGGCTCGCGTTCGCATGAATTCCAGGTGATCGCCAATGCCGGTGAGGACGTCATTGCCTACTGCCCGGATTCGGACTACGCCGCCAACATTGAACTTGCCGACGCATCATCCGTCCTTGACGGCCGCAAAGCGCCGACTGCCGCTTTGGAAAAGCGCGCTACGCCGGGCAAGGAAAAATGCGAGCTCGTGGCGGAATATCTGGGCCTGCCGTTCCTCAGCTGCGTCAAGAGCGTCGTGCTTGCTGCGGACCGTACCAATGAAAAGGGCGAATCGATTCCGGCGAAGATTGTGCTTGTGCTGCTTCGTGCTGACCACGAACTCAACGAAGTGAAGGCTGGCCATATTCCGGAGCTTAAGGACGGCTTCCGGTTTGCCACTGATGCGGAAATTCTTGCCGCATTTGGCTCCAAGCCGGGTTACCTTGGGCCGGTCGGCGTGAAGAGCGATATCGCTGTTTATGCCGATAAGACGGCTGCCGACATGTCTGATTTCTGCTGCGGTGCGAACGAAGAAGGGTTCCACTATTCGGGCGTCAACTTTGGGCGAGATCTGCCCGAGCCTGTCGTCATGGATCTGCGCAATGTGGTCGAAGGCGACAAGTCTCCCGACGGCAAGGGCGTTCTGCGTCTGCAGCGCGGCATTGAAGTCGGTCATGTGTTCTTCCTCGGCACGCGCTACAGCGAACCGATGCACGCCACTTTCCTCGATGAAAACGGCCAGCCGAAGCCCATGCAGATGGGCTGCTACGGCATCGGCGTTACCCGCGTGGCGGGGGCGGCGATCGAGCAGCGCCATGACGACAAAGGCATCCAGTGGCCCGACGCCATCGCGCCGTTTGAAGTGGTCATCTGTCCGATGAACTACGCCAAGAGTGAAGATGTCCGCAAGGCGGCTGATGCGCTTTACGAAGACCTGAAGGCGCGCGGTGTTGACGTGATTCTCGATGACCGTGACATGCGTCCGGGCGTAATGTTTGCGGAATGGGAGCTCATCGGCGTGCCGCACCGCGTGGTGATCGGTGACCGCGGTCTGAAGAACGGCGAAATCGAATACGCTGAGCGTACGAATTTGGCCGAAAAGACGATGGTCCCGGTTGCCGATGCGGCAGCCTACATTGTCGGCCGTATCAAGCGCGACTAAAACGCAGGGATGATGCGCCGATGAGATCGGCGCATACTGAGCCAGCAGCCAATAAATCGGCCTGCAGATTTGGATTCTGCAGGCCGATTTATTTTAGGCGCAGCAAACGGGCCGCCGTCACTTGCCGGCAGTATCGTCCACCGGATCGAACGTAATGGTCAGCACGCTTGGAATAGCTTCGCCGCCAGTGGGCTGTGGGAACGGATTACACAAGCGAATGGCACGCAGGACATTGGTATCGTAAGCGGAGAGCCCAGAGCTCTTTTTGAGTTCGGGCGAGCCGATTTGTTTGCCGTCGGATTGCAGGCGCACTTGATATTCCGCGACATAACGTCCGCGAGGCGTATTGACCGGAACGTCGAACAAGATGTTCGGGCGGATGCAGGCACGCACTCTGTTGGACCAGGTGGCCAGTGCGGAGCCGGTGAGGCTTCGGCGGAAGTTGCGCTGATCACCTCGAGTGGTGCCCGAGCGCTGCGCATTCGGGTCAATCTTGGCTGCAAGACGAGCGAGTTCGCGTTCACGCGCTTGCTGAGCAATGCGGCGTTTGGCTTGTTCGGCTTCTCGAGCCTGACGTTCCGCCGCAGCCTTTTGAGCGGCTTCCTGTGCTTGGCGTTCGGCTTCTTCGCGCTTTAACTCTTCAGCGATTCGCTTCGCTTCGGCTTCAGCGGCAAGGCGCTCTTCTTCGGCCTTTTTGGCTTCCTCAGCTTTACGTGCTTCTTCGGCCAGACGCGCGGCTTCCTGACGACGGGCTTCTTCGGCCTGACGTTCCTCTTCCGCTCGTTTTGCCTGCTCGGCAAGACGTTCCTGAGCGATGCGCTCTTCTTCTTCCCGGCGAGCCTCTTCGGCTAGACGGCGCTGCTCGGCCTCGATAGCTTCTTGACGCATGCGCTCAATCTCTTCGGCGCGGGCGCGCTCCTGCGCAATACGTTCGGCTTCTTGGCGGCGAGCTTCAAGTTCCTCCTGAGCTGCACGGGCGATCTGCTCCTCTTCAATGCGCTGAGCTTCTTGGGCTTTCTCGCGAGCGATGTCTTCAGGAGTGGGCTGGGCGGGTTCGGGCTGGGCCGCGGGCGGAGGCTCTGCGGGCGGGTTGGGTTCTGGAGCAGCCGCTTTCTGCTCCTGCTGCTCTTCGGTGTCTTTGCTCTTAACTTCCGGAAGCTTTTCAGCGACGCCGGACGGATCGTTGCCGCCGGAAATTTCTTCCGGCGCCCAAAGTTCCGCATAAACGGCCTCCTCGGACGTATTCCATTGGAACGCAGTAAAGAGACCCACAAAGAGCGCGCCGTGCACGGCAACCGAAAGGAGTGCGGCGGGAAACATGTCCCGGCGATCCGCCTGATGCTCTCGATTAAAACCGCTGATGGGTGGCTTGATGCTCATAGAAAAGATCCTTCAATGGGCATCAGCGGGCGGCCGTAGGGCGCTCAACCTTGAGCGAAAGTCCGACGCGCTCAACTTCTGCGCTCTGCAAAAGTTTCATGACGTTCACGACATCTTCGTACCGCACATCTTTATCGGCGGCAATCACCACTGGAACTTTTACATCCCCGGCCTGCGCAGAACGAACGGCGGCAACCAGTCCAGGCATGTCAGTCGGCTGCATTTCCTTGCCTGCGCGAAGCGACAGACGGCCGTCGGGATAAACGACGACTTCGACCACTTTTTCAGGTGCTTTCGACGCTTTGTTGACGGATGGCAGGTTGACGACGCTCGGATTCACAAAGGGGGCGGCAACCATCAGGATGACGACGAGCACGAGCATCACGTCGATGTAGGGAACGACGTTGATCTCGGCCATCAGGCCGCGGCGGCGGCTTTTGCTGCTGAGAGCCATTGAGAGTTCCTCCGGAATCAGCGCGATTGGCGCTCGAGAATGTTGAGGAATTCTTCGCTGAAGCCGTCAACGCGGTTGGAGAGACGGCCAACGCGGTTGTTGTAGTAGTTGTAAGCGGCGACTGCAGGAATGGCGGCAAAGAGGCCGATGGCAGTGGCTACCAGCGCCTCGGCAATGCCCGGCGCAACAACGGCGAGACTTGCGTTTTCAAGGCTCGAGAGCCCCGTGAAAGCGTTCATGATGCCCCAAACCGTGCCGAAAAGACCGATGTAGGGTGAAGTGGAACCGATGGAGGCAAGCATCGGCAGACCGTTTTCAAGCCGGTCCATCTCACGGGTAAAGACTGCCCGCATAGCGCGGGAGACGCTGTTGACCGTATCGGCAGCTCCGGCCGTTTGACGCTGTTTCATGAATTCGTTCATGCCGGCGGCAAAGATGCGCTCTTCCATGCCGGAAGTGTCGCGGGAGCGGTTGGCCGTGTCGAGCAGTTTCGTGAGTTCCGTGCCGCTCCAAAAACGCGACTCGAAATCGTCAGTTTGACGCATGGCGCGGCGCACGACGAAGAATTTCTGGAAGATGACCGTCCAGCTGGCAAGCGAAAGCACGATCAGAATAGCGAGAACGGCCTTCACGACCAGACTCGCGTTGGCGATGAGCGTGAGGATCGAAAGATCGGCAGTGGTGTTCATAATGGAAAGCTTTGTCGGATTGAATGAACTGGAATTTATTCGGCAAGGTCGAGCAGCGCGCGGATTTTTTCGTAGAGCGACTCCGGCATTGCAGCCGGCGCCATCGTGCGGCGGCTCACAGCGCCGACGCGCACTTCGCCTTCAGTAATGAGTTCGCTGCCTCGATAAACATTTTGCTCAAAGACGATCGAGGCGCGCCGCAGTGTCTTGATGCGCGTGCGCACGGTCAGGTGGTCTTCGAGCTTGGCGGCTCGACGGTAGCGGATGGCCACGCTTACGGCAACAAAAAGGACGCCGTCGGGATCGGTGAGCGAATTCGCCTGCGCGACTTTGAGCTCCTTGAGGAGGTTCGAGCGGGCGCGCTCCATGAATTTGAGGTAGTTGCTGTGATAGACGATGCCGCCGGCATCGGTGTCTTCCCAGTAAACCTCAACAGGGAATTCGGCTGTGAATTCTGGCATGAGGAGAAATGCGTTTCGAAGGCTCCAGTCTGGCAGAAGGCATTTGCGGGCATTCGGACTGCTGGAGCGGAAAATTTGGATTCGAAGACCATACGAGCAGCATCAGCGGAAGCGCTTCAAATCGTGTTCCACAGTGCATTTATCCCGCCGTCGTTCGAGTGATCCCGTAGTATAGGTGCTCTTCAGCAGCTGTTGACCTGTAGGAGCGTCGACGGCAAAAAATCGCAAAAGATTGCTGTACTGAAGCAGGTCTGCGAAAGTCTGTTTCAGATGGATAGGAGAACACAAATTGACCCAAGGCCGGAGATCGATAAGCGATTATGCGTCCGCGTTGACGGCTAAGACCGATCCTGCGCACAGTCTTTTCAGTCGACGTGCCGTTTGGGCGGCTGCTGCCGCAGTGCTCGTGTTTGCGGCGTTGCTTTTTACGCTTCCGGATGTTACCAACAATCCGCGGCCGCTTGCTGAGTACGGCGAAAAGACGCTTTTTACAGCTTTTGGCGGCAGAAGTCCGCGGACGCTTGATCCGCAGCGGTCATATTCGAGTGATGAAACGGCCTATACCTATTCCATCTATGAGCCGCCTTACCAGTACGCCTATCTGAAGCGGCCCTATGAGCTCGAGCCCCGCACGGTTGAAAAGGTGGCCGAGCCAAAGTACTTCGACAAAAGCGGAAAGGAGCTGCCGGCGGATGCCGATCCGGAAGCGGTGGCGGAGTCCCGCTATGTGCTTAAGATCCGCCGAGGCATTTTTTATGCGCCGCATCCGGCCTTTGCCAAAGATGAAAAGGGCGCTTTTCGCTACCACCATCTGGATGCGGACTTGGCAGCCCGCGTGCGCAGTCCTTTTGATCTGCCTGAAGCGGGCACACGAGAGCTCACGGCTGCAGACTACGCCAACGGCATTCGCCGTATTGCAAGTCCTCAGGTGGTGAGCCCGATTTACGGCACGATGAGTTCACGCATTGTGGGTTTTCCCGATTTTAAAAAGCGGCTTGACGCCAAGTGGCGGGCCATGCGTGAGGCCGGCGCCTCTGAAGAGACATTTTTTGATCTGATGGCAGAACCCCTTGAGGGGGTACAGGTCATTGACGACCATACATTGGAAATCCGCATTCACGGTAAAGACCCCCAATTTGCCTATTGGCTCGCAATGACCTTTTTCGCGCCGATGCCGCAGGAAGCAGAGCGCTTTTATGCACAGGCGGGATTGCGAGCCAACAACGTATCGCTCGATACCTGGCCTGTCGGCACCGGAGCCTTTCGTATGCAGACCTTCCGCGAAAATCGCCTGCATGTGCTCGAACGGAATCCGCTTTATAAGCACGGTTTTTATCCCTGCACGGGGGAACCCGACGATGAGAAAAAAGGCCTCCTAAAGGACTGCGGCAAACCTCTGCCGCTCGTTGACCGCGTGGTTTTTGAAGTGGAAAAAGAAGCCATGCCGCTGCAGTCGAAATTTTTGGCGGGGTATTACGACAGTCCGTTTATCGATCGTGTCGATACGGGGCTCGGCTATTTGGTCGCAATGGATGACGATCCGGACAAGGCGGCGCTTTACGGCGGTCGCGGACTGAAGTTTCCTAAAACCGTGATGGCTGGACTTTGGTATCTAGGATTTAATTGGCTCGATCCCGTTGTGGGCGGCGGATCAACCCCGGAAGAAGCTGAGCGGCATCGCGCGCTGCGCCAGGCGATTTCAATCGCGGTCGATTGGGAGGAAAATATTGCCATCTTCCAGAAAAACCAAGGCATGCCGGCACATGGACCGATTCCGCCCGGTCTCTTTGGCTGGCGGGCTGACGGTCCGGAAGCTTTTAATCCTGTGGTGTATGAAAAGCACAATCAGCAGGTGATCAGAAAGCCGATTGAACGGGCCAAAGAGCTGCTTGCCAAAGCCGGGTGGCCTGACGGGCGCAATGCTCAGACGGGTGAGCCTTTAGTGCTCTTTTTTGACTATCAGAATGCCGCGCAGGGGTCGAGCGCCTATCTGGAGTGGTACCAGCGGCAGTTTAAAAAACTCGGTATTCAGCTTGAGATCCGTGCCACCGATTACAACCGCTTCCAAGAAAAAATGAGCAAGGGGGCCGCGCAAATCTTCTTCTGGGGATGGAACGCCGATTATCCGGATGCGGAAAATTTCCTTTTTCTCTTTTACGGTCCCAATGGCAAGGTGGCGCATGAGGGAGAGAATGCGGCCAACTATGAGAATCCGGCATTTGACCAGGCTTTCCGTGAAATGCGGCTCTTAGAAGACGGGCCGCAGAAGGCTGCGCTCATCGACCGAATGGTTGAGATTCTGCAGCAGGATGCCCCCATTCTCTTTGGCTATTTCCCGCCGGCCGCAGCGGCTTATCAGTCCTGGGTTGAAAATGCCAAGCCTTCCGGATTGGTACAGAACGCGCTGCAGTACTACGACGTTGATGCAGATCTTCGGCTGGCGAAAATTCGGGAATGGAATCGTCCTGTGCTTTGGCCGCTTGCCGTTCTTGCGCTTGGGATCGGACTCCTCGTTTGGGGAGCTCTTGCAGTGCTCGCTCGCCGACAAGCCAGGCGCCTGCGGCCGCTGAAGTCGAATGGAAGGAGCCGCTGATGATCAACTATTTGCTTCGCCGCGTGGTCTACGGCATTTTGATTCTGCTTGGCGTCAATCTCATCACGTTCGTGCTCTTTTTTGCCGTCAATACGCCCGACGACATGGCGCGGCTCAATTTGGGCGGCCGCCGCGTGACGGCTGATGCCATTGAGGCTTGGAAAGCGGCGCGCGGTCTCGACAAACCGCTCTTCATCAACACAGCGGCCGAGGGTGTGCAAAAAATAACGGACACGGTTTTCTTTGAGCGAAGCGTGCCGCTCCTTTTCTTTGATTTCGGCCGCAGCGACTCGGGCCGCGATATCGGCTACGAAATTTCAACCCGCATGTGGCCCTCTCTGGCGCTTGCCGTACCGACTTTTCTGCTCGGCCTCATCGTGATGGTGGCCTGGTCGCTTTTGGTGGTGCTTTTTCGCCGAACGAGGGTGGAGGCGGCAGCCATTGGGCTCTCTGTCTTTCTGATGTCCATTTCCTCGCTCTTTTACATCATTGTGGGCCAGTGGCTCTTTTCAAAGCTGATGCGGCTTTTCCCCATTTCAGGATGGGCGGACGGCTGGGGATGCACGGCATTCTTGGTGCTGCCGGTGCTGATTGCGCTCTTTTCGCGTTTGGGCAGCGATACGCTCCTTTATCGAGCGATGTTTCTCGAGGAAATCGGCCGCGACTATGTTCGTACGGCACGCGCCAAGGGGTTATCTGAAGGCGCAGTACTGCGGCGTCATGTGCTCCGAAATGCTGCGCTTCCCATCATCACCTCGTCGGTAGCGGTGATTCCAATGCTTTTTATGGGAAGCCTCATTATGGAAAGCTTCTTCGGCATTCCCGGTCTGGGGAGCTATACGATCGACGCTTTGGGGGCACAGGACTTTTCCGTCGTACGCACGATGGTTTTTCTCGGCACCTTCGCCTACATCATCGGCTTGATTGCTACCGATATCGTTTATGCCTGGGTGGATCCGCGCATCCGACTCGCTTGATGCGCTCAAGGCTCTCTCAGGACTCGTCAGAACACCGCTCAATTCGTCATGCTTCCTGTTTTCCTTCCGACTGACTTTGTTGCGTGGGGGCTTTTCGTCCTCCTCATATTGGCCGTCCGTCATGTTCGCCGATCGCCGGAATTGGCACGCCGCTGGCGCATGGTTTTTGCGAGGCCTTCTGCAGCAGCCTCGGCTGCCGTACTGGCGATTTTTCTGCTGACGGCGCTCATGGACTCCATTCATTGGCGCGACGCACTGCCGCCGGCGGATGCCTCAGACGCCGCAAGTGCCGTGCAGGCGTACTCTCCGGAGGTGAAGTCCCTTTTGGATGTTGTGATACTGGAGCGCCTTAAAGCGGCAGGGGATGAGCGCAGCTATTCCATGCCTTTTGCGCTTCGCGAATTCGACAAGACGACGGTTTTTAAAGACGGACATGCCGTACGTGATTTCCAGCCGCTCAAAAATGCGGGGAAACTCTTTGGGCACCGTACAAGGACATTTGAATTGGTAAAGGGAACGCTGATTGCCGCAATCGCGGGCGGTGTTACAGCCTTTCTCGCGTGGATTTTCACGGCTTTGGCGATAGCCCGCCGGCGAAACGCGACCTTCACGCAGACCTTGATGGTGATGCGGAACCGAGACGGGCGTTTCCCATGGAGACCGGCCATGCTTGTTTTTACAGTCGCTTGGCTGCTGATGGTCTGGCTTATCCTGATTTGGCCCAACTGGCACGTTTTCGGTACGGATGCGGTTGGCAACGACGTGCTTTATGAAGCGGTCAAAAGTGTTCGAACGGCGGTGGTGATCGGTTCGCTCGCAACGCTCGCGACGCTGCCGTTTGCGCTGACGCTCGGAATTGCCGCAGGCTATTTCCGCGGGTGGGTGGACGATGTCATTCAGTATGTTTATACGACGATCTCCTCTATTCCAAGCGTGCTCCTCATCGCGGCATCCGTACTGATGGTGCAGGTGTTCCTCGATAAGCACCCAGAGCTCTATCAAACCAGTCTCGAACGCGCGGATCTGCGGCTGATGCTGCTCGCGGTCATCATCGGCATGACTGGCTGGGCTACGCTCGCGCGGCTTTTGCGGGCTGAAACGATGAAACTCTCCACGCTCGACTTCGTGTCAGCGGCTAAAGCCTTGGGCGTGAAGCCTTTTGCGGTGATGCGGCGCCATATTCTGCCCAATGTGATGCACATCGTTCTGATCGTTACGGTGCTCGACTTTTCGGGCATTGTGCTCTATGAGGCCGTGCTTTCTTATGTCGGCGTCGGGGTGGATCCCACCATGCATTCCTTCGGCACCATGATTAATTCAGCCCGCAGCGAACTGTCGCGCTCTCCCATGATTTGGTGGAATCTTCTCGCCAGCTTTCTCTTCCTTGTGACGCTGGTGCTCTCGGCCAATATTTTTGCTTCTGCCGTTCGAGATGCCTTTGATCCTCGTGCCGCGGGCCGTGGCCGCGCTTGATGGAGGGGTGCTGATGAATATCCAAAGTGAACCGTCGCTGTTATCGGTCGACCGCCTGACGATAGATCTGCCGCTCTCGGGCGGCGTGCTTCACCCTGTGCGCGGCGTGAGTTTCACCGTACGCCGCGGTGAAGCGCTGGCGCTTGTGGGGGAATCGGGCTGCGGCAAAAGCCTTACTGCGATGGCGCTGATGCGGCTGCTGCCCGAGGATGCTCAAGTGCCTTCGGGGACGGTGACGCTCGAGGGACGAGAGCTCTTGTCACTCACCGAGAAAGAAATGGAGCGCGTTCGCGGGGCAGGCATTGCCGTGATTTTTCAGGAACCGGCAACGAGCTTTAACCCCGTGATGACGGTGGGCGATCAGGTGGCGGAAATGATCCGCACGCATTCGACGTGCGGACGCACGGAGGCAAGAGCGCGTGCCGTCGAGTGGCTGCGCCGAGTCGGCATTCCTCGCCCGGAAGAAGCCTATGACGCTTATCCGCATGAGTTGTCGGGCGGTCTGAAGCAGCGCGCGATGATCGCCATGGCACTCTCGGCAGATCCCAAAGTGGTGGTGGCGGATGAGCCGACCACGGCTTTGGATGTCACTGTAGCGCGTCAGGTTCTCGAGCTTCTCAATGACTTGAAGCGCGAACGCGGTTTGACGCTCATTTTCATCACTCATGACCTTGCGCTGCTGCCAGGGATCGCTGATCGCGTTGCACTGATGTATGCGGGTGAAATTGTCGAAATGGCGCCGACAGAAGCATTTCTTGCCCATCCGGAGCATCCTTATGCGCAGGCGCTCCTGGGTGCGCTGCCGCGGCCGGACGGTGCTCCGCTCCAGCCGGTGGAAGGCTCGGTGCCGAATCTTTGGGGGCCGCTCAAGGGCTGCGCTTTTGCGCCGCGCTGTGCACGGGCCAAGTCAAAGTGCTTTGGACATGCGCCTGCTCCTCAGTCTCGGCGCGATGGGCTGGGCACTGTGCGGTGCATCTTCGCGGGCGACAAGACGACCGCCGAATGCAGGACGTTCGCTGCGCCCGAAGCGGCGGCCATAGACGGAGAGCCCGTGCTGGAACTCCAACATGCGGCAGTACGTACGGCACCCAAAGGCTTTACGCAGTCGCTCGCGGCTTTTGTCGGCCGTGCGGTCGGCCGCACTATTTTGCCGGACTGCACGCTCGCGCTTCATCGCGCAGAGACGCTTGCGCTCGTCGGTGAATCGGGAAGCGGCAAGACGACGGCCGCCTTGACTGCTTTAGGGCTTTTAGGAAACGGACTGCTCGCAGAGGGTACTGTGCGCTGCGGCGGCATTTCAATGCCGGTTGCAGGGCCTCGCAGCCCGGCTTTCAGAAGAAAGGTACAGATTGTTTTTCAGGATCCCTTTTCTTCGCTTGATCCGCGCATGACAGTGGGGCAGATTTTGGAAGAGGCGCTCGTTTCGCTCAGACCGGAGTTGACGCCTGCAGAGCGACTTCTCCGCATGCAGGCGCTTTTGAAGGAGACTGGACTCGATTCCGAAAGTCTGGAGCGTCTGCCGCATGAATTTTCGGGCGGTCAGCGTCAACGCATTGCCATTGCCCGAGCACTCTCGGTTGAGCCTGAAGTGATTGTGCTCGATGAACCAACTTCCGCTTTGGACGTTTCCGTACAGGCGCAAATTCTTAATTTGCTCGGCAGTCTGCAGCGCGAGCGCGGTTTGGCTTATCTGCTCATCACGCATAACTTTGCCGTGGTGGAGCACGCTGCCCACCGCGTGGCGGTTATGCAGGGCGGACGAATCGTTGAAGAAGGTGCTGCGGCAGCGGTGCTGACGCACCCCAAGGCGCCTTATACGAAGCGGCTGCTGGCCAGTGTGCCGCGGCTCTTGCAACCATACAATTCTGTCGGTCGGCACTGATTGACTTGTGGAGCCCGTAAGCGTCGGTCACTATCGAGGTGGCGTTCGGCGCAAGCTTCAGGGATTTTTGCTTGATTTCCTCTTTAGTTCTGGGCTTTAAAGTATTGAAAATGATGATTGGACCCTTTCCGAAAAGTCCGATCTCTGGCGCGGGTAAAAAAGTATGTTCGACGATCGACTTTCATTGCGAAAGCTGGAAGTGTTTCTGGCCTTCTTGCGTACTGAAAATATTGCGAAGACGGCAGAAGACCTGGGAACTGCGGCGGTGAGCGTCCATAGGGCGCTTCATACGCTTGAAGAAACGATTCAATGTCCGCTTTTTACACGCAAAGGACGACAGCTTCAGCCGTTGCCCACCGCAAGAGAGTTTGCAAAATATGCTCAAGATTTAATTGCGAGAATGCACGAGGCCGTGGAAGAGACGAGGCGTGTCGGCGGTTTTGAACAAAAGCGCATGCGTCTCGGAAGTCTTTACTCGCTTTCGGTCCGCACCGTGCCGAACCTCATTCTCGGCATGAAGTACCGTAGGCCAGAGCTTGAATTTGAGCTTGTGATGGGAAGCAACAAGTCACTTTTAGCGAAACTTGAAGAGAACAAGCTTGACGCTATCGTGATTGCGACGAGCGGAGAGGAGATTGACGAGCGAAAGAACATTGTCATCAAACTCTTTGATGATGATCTTTTCTTGGCCGCGCCATCGGACTACAAGGGACGCAAGAAAGATGCAGATCTAAAGGATCTCCATTTTGCTAAATGGGTCACGCTGCAGGAAGGCTTTGCAACGTTCGACGGCTTTGTTGATGCATTTCGGCAGACTGGAAAGACGCCGGAGATTGTGGCGAAGGTGAACGACATTTTCTCAATGGTGAGCTTCGTTCAGGCGGGCCTCGGTTTTGCCTTGTTGCCAGGCCGGATGCAACCGGTCTTTGAGTCAACCGTCAAACTCATTACGTTGGCAGAACCCTATCGAATCCGGCAGACTGTTGGGATTGTCTTCAAAAAGACGCATGAGCACGAAGCCAATTTCCTCGCGCTTGCCGCAGAAGCTCGCATGTACGGCCGCAGCCGGTCCGGTACGCCGTTGCCTTTGCCGCTACCTCATTGAAGTCTTCCAATTCTCTCAATGATTTCTTCTGCGGGCGTTGTCGATGACGAGATGACGAGGCCGTCCGCAAAAGTTGTTTTTGCCAGTGAGCCGAGGATGCCGCCGGGCGGCATTTCAATAAGGACATCGATGCCTCGTTCTTTAGCGGCTTGTGCGGCATCAAGCCAAGAGGTGCGCCTAGCCATGTTAAAGGCCAGATCGTCTACAAGCTTGGTAGGGTCCCAAATCACACGGCCCGAGTTGACGGAAAGATAAGGCACTTTCGGGCGCTTGACCTCAACTTTTTGGAATGCTTCCATTAATACCTTGGCTGGACACATGAGAAGCGGGCAGTGGGAAGGAACAGTAACTTGAATGCGCTTTGCGTAAAGGGCGCCGCGGTCCTTTGCACGCTTTGCCGCAATGTTCAAAGACGATAATGGTCCGGATAGAACAATTTGCTGTTCGGAGTTGATATTGGAAACATAGATGTCGTCAACGGCATTCGTTATGTCTTCCGCTGTATTGAGGTTCAATCCGCCGATTGCCATCATGCCATATCCCGAAGGATAGGCACCCTGCATCAAGCGGCCGCGAAGTAGCACCAAACGAGCAGCATCCGTAAGCGACAAGGCGTGAGCCGCGACTGCAGCACCGAAAGCTCCGATCGAGAGTCCTGCAACGAGTGAAGGCTGAATACCGGCGGCTTCTAGCTCTCGGCATTTCCCAATTCCCGCACAGAGAAGTGCGAGCTGTACGTTTTCTGTGCGTTCGAACGCTTCAGCAGAATCGAGCGTCAGGAGATCCAAGCCGATGGCATTGCTCATTTCTTCAAGGACGCTTAGCCCAAAAGTGTTTAAGCCGTGAAGTATGCCGGGACGTTGAGTACCCTGGCCCGGAAATACAAAGAAGACTCTCATGACAAGTCCCCCCAGGGTTTATCAGTCAGTACGGGACCGGAACTGGTTTTTAGAAGCACGGCGTCCCGCAGAAGCCATTCGCGAAGTGCAAATCCGCCTGATGGCGTTGAAATCTGAACGTCTATCCCCACCAAGAGGTTCCTGAAGCTTTGAAGCCAATCACGCATTTCGTCTTTGTCCAAGGGTAAGGACGCATTCACAACCAAGTCCAAATCGCTTGACGCCCGCATGACAGAGCAACCCCATGCGAGCGAAAACCCACAGCTTCCCGTGATCCCCCATTTGGCCGGAGCAGGGCGAAGCAGGAGCTTCAGGGCTGCTTGTACGGCAGGCCAATCCCGTAAAGGCGAATGATCGAGGATGGAGCTGGACGCCAGATCTTCAGGTGTTAGTACACGCAGCACATCTCCTTTTTTCGCCCAATTTGCTTGTCTGTCCTGTCGGTTCGGACCGCGAAGACCAATCGGTATCCAATCAGCATTGTGCGCATCACGCCTTACAACCACGGGCATGGAGGCAGGTTGCCAAAAGCCGTCAATTAAAGGGGCAAGGCTGTCTCGTAAAGACGCCTTACCGGTCAGGAATAGAAGATCGTGAGGACGAATGAGCATGTCGCTTCAGTTTCAATAAGGAAGAGGGACTTGCAATCCTTAAGGGGAAGCATAAGAGAAGGAGTACTTAGCAAACCATTTCGGTTTTAGTAATGAACGTACGGAAAATGTGATTGATCCGATCGGTTTAAGTGAACAAACTTAGTGCTGACAAATGCTTCGACCGCATCAAGTTGCGGCAGGTCGAAATTAAGGAGAAAGCCTTATGGTAGTAGGCTCAAGCACTCGCCGGTGGGATGTCCGGCGAAGAGCAAAGCATGCCCGACTCGAGGGAACAAGGAAGGCGCTTGGTTTATCTGGGAAGGTGATCCCAACGAACAAAATCGGAATGGCAATCGACACCCTGGTTATGCCGGGCGACCGTGTTGTGCTCGAAGGGAACAACCAGAAGCAGGCGGATTTTCTTTCGCGTGCGCTTGTGAATGTTGATTCCGAAAGGATTCACGGCTTGCATATGATCATGCCAAGTGTGAGCCTCCCAGAGCACATGGATCTTTTCGAAAAAGGGATTGCAAAGCGCCTCGATTTTTCGTACGCGGGATCGCAAAGCTTGCGCATTGCGCAGCTCCTTGAAGACGGCCAGCTCGAAATAGGTGCGATTCACACCTACGTTGAGCTTTACTCACGGCTCTACGTTGATTTGATTCCGAACGTCGTGCTCGTTGCCGCATATGCGGCGGACCGAGAAGGGAACCTTTATACGGGTCCAAGCACGGAAGATACACCAGCGCTTCTCGAGGCCGCCGCGTTCCATGACGGTGTCGTGATTGCACAGGTAAACGAGATTGTTGACGATCCGAAAGATCTAAAGCGTGTTGATATTCCTGGTTCCTGGGTGGATTACGTTGTAAAGGCTGACCGGCCGTTCTTTATCGAACCGCTCTTTACGCGCGATCCGCGCCAGATCAAGGACGCACACATCCTGATGGCCATGATGGCTTTGAAGGGGATCTACGCACCGCACGAAGTCGAATCTTTGAATCACGGCATCGGCTTCAACACTGCTGCCGTCGAATTGCTTCTTCCAACATTCGGCGAAGAGCTCGGCATCAAAGGCAAGGTATGCCGTCATTGGTGTTTGAATCCGCATCCGACGCTGATTCCCGCCATTGAATCGGGTTGGGTCAAAAGTGTTCACTGCTTTGGCGGTGAATTGGGGATGGAAGACTACATTGCTGCGCGCCCGGACGTGTTCTTTACGGGGCCGGACGGTTCCATGCGTTCGAACCGCGCTTTCTGCCAAATGGCAGGGCAATACGCCGTTGACATGTTCGTGGGCTCAACTCTCCAGATGGATCCGCTTGGCAATTCATCAACCGTTACGCGCGGCCGCTTGGCTGGCTTCGGCGGAGCTCCCAACATGGGGCACGACCCGCATGGCCGTCGGCACCCAACGAAAGCCTGGCTTGAAATGATCCCGAAGCCCGATCCGGTTGCTCGCGGCAAGAAGCTCGTGGTTCAAATGGTGGAAACCTTTCAGGCAGGTCCGAAGCCTACGTTCGTTGAAACGCTCGATGCAGTGCCAGTTGCCCAGAAGGCTGGTTTACCGCTCGCGCCCGTAATGATCTACGGCGACGATGTGACGCACGTTGTGACCGAAGAAGGTATCGCGTGTCTCTATCGTGCAGAATCCTTGGAAGAGCGAAAAGCACTTGTGGCATCCGTAGCGGGGATTACGGACATCGGCATGGCCGCAGATCCTGCAGTAGTGAAGAAGTTGCGATTTGAAAAGAAGCTTCTTCGCTCGGAAGACCTTGAGATCAATCCGGCAAAGGCAAATCGTTCGCTTCTTGCCGCTAAGAGTATTGCCGATCTCGTCGAATGGTCGGGCGGTCTCTACAACCCTCCAGCGAAGTTCCGGAGCTGGTAGCCATGTGTCGTGCCGTTCGCTTTGATGAGTCGCTTGAGCGTCTTCCAACGGCGGAAGAACTGGCGCTCCTTGCAACCGCAAGCTTGAAGGATGAGGCGAATCTCTTCCCAAAACCGGGGCTTGTTAATTGGCGCAGTTCCGGGTCGCATACGGACATGACGATCGAGATGATGCATGCGTCCGTGGACGCCATTAGCTCGAGTTTCAAGGCAATGGCCGGTGCAGCGAAGAAAGCCGATCGAAATAATCCGGAGTCTCTCTCAGCACTTCGAATGACAGTCGGCGCTATTGGGCGTGCGGCGGAGGTCGCAATGCTCAAGGCAACGGGCGGCGTTAATACGCACCGTGGCGCAATTTATGCGCAAGGGCTGTTGACTGTGGCAGCAGGGCTTGCTGAGGAGCGAAGCGCTCTAGCTGCAGAGCGTGTTGCAGCACTTGCGGGCCACATTGCTTCGATTCCGGACCCGGGGTTCGAGGCACCCGCAACAAGCCACGGTCTTGTCGTCCGAAAGCGCTTAGGACTTCCTGGAGCCAGGGAAGAGGCGCAAAGCGGTTTTGAGCATGTCCGCTTATTTGCGCTCCCTGCGCTCCTGAAGTCCCGCAAGGCTGGGCTCTCTGAAGCCGCTTCTCAGATCAATGCGTTGCTTGCGCTCATGGCAACCCTTCCGGATACCTGCATCGCCCATCGCGGCGGACTCGCTGGACTCCAAGCAGTACAGAGCGGTGCAAAACAGGTGCTTGACCTTGGAGGTGTCGGCCTTCCTGAGGGCAGTGCGGCATATGAGGCACTGTGCCGCCAAATGGAGGAACAAAAGCTCTCACCGGGTGGCTCCGCCGATCTTCTCGCTGCGACGCTTTTCTTGGACCGCTTATTGGCTTTCTGGGTCGAAGAAAGAAATCACTCATTGGGGAAATTTATGGAATCGCTTGAATTAAAGATACCGGCCGGCCAACCGATCAAGGACGCTCAAGTCCAGATGGGCGTGGTTGCATCGGGTGACATGGAAGTGCTCTACGACGGTGTGAGTGACAAGAGGGATCTCACCGTCAAGATCACTTCATCTGTGGACAACAGCGCAGCTCGATGGAGCGCCATTTTTGAACGCTTGTCGGTGATGCAGGGTTTGCCTGCCGGGATCATGGTCATTCATGACTTCGGCGCAACGCCAGGTGTTGCACGCATCCGGATTGAACAGGCCATTGAAGCCGCAAAAGAACAGGAGGCGTAGTCATGCTGATTAAAAAGAGCTTCATTGAACTGCGTGCTCGTGAACGCGCAAAGGCGCTTCTTGACAGCGGAAGCTTCCGCGAGCTCTTGGGACCGTTTGACTTCATTGAGTCTCCGTGGCTTGAAAAACAGAACATCGTTCCACAGGCCGATGACGGCATGGTGATTGCTAAGGGGACTTTCGGCGGTAAAGCTTGCTGTGTGGCTGCCATTGAAGGGGCTTTCCAGGGCGGAAGCATGGGTGAAGTGTCAGGCGCCAAGATGGCGGCGATGCTTGAGCTTGCCCTCGAAGACGCTGAGGCAGGGAATCCGCCTCTTGTGATCCTTTGCCTCGAAACGGGCGGTGTGCGTCTTCAGGAAGCAAATCTTGGGCTGGCAGCCATTGCCGATATTCATTCAGCCATTGCCAAGCTGCGCCGTCATACGCCAGTTGTTGGCCTCATCACGGGAACGGTCGGTTGCTTCGGCGGCATGTCGATTGCTGCAGGGCTTTGCTCCTACTTGGTCGTGACTAAAGAAGCTCGTCTGGGCCTCAATGGTCCGCAGGTGATTGAGCAGGAGGCGGGCATCACAGAATATGACTCCAAAGATAAGCCTTTTATTTGGTCGATGACGGGCGGAGAAATCCGCTATGAGACCGGATTTGCCGATGAGCTTGCAGTCGATGACGTAGATGCCGTTCGAACGGCAATTGCCAAATGCTTTGCTCAAGGCAGCCCAGAATCTTTTCGCACAGACCGTGTGGGCTTCTACCTTCCGAGACTTGCCGGTTTTGATGCTTCTCAGCAGGTGTTTCCCGAAATTACCAAAGCCCTTTTCTCCCAAGGAGATCGCAAATGAATCGCGTTGAAACGACGAAGAGCCTCGCGGCTGCGAGCAGGGGTGCTGTTTGGCTCAAGGCGCTCGATCCGGAGGCCAAGCTTTTGGGGGAGCTGATCCCGAGCGTTGCCGCGGCTGACGGCGAAATCGATGGTAGGGCTGTTCGCTTCATGGCCGTACTTCCGGATCCTAAGAATCGTTATCCACGCGCTCGGAAAGGTGAAGTAGGTCTTCTCGAAGGTTGGGCTGTTGCGACGTCCGTTTTGGATTTCGTCCAAGCCGAGTCCAGCCAAGAAGAAAAGACGCCGCTTGTGCTCGTCATTGATGTTGCGAGTCAGGCCTATGGCAGGCGGGAAGAGGCGTTCGGCATTCACCAGGCGCTTGCAGCATCTTCTGCCGCTTTCATTAAAGCGCGCGAAGTCGGACATCCTGTTGTGGGTTTCATTGTCGGCAAGGCGATGTCAGGCGCATTTCTTGCTTTTGGCTACCAAGCCGACTACCTGATTGCACTCAACGATCCGGAGGTTATGGTTCATGCGATGAGCAAGGAATCAGCTGCCCGCATCACGCTAAGAACCGTTGAAGCACTAGATCATTTCGCATCCGAGATTCCGCCTATGGCATATGACGTAAGACATTTCTCGCAGCTCGGGATTTTGGGTGAGCTTCTTGACATTTCCGATCCTGATCTGCCCGCAACTGACGATGTGAAAAAGGCTCGTGCAGCTATCTTGAAAGGCATTCGGTTTGCCAAAGCCGAAAACCTTCCAGAACGACGTCTGCATGCGCCACTGCGTCAAGCATCTGCAATGGTTCGCGCGCGTATGAGAGCCGTTTGGCATTAATTCCATTTGGATTCCTAAGACTACCTCTAGCAGGAAAAAAAGGAGACAACCATGACAATGATCCTCTCGGCAGTCGTCATTCTGGCGATGTGCTGGGCGCTCGTTAAAAAGTACGAGACCCGACTGGTACTTATCGCAGGCGGCTTGATTCTCGCTTGCATGGCCGGCGACCCGCTTGCCCCCCTCGTGTCCTTCTCGAAGTCGATGAAGCAGGCGAATGTCTTTGAAGTCATCATCGCTTCGATGGGTTTTGCAGCTGTCGTCAAGATGACAGGTCTTCATACCCATTTGATTGCTGTCTTCCTGAAGCTGCTGAAGAAGGCCGGCCCGTTTGTCATCATTGGCGTATCGCTCGCGACGACCATCGTGAATAGCGCTATCCCGTCTGCGGCCGGTACTTCCGCCGCTGTGGGCACAATCTTCATTCCGCTGCTTCTTTCCGCAGGTGTTCCTGCACCGCTCGCGGCCGCGGCTGTGATGGCCGGCCTCTATGGCGGTAATTTGAATCCGGGCCACGTGCATCCGACGATCGTCGCCGATCTTGCACAGCGTCCCTCAATCGAATTCGTCCAGATGGTTGCAGGTCCGATTCTGGGCTCGGTAGTGATTTCGTCCGCACTGATGGTCTTGATAGCCTTCTATATGAAGAAGCGTGGCTGGCGTCCTGATGAAGTGAAGCTAGAAGCTGACGGCGAAGGTATCCCGCCCGATTTCAAGATTAACTACCTCTATTCCATCATTCCGCTTCTCCCGCTCATCATTTTGCTCCTTGGAAACTTTGGCATCGTGTCGGCGCTCAAGATGCCGGTCTCACACGCCATGATCATCGGTGCAGTTGTGGCATTGATTGCCGTTCGTCCGAATCCTGGCACGTTCGTCAAGACCTTTTTTAAGGGCATGGGTGACAGCTTCGGGAACATCTTCGGCATCATCGTTGCGGCCAATATCTTCGTGGCCGGCATGAAGAGCGTAGGTCTGATCCAGGCCCTGATCGAGTTTATGAGTTCGTCGCCTGTCATTGCAAAGGGTGCTTCGATTGTTGGTCCGTTTGTCATCGCTGTGCTCTGCGGTTCAGGCGAAGCAGCTTCGATCGCCTTCAACAATGCTGTGAGCGCGCATGCTCCGCAATTTGGCCTTGACATTATGAATATGGGTGCCATGACGGTGCTCTCGGGTGGTATTGGTCGTTCAATCTCGCCTGTAGCCGGTGCCATGATTATCTGCGCCGGGATCGCGAAGGTTTCGCCGATGACTGTGGCGAAGTTCCAGATCATCCCGATGTCTGGCGCACTCATCTTCGTGACGCTGATGCTCTACGTCTTCTAATTCATAAAAGAAAAGGAGAACGTTATGTCTGAAGCATCCATGCTTAAGGAATTTTTGGAACTTATCCAAATCCCAGTCCAGAGCCGGGACGAACGCAAAATTGCCGACGTCGTCAAGCAGAAGCTCCTTGATCTCGGGCTGACAGTTGAAGAAGACAAAGCAGGTGAAAAGCTTGGCGGCAATACTGGCAATTTAATTGGTCGCCTCGCCGGCGCCTCGGATGTGCCTTCAATTCTTCTCTCTGCCCATTTGGATCGCGTGAGGAATTCCGGGGCTATTCATCCTGTTGTGAATGAAGCCGAGGACTTGATTAAGAGCGACGGTACATCAATTCTTGCTGCCGACGACGTGTCTGGCCTATGTGCCGTTCTGGACGGACTTCGTCGTGTCAAAGAAAGCGGAAAGCCTCACGGCCCCGTAGAAGTGGTTTTCTCGGTCTGTGAAGAGATCGGCGTTCAAGGCTCTGGTCAGCTTGACTTTTCTAAGCTTAAAAGCAAGCAGGCTTTCGTCTTTGACGCGCCTGGCCGCATAGGCCGCATCATCAATCAAGCGCCGACCAAGTGCAAGATCGAGATCAAGGTTCACGGCATCAAGGCCCATGCCGGTAATGAGCCAGAGAAGGGACTCTCTGCCATCCGTGTTGCTGCAGACGCGATTATGCATCTTCAGGAAGGCCGCATCACGCCCACGGTAGTTTCGAATATTGGCGTCATCAAGGGAGGAACCGGTACCAATGTTGTTCCGGATCTCTGCGAAATGACAGCTGAGGCTCGAAGCACCGACGATACCGCGCTTGAAAAGTATCTCGAAGGCTTCAAGGCGACTTTCGCCGAGACGGCGAAGCGCTGGAACACCCCGATCGACGTGAATATCAAGACGCTTTACCACACGTTCTTTGTCGATCTGCAGTCTGAAATCGTTTCGACAGCAATGGACGCATTGAAGACTGTGGGAGTTGAAGGTTGGTGTGAACGCGGCGGTGGCGGAATGGACGGCAATCACTTCAACTGGAACGGCATCCAGGCGATTGGTCTTGCCTTGGGCTACAGCAAGAACCACACCAATGCCGAACAGATCTATATGACTGATCTCTTCAAGGGTGGCCAAGTGGCTGCAGAAATCATTCACCGCACCTATGAAAAAGCTAAGGGCACAAGAGGCTAAGTTTCAGGGTTCCGTGCGCTTCTTCTCTCTCCAGGCGGTGGAAGCGCACGGGGCTCGAGCTTGCAGCTTGGAGAACCAAAAAAAGGGAGATTTCCTATGAAGACGACATTCATTGCGTCGGGCGACAGCTTCATTACCCGCCGCATTCCAAATGATGGCTATGAAGGTTTCGACGAACTGAAGTGCTTGATTGAGGCTCATGATGTTCGCTTTGCCAACCTTGAATCTACTTTTCATGACCAAGAAGGCGCCCCGGCGGCGACATCGGGCGGTACGTGGGCAATGAGCGACCCTGTTCTCCTCGACGATATGAACCGCTATGGTTTCAATCTCTTTAATACGGCGAACAATCACTCCGGCGACTTTGGACAGGGCGGGATTGTTGCCACAATCAAGCATCTCAAAGAGCGCGGCATGATTTTTGCTGGCACCGGCATGACGCTTCAGGAAGCCTCTGGCGCGGCATACCTCGAAACTAAGCATGCCCGCGTTGCCATGATCGGCATTACGTCTACGCTTGATCCGGCTGCTGCCGCTGGCGGACAAGGTTTCACCATGAAGGGACGTCCGGGTTTGAATCCGCTTCGTTTCCGTACTGTCCATCATGTGAATCAAAAGCACTTCGATATGGCAAAGGAGCTTTCCGACATCACGGAGATCAATGCCCGCACGTTCAATCTAATTTCCCGCGGCTACCGTCTGCCGTTCCCCGAAGGCACACTGCCGCTCGGAAGCATGAATTTTGTCCTCACTGATGGCCCGGAACGCAATGAAACAGCGCCCAACAAGAAGGATTTAAAGCGGACACTCGATGAAATTGCTGAAGCTCGCCGGCAGGCTGACATTGTCATCGTCTCAGTCCACCATCACGAAATGCGCGGCGGCGACACGATGAAGTCACCTGAATTCATTGAAACCTTCAGCAAAGCCTGCATTGACGCGGGTGCGAGCGTTGTGATCGGTCATGGTCCGCATCAGCTTCGCGGTATTGAATGCTGGAAGGGCGGCGTAATCTTCTACTCTCTTGGAAACTTCATCTTTCAAGCTGAAACTGTCGCACGCCAGCCCTATGACGCTTTTGATGGCAAGAACCTGCCGCAGGAAATGAGCGTCGGTGCTTATATGGATTTCCGCAGCAAGAACGGTACGAAGGGCGACGTCGTTAACCCTGAAATCTGGCGCGCTGTTTTGCCTTCATGGACGATCGAAGACGGGAAGCTCACCGAAGTGAAGCTTTATCCAATCGACTTGGGTCAGAAAAATCCGCGTCCGCATCGTGGCTCGCCTAAGCTTTCCCAGAGTGTAGAGACGCTTGAGCACCTAAAACAGCTCTCTGCTGATCTCGGCACAACCATTGAAATTGAGAATGGTGTTGGCAAGGTCATTCTGCCGCAGTAATCCACCCAAATGGAGGAAACTATGATTAAGAAGACCGCTATTGCCTTTGCGACAAGTATTCTTTTGGGTGCAGGCGCCAGCCTTACGGCTCTCCCTGCTGCTGCGGCTGATGCGCCCGTTAAGGCAGAACAAGTCAAGTCGCTCCCCAATATTGCGATTCTAGCTACCGGCGGTACGATCGCGAGCCGCGGTTCCGGCTCGCTTTCGCTTACGGATTATGGTGTTGGTTCCGGCCACAAACCAGTCGGTATTGAAGTTCTGACGGACGCCGTGCCGGAAATCAAAAATTTCGCCAACATCACTGGCGAGCAGATCTTCAACGTCGGGAGTTCTAAGCTTTCGGTCGCTAACGAACTGACGCTCGCAAAGCGAATCAATGAATTTCTGGCAAAGAAAGACGTGGACGGCATTGTCGTCACGCACGGCACCGATACGCTTGAGGAAACAGCCTATTTCTTAAATCTGGTTGTCAAAAGCGACAAGCCTGTTGTACTGGTTGGCTCTATGCGTCCCGCTACAGGTCTCAGCGCTGATGGTCCGCTTAATCTTGTCAATGCCGTCGCCTTGGCGGCTTCGCCCGAAGCGAAGGGCAAGGGCGTTATGGTCAGCATGAACGACAAGATCGGGTCGGCGTTTGGCGTGACGAAAACCAATACGACCAACGTTGCCACATTCCAGTGCCCGGATACCGGATGCTTGGGCATCATGCAGAACAACAAGCCGTTCTTCTTCAACATCAACACGAAGCGCCATACAACCAATAGTGAGTTTGATATCTCGAAGTTAAATGCGCTTCCACGCGTTGAAATCAACTACGCCTCACTCGGCCAAGACGGCAGTCTCATTCGCTCCATGATCAAGATGGGCGTTAAAGGCATCGTAAGTGCAGGTCTTGGTCACGGGAATGTTCCTGATGATGTGATGGAGGCCTTGAAGGAAGCAAAGAAAGCAGGCATCAAGGTAGTGATTGCCTCGCGCGTTCCGACTGGCATGATCACGCCTGTAGGCAAGTTCACGCGCGAAGGCTTCCAAAGTGCAATGCTGCACAATCCGCAGAAGGCTCGCATCCTTCTAATGATGGCGCTGACGGAGACAGATAACGACGCTGACATCCAGCGCATGTTCGACCAATACTAATTTTTTTTCTCTCTCCAAGAAGTAGCCTTCTCTTGCTCTCAAAGTGAGGGAAGGCTTTTTCTTAATTGGCGAACAATGCCCACCGCGTGTCAGAGGTTGACGTCAATACTCTCAGATAACTGATCCCTAACTTTCCAGCATCCGGGATGAATTTCCCAAGCTAAGTAGCGCGAGCATCTCGCGTTTTTTTTCGTTATGGCGCGATTCACCCATGCATCGGCAGTGTGGCGCTTATGGGTTTAGATCTGCTTCACAATTGTGAAGCAGACAATCGATGGAACGATTGGGGATTTAGCGATTACCTTGCTCTTGATCGTATGCTTCTTGATAGCCATCATGTGACGAAAGGTCACTATTGGCCGAAGGAATGTGCATCAAGGCAAAAACGCCGCGCGGCCGCAAGAAAAGCTTTCGCTTGGGCAGGATGATTTAGAGCTTCCAATCGCCCTTAAACGCGATAGAGGCGCTTAGCAAAAATCCAGACCATCCGCATAGCGGGGAACGTTGTGGACCGCTTGTCCTTGGAGCAGATGAAGCAAAGCTTCGCAGACGGTTAAGAACGCAAAGGTCTGGCGGAACTTATGCTTGAGCGATGCGGCTTAAAAGAGCGTGGCGTCGCGCATGACTGCGCCGCCTTGATTCGCCGGCGGCGTGAGCTTGAAATGCTCCCAGGCACGGTGCGCAGCCATGCGGCCGCGCGGCGTGCGCTGCAGGAATCCTTGCTGAATGAGGTAGGGCTCCACTACGTCCTCGAGCGTGTCTCGGTCTTCACCGATAGCGGCGGCCAGATTGTCAATGCCGACAGGCCCGCCGGAAAATTTTTCAAGGATAGTGAGCAGAAAGCGCCGGTCGATGAAATCGAGACCGACAGGGTCTACGTCAAGCATGGTTAATGCGGCGGAGGCAACTTCCCGGGTAATGGTGCCGTCGTGGCGAACTTCTGCATAGTCGCGTACGCGTCGCAGCAGTCGGTTGGCCACGCGAGGCGTGCCCCGGCTTCTGCTCGCAATTTCTGCTGCGCCTTCGGGATCGATGGAGACGCCGAGCAGTCTGGCCGAACGGCGCACGATCGTGATCAGCTCCTCCGTGGTGTAGAACTGGAGCTGATTGACGATGCCAAAGCGGGCACGCAGCGGGTTGGTTAGGGAACCCGCTCGCGTAGTCGCGCCGATGAGTGTGAAGGGCGGCAGATCAAGCTTGATGGAGCGCGCTGCCGGACCCTCACCGATCATGATGTCGATCTGATAGTCCTCGAGCGCCGGGTAAAGAATCTCTTCCACGACGGGCGAAAGCCGGTGAATTTCATCGATGAAGAGCACATCGTTCTTTTCGAGATTCGTCAGGATGGCAGCGAGGTCCCCCGGGCGCTCCAGTACGGGGCCCGAGGTTTGACGCAGGTTCACGCCCATTTCCTCTGCGACGATGTGCGCGAGCGTGGTTTTGCCTAAACCGGGCGGCCCGAAAAGGAGCAGATGGTCGAGCGGATCGCCTCGGCGCCGCGCAGCTTCAATGAAGATCTGCAGCTGTTCGCGCACCGCTTTTTGCCCGACATAGTCGGCAAGCCGCGTCGGCCGCAGTGCGCGGTCGACGTTCTCTTCATTGGGATTGGCGCAGCCGCCGGCAATCAGGCGGTCGGAGGAGTCTTCGGACATCTTGGAGAAAATGAAAATGCTGTCGTGAGGATGAGCATAGCGCAGCGGCGCGGTGCACTTACTCCGGTAAGACTTAATGCGTGAGTGACTTGAGTGCCAGACGCAGGCCGTCGTTCACCGTGCAGTCCTCGGGGAGCTTCTTCGTCGCGGCAGCGGCTTCGCGTTCGGAATACCCCAAGGCGATGAGCGCGGCCGCAACGTCGGCACGTGCGCCGGAGGTCGGCACTGCCGCTGCCGCTGTCGCTGCGCCGGTGCCTGCGAGCTTACCTTTGAGCTCCAACACCAATCGTTCTGCAGTCTTTTTGCCGATGCCGGGGACTTTGGTAAGGAGTCCGGTCTCTCCCCGATCGACAGCGTCTTTAAGCTGATCGACCGTGATGCCCGAAAGGAGTGCCAGCGCAATTTTTGGACCGACGCCGGAAATCTTGATGAGCGCACGGAACACAGCGCGTTCGGCGAGTGTGGCAAAGCCGTAAAGAAGCTGAGCATCTTCACGCACGACGAAGTGCGTGTGGAGCGTGAGCTCTCCGCCGACTTCCGGGAGATTGCAAAATGTTGACATTGGGACGTCGACTTCGTAGCCGACGCCGGAAACGTCAATCAGAATTTGCGGCGGATTTTTTTCAAGCAGTTTGCCGTGCAGTCGTCCGATCATTTTTTAGGATCCTTTTTTTCAACCAAGGCTGTCCAGGCGCTTCGAGCCCCTCGGCCGTAACTGCCGAGGCCGCGTCTTGCCGTGGCGTAGGTTCGGTTCGTGCCGCCGGACTTTTCCAGCGCCCGGAGTTTTAAGGAACTGGCCAGACAAAGTGCACAGGCGAGAGCATCAGCCTCGTCAGTACGCGGATGATGCGGCATGGGAAGGAGACGCTCCACCATGGCTTGGATCATTTTTTTGTCGGCGCTGCCCGATCCCGTAACGGCCTGTTTGATTTCGCTTGGCGTAAATTCTTCAACCGCAAGACCGGCGAGACTGGCCGCGCAGATTGCAGCGCCTCGGGCGTGTCCAAGAAGCAATGTGCTTTGAGGGTTGACATTCACGAACACACGCTCGCAGGCGGCAACTGTCGGCAGATGTGTCTTGATGACCGCTTCGATTTCGCGGGCGATATGCGCCAATCTCGCTGCAGTCTCACCCTTGGGGATGTCAAAGACGCCCGACGCAACCCAAATGGATTTGGCGCCCGTCGTGTCAATGATGCCCCAGCCGGTGTGATTGAGACCGGGGTCGAGTCCGAGAATGCGCACTGCGGCAGCCATGCGTTGCCAAAACCTTCAGTCGGTTGAATCAGCGAGGCATGCCGGGGAAACCGCCCGGGGGGAAGCCGCCCGGAAAGCCGCCGCCCATGCCAGGAAGCTTCATGCCGCCGAGCATGCGCATCATCTTGGAGAGGCCGCCGCGCTTCATGCGCTTCATCATGTCCTGCGTCTGTTCAAACTGTTTGAGCAGACGGTTGACCTCCTGCACAGGTACGCCCGCACCGGCGGCGATGCGTTTTTTGCGGCTCGCTTTAATGAGCTCAGGCTTGCGGCGTTCCTGCAGCGTCATCGAATCGATGATGCCCAGCGTGCGGCGCAGATTCTTCTGCACGTCCTCGTCGCTCACTTTACTCGCAGCTTGCTGAAGCTGTGCGGGCATTTTTTCCATGAGCGAGGAGAAGCTCCCAAAGCCGGCCATCTGCTGAAGCTGTGCTCGGAAGTCCGTCAAGTCGAATTTGTCCCCGGTACGGATTTTTTCAGCGAGCTTGGCCGCTTCGGCCATGTCGATGGACTTCGTGACGTCCTTCACTAGGCCGACAATGTCGCCCATGCCGAGAATGCGCGAAGCCATGGCTTCGGGATCAAAGGGCTCAAAGCCGCCCAGTTTTTCACCCGTACCGATGAATTTGATCGGCTTGCCTGTCACATAGCGAACCGAGAGCGATGCGCCGCCTCGGCTGTCGCCATCGGCTTTGGTGAGCACAATGCCGGTAAGCGGCAGCCGATCGTTGAAAGCTTTGGCCGTATTGACCGCATCCTGACCGAGCATCGCGTCAATCACGAAGAGTGTTTCGGCGGGCTTGAGGAAGGTGTTAAGGTCGGCAACTTCCTGCATCATCACTTCGTCGATGGCAAGACGACCGGCCGTGTCGACGATCAGCACATCATAAAAACGACGACGAGCTTCGCTCACTGCGGCGGCAGCGATGTCAAGCGGCTTTTCGCCAGTATGACTGGGAAACCAATCCGCGCCGGCCTGTTCGGTGACGGCTTTGAGCTGATCAATAGCCGCCGGACGGTACACGTCGCAGGAAACGGTAAGTACTTTCTTCTTTTCGTCGTGGACCAGCCAGCGGGCGAGTTTGCCGGCAGTGGTTGTTTTGCCGGCGCCCTGCAGACCGGCAAGCAGAATCACTGCCGGAGGCTGCACACGGAAATTGAGGCTGCGCTCTTCAGGGGGCAAGTCGCCGCCGATGATAGCGGTGAGTTCGCGCTGCACCACACCGACGAGCGCCTGACCGGGGTTGAGATTCCCGACCACTTCCTCGCCCATCGCCTTTTCTTTAATGCGGCTGAGGACCTCTTTCACTACGGGAAGTGCAACGTCGGCTTCCAGAAGCGCAAGGCGCACTTCGCGCAGCATCTCTTTGGTGTTGGCTTCCGTGAGGCGCGCTTGGCCGCGCATGGTCTTGACGATTTTCGAGAGACGCTGGCTGAGATTGTCGAGCATGAGCTATGAGCCTGAGGAACCGGCTTGGCGCGGGCGTCCGTCGATGCGGACCAGAGGCAGCGGGTTCGGGTTGTTCAGCACCTAGTAAGAAGGCGCGACTATACAATGAGATTCACGACGGCCGCGGAAATGGCCGGCCGGATTTCTCGTTGAAGCATTGCTTCAACAGAGAAGTGCGGCTGCAGACTGCGGACGTGAATCCATTATTTTAACCAAAGCCGTTGCCGGGATAGTTTCTCCAAAGAAGAAGCCAGTCTCGGGCGTCCATTTCCAATGTCAGTTCTCCTCATCTCCACCGGATTTGCTGCGCTCCTCTACCTTGTGAGCGGCATCGCCATCATGAGCGCGATGAAGAAGGGGGCGGAAGCCAAGGCTTCCAGCCTTCTGCGCTGGCCCGTGCTTCTCGGTCTCGTTCTTCACGGGTATGCCGTCGGACAGGAGATGTTCACGGCCGAAGCCGTGCACTTCGGGTTCGGGTATGCCGTCTCCGTGATGTTCTTCTTTGCGGTCGTGACACTCTTGATTGAATCTTGGGTGCACCGCATTCATGCCCTTTTCGGCATCATCCTGATTGCCGCAGCCTTTGGCGCTCTTTTTCCGGTTTTCTTCCAGGGACAAGTGGTGCCGGCCGCCGACTGGACGCTTGCCTTCCGCTGGCATCTTGTCTTCGCGCTGGCCGCCTACAGCTTCATGATGATTGCCTTTGTGCAGGCTGTTTTGATGATGCTGCAGAATACGCGTCTGCGAGCCAAGGGGCTTTCGGCCAATGACGACTTGCTCGATTCGCTCCCCGGCTTGGTCGTGATGGAGCGCGTCTTTTTCCGCATTGTCGCTACGGGCTTTTTCTGCCTGACGCTGGTGCTGATTCTGGGGGCGGTTGTCACGAAGGAGCTTCAGGGCGTCTACTTCCTTTTCGACCACAAAGCAGTCCTCACCTGGATTTCTTGGCTGGTGTTCGGTGTTTTGCTCCTCGGCCGTACGGTTTGGGGCTGGCGCGCCAAGACGGCTCTGCGTCTTTTCTGGGCGGGATTTGTTGTCTTTGCGGTTGCCTATTTTGTCTACAGCTTCGTTCTTGAAGTGTTTTGAGGCCTTTCGATGAGCCGCATTCTTTTCTTTCTCGGCATATTCATCGTCATTGCGGTGGCTTGGTCAATCAGCCGCCGACGGTCTGAACTCACCATTAAAGAGCGCGACGAACTCGAGGAGCTTCGCCGCACACAAAAAGGGCGCACGCCCGCTGCGGTGGGAGAGCCGATGGAGCGCTGCGCACACTGCGGGACGTATTTCCCTAAGCGCGATGCCGTGCATCGGGGCGGAAAGTCATACTGTTCGGCCGAATGCCGAGATGCAGACAAATCGTGAGCGAAGACACTTTCATCACGCAGGAGGGACGTCTGAAGGGCGTCCCTTCTTCGCCTCTTTATTCGTCGTCCTTTCACCCGAGTCCGTATTGGGATGAGCGGCCGCAGTTGACGAAGTCGGGTGCCGCCGGAGATCCGGTAGACCTGATTGTGCTGCACTTTATTTCGCTCCCTGCCGGAACATTCGGCGGCGACGCCGTCGATCGGCTCTTTATGGGCACGCTCGATCCCGATCGCCGAGATTGGCCTCAAGATCCTGCTTGGGAGCCCTTGAAAGCGCTCAAGGGGCTGCACGTTTCTACCCATTTCTTTATTCGCCGCACCGGTGAGGTGATTCAGTATGTTCCGACGGTGAAACGGGCATGGCACGCGGGACTTTCAAACTTCCGCGGACGCAACGCCTGCAATGATTTTTCGGTCGGGATTGAACTCGAAGGAACCGGTGAGGTGCCTTTTGCAGCGGCACAGTACCAAGCGTTGGGCGAGCTTCTCCCGGCTATCTGCCGTCGGCATCCGGTGAAGTGGGTGACAGGGCACGAATTCATTGCACCTGGACGAAAAAGTGATCCGGGTCCTTTCTTTGATTGGGGCCGTACCGCGCAGCTGCTGCCGGCCGGTGTTGCTTTAGCCATTGATGAAACCGACTGCGACCGTGAAGCGCTCGCTCGCCGAATGGCTGAACACTCCAACTGAAACGAACCGGAACGCCTCAAACGTAAAGAGAGGCGAGACGCAGACGCATGAGGTTGGCATAATGAGCGCAGATATTTTTGAGGCCGCTCATGCTCCATCTTCTGCAATACATTCTTGGGATCATCTTCAGCTGCTTTGGGGCCATCCTGCTTTTGCGGGCTTGGCTGCACTATTGGGCGCTTTCGCCCCGGCATCCCTTGTGTGAGTTCGTGCGCCGCATAACCGATTGGCTGGTCGTCCCCATCAGCCGCGTCGTTCCCACAAGGGGCGGTGTACATTGGTCGGCGCTGCTTTCCGCCCTGGCCGTCGCAGTGGTGGCCGTCTTGGTGCATCGCACGATCGGGCATCTGCCGGCGACCCCGATTGGCCTCATCATTGCTCCCTTTGCAATGATGGCCCGTTGGGCGCTTGAAATGATTTCTTGGGGCGCCATCATCTGGGCCGTGCTTTCCTGGGTGAATCGCGAGAGCCCTATGACTTATACGCTCGCAGTGCTTCTGGATCCGTTTATGCGCCCCATCCGCCGAGTGCTGCCTACGTTCCGTGGCATTGATTTTTCGCCGTTGGTGCTGATTCTGATCACGAATCTTCTGCTCATCGTCATTGTGCCGTTCTCGCGAGGATTCATCATTTTGTGAGCAAACGCGTTATTTTCGCGGTTGTTTCCCAAACCATTGATCAAAATCGAGCTGAGCAGCCTGCGGTGTGAGTTCGTAGTCCTGAGCGCCTGCGCCGGCCACTTTTCGGCCGGCAGCTACAGCCCCCCATTGCGCGGCTTCAACGGGTGAAAAACCGCGCTCAAGTGCATAAAGAAAGCCGCCGCGGAAGGCGTCTCCCGCTCCGACGGGGCTGCGAACCTTTTGAATCGGCATGGTTGGTACGAAAGCCGCATGACGCTCGCCGGGGAGCCAGACTCGTGCGCCGCGGCTTCCGAGCGTACGGACGACGATGAGTCCGCTCTCGGCGAGGTCGGCATCACTTTGTTGGGTTTTTTGCTCAAAAGCCTCTGCCTCAGAGTCTGAATAGATGATCCCGACGGCATGGTGCGCAAGGTCAAGGAGTTCTTCAGCCGAAAAGAGCGGAAGCTCCTGACCGACGTCGAAGAAATAGGGTATTTCGCGAGCTCTGCAGGCTTGAGCTGCAAAAAGCGTCGTTTCGCGTCCGCCGGGCGAAAGGATCGCGATGGCGGGCTGTGCTTCTTTTCCATCCGCATCTGTGGGCCAGCGGACCTCCGGTGTACGCTCAGCCGCCCCGGGATGAAAGGCTGCAATTTGAGCTCCCGTGTGATCCGTGATGATCAGACACTGTGCGGTATAAGCATTGCTGAAAACGCCGATGCCGTCGGTGCGAATGCCTTCTCTGCCGAAATGTTCAAGGTAATCGCCGCCGTCGCGGCCGACAGCGCCCCAAATCAGCGGTTCGCCGCCCATGCGCTTCATGGCGACGGCGATGTTGCCGGCACAGCCGCCGAAATCTCGGCGCATGGCGCGTGTGAGAAATGTGGTGTTGAACCCTGGCTCAACAGGGCGCGTTATTTGCTCGCCGAAGGCTCCGGCGAAGGAGAAGACTGCGTCGTAGGCGATGGAGCCGGTGATGAGAACACTCATGGGGTTGGTTTTTTGGGGTTTGAAGCCGAAATTTAAGAAAAAGCCCGAAGCTTCTGGCGAACGCTTCGGGCTGGCGGCAGGTGAGGCTCGTCTTAGCGGCCGGCATCTACAACAGGTTTAACCTGTGCAGCCGTGGCGGCAAAGGAGAGCGTTCCTTCCATCTTGATTTGAGCGGTAAGCGATTCACCGGCCGGCAGTATGGCCGGTTTTTGCGGGAAGCCGTAGTCGGCAGGTTCCAATACGCGCTGCAGGAGCGTGCTGCCCGCCGGATCAAGATACTTGAGTTCGATCACGGGAAGCATCTGCGGGTACTCGGACGTATTGGTGAGTTCAACAACTGCCGTGGGCTTAGCGAGCCCCAAAGTTTCATCAGGCGCAAGCGTTGCCTTTGCCTTGAAGGCCGAAGCATCTGCCCAGACAAAGCCCGGACATGGGAGACTGCGGCAAACCTTTTCATAGACAGGGCGAACGTAGGGGGCTTGAGAGAGCACAAACTGATGCATCATCAGAAATGCACAGGCGGCGCCGACCGCAGCACAGAGCAGAATGCAGACAAAGAGGAGGAAGCTCCCTAAGCCAGACTTCTTCGTGCGGTAGATGGCCGGCATCGGAGCGCCTCGGCCAGCTTCTTTTTCATCAAATTGTGCGGGCGGTTCAGTTTTTTCAGCCGTCGTCGGGGTATTGAGCTCCTGGGCGACTTTGGTAGCAAAGCGCGGTTCAGTCATCGGCTGCCGAGGAGCTGCCTGCGCGGCCTCAGACTTTTTTGCCTTTAATTCTGCAAGAGCGGCGTCAAGCGCTTGGTCGTCGACCTCTACGGTTTGCGCTGAAGCGGCGGAGAATTCGCGGCCGCAGGCGCTGCAGAGATAATTTTCTTCAGCAGCTCCCTCAAGGCGCCAGAGCGCCCCGCAGCTGGGACAGCGAATAATGCGGGCCATGGTGATCAGTCCTTTGGGCAGATTGTTGTGGAATACGAAACATCAGGCGCGGCGGCCAGCCAGGCACACCCAGCCGTCCTCTTCACGCCAGACCGAGAGTACAAGCGTCGGATCGGCGGCCTTATAGACGGCGATCACTTCGTCGGCTTGACGGGCAAGCACCCCTGAGAGCACCAATGCGCCGTGCGCCGCTACGCGGCCGAGCAGCGCAGGCGCCAAAAGCTTCAGCGGATTGGCCAGAATGTTGGCGACCACGATTGAGAATGTGCCTTCAGGCATGTCGGCCGGCAGCCAGAACTGAGCTTCGACATCATTTCGAATGGCGTTGTCGCGGGCCGCCTCAACGGCCTGAGGGTCAATGTCGGTGCCGCAGACTTCAGCTGCACCGAGCTTCTTGGCTCCGATAGCCAGAATGCCGGTGCCGCACCCGTAATCAAGAACGCGATCGGCGGACTTGATGTTTTCGTCAAGCCAATTGAGGCATAAGCGCGTAGTGGGATGAGAACCCGTGCCGAAGGCTACGCCCGGATCCAGGCGAACATTCAAGGCGTCGGCCACAGGGGGTTCACTCCATGACGGCACAATCCAGAGCCGGGGCGAGACATGCGAAGGCTGGAACTGCGCCTGCGTGATGCGTACCCAGTCCTGATCTTCAACGTCGCTCACCGAAAGCAATTCTGGCGCTTCGCAGCCCAGTTCTTTGACGCAGTCATCAAGCAGGTTTTTGAAGTGACAGTCGTCGGCGGTGAGTACCGAGATGATGGAACGCGGCCAGGCGCAGGTTTCGGGTTCCAATCCCGGTTCGCCGTAAAGCGGTGCTTCGTCGGTACTGTCGGCATCGGCATCTTCAAGAGAGGCAGCAAGCGCTCCCTTCTCGAGGAAGAGATCGCTTAGATCTTCAGCACTGCGTTCGTCGGCGAGGATTCGGTATTCACGCATGGTGGCGGCAAAAAGGAAAAGGTAGAGAAAAAAGAAGAAGCGGGACTCCGTTTTTGAGTTCCGCTTCCTGTGGATTGTAGCCGTTGGGAGGAGTTTGATTAGTTCACACCCGAGGATGAATGCGAATGGAGCTTTTCCTCAAGGTAGTGAATGCTCGTGCCGCCGCGTGCGAACCGCTCGTCAGAGAGAAGCAGGCGATGGAGCTTGACGTTAGTCTTGATGCCTTCGCAGGCGAATTCAGAAAGCGCTACGCGCATGCGGGCAAGCGCCTGTTCGCGCGTGTCACCGTAGGCGATGAGCTTACCGATCATACTGTCGTAATAGGGCGGAACCGTATAGCCCGCAAAAACGTGCGAATCGATGCGGATGCCGGGGCCGCCCGGCAGATGCCAAGCAGTCACTTTGCCCGGACAAGGCACAAAGGTGAAGGGATCCTCTGCATTGATGCGGCATTCAATGGCGTGACCGCGGATTTCGATATCGCGCTGCTTGAAGGAAAGACGCTCGCCGGCCGCGATGCGGATCTGTTCGGCCACGATATCAACCCCGGTGATGAATTCTGTCACCGGATGCTCGACCTGTACGCGGGTGTTCATTTCAATGAAGTAGAACTCACCGTTTTCGTAGAGGAATTCGAACGTGCCGGCACCGCGGTAGCCGATTCGGCGGCATGCTTCCACGCAGCGGCTGCCAAGCTTCTCAATGGCCCGGCGCGGAATGCCGAAAGCCGGGGCCTCTTCAATGACTTTCTGATTGCGGCGCTGCATCGAGCAGTCACGCTCGCCCAAATACACCGCATTCTGGAAGTTGTCGGAGAGCACCTGAATTTCAATGTGGCGCGGGTTCTCGAGGAACTTCTCCATGTAGACGGTCGGATTGCCAAAGGCAACGCGTGCCTCTTCACGGGTCATATTGACAGACGTGAGGAGCGCCGCTTCGGTGCGTACCACACGCATGCCGCGGCCGCCGCCGCCGCCGGAAGCTTTGATGATAATCGGGTAACCAATCTTACGGGCTGTCTGGATGATTTCCTGCGGGTCTTCGGAGAGTGCTCCGTCAGAGCCGGGCACGCAAGGGACGCCCGCGTCGCGCATGGCCTGCTTGGCGCTCACCTTGTCGCCCATCAGACGGATGCTCTCGGGGCGCGGCCCAATGAAAGCGAAGCCCGAGCTTTCCACCTGTTCGGCGAAATCGGCATTTTCCGAAAGGAAGCCGTAGCCCGGGTGAATCGCTTCAGCATCCGTTACTTCCGCAGCTGAAATGATGGCTGGAATATTGAGGTAGGAGTGAGACGAGGCGGCAGGCCCAATGCACACGCTTTCATCGGCCAGACGCACGTACTTAGCATCGGCGTCCGCCGTGGAATGCACGACCACTGTTTTAATGCCGAGCTCGCGGCAGGCGCGCTGAATGCGCAGTGCAATTTCGCCTCGGTTGGCGATGAGGACTTTTCCGAACATGAAGGTTCCTGAGTTGGGCTCAACCAAGAATGACGAGCGGCTGACCGTATTCGACGGGCTGGCCGTTTTCCGCGGCAAAGGCCTGAACGACGCCGTCCTTGTCAGCTTCAACTTCGTTGAGGAGCTTCATGGCTTCGATAATGCCGATCACCTGCCCTTTCTTCACGGTGTCTCCCACCTCAATGAAAGGCGCTGCGCCGGGCGACGGCGCACGGTAAAAAGTGCCCACCATCGGGCTCGTGATGGTTGGCAGGGCGGCCTGAGCAGCATCCTGAGCGGGAGCCGGGGCCGCCGCGGGTGCGGCAGCCGGAGCAGGCGCTGCCTGCGGCACGGCCGCAACGGTTACCGCAGCGGGCGCTTGCACGACGGGGGCTGCAGAAACGGTCGGGCGGTTGACGATGCGAACGTGGTCTTCGCCTTCCGTGATTTCAAGTTCGGCAACGCCGCTTTCGCTCACGAGGTCGATCAATGTCTTGAGTTTGCGAAGGTCCATTTTGTTTCAGCAATGAATGTGTCAAAGTGGGCTCCTGACGTCTGGGCCGCAGGTGCAGGGGAGCCGCACGGCGTGGACGGCACAGAGAGCCGCAAAGGCTGCTTAGGAGCGTCATTTTCTTTAAAAGAGCACTGAAAAGCAGATAACTCAGCGCAATTTTGCGCATTCTGCCTATTTCTTGTCAAAGAAAATCTGCCTCAACACTAGGGTATTCCCTAGGTATTGGCGTAAAACGACGCTCTGAAGGCCATTGCAAATAAACTGCAGAGTGTAGAGAGCAGCCGATGCCCTCGGTATGCCCTCAACGGGGTAGCCCAATACGGCAGACGGATGATGCTGGTTATGGCTGCGGTTTAGAGGGTGTCTGAGAGAACTTGGGCGAGTGCATCCGAAGGGAGTGCCCCGGCCGCTTCCCACTCGGCTTGAAATTCGTCGGGCCGGGTGAGTGCCGGGAGCGGCGTGTGCTCGGGAACGATTCGCACAAGAACGGGTTCGCCGCGCACGTCAAGCAGCAGAGAGTCCAAACATTTTTCGCCGACGCGGCGGGCAAAGGCGGTGGGGTAGGGAGCATCGAGCGGTTCGGGCAAAAACCCGGCATTGAGCAGCGCAAGAAAGGCTTCTTTTTCACCCGTGCCGATGGCGACAAGTTCTGCCGGGGAAGCCTCGACAGCCGCGCCGGACAGGACAACGCCGATCAGGCGGCAGTTGAGTTCCGGGACGCTGCGCATAACGTGGAGTGCAGCATGCCGTTTGGCCGCGAGCAGCGCCTGATGTTCATGAGGCGCAAAGAGTGCAAACCACCGGCGAATCTCACTCGCAGTGAGATTGGGGTCGGGGCGGATCCCCACCGAGCGCTGGGCATCGTGAAAGGCGCGTGCCCAAGTGCGGCCTTCGGCGGCGATCAGCTTGGCGGCGACGGCGGCGGCTTCTTGTTCCTGTCGTGTGTACTCGCGCATGCTGCGCCTCCCAGAGAAGAAAAATGCATCTGAAGAATTCTAGAGCGGCCGAGATGTCAGCAGTTTTGCGACAATTTCGGTCAATGAAATCCCAAGCGCCGCGATGCGCTCCTGGGGCTCCTACCCAATGCGAGGAATCTTTCGATGCATATCCATATTCTCGGCATCTGCGGCACTTTCATGGGCGGCATCGCTCAGATCGCCCGCGAAGCCGGCCACCAGGTGACCGGGTGTGACAAAAACGTCTATCCCCCGATGAGCGATGCGCTGCGCGCCAACGGTATAACCATCACTGAAGGGTACGGTGCCGAGCAGCTTGCTGTCGCTCCTGATCTTTGGGTGATCGGCAATGCCGTCTCCCGCGGCAATCCGCTTTTGGAGGCCATTCTCAATGCCGGCCTTCCTTATACCTCGGGCCCGCAATGGCTGAGTGAAAACATTCTTACCGGGAAGAAGGCTCGGACGGTGCTTGCTGTTGCAGGAACGCACGGCAAGACGACCACTACTTCCATGCTCACTTGGATCCTGCGCGAAGCTGGACTCCATCCTGGATTTCTGATCGGCGGCGTCCCTTGTTGGGGGGAGCAGTCGGCTGCTTTGGGCGATCCTCAGGCGCCTTTTGTGATTGAAGCTGACGAATATGACACCGCGTTTTTCGATAAGCGCAGTAAGTTTGTCCACTATCGTCCGCGCATCGCGATTTTGAATAATCTAGAGTACGACCACGCGGATATTTTTGAAAATCTCCAGGCCATAGAAACGCAGTTTCACCATCTTGTGCGGACGATGCCTTCGGAAGGAACCATCATCGCCAATGCCAAAGCGCCGGCGCTGGACCGTGTGTTGGCACGCGGCTGTTGGTCAAAGCTTGAGCGATTTGACACGCCCTTTGGCACGCCGGACGGATGGACGCTTGCCGAAGACGGTTCGGCATCGCTCGGCGCAGAGGTCTTCGGTGCGGTAAAGATTCATATGCCTGGACGCTACAACGAGCTCAATGCTCTGGCAGCGGTTGCCGCTGCGCGAGCGGCGGGCGTCCTTCCTCAGGCAGCTCTGAAGGCGCTCGAAAGTTTCCCCGGCGTTCATCGTCGGCAGGAAGTGAAAGGCGAAGCCGACGGGTGCCTCGTCATTGATGATTTTGCGCATCACCCCACGGCCATTCATGAAACGATCGACGGCGTGCGCGGCCGCTGGCCGGGACGTCGGCTGCTGGCGGTGCTTGAACCGCGCAGCAATACGATGAAGCTCGGCACGATGAAGGATCGGCTGGCCGGCGCACTGGCTGATGCCGATGCGGTCTTTTGTTATGCCGGCCCGGGTGTTGCCTGGTCGCCCGAAGAGGCTCTGAAGGCTCTGGGCAGTCACGCTTGGGCAACGCATGACTTTGATGCTTTGGTGACGCAGGTCGTGAATGCTGCTCGTCCGGGTGACGTTATCCTCTGCATGAGCAACGGGGGGTTCGGCGGCATTCATGGGAAGCTCTTAGCCGGACTCAAGGCCAAGGCTGAGTCCCGTGCGGGAGCTTAAGCATGGTGCCGTCCGCTGTTGACCGTGTCGTTTACCTGCACGGCTTTCGTTCCTCACCGGCTTCGGCAAAAGGCCGCGAGCTCGCTGCGGCCGCAGCAGAATGGAATGCCGATTTTTCTGCGCCGGATCTGAACCTTTCGCCGCGGGAAGCCGATGCGATCGTAGGCAGTCTGCTCTCGCCGCTCTCTGTCCAAGCACGACGGTGCACGCTTCTGGTGGGGTCAAGTCTGGGCGGCTTTTACGCACTTCGTGCGGCGCGGGCATACGGCTGTCCGACGGCGGTCGTCAATCCCTGCCTGATGCCTTGGGATTTTGTGCCGCAGCAAGTGGGACTCCAAACTATTTTTGGCACCAATCGAACGATTATGGTGAAGCCTGGGTTTGCTGACGAATTTCGCGAACTTGCTGCCGAAATGCCGGCAGCACCGCTGGATCCCGCCGATGCGTTGGTGCTGCTTTCAACGGCAGACGAGACGCTTGACTGGCATATTGCGGATCGAGCGCTGCGCGACTCTCCCAAAGTGCTTTCCACCGAGGATGATCATCGAATGCAGCGCTTTGCTGAGTGCTTGCCCGCCGTACGCGGATTTTTTATGCGGCGCAAGATTGTGCCTGCATTCGACGCGCGATAGTGCAAAATAGCGGCCTTGAGGAAAACACCGAACAACCATCGGACAGTTCGCGCTTTGCGCGAACGCAGTTGAAGCAGAACGCGATGTATCTATATTTCGAAGACGACGGAGCCTTCAAGGCGGGAACAGTGCTTTCGCAGGCTGGGAGCGCCTATCAGGTAGAGCTGACTACGGGGCGGCGGAGCAAAATCAAGGCCTCTCATGTCTTTTTTCCCTTTGAGACACCGAGCGCTTCAGAACTTATCGCGCGTATTCCGGAGGCTGCTGCAGAGCTTGATCCGGCTTTTCTTTGGGAAGCCGCGCCGGCAGAGGAATTTTCCTTTAAGGATCTCGCCCAGGAATACTGGGGTGAGAAGCCTTCGCCCGTAGAGCTCGCGGCACTGCTGACGGTACTGCATGCCAATCCGGTTTACTTCTACCGTAAAGGCCGAGGCGTCTACCGCAAAGCGCCGGCGGAAATCCTCTCCAAAGCGCTGGAAGCGCTTGAGCGCAAGCGCCGCATGGAAGAGCAAAAGAAGGCCTGGACGGCTGAAATGGTTGAAGGGAAGCTCCCTGAGGCGATCGGCCGTCAGGCCCTGACGCTTCTGCTTTCGCCCGATAAGAACGGAATCGAATGGAAGGCGCTCTCGGATGCTGCTGCGGAAACGCGGCAGACGCCGCTGCGTCTGATGCTCGCATTGGGCGGCATTGCTTCGCCTTGGCGCTGGCATGTTGACAGCTTCTATACGGCGAATTTCCCGCATGGCCGCGGTTTCCCTGCCGGCCTCCCGGAGCCCCCGGCTGACACGTGGGAGGAGCTCCCCATTGCCGACGTTGACGCCTTCTCGATTGACGATTCAACGACGACGGAAGTTGACGATGCGGCGAGCATCGAGCATCTTGAGGGCGGCATCACCCGCGTAGGCATCCACATTGCCGCACCGGCGCTGATGATCCAGAAGGATTCGCCGCTCGACACGGTAGCCAAGACGCGCATGAGCACGGTTTATGCTCCGGGTCTGAAGACGACGATGCTGCCGGAAAACTGGATTAAAGCTTCGTCGCTCGATGAAGGGCACCTCGTCCCCTGCATTTCACTTTATGTGTGGGTAAAGGACGACACATTTGCCGTCGAGCGCACTGAGACACGTCTGGAGCGGATCGCACTGAAGGCAAATCTGCGCTACGACAAAATCGATGATCTGGTCACCGAGGAAGCGATTGCGGCCGATGCACTCACCATCCCGTATGCGCACGAAATCGCTTGGCTGTGGCATTTTGCCAAACGTCTGCAGCACGGCCGTGAAGAGGTGCGCGGACGTCCCGAACCGACGGGACGTGTGGATTGGTATTTTGCGCTTGAGGGCGATGGCGAGGATGCGGTTATTCACGTCAAAGGCCGCCGCCGCGGCGCGCCGCTCGATCTGCTGGTTGCTGAACTGATGATTTTCGCCAACAGCACTTGGGGCCTTTGGCTCGAAGAGCATGGCACTCCGGGCATTTATCGTTCGCAGCGCATGGGGCGTGTGCGCATGAGTACGTCACCGGGACCGCATGATGGTTTGGGTGTGGAGCGCTATGCCTGGAGCACGTCGCCGCTGCGCCGTTATGTGGACCTCGTGAATCAGCGTCAGATGATTGCAGTGCTTCGCGGGGAAACTGCGCCTTATGGCCGCACCGATGTCGACCTTTTCACGATTGTGAGTCAGTTTGAAGCGATTTACGGTCTCTATTCCGACTTCCAGACTCGAATGGAGCGTTACTGGTCGCTGCGCTGGATTCTGCAGGAAAAACTCACGTCCATTGAGGCGATTGTCGTCAAGGGCGATCTCGTTCGCATCGACGGACTGCCTTTCATGCAGCGGGTGCCGGGACTCACCGAAGATCTTCCGCGCGGACGCAAAGTGGAGCTCCGTATTCTGGGGTGCGACCTCGTCGATCTTGTCATGGATGCAAGACTCGTCAAGGTGCTTGACGAGGCGATTACGCCCGAAGAGGAAGCCGCGCTTGAAGAGTCCCTCAACGAAGCGTCTGAAGTTGCGGAGGCAGCCGAAGAGGTGAAGGAGGCCAAAGCGGCTGAACATGCCGCACAGGCCGATGCTGCTCAAGTTCTGAGTGCACCCAATTAATTTTAAAACATCAAACATGGGAAAAGGTCGATTCGCTTGGGCGAAATCGACCGCATGTTTGGGATGTTCGCTGCCGCTTCTTTTCCTGATCCGGCACTCTTGAAGAAGCGGACGGTCTTAAATCGTGCTAGCCTCACGGGCGATTGCGGCTGAAGGTTTTTATTTGCAGCAGCCGCAGAGCTTCGTCCGGGAGGAAATTTTTTCCTTCTGTTCCGTCTAATCCTTGAGCTGAGAGAGGTACTGCGCCGTGAACCGCGAGGACCAAACAGAAGCGCCCAACGAGGAGATCGCAGGCGCTCCGACGCTCGATTCGGACGAAGCCAGCCGCGCGCTTGCGCGGGTGCAGCAGGTTCTCGATTCCGATGAGGATCGGGCTCGAGCTTTGGAAAAAGCTCGTGAAAAGGCCGAAAAAGCCGCTCGCGCAAAATCGGGGGGCAGTGAAAAGCCCGATGAGGACGACAAGGATGACGAAGCGCGTCCGCTGACGCCGGAAGCCGCGCAGCAGCTGCGTGACATTCTGGAGCCCCTCCATCCTGCCGACATTGCTTGGGTACTCGAAGCCCTGCCGCTTGACGACCGTCTTGCTGTCTGGAATCAAGTCCAGAGTGAGTCTGACGGCGATATTCTGCTCGAAGTCAACGAGGGCGTTCGTGAGACCCTGATCGAAGCGATGGACCGCGACGAACTCGTCGACGCGGTTGAAACGCTCGATACCGACCAGATCGCTGACTTGGTCGATGACCTGCCGCCAGATGTGATGGCGGAGGTTCAGGAAGGCCTTTCGCACGAAGAGCGTGCTCAGCTGCGCGCGGCCATGTCGTACCCTGAAGACTCGGTCGGTGCGCGCATGGACTTTGAAATGGTGTCGATCCGCGAGGAAGTGACGATCGACATGGTGCTCAGATACCTGCGCCGCTTCAAAGAGCTCCCTGATCATATGGACCAGATCTTTGTCGTTGATCGACTGGGGCGCTTAAAGGGAGCGCTTGCTGTCGCTCAGATTCTGACGTCCGATCCAGCCAAACAGGTGCGGCGCATCATGCAGACCGAGACCTTCACGCTCAACCCGCTCGATGATGCGAGTGATGCGGCACAGGCCTTCGAGCGCTACGACTTGGTGAGTGCGGCAGTCGTTGATGAGGCTGGTCGATTAGTGGGCCGTCTGACAGTCAATGAAGTGGTTGACGTCATTCGAGAGGAAAGCGACGAAGACGCTTTCAGTGCAGTAGGTCTGGATGACGAACAGGACTTGTTCGGCAGCGTTTGGGGAGCGGCCAAAAGCCGCTGGCTCTGGCTGGGCGTCAACCTCTGTACGGCTTTCTTTGCTTCGCGCGTGATTTCAGCCTTTGACGGCACCATTGAGCGCGTGGTGGCACTTGCGGCTTTGATGCCCATCGTAGCGGGCATGGCCGGCAATTCCGGCAATCAAACGCTGACGCTTTTGGTGCGCTCGCTTGCCACCGGACAGGTGACGCTGGCCAATACTATCGATATTTGGAAGAAGGAACTTGCCGTAGCGGTTGTCAACGGCCTTCTCTGGGGCGCCATTGCCGGCCTCTGTGCTTGGGCGCTTTATTGGGATTCGCCGCAGGGGCATACGCTCGGTCTGGTCATGGCGCTTGCGATGTTCCTCAACATCGTCCAGGGAGCGGCTGTCGGACTTGCTGTGCCGCTCATTCTGAATAAGATGGGGCGCGATCCGGCCATGGGCGGTTCTGTGCTGCTGACCTTTACGACCGATTCGGGCGGGTTCCTGATCTTCCTCGGGCTCGCGACCATTTTCTTCCGCTGACGAGAGAAAAAAAGACCGCCCGTGTTCACCGGGCGGCCTTATTCCATCTGATAGGTGCGATTAGCGACGGCTAAAGATCACCGAAGAGACGCTTCAGGTCGTCAATAGATTTCTTGGCTGCGGGCTTCTCCTCGTCGCTTTCCTTGGCGGAAATTTCACGCACGGTGTAGACATCTTCGATTTCTTCTTTCCAGTATTCGTGCGGCGCGCTGGAATGAAGAAAACGGTCCGCAATTTCTGACCCCACATTTTCGGCACGCAGCACCCGTTTGGTGTCGAACTCCACATCAAGCCAGCGGCGGGTGCGGTCATAGCCGGCGGAAGTGATGCCGCCGCGGTGGATAGGAATGCGCTTCATCTGAATGCCTCTTTTTAAAGCTTCAACAGCGTTCTGAAGATGATTTTTTAGAAAGTTGCCGGCGGAACTAGGCGCACGACAAATGATGGTTAGATTCTACCTATCGCGATGGCGGACAGATTGCATTTAACAAACGTGGCCAAGAGGTCGGCTGAGTTGAATACTGACGCAATAGTGAGATGGTTTCACTGCAATTTTTTTGAAACAAAGCAAAAACAAAAGCAAAATTTTATTGTCTTCAAGCGTTTTCGCAATGAGCGGGTACTCGCATCCTGATGGAAGATCTGTTAATCTGCAAACCAATCAATAGCCGAATGTGCGCGTTAACCCTAAAGCTTTAACGCTGTCGGTCCAGAAAACATCAAATTTTAAATTACAGCCGCAGCAGCAGCTCAGACAACCCTAGCAGGGCTTGTTTGATTTCGGGACGGCTTGTGCTCGTTTCAATGCATCTTCAAGACGTCGATATTTCTGCCCCTACCGTATCGCCCCTGACGCCTTCAAAGACTCCCGGGAAGCTTCTTGCAAGCATTACAAACGGGAGATTCTGGCCCATGGGTGCAGTGGGCTCGGCAGCAGTGGCTGCTGCAGTATGGCTTACTGCTGTTGGTTTGGCGGGGCCGGCCGGCGTCCAAGCGGCTACGCAGACAGAAATTGTCGCGATTGAAGAGGCCGATGTACATGAGTCGCTCAATCGGTTTTTGGAAGAGAAAGAAGCGAACGCTGTAGCGTTGGTCGAGGATTGGGAACGCAAGTCTCCAGCTTCGGAGGCGAGCTTGAGTGAGGCGGGCGATGCTTCAGAGGAGTCCGTGGCGGCTTATATCAACCGCAGCTACCGCGTTCCGCTCGAAGAGGCCAGACAGCTGACGGCATGGGCGTTGGAAATCGGGCAGGGCTTTGATGTTGATCCGCTGCTTATTCTTTCGGTAGCGGCTACCGAATCGAGTTTTAATCCTAAGGCCAAAAACGGCTCTGGCGCAGAAGGGCTCATGCAGGTCATGACCAGCGTGCATACAGAGAAATTCAAAGCCTTCGGCGGTGCAAAGGCCGCAATGGAACCCTATCCCAACATGGTGGTGGGCGCTTCCATTCTCGCGCGTCTCATTGACCGAACAGGCAGCGTTTCGCAGGGCCTCAAGCATTACTACGGCGCGGGCAATCAGTCGAGCGACAACGGTTACGCCGCTAAGGTGTTTAAAGAACGCAGCCGTCTGCAGGTCGCTGCAGCCGGTGACTCGGACCGTGCGGTGGAGCTCTCGCGAGCTAATCGGACGGGGCCCGCATACAACGCGAAACATCGTCCCCGCAATCTTGGCTACGGTGAATGGATGCAGCTCTTGGAAACGCGTGCGCAGCAGGGCGGCAGTGTGAAACGCCTCGCGCCCGAGAGCGATGCAGTGGCGGAAAACCGCCGGTCGTCAGATTCAGCTGAAGGCAGCAGTACTGAAAGCTAAGCTTTTATCGGCTGATATTGAAACGAAGAAGAGCGTGTCTGCAGCAGAATGCGGCGCTCTTTTTTCCTGATGGGCCTCAGCAGGCACGAGGAAGATCACCGACAAGTGTCTGAGCCCAAATAGCCGCGGCCAGTCCTGCGGTTTCCGTGCGCAGAACACGCGGCCCCAGAAGCTGAGGCCGCCAGCCGTGAGCGGCGGCGAGCTCGATTTCGCGAGCAGAGAACCCGCCCTCGGGTCCGACGGCAAAGGCGACGGAGAGGAGTCCCGGCAGCATGCTCGAAGCCGCAGAGGCATCGGCACCGGGCGCCAGAACAAATTTGACGTCTCCAGAAACAGTCTTAAAGCCGGCTTCAAGAGAGGGGACTGCCCGAACGAGGGGCACGACATTGCGGCCGCACTGTTCAGCCGCCGAGCGGGCAATGTCGGTGAGACGGGCCAGACGTTTTTCCAAGCGTTCCCCGGCAAGCTTCGTCACGCTGCGTTCGGCCGGCATGAAGATAATTTCAGAGATGCCGGCTTCAACAGCTTTTTCGACGATCCAGTCCGCTTTTTCCGGTGCAACGAGGCTTTGAAGGAGCGTTATCGCCAGGGGAGACTCTGCTGTGCGGTCCGTGCGGTGCTCTAGCTCCACCCAGGCCGAGGCGTCCGAAAAACCGACGGGCCCCGACCAGGCAGCTCCCGTACCGTTAAAGAGTTCAACGATCTCACCCGCGGCCAGTCTGAGCGATCGACCGGCATGACGAGCGGTTTTGGGAGGCAGTTCAAAGCGTCCGCCCAGTTGGAAGGCGTCAGTAGGGGCGTCGATGAAAAAGCGCGGCGTCGGCATGGGGGAGTACAGCGGAAGGAACGAGGGAAATGGACGGTCCGACACGGAGTCAGATGGTTTGAGCCGGATTGGCTTCGGTCGTCATGTTTGTTTTAAGCATCGAATCGACCACCCTTAAATGATAAAATCTTTAGTTTCAGCAGGGGCTCCTTAAAGACGGAGTATTCCCCGCTCAAGCTCTCACCTTCTCTCTTCCGCAAAAGCAAGACACATGTCACAGGTCTCCCCCCAGACGATGGCGAACGCGATCCGCGCGCTCGCGATGGATGCTGTTCAAAAAGCGAAGTCCGGCCACCCCGGCATGCCGATGGGCATGGCAGACATCGCCACGGCGCTCTGGACGCGTCATCTGCGCTTCAATCCGCAGGATCCCAAGTGGTCGGGCCGCGACCGCTTTATTTTGTCCAACGGCCACGGTTCGATGCTGCAGTACGCACTGCTTCATCTGACGGGCTTTGATCTGTCAATGGATGATCTGAAGGCTTTCCGCCAGCTTGGCAGCCGCACGCCGGGACATCCGGAAGTGGATATCACGCCGGGGGTGGAAACGACGACCGGCCCGCTCGGACAAGGTATCGCCAACGGTGTCGGCATGGCGCTCGCAGAGAAACTGTTGGCCGCTGAATTCAATCGAGATGGCTTCCCGGTCGTCGACAATCGTACGTATGTGTTTTTGGGCGACGGCTGCCTGATGGAAGGCATCAGCCATGAGGTCTGCTCACTGGCGGGCGTCTGGAAGCTCAATAAGCTCATCGCGCTTTACGATGACAATGGTATTTCGATTGACGGTGATGTACGCGGCTGGTTCCGCGATGACACCCGCGGCCGATTCGAGGCCTATGGCTGGAATGTGATTGGTCCGGTCGACGGACACGACATCAACGCCGTTGATCAGGCGATCGCTCAAGCGAAGGAATCCGCAGAGAAACCGACGCTTATCATCTGCCGCACGACAATCGGCAAGGGTTCTCCCAACCGTCAAGGCACGGCCAAGGTGCATGGCGAAGCGCTCGGCGACGAAGAGATCGCCGCGACGAAGGCCGCTCTCGGCTGGACTTACGGTCCTTTTGAGATTCCGCAGGATGTTTATGCAGCATGGGATCATCGCGCTGAAGGGGCGAAGGTCGAAAAAGAATGGCAGCAGACGTATGCGGGTTATAAAGCCGCTTACCCGGAACTGGCCAAGGAACTCGAGCGCCGGCTGGCGGGCGATCTTCCTGACCAATGGGATGCCGCCGTCATGGATGCTGTTTGTCAGGCTGCAGAGGCGGCCGAAACGGTGGCCACCCGCAAGGCCAGTCAAAAGGCGCTTAATGCGCTGGCCCCTGTCCTTCCGGAGCTCCTTGGCGGTTCGGCTGATTTGACCGGGTCAAACCTGACCAACTGGTCGGGCTCGACGAGCCTGAATACGGGCGACTTCCATGCACGTCACATCAGCTACGGCGTGCGCGAATTTGGCATGTCGGCCATTCTGAACGGCATTGCGCTTTACGGCGGATTCATTCCCTACGGCGCGACGTTCCTTACTTTCTCGGATTATTCGCGCAATGCCCTGCGCATGTCCGCGCTGATGAATCTGCGCGCCATCAACGTCTTCACGCACGATTCCATCGGGCTCGGTGAAGACGGTCCGACACATCAGTCGGTTGAACACATTCCCTCGCTGCGTCTTATCCCGGGCATGGATGTCTGGCGTCCCTGCGATACGGTTGAGTCCGTTGTGGCTTGGGCGAGTGCCATCGAGCGCCGAGACGGCGCTTCCTGCCTGATTTTCTCGCGTCAGAACGCAGCTTTCATCGACCGTGACGAAGTAGATGCGGATGCGATCGCTATGGGCGGCTATGTCGTCGCCGAAGCCCCCTTGGGTGAAGGCGAAGCGCAGGTCGTGCTGCTCGCGACCGGTACGGAGGTGGGGCTTGCGATGGATGCGCGCGCTAAACTCGCCGCGCTCAACATCAATGCCCGTGTGGTATCGATGCCTTGCACGAGCCGTTTTGACCGCCAGTCGACGGAGTATCGTCAGTCGGTGCTCCCACCGGGACTGCCGGTGCTCGCCATTGAAGCATCAAAGACTGATCTTTGGTGGAAGTACTTTACGGGGCGCGGCGACGTGCTTGGCGTCGACAGCTTCGGTGAGAGCGCGCCGGCCAAGGATCTTTGGATCAAGTTCGGCTTTACGGTCGACAATGTCGTCTCCAAGGTTGAGGCGCTCCTCCAGTAAATCCCTTTGTTTTTTACCCATCCCTTTCTTCAATATCTAGGAAGTTTCCGACATGACCATCCGTGTTGCCATCAATGGGTTCGGCCGCATCGGCCGCAACGTGCTCCGCGCTCATTACGAGTATGCCAAGCAGCACGACGTTGAAATCGTCGCCATCAATTCTCCGGGCGACCTTGCAGTGAACGCCCATCTCCTGAAGTACGACACGGTGCACGGCCGCTTCACTACGCCCGTTGAAACGGACGGCAAAGACATGATTGTCGGCGGGGATCGCATTCACGTCTTCAAGACGCGAGATCCCCGTGAACTGCCCTGGGCCGACCTCGGTGTCGATCTGGTGATGGAGTGCACGGGAGCCTTCAATTCAAAAGAAGCCTCGATGGTGCATATCGAATCCGGTGCGAAGAAAGTGCTGCTTTCGGCCCCTGGCAAGACCGCGGACGCGACGGTGGTCTACGGCGTTAATCAAGATGTGCTTAAGGCCACAGATCTCGTGGTGTCGAACGCCTCCTGCACGACCAACGGTTTGGCGCCGCTCGTCAAGCCCCTGCAGGACAAAATTGGCATCGAGCACGGTTTGATGACGACGATTCATTCGTACACGAACGACCAGGTGCTCACCGACGTCTACCACAAGGATCTGCGCCGAGCCCGCGCTGCGACGCACTCGATGATCCCGACGAAGACGGGCGCAGCCAAGGCCGTGGGACTGGTGCTGCCGCAGCTGAAGGGCCGTCTGGACGGCTTTGCGGTCCGCGTGCCGACGATTAATGTGAGCTTTGTCGACCTGACGTTCATGGCAGAACGCGCGACCTCGATCGAAGAAATCAATGCGATCCTGAAAGAGGCGAGCGAGGGCGAACTCAAGGGCATTCTCGGCTACAACGATGAGCCGCTGGTGTCGATTGATTTCAACCATGATCCGCGCAGCTCTATCTACGATTCGACGCTCACGAAGATGTCTGGCGACCGCCTTGTCAAGGTTATGGCCTGGTACGACAATGAGTGGGGCTTCTCCTGCCGAATGCTCGACACGGCCTGCGCGATGATGGCCGCCAAGTAAGCTCTGAAAAATCAGACGTAAAGTGAAGCCCAATTTCATTGGCTGAAGCAATATCTGCCGCCCGCGGAAGCGTCCGAATGCCGGATGCTCCCGCGAGGCGGTTTTTTCTTTGGACTTACGGTCTAAAGAAGATCCAACGTATTTTTAATGCAAAGGAGCAGTTTCCATGCAAGTGAAGACTCTGGATTCCCTGGCCGCCTCGGGCGTTTTGAAGGATAAGCGTGTTCTGATCCGCAGTGATCTGAATGTGCCCCGCAATGATGAAGGCGCGATCACCAATGACGCTCGCATTGTGGCGAGTCTTCCGGCCATTAAGACCGCGCTGCTCGCGGGTGCGGCCGTGATGGTGACGAGTCATCTGGGCCGTCCTAAGGAAGGTGTTTTGCGCCCGGAAGATTCTCTGCAGGTCGTTGCCGATCGCTTGGGGGAACTGCTTGGCCGAGAAGTACCGGTTGTTCAGGATTGGATCGACGGTGTTGAGGTGAAGCCCGGTGAGCTGGTGGTGCTGGAAAACTGCCGCTGCAATGTGGGTGAAAAGAAGTGCGATGAGGCGCTTTCAAAGAAATACGCTGCGCTTTGTGACGTTTATGTCAATGATGCCTTCGGTACGGCTCACCGCGCAGAGGCGACAACGGTCGGCGTGGCGAAGTACGCTCCGATTGCTTGTGCGGGTCCCTTGATGGCCAAGGAAATCGAAGCACTCTCCAAGGCGCTCGGCAGCCCCTCTCGCCCGCTCGCCGCGATTGTTGCCGGCTCAAAGGTGTCGACCAAGCTCACGATTCTCTCGAATCTCGCCGAGAAAGTGGATCGCCTTATCGTGGGCGGCGGCATCCTCAATACGTTCTTGCTCGCAGCTGGCCGTCCGATCGGCCAGTCGCTCGCTGAACCGGATCTGGTGGACGAATGCCGCAAGGTGCTCGAGATTCTTGAAAAGAAGGGTGCAAAGCTGCCGATGCCCGTCGATGTCGTGGCGGCCAAGGCTTTTGCGACTGATGCTCCGTACCGCGTTTGCAGTGTTGATGAAGTGGCCGATGACGAGATGATCCTGGATGTGGGTCCGAAGACCGCAGAACATCTCGCACACGAACTGCGCTCTGCCGGAACGATCGTTTGGAATGGTCCGGTGGGTGTCTTTGAGATGAAGCCCTTTGCCAAGGGAACGGAAGCGCTGGCCTATGCGATTGCCGAGGCGACCGATAAGGGGGCCTTCTCCATCGCTGGCGGCGGTGATACGGTCTCGGCCGTCAACGCCTTCGGTGTGGAAGACCGCATTTCCTATATCTCCACGGGCGGCGGTGCTTTCCTCGAGTTCCTGGAAGGCAAGACGCTCCCGGCCATCGCCGTTCTCGAAGAACGAGCAGACCAATAATTCGCTCGGCGCCCCGCTGCTCAGCTCCGACTCCCCTTGATGCCAAGACAAACCATTGGCGGGTTTGACGAGGCTCCGGAGCTGAGAAGCGGGTTGTTGATGCGGCAGAAAAAATGTGCAGGACCAACAGCAGAAGTGAGGACCCTATGATTAATCGTGCAAACGAATTGCTCGAGCGCTTTATGCGCTACGCAGCCGTTACAACCCAGAGCGAAGCGGGGGCAAAAACTGTGCCGAGCACGGCGGGACAGCGCGTGCTCGCACAGATGCTTGCCGAAGAACTTAAAGCGCTCGGGCTCTCGGATGTCGAAGTTTCCGAATATGCTGTCGTCACCGGCCGGCTGCCCTCCAATCTTCCCGCAGGGGCCCAAGCGCCTAAGGTGGGTTGGTGCGCACATCTGGATACGGTCGACGCCGGACTTTCCCCGGACATTCATCCGCAGGTTGTGAAGAACTATCAAGGGGGCGACATCTGCCTTAATGCAGAGAAGAACCTTTGGCTTCGCGTGGCTGAACATCCTGAAGTGGAACGCTACGTAGGCGACGATCTGCTTCTTTCCGACGGCACGTCAGTGCTCGGCGCAGACAATAAGTCTGCCATTGCCAACATTATGACGGCACTGCACATCATCGTTGAGGAAGGTCGTCCTCACGGTGATATTTATGTTGCTTTTGTGCCGGATGAAGAAATTGGTCTTTGCGGCGCGAAGAAAATTGACTTTTCAAAGTTCCCGGTCGATTTTGCCTACACGATTGACAGCTGCGAACTCGGTGAAATCGTTTGGCAGACCTTCAATGCCGGCAGTGCCTGGGTGGATATTCAGGGCATTACCGCACATCCGATGTCTTCGAAGGGACAGCTTTTGAATCCGATTCTGGTCGCGCACGACTTCATCGGCATGCTTGACCGCGGTCAGACGCCGGAATTTACCGAGAAGACTGAAGGGTTTGTATGGGTGAACGGCATTCAGGGCGGTCCCGCCAAATGCCGCGTGTCGCTTAAGCTCCGAGATCACAGCCTCAAGCGCTATGAAGAAAAAAAGACACTTATCCGCGCCATCGTCGACTGCCTGCGCGTGCGCTATCCGCGCGCGAAGATCAATCTGACGATCGAGGATGTCTACGGCAACATTGCCGACGCTATCAAACCCGAGAACAGTGCATGCATTGACATGCTGCGCCGCGCGATGGAAATTGAACATGTGACGGTAAAGGACATTGCCATGCGCGGAGGCACGGATGGTTCCTTCATTTCCACGCAGGGTATTCCGACGCCGAATTACTTCACGGGCGCACACAACTTCCACAGTGCCTGTGAGTTCATGCCCATGTCTTCGTGGCTGAAGAGCCTTGCGGTGACACTGAGGCTTGTTGAACTCGCCGCTGGTGTGACGAAGTAATTGACCGTTTCGCTTCAAAAGAACGGGCGGCTTGATTTGCTCAGGCCGCCCGCTCTATTTTTTATGACGCGCTATTCCACTCGTCCGTAGTGCTTGGCAAGCACTTCCTGCGAGTCCACAGCTTTTCCGTGTCTGGGCGGAGCGAGCCGCACATAAGTGCCGTCACTCTGGAGCTTCCAGCTCTGCACATTGTCGGCAAGCTGCAGGTCAAGTGTGGCCTTGATGCGGCTGCGGATGGCGGGATCGAGCACTGGGACGAGCACTTCAATGCGGCCGTCGAGATTGCGCGGCATCAGGTCGGCTGAGCCGATGAGCAGGAACGGATCATCGTTGTTGCGGAACCAGTAGGCTCGAGCATGCTCCAAGAAGCGCCCGACGATGCTGACGACTTGAATATTGTCGCTGATGCCCGGAATATTGGGGCGCAGGCAGCAGATGCCGCGGACGATCAGAGAAATCTTCACGCCGGCTTGACTTGCTGCATAGAGCGCCTGAATGACGGCGCGGTCAACGAGCTGATTGCACTTAAAGATGATTTCGCCCTTGCCGGTTTTCTGGTGTTCTGCCGCCTCGCGCTCAATCGCAGCAACAATGGAACTGCGGGTACTGTGAGGCGAAACGACTAGACGGCGGTACGTCGTCTGATCCGAGTAGCCCGTCATCACGTTGAAGAGGTCGGAGACGTCAGCGCAGATGGCCGCATTGGCCGTAAAGAGCGCATAGTCTGTATAAATCTTCGCGGTGGAAGGGTTGTAGTTGCCCGTTGAGATGTGAACGTACCGAGTCATGCCGTCGGCCTCGCGGCGCACGACAAGGCAGAGTTTGGCGTGAATCTTGAGGCCGGCAAAGCCGTAGACGATGTTGACGCCGGCCTTTTCCATTTCCTCGGCCCAGTTGATGTTGCGTTCTTCATCAAAGCGGGCTTTGAGTTCAACGACGGCCGTCACTTGTTTGCCGCGGCGTCGTGCATCGATCAGTGCGGCGACAATCGGACTGTTGCTGCCGCATCGATAGAGCGTCTGCTTGATGGCGACCACCTGAGGATCCGCAGCGGCGCGACGAATAAAGTCGAGTACGCCGCTGAAGCTTTCATAGGGATGGTAGAGGAACACGTCTCGGGTTTTGATGGTGCCGAAGATGTCGCCCTCGGAAAAGAGCAGCGGTTCAAGTCCCTTATATGGCGCATCCTTCAGGGCAGGACGATCGAGACCGCTCAAAGCCATGAATTCCGACATGGCCATTGGGCCTTTGATGCGAAAAAGCTGGAAAGGCAAAAGTTCGAGCTTATCCATCAGGAAGTTGGTCAGCGCAGCATCGGTGCCGGCTTCAATTTCAAGACGGATCACATCGCCGAAGCGGCGTTGGTCAACGAAGTCCTTGACGGCGGCTAAGAGGTCGTCAGCTTCATCCTCTTCAATTTCGATGTCGGTATTGCGGGTGATGCGGAAAACGCCCGACTTGACGACTTTGTGTCCGGGGAAGAGCTTGCCGAGATGTTCGCGGATTAAGTCTTCGAGCAGAATGATGTCGTCATCGCGCCCGGAGGAGTTGAAGCCCAGTTCAGCATAGGCAGATTCTTTCGTGCGGGGCACGAAGATGAAGCGCGGCATGTTGTTGGGGCACTTGAGGCGCGCATAACGCATGCTGCTGTCAACGGCTTCGAGCTCGACAATAAAGTTGAGCGACAGGTTGGAAATGGTCGGGAACGGATGCCCCGCATCGATGGCCTGCGGCGTGAGAATGGGATAAATCTCGTTGTCAAAGTACCCTTCAAGGAAGGTCTTCTGCTTTGCCGAGAGATTCTTCCACCGCCGGATGGCGATGTCTTTTTTAGCAAGCTCTGGCGCAAGCTTGTTTTTCCAGTGGTTCTGCGCTCTCGCGAGCATTCCGAGCACGCGGCGCCGAATTTCGGCGAGCTGCTTCACGGGCGGCAGGCCGTCAGCCGAAGTCGACGCCGCTCCCATCTTGTACTGACGAATAATGTTGGCCACGCGGACCATGAAGAATTCGTCAAGATTGTTGTGGAAAATGGCGAGGAACTTGAGCTGTTCAAGCAGCGGCACGCTCAGATCGCAGGCTTCTTCGAGCACCTTGCGGTCGAATTCAATCCAATTGAGCTCACGGTTAATGTAGAGCAGCGGATCGGAGAGGTCTGGCACGCCTTCTACGGGCGGGAGCGGCGGCGGCGCAGATTCGAGCGAAGCCGTACTGGAAGCGGAAACTTTGACCGCTTTGACTGTTTTTACGCTTTTCGCGCTTTTGACCGTCTTCGTGATTGTCTTTTTAGACGCCGTGCTGCGGCGGACTGCGGTCTTTTTGACTGCAGTGTGTTCGCTTTTCACTTCAGCTTCGGCAGGTTTGGCGTCTATTCCTGCGGGCTGGACAGCTGCAGGCTTGTCGGTCCTTGCTGTCGACTCTTTGGCTGCGGTTTCTGCACCCTCGGTCTGGAGTGCGGAAGCAGCTTTGCGGCTAAGGGTTGGTTTGTCTGACATCGAATGTTTTCACCGGGAATGAAAGCAGGTCTCATCTATTCTAAGCGCGCACCATTTCAAAACGATGAACCTGCAGTCTCTGACATATCTTGAGAAGACCGGCAGTGCGTCCGAGAGGGAGGGAAAGACCTCATTAAACGCTTTGGCCAATAAGCACATGGGAGCGCTGGCAGCGCTCCCATGACGGCTTTTGAAGATCGGTGAGGTCAGTGTCTCAGAATTTGTGTTCGCGCTTTTCGTGCATCTTCTGATACGTCTTCCAGACGTAGCCCACAAGAATGGGGCCCATAGCGGCAGCAACGACTCCGAGAATGAGGATTTTCGAAAGATTCTGCTGAATGAAAGGGATGTTGCCGAAAAGGTAGCCTGCACCAACGATCGATACCGCCCAGAGAATGGCGCCGAAGCCGCTGAAGAGTTCAAAGCGCAGACCATCCATGCGGGCTGCGCCGGCCACGAGCGGCGCGAAAGCGCGCACGATGGGGACGAATCGGGCAAGAACTACTGTTTTCCCGCCGTGTGAGAGATAGAAGCTGTGGGCGTGCTCAAGCTTCTTGGCATCAATCCAGTGAATACTGCCGTCATAAATTCGGTTGCCGAGCCATTTGCCAGTCGCATAACCTAGGGAATTCCCGAAGATTGCCCCCAAAATCACTGCCAGCATGATGAGCCATGGGCTGGCTGTGCCGGCTGCCGCAACGGTGCCTGCCACAAAAAGAAGCGAATCTCCCGGCAGAAACGACATGACAACGATGCCGGTCTCCAGGAAAAAGATCACGAACATTGCGATGTAGATAAGCGTGCCGTAGTCAGTGGCGATTGACACTAGAAAATGGTCGGCGTTGGTAAAGAGCTCGACGATGAGTCCGAAGAGGTCCATGATCTTGAAAGTACAATTTTGTTTTATGCGAAAGAGTCGAAGGGACTCGATGCTGTCTGCGGAGGCGGCTTAAGGGGAGTTGAACCGCAGCGATTCGAGCAGATCAGAAGCAGGGAGACAATGATAGCTGTTTGCTTCAACTAACTCTGATAGGCTGATGTCTCTTTGAATATCGCAGACTTCTGCCGTTCTGACCAAGACGGCAATACTTGCATACGTTTTTCTCATGCAGCCTAATCGTCCAATTGCAGAACTTTCGAGTCAGCTCATCAGTCAAATCGCCGCGGGCGAGGTGATTGAACGGCCGGCGTCCGTCGTCAAGGAACTTGTTGAAAATGCAGTGGACGCCGGAGCAGATCGCATTGAAGTGCGCATCGACGGGGGCGGGCTTTCACGGATTCTGGTGAGCGACAACGGCTGCGGTATTCCTAAAGCGGAATTGCCGCTGGCGGTGAAACGCCACGCGACGAGCAAAGTGGCCACGCTCGCTGATCTGGAAGCAGCAACGACGCTGGGTTTCCGCGGGGAAGCACTGGCATCGGTCGACTCCGTTGCGGAACTCATCATTGAGTCCAAAGCCGCGGGTGCGGGCGAAGCCTGGCGCATTCAGCGCGGAGCCGTCGAGCCGGCCGGCGGGATGACCGGCGGAACGCGCGTAGAAGTGACGGATCTTTTTTATAAGACCCCTGCGCGGCGCAAATTCATGAAGTCCGAAAGTACGGAAACGGCGCATGTGACGGCGCAGATGGAGCGCATCGCGCTAGCCAATCCGCAGGCCGCTTTTTCGCTTTATGCCAATGGGCGGCGAGCCATGCAGCTTGAGGCCGAGTCTGCGGAAGACCGCATCAAGGCGCTGATGCCCAAGGATTTCAAAGAGGCCTGTCGTCCAGTATCGGCTGAGTCGGACGGTTGGAAGCTCACGGGATTGGTGGGGCTTCCCACCATTTCTCGTACGCGCGCGGACGGTCAATACCTATTTGTCAACGGCCGCTTCATTCGCGATCGAGTGATGAACCATGCGGTGCGGGCAGCCTATGCTGATGTGCTTCATGGTCAGGCTCAGCCGCTTTACTGCCTTTTTCTGACCATTCCGCCCGAAGAGGTGGATTCAAACGTGCATCCGACAAAAACAGAGGTGCGCTTTCGGGATTCGAGCCGCGTGCACAGCTTCATTCTGCATGCGGTTGAGGCGGCGCTTGCACCGCCCCTCGCACAGGCGGCCGGCGGGGCAGCCGTTGTCCCGCTCGCCGATGCGTCTCTGGGCTCAGTTCCAGCGCGCCGTGAAGCAGCGCTTTTTGGCCGTTCCTCACTCGCCGAACCGCAAGAAGCCATTGCGGCAAAAGTACCTGCGGACCATCCCAATGCGCTTTGGGGTGCTCCGCCAACCGGCACGGGATTTGAACGTGCTGATTCTGAGCGTCCGGCGTCGGCCGCTTCCGGCAAACCGGTGCTGCAGCGCTTTCCCGCCGCTTATGGAGAGCGTCCCAAAGCCCCTTCGCCCGTTGCCGTAGCGGCAGCCATGAAGTTTTATGACCCCAATTCGTCTTCAGGGGAAGCGGGCGAACCGAAATCTTTGGAGCCCCAGAAACTGCCGCAAATGGAGCAGGAGGAGCATCCAGCGCTTTTTACGCCGCTTCAGGCACAGTCTGACGGCAGGGGATTCCTTGGGCGTGCATTGGCGCAGGTAGCCGGTGTTTATATCTTGGCCGAAAATGCTTCTGGTCTTGTCATCGTGGACATGCATGCGGCTGCCGAACGCGTGCTTTATGAACGAATGAAGCGGGTCATGGCGGAGTCAAAGCTTGCGGTACAGGAGCTGCTGATGCCGCTGGTTGTGCGGGTGACGCCGGCACAGTACGCGGCATTTGAGGAATTTGAAAAGGGAGAAGTTTTTGCGGCTCTGGGCCTTATCTGCACGGGCGCAGATGAAGGTGCTGTGGCGCTTCGCGGCGTGCCGGCCATGATCGCTGAGGCACCGTTGGGCGAACTGGAAGCACTCCTTCGAGAGGTACTCGACGATCTCGCAGAATTTGGTGCTTCAGAAGCGATGGATGTGCTGAAAAACCGCATTCTCTCCACCATGGCTTGTCACAATGCTTTCCGGGCCAACCGCAAACTTTCGCTGCCGGAAATGGATGCGCTTTTGCGCGACATGGAAAAAACGGAGCGCGCAGATCAATGCAATCACGGCAGGCCGACATGGACAACGCTTTCCATGACGGATCTCGATCGACTGTTTATGCGGGGCCGCTGATGACTGATCAGCCAATGAACATGGGTCAAGCAGCTCAACCCCAGGCACTCTTGCTTTTGGGGCCGACGGCTTCGGGGAAGTCCGCGCTCGCACTTCAACTTGCCCGTTTGCTCCCGGTGGAAATCATTTCAATCGATTCTGCGCTGGTTTATCGGGGCATGGATATTGGGAGTGCAAAGCCGACATCCGCAGAGCTTCAAGCCGCGCCGCACCATTTGATCGATATTCGCGCAATCAACGAACCTTACAGCGCCGCAGATTTTGTGGCGGATGCTTCCCGACTTGTTCGGGAAATTCGTGCTCGCGGCCGATTGCCGCTGATTGTGGGCGGCACAATGCTCTACGCCAAGGCCATTCGTGAGGGTATTGACGAAATGCCGTCTACCTCTCCAGAGGTTCGCAGCGCCGTCGCTGCAGAAGGTGCTGCCAAGGGGTGGCCTGCGATGCACGCGGAGCTCGCCAAGATTGATCCGGCCGCTGCAGAACGATTGGCTCCAAATGATAAACAGCGGATCGGCCGCGCTTTGGAAGTCTTTCGCATGACGGGGAAGCCCCTTTCACAGTTTCATCGCAAAACGCCGCATCCCGCATTCCCGATGCTTACTGCGGCATTGGTGCCTGAAGATCGGGCTGCGCTGCATGAGCGCATTGAAGAGCGGTTTGACGCAATGCTCGCCGCAGGACTGCTCGATGAAGTGAGGCAGCTGATGGCGGAGCCGGGGTTTGATGCCAATTCCCCTGCCATGCGGGCTGTGGGGTACCGACAGGCTGTTGAGTTTTTGGAAGGCCGCACGAACTATGCGGCATTTCGTTTGGCCGGCATCGCCGCTACGCGTCAGCTCGCTAAACGCCAGCTGACTTGGCTGCGTTCAATGCCCGACGTCATCAAAATTGAACCCTTTGCACCGGACGCTTTCGAGACGCTCCTAAGGCTCGCGCAGCCGCTGGTGCCGGCGGGCTGATCGCCCATCAACCAAAAAGCGCTCCGACTGTAAAGGTCGGAGCGCTTTTTGAAACGCATACCGTTCAGAGGTGCGGCCGATCAGAGCACGACGCAGGGGGCTTCGCCCGCCGGAAGCGTCGAGATTTCACCGATGCGGAATACCTTTTCACCTTCGGCTTTGAAGGCTTCCATAGCGCGGTCAGCGTCTTCAGCGGAAACGATGACGACGAGACCGATGCCGTTATTGAAGACGCGGTACATCTCGTGACTGTCAATCTGACCTTTTTCTTCAAGCCACTCGAAGATCGCCGGGCGGGTCCAAGAGCTGCCGTCAATGCGGCACTGAACGCCTTCAGGAAGAACACGGGGCACGTTTTCAATCAGGCCGCCGCCGGTGATGTGGGCCATGCCCTTAATTTGCACCTTCTTCATGACAGAGAGCACTTGCTTGACGTAGATGCGGGTGGGTTCCATCGCACGGTCGGCAAGGGTCGCACCGTCAAAGGGCATCGACCAGTCGGCTCCGGCAACTTCCACGACCTTGCGCAGCAGCGAGAAGCCGTTGCTGTGCGGGCCGCTTGAAGCAAGACCGAGCACAACGTCGCCCGGTTTAATCGTCGTGCCGTCGATGATTTCGTCCTTTTCAACAACGCCCACTGCAAAGCCGGCGAGATCGTATTCGCCTTCGGGATACATGCCCGGCATTTCGGCAGTTTCGCCGCCGATCAGTGCGCATCCCGCGAGTTCGCAGCCCTTGGCCACACCTTTGACGACTCGTTCGGCGACATCCACGTCGAGCTTGCCGCAGGCATAGTAGTCGAGGAAGAAGAGGCTCTTGGCACCCTGCACGAGAATGTCATTTACGCTCATTGCTACGAGGTCCTGACCGACAGTGTCGTGACGGCCAAGTTGAAAGGCGAGCATGAGCTTCGTGCCGACGCCGTCGGTGCCGGTGACGAGAACCGGGTTGCGGTAGTCACGGCTTACTTCGAAAAGGGCGCCGAAGCCGCCGATCGATCCGAGCACGCCGGGGATCAGCGTGCGTTTGGCAGCGGGCTTGATGCGTTCAACGAGTTCATCGCCAGCGTCGATTGAAACGCCGGCAGCCGCGTAGGAGAGTTGGCTCATGAGGGCTCATCCAAAAGGAAAAACGCTCGTGCGCAAAGCAGGTCGGCCGGGAAGCCGAAAAGCACTGCAGGCTCCGGGGAAACGAAGGGCGCAGGAGCAGGTGAAAAACGTTGGGCGTGAGTATAAGACAAGCGCCTTCTTGAATACCTATCAGAAGCCTTATGAAGTTGCGCTGACGCACAAAGATATGGATGCATTGAAACCGACGAACGGCTCGAGAATGCTGACGAAAAACATTAAACTTCCATCCGCCCCGAATTTCCCCCGCCCCTTTACTCATCAGCTGACGCGTTTTCTTCACTCGTGCAACCGATCGCTCAAAATCCCGATCAATACCTTCTCGATCTGCCGGAACTGCAGGGACGGGATCGGCCGACCTTCGAAAACTTCGTGGTTGGCAGCAACAGCGAAGCTGCCGCTGCGCTCGCACGCATGGCGGCTGATGAGGGACCGAAGTTCCTGTATCTGTATGGTCCTCGCGGCGCAGGACTTTCGCATCTCCTGGAGGCCTATCTGCCGGGAACGGCCGCGGCGCTCTATCCCGTACCGATTTACCAGCCGGGCGTAAAACGTTATGCAGTGGACGACATTGACGCCTTAGACGAAGGCTATGCGCGGCAGCTGCTGCAGCTGCAAAACGCTGTCTATGTTGATCCTGACGCACGTCTGGTTTGTGCCGGCAGGCTGCCCCCGAAGGAGCTTAAGCTTCCTGCCGGCGTCATCAACCGCCTTTTGGGCGGTCTCTGCTATGCGGTAGAGCCGCTCAATGAGGAAGATCGCATTCGGGAGCTGGCTCGACAAGCGGCGCTTCGCGGCATACTGCTCACGCCCGACATCGGGCAGTGGATTTCTGCGCATCTGCCGCGCGATATGCGTTCACTCACCCGGGTAATGGATGTTGCCAATCAGATTGCACTGCATGCACAGCGCAAGGTGACGCTGCAGGTGATCCGGGAAGCTGCCCGTGCGGCCGGTATGGCTGAGGATGAAAGCATTGCGCAGCAGGGTGAAGCGCCGACTGCGCTCTTCGGTACAGGTCATTGATGACGTAATGAAGCTTGCTGTTTTTGATTTGGACCATACGCTTTTGCCGATTGATTCCGGCGATGCCTGGTCGCATTGGCTGGTGCGGAAAGCCGGTCTGGATGAAGAGAAGATCGGTGCTCAGATTGAGGCTTATGCGCAAGCGTATCGAACGGGTCATTTTGTTCCGCTGAGCTTCATTCGCTTTCAGTTTGGACTGCTCGCCGCACAAAAGCGCCAAGATTTGGAAGCCTGGCGGGCATCCTTTATTGACGAAGTGATTCGTCCCGCGGTGCGTCCGGAAGCGTTGCAACTTGTTGCTCAGCGGCGACTGGCAGGATACGAGGTGGTGCTCGCTACCGGAACACATCGTTTCGTTACGGCGCCTATTGCAGCGCTCTTTGGCATTGAGCATCTTATTGCCGCAACACCGGAGATTGGCTCTGACGGTGAATTCACGGGTGAACTCGTGGGGCTCGACAGCTATGGCGAAGGCAAACTTGCGCTGATCAAAAACTGGATGGCGAACCATGCGCCGAGCGGCGGTTTTGAGGCATTTGAAGGATGGAGTGATTCCATCAACGACAAGCCTCTTTTAGAATTCGCCGCGGGCTTTCAGCCGCACGGCCGGGCCGTTGCCGCAAATCCTGATCCGCAGCTCGCGCGTTTGGCGCTGGAGCGCGGATGGGAGGTGGCTTCGGTGTTTCGAAAATAAGAAAAAAGGAATCCCCATGTTTGATTCAATCGTTAGCCGCGTCCGCTCTTTTTTAGGTACTTCGGCCAACGTGGAGCCGCAGCGCGAACCGCGCATCATCCCTAAGGAAGTTCATGGGATTGATCCGGAACTTGTCGCCTGGCAGGCCAAACGCTGCTGTGAAGCGCTGCAGCGGCGCGGTTACCGCGCCTACATTGTGGGCGGAGCAGTGCGTGACTTGCTTCTCGGCGTGGCGCCGAAAGACTTTGATGTGGCCACCGATGCCACCCCGGAAGAAGTTAAACGTGCGCAAAAGCGCGCCATTATCATCGGCCGACGCTTTCGTCTCGTGCATGTGATTTTCGGGCAGGAAATCATTGAGTGCTCGACCTTTCGAGCGCTCGAAGGCGCCGGGGTGCGCAAAGACAGCAGCGGCAGAGTGATTTCCGACAACGTCTTCGGCGAAATGTGGGAGGATGCGGCTCGCCGCGACTTCACGATTAATGCGCTTTACTACGATCCTGCCACCGAAGAGATCTATGACTACCACCATGGTTTTGAGGATCTCGGCAAGAAACGGCTCCGTATGATCGGCAATCCCGAAGAACGCTACCGCGAAGATCCCGTTCGTATGATTCGCGCCGTGCGTATTTCGGCAAAACTGGGCTTTGCCATTGAACCGGCTACTGAACGTCCCATTGCTCGGATGGCAAAGCTTCTTTCAAATGTGCCTTCAGCGAGACTGGTCGATGAGGCGCTTAAGCTTCTGACCTGCGGACATGCTGTTGAATGCGTGTCGCGCTTGCGTAAGGAAGGGCTCGCCGAAGCCGTGCTGCCGACGCTCAACCGACTTTTAGCGACGCCGGACGGAGAGGCTTTCCTGATGCTCGCGCTTCGTCGTACCGACGAGCGTCTGGCCATTGGAAAGCGGATTTCACCTTTTTTCCTTTTCGCGACGCTGCTCTGGCCTCAGGTACGACTGCGCTGGCAGCATAACGAAGAGGTGCGGGGACTGCCTCGGCTGGCTGCACTCCACGACGCAGCCGTCGAAGTGCTCGAAACGGAATCTCATTCGCTCGCGATTCAGCGTCGTTTTCAGAGCGACATGCATGACCTGTGGGTTCTGCAGGCGCGTCTTGAAAGACGTACAGGCAAGTCTCCCTATTCTGTTATCAATCATCCGCGCTACCGCGCGGGCTACGATTTTCTGCTTTTGCGCGCGCAGATGGGAGAGGTGCCTGAGGCGCTTCCGGCGTGGTGGGATCATTTTGTGCAGGCCGACAGCGACGAACGCGCTGAAATGGTAAAGGCCGCCCAGATTGAAGCTCGTCAGACCGGAGAGGATGCTCGCCGCGGCCGCTGTGCCGCGCTGCAGGCCGGCAATGATGCCCCGGCAGGTGAGGAGCGAGAACGCCGTCGACCGCGTCGTCGTCCTCGTCGTTCGCGAAGCCGTCGTCCTGTGGACCATGTCGGCAGCGGGAGTTCTGAATAATGCCTCGTGCCTGGATCAGTCTTGGCGCGAATCTCGGTCGCCCCCAAGCAACACTGACCGCTGCGGCCAAAGCACTTGAGCAGAGCGAAGGCATTGCTCATCTGAGGCTCTCGAGCTTTTACAGCACATCCCCGGTGGATTCCTCCGGACCGGACTACGTGAATGCCGCGGCAGCAGTGGACACGAATTGTTCGCCCGAGGCACTTCTGAAGCTTTTGCAGCGCATTGAATATGCTCATGGCCGCGTTCGGCCTGCGGGCGTACGCAATGCACCGCGAACGCTCGATTTGGATCTGCTCGCCTATGAGGGTGAGGTACGATCGACTGACGGGCTCACGCTTCCGCATCCCCGGATGAATGAGCGGCTCTTTGTGCTGGTGCCGCTCGCTGAAATTGAACCCAACTGGCGCAGCCCTGCCGGCCTTCCCATTGCAGAACTTATCGAGCAGGTCATCCGTAAAGATTCCACTCAACACATCCGCAAAATTTCCTAACTTGTGGCATACTTTCTTTCCTCCCCGGGTGGCGGAATGGTAGACGCAGCGGATTCAAAATCCGCCGGGTAAAACCGTGCGAGTTCGAGTCTCGCCCTGGGGACCAAATGATGATCCCGAGCTGTTTTTGACGGCTCGGGATTTTTTTATATTTCAAGGATTTGGATGAGAGCTTCGTTTACGGGAGTTCGTATGAGTTCGCCTGCTTGCGCTCTTGGTGAGTACGCTCATGAGTCCTTTTTTGTTGATGTGTGCTTATTTCGTTCCGCGGGGTACTAAAAAAACTGGAAAGAATGCAGAACCAGACGCCCTTTGCGACCGCTGGCGCATGGCTAAGACCGACGCCCGAAGGCGGTGCAGTCAAGAGCTAAATGCCGGGAGGAATGAATTGTTGTACGTATACAACATGATTCCATATAGCTCTTTTATTTGAAGATTACCGCTCTTTGACTGACGCACAGTAAAAATCGTCGATTTTTAGTTATTGGCGGAATACGAGAAATCTCGATTTGCCGAAATAAAGTGTGTTTTCACCTATGATTGGCGGACTGTTGACGTGTCAACAGGCAAAAAATCAAACCAAAGGGACTTTCTCATGCAAATTCGCGTAATTTTTGCGGCCGTTGCTGCTGTGGCCATTCTTGCTGGCTGCGCCGCCGGGAATGATCGACTTCGCAATTTGAACTCTCAGCAGATTGCTGAGCAAATTGTGGATACCCAGACGAATCGTCAGGATGTCGTGGCACTGCTTGGTGAACCGAATACCACGCAGCAGGAAGCCGACGGCACCAAAGTGCTTGAATACACTTGGGTTCGTTCGCGTCCTTCGGCCAAGAACTTCATTCCGCTTAATCCGATTGATGAATTCCCGACGACCAAGAAAAGCCTGCGCGTTTGGATCGATGACAACGATCGCGTTGTGAAGCATGAATATTCAGGCGTCTTTTATGTTTACCGCAAGCCGCTGATCGGTTCGAATTCCACGCACAGCATGCGCCCGCTCACACAGGAAGAGCTCGACGGTCTTGCGGATCCGACGGAAGAAGCTGCCGCTGACAAGGAATAACTCATGCAGCGACGTACATTCATGACGGCTGCTTTGGCGACGGCAGTACTTTCGCTCGCCGGCTGTGCAGCACAGACACGGGCGGACACGGATATGCCCGCCGAAGCTTTTACGCCCGAGGGTGCCAGACGGTATTTGGCAAAGTGCCGAACCGCTCGAGAAGCTATTCAGGTTTATGGCGATCCCGAACGCACGATGAAGAGCAATACTCGCCCGTCGCAAAAGGGGTTTGTCTGGGAGTGGGTTGGCGTTCGTCCGAGTTTTCTCGCAGACAAAGATCTACGGAGCTCCCGTACGCCGACGGTAAAGCGGGAACTTCATGTCTGGTGCGGTTCTGGCGGTGAGATCGTTGACATCGAAGTCGTCGGCTTCTTCTACACGCAGGTGAAGCTGCCGGCGTTATCGCCGATTTTTGCCGAGCTTCGTGCCTTGAATGCCGATGAGCTGCAGTCGCTCAAAGTGCCCGTTGCTTCGGGTGAGGTACTCGAGGAATACAACGCTTACTACGCAGGCCAATAGTTCGTTCGATTGCCGTATAAAAGGCGAAAGCCCGAAGGTTTGCACATTCCTTCGGGCTTTCGTTTGTTCGGCGATGCTTTATGCGTGCTGCGCAATCGAATTAAGGAATGCCGCGATATCGCGCATTTCATCCGCACAGACTTCATGATCCATGGGATAAGTGCGCGTTATGAGCGTGGAGTCGATTTGCGCAATGACTTCAGCACTGCGTTCAGCCATGACGGCCGGCACCACGGAGTCGAAGTCGCCGTGCGCAATAAAGATCGGCGTGCGGCGAGCTGCCGGGGTAGCTTCGGAGAAGAGCCGGCCGGCAAGCGGCAGGTAACCCGAGAGCGCACAAATGCCGCCGATGGGTCTGGCCAGCCGCAGTCCCGTAAAGAGTGAGATCGCTGCGCCTTGGGAGAAGCCGCCGAGCACAATAGTATGGCGTGGGACACCTTCCGCCTCCAGTTCGTCAATCAATTGTGCAACACGAGCGGAGGACGCTCGAATGCCGAACTCATCCTCGGCATCGTCGATGTTTCGGCCGGGAATATCGTACCAGGCACGCAGCGGCGGATAGTCAGGACTGCGAGAGAGCGTGCGCATCGGAGCATTGGGGAGTACAAAGCGGCAGGCAGGACCGCCGACATGCTCGATTTCGTCGGCAAAAGGCGCAAAGTCACTGTTGTCAACCCCCATGCCGTGAAGCCAGACGCAGGTGAGGCGCGGACGAGCCCCCGAGCGCGGCATTACAGTCAGAATGTCTTTTGGCGCAAAAGCAGGCGTTTTGGGCTGCGGCTGGGGCGCAGGTTGGGGTGCAGACTGAGGCGCGGCAGCGGTTGCCGGCTTGTGTTCAGCCTTTGGCTCTGCTTTGGGAGCTGCCGCAGCGGCCTCTTTGACGGAGTCGGCTGACTGAGAGACCGTACGACGGGCGCTCTTCGGCCGGAAGGCTTTTACGACGTCTTCATTGGTTTCAATGTAAGGACCGCCGATCAGATCAATGCAGTAGGGAACGGCAGCAAAGATGCCGTTGACGAGACTTTTTCCGGATTCGTCCTTCAGACCTTCGAGCGTTTCAGCAATCGCTTTGGGCTGGCCGGGAAGGTTGAGAATCAGTGCTGCATGATCGGGTGTTTCGCGAAGGACGCCGACTTGGCGCGAAAGAATTGCCGTCGGAACAAAGTGACCGGAAATGGCGCGCATTTGTTCGCCAAAGCCAGGCATTTCGCGGGTAGCAACCGCGAGGGTCGCTTCGGGCGTGACGTCGCGTCGAGCCGGTCCCGTGCCGCCCGTCGTCAGGATGAGGTCGCAGCCGACGATGTCGACGAGTTCGCGCAGCGTCTTTTCGATGTCAAAACGCTCATCGGCAATGAGACGCTTATGGATCTTGACAGGCGTTTTGACGGCTTTGCGGCACCATGCCTCGAGAGCCGGGATGCCCTTGTCTTCATAAATGCCCTGACTCGCTCGGTCCGAGACCGAAACGAGGCCAAGGATGAGTTCGTTGTCAGCACTGCGCGGTGGCTTCATCAAAGACCTCACAAAAATAAAATTTGGAAATCAGTTTTCTTCGACTTCAATTTCTTCGGCCATCATCAGGTCGAGCGGTTCATCGAAATAGGCATAGAGCAGACGATAAAGTTCGCGAGCACTCTTTGGGGGCTTAGCCTGCTCGCGTTCGCGGCGGGCGCTGCGCACGAGTTCGCGCAGCCGCCGAATATCGATGTCGGTATGTTCGTCAATAAAGTTTTTGACGGCTTCGTCGTCAGCGAGGAAGCGGTCTCGGAGCGCTTCACAGCGATGCTGGAGTGCTACTGCTGCGCGGGATTCGCCGGTTGCTCGCGCAATGGCTTCACGTACGGCGGCCGGATCCATGTCGCGCATTTTCTTGCCGATCAGCTGAAGCTGACGACGCTGAGCACCGAAATTACGCATACGGCGGTATTCGATGATTTCGTCGTAGACAGCTTCCGGGAGTCCAATCTTCTTGAGCGTTTCGTCGCCCATGCCGGTCATGACGCGGCCAAGCTCCTGGAGCTCGTTCTGCACACGCTTCAAGTGCGATTTTGATGGGCCGCGGAACTCTTCTTCTTCGTCGTCTTCAATCTGGTTGGGGCGCATAAGGACCTCGTCTTCAAGAGAACTCACAATGATAACGACATGGGACGCTGCGAACTCCGTTAGAATGCCGGCTCTTTTGTTTTTTTATCCGCTTTGTGGCCAGTAAAGCCATGCAAGAACAACATCTTTCAGATTTCGATTTCGAGCTTCCGCCGGAACTCATTGCCCAGTATCCGCTGGCAGATCGCGCCGCTTCGAGGCTGCTTCATATTACCGAAGAGGTCATTGAAGACTGTACTTTTCGGGATATCGAAAAATTCCTTCGCCCCGGCGATCTCCTCGTTGCCAACAATACCCGCGTGATTAAGGCGCGGCTTCTCGGCGCCAAGGCTACGGGAGGAGCTGTCGAGGCGCTCATTGAGCGTGTGACAGGTGAATTCACCGCCATCGCTATGGTTCGCGCAAGCAAGAGCCCGAAGCCGGGCTCGAAACTCTTCTTTGCCGCCCCCGGCACTGACCTCAAAGCTGAAGTCGAGGTCACGGGTCGGGCCGGTGAATTTTTTGAGCTGAAGTTTGCCGAACCTGTTCTGCAGGTGCTTGAAGCTTTCGGCCGTGTGCCGCTGCCTCCTTATATCGAACATGCGCCGGAAAAAGCCGATGAAAGCCGCTACCAGACGGTCTATGCACGTCATCCCGGTGCCGTGGCGGCGCCTACGGCTGGGCTTCACTTTACCGATGATCTCCTGAATCGTCTGAAGGCCAAGGGCGTGGATATTGAATACGTGACGCTCCATGTGGGAGCGGGCACTTTTCAGCCCGTGCGTGTGGAAAACTTGTCCGAGCACCACATGCATTCGGAGTGGTTCAGCATGCCCGAAGATGTGGCTGCCCGCATCAATGAGGCGAAGGCTCAGGGCCGCCGCGTCATTGCGGTGGGGACGACCTCACTGCGCACGCTCGAGAGCGCTGCGGATCGCATCGGTCATGTTGAGGCTGGCGCGCGCGATACCCGTTTGTTCATCATGCCGGGCTACAAGTTCCGCATCGTCGATGCGCTCGTGACAAACTTCCATCTGCCCAAATCCACTCTTGTCATGCTCGTGTCGGCATTGGTCGGCCGCGAGCGAATTCTCGAGGCGTATGCCCATGCCGTGCGTGAGCATTATCGGTTCTTCAGCTACGGCGACGCCTGCTTCATTGAAAAGGCCCGCGGGGCCTGACCGCACTCCTGGAGTTAAACGCAATGGCATTCAGCTTTACGGTCAAGACGCGGTGCGGCAAAGCCCGCCGCGGTACGCTTGAACTCAACCACGGTATCGTCGAGACTCCGATCTTCATGCCGGTCGGCACTTACGGCGCTGTCAAATCTATGGCGCCCTATGAGCTCAAGGAGGTCGGTGCGCAGATCATTCTCGGCAACACTTTCCATCTGTGGCTTCGCCCCGGACTCGAAGTGATCGGCGCTCACGGCGGCCTTCACGGGTTCGGCCGGTGGGATAAGCCCATCCTCACGGATTCGGGCGGATTTCAGGTTTTCAGTCTCGGCGAACTGCGTAAGATCACCGAGGAAGGCGTTCGCTTTGCTAATCCCATCAACGGCAGCAAACTTTTCCTGACGCCTGAGATCTCGATGCAGATTCAGCACACGCTCAACAGCGACGTGACGATGGTGCTCGACGAATGTACGCCCTATAAGATTGGCGACCGTCCGGCGACAGAAGCCGAAGCCGCCGCTTCCATGCGGATGAGTCTGCGCTGGGCCAAGCGTTCGAAGGATGAATTCGACCGCTTGGAAAATCCCAATACGCTTTTTGGCATTGTGCAGGGCGGTATGTTTAACCACCTGCGTGAAGAGTCGCTCGAAGGCCTGAAAGACATCGGCTTCCACGGCTATGCGTTGGGCGGCCTGTCAGTGGGTGAACCCAAGGAAGAGATGCTTCGCATTCTCGACGAAGTCGCCTACAAGCTTCCCGAAGACCATCCGCGCTATCTGATGGGGGTGGGGACGCCTGAGGATTTGGTTGACGGCGTCTCTAGCGGCATCGATATGTTTGACTGTGTCATGCCGACCCGCAACGCGAGAAACGGCTGGCTCTTCACGCGCTTTGGCGACCTGAAGCTAAAGAACAGCCGCTATCGCAATGACTTGCGGCCGCTTGATCCGTCGTGCACGTGCTACACCTGCCGCAACTTCAGCCGTGCATATCTTCATCACCTGCACAAGGTGGGGGAAATCCTCGGTGCGCGGCTCAACACGATCCATAACCTTCACTACTATTTAACACTTATGGGTGAAATTCGCGCCGCCATTGAAAACGGCACGTTTGAAGCCTGGAAAGTGCAATTTCGTACGGATCGTGCGCGCGGCATTGAATAAGACAATAAGACGTTCTCGATGTCTTAAGGTCATGCCGCTCAACGCTTCCTTATAATCACAACCTTCCAAAGTGGGTCTTGAATTCCCGAACGTTTTCTTGATCCGTTCTTATTTGATTGGAGTCTTCATGTTGTTCCCTATCAGCGATGCCCTGGCAGCGGGCGAAGCCGCTTCCGCCGGCGGGATGGAAAGCTTCCTCGTTCAGGTTGTCCCGCTCATCGTCATTTTCGTGGTGTTCTGGTTCTTCCTGATCCGTCCGCAGCAGAAGCGTCAAAAGGAGCACGCCAAGATGTGCGACGCGCTCGCCAAGGGTGATGAAGTGATGACCATGGGCGGCATCTCCGGCCGCATTGAGAGCGTTGACGAACAGTCGATGGCTCTGCAGGTCGCTTCCGTGGACGGCAAGCCCGTCGTTATCCGCATGCAGCGCTCCGCGGTGCAGATGGTTCTGCCGAAGGGCTCGGTTAAGTTCTAATTGAACGCCGTATTTCCGGTCCGGTTCACCGGTCGGAATCGGCTCTCTTGGAGGCCCGGCGCCGCTTTTTCAGCGGCATCGGGCCTGCGCTTGCTGAGGGGCCGCCTTGACGCAGCTCATCTCATCCGCAAGTGCGGAGACCACCCTTCAAAACTGGCAATTGGAGACAGCGAACGATGAATCGCTATCCTCTCTGGAAATACATTCTGATCGGCATCGTGCTCATTATTGGGCTCGTCTATACGCTGCCGAACTTTTACGGTGAGTCGCCTGCGGTGCAGGTTACCTCCGGCAAGGCAACGGTGAAGGTCACCGAGCAGACGCTCTCGCAGGTAGAGACTGCGCTCGCGAACGCGAACCTCAAGCCCAACGGGCTCTTCTTTGAACAAGGCGCACAGCAAAATACCATCCGCGTGCGTTTTGATCCGACTCAGACTGAAGAGCAGCTTCGTGCGCGCGAAGTGATTGAGAAGACGCTCAATTCCGATCCGAAGGATCCGAGCCATATCGTGGCTTTGAATTTGGTGCCGAATACGCCTCGATGGCTTCTTTCGATCAATGCTCTGCCGATGTATCTGGGTCTTGACCTGCGCGGCGGTGTGCACTTCCTGTTGCAGGTTGACATGCGTGCGGCGCTCACCAAGCGTGCAGACGCCATTGCTGCCGATCTGCGTACGCAGCTTCGCGACAAGCGCATCCGTCACACCGGCATCAGCCGTATCGGCAACGATGTTGAAGTCAGTTTTGCGACGGCCGAAGAACGCGATCGCGCAAACGATCTCCTGCGCAACACGCAGCCTGATTTGCTGCTCACGCTGCCCGAAGCCTCCAAGGCTCCTTATGTGATCCACGCGGAGCTTTCGCAGAAGGCTATTCAGAACGTACAGAATTACGCGCTGAAGCAGAATATCTCGACGCTTCACAATCGAATCAATGAACTCGGTGTGGCCGAACCGGTCATTGCGCAGCAGGGTGCCGACCGCATCGTGGTGCAGCTCCCGGGTGTGCAGGATACGGCTAAGGCCAAGGACATTCTCGGCCGCACGGCGACGCTTGAAGTGCGCCTTGTTGACGATTCTCCCGAAGCCTTGGCTCAGCTCGCGCAGGGCACGGTGCCTTTTGGCGACGAACGCTTCACTGACCGTGACGGACGTCCGATTCTGGTCAAGCGCCGCGTGATCCTTACGGGTGAAAATCTCAACGATGCGCAGCCGGGCTTTGACAGTCAGACGCAGGAACCGACCGTCAACCTTGAGCTTGATAACCGCGGTGCCCGTATCTTCCAGGAAGTCACCCGCGAAAACGTTGGTCGCCGCATGGCCATCCTGCTCTTTGAAAAGGGCAAAGGCGAGGTCGTGACGGCTCCGGTTATTCGTCAGGAAATTGGCGGCGGCCGCGTGCAGATTTCCGGTCAGATGACGACCATGGAGGCGACTGATACAGCGCTGGTGCTTCGTGCGGGTTCGCTTGCCGCACCGATGGAAATCGTTGAGGAACGCCTGATCGGCCCGAGCCTCGGTGAAGCCAACATTGAGGCGGGCTTCCGCTCAACGCTTTACGGCTTCATTGTGATTGCTGTTTTCATGGCGCTTTACTATCAGGTCTTCGGTGTGGTGAGTGCCATATCGCTGATCTGCAACGTCATGATGCTGATTGCGATTCTGTCGATGCTGCAGGCAACGCTCACGCTGCCGGGTATTGCGGCTATCGCGCTTACGCTCGGTATGGCCGTTGACTCGAATGTGCTGATTAACGAACGTGTTCGTGAAGAACTGCGCATCGGACGACAGCCTCAGACCGCTATCAGTGAGGGCTATGAACGCGCTTTTGCCACGATTCTGGACTCGAACGTAACGAGCTTGATCGCCGGTTTGGCGCTCTTGATCTTTGGTTCCGGCCCGGTTCGCGGCTTTGCTGTGGTGCACTGCTTGGGCATTGGGACTTCGATTTTCACTTCCGTCATCGTTTCCCGCGCCCTGATCAACTTGATCTACGGCCGCCAGAAGAAGCTTACGAGCGTCCATATCGGCCAAATCTGGCGTCCGGACCCCGCGAAGGTTCAGGCGAAGTAAGCGAGGAGAGACAAGAAAATGGAATTCTTCCGCATTCATCGAACCATTCCGTTCATGCACTATCGCCATGTGCTGAACGCGATTTCGTTCGTCAGCTTCATCGTCGCTGTGTATTGGATTTTCACGCACGGTTTGGCGCTTTCAATCGAGTTCACTGGCGGCACTCAGCTTGAGGTTAAGTATCCGTCAGCGGCCAACACTGAACAGATCCGCGAGGATCTCGGGCAGGTTTCCAAGGAAGTGCTCGTGCAGACTTTCGGCACGGCGAGCGACGTGGTGATTCGCGTCCCGACCAAGGAAGGACAGACGTCCGGCCAGGTTGCCGCTGAAGTGATGAAGGTGCTGCAGGCGAAAACTCCTGATGTGCAGTTAAAGAGTACGGAGTTTGTCGGCCCTCAGGTGGGCGATGAGCTCGCTCGCGACGGCGGTACGGCGCTTGCCTTGGTGGTGGTGGGCATCATGATCTACTTAGCCTTCCGCTTTGAGTGGAAGTTCTCAGTGGCAGCCATCATCGCCAACCTCCACGATATTGTGATCGTGGTGGGCATCTTCTCAGTCATGCACTGGGAGTTCACGCTGCCGGTATTGGCGGCGGTGCTCGCTGTCTTGGGTTACTCGGTGAACGAGTCGGTGATTATTTTCGACCGCGTACGAGAGCACTTTCGCACGATGCGTCGTGCTGACAGCATGGAAGTTGTGAATTCGGCCATTACGGCGACGATTTCTCGTACGGTCATTACCCATACGTCCACGCTCTGCATGACGCTCTCGATGTTCTTCTTCGGCGGTCCAGCGCTTCACTACTTCTCACTTGCTCTGACGATCGGCATTTTGCTGGGCGTTTATTCCTCCGTCTTCGTGGCGGCGGCGATCGCCCTCTATCTCGGCGTCAAGCGCGAGGATCTCGTTAAGCAGCGTAAGCGCGACGAAGTTGAGGAAATGGTGCCGTAACGTTGAATCTAAAAAGAGTTAGTTAATTAAAGGGTGTTACAAAAGCCATAGACTGGCTGGCGTAACACCCTTTTTTTCTGGTCGATTGATCTAGTTGACCTAATTCAAAGCACAATTTTTATAAAATAATTCTTACTATTGTTTGTGCAATGATGGTTCTATGAAATTTATTGTTCATTACGATGGATTGTTCTGATGCAGTGGTGCAGAGATAGCCTTTTTTAGGCCTTGATGATGCGTTAATTTAATGGGTTTGTTAATGTTGAAAGTGGCTTCTGATCGGTGGGTTGAAAAGTGTATCAATTCATTGGTATTCGTGATTTCATCTACGTTTGTACTTAGTCTAATCCGTATATTCTTCTTTCATCACTACAAGTCTCCCGATTTAGTGTGGAGTGATTTTTACCCGGCCTTAATAATGGGGATGAGAGTTGATGCTAAATGGCTATTAATATTTATAGCGGCGGCATGGGTATTATTATTGCTGAGTTATTGGCGGCCTTATTTTTGGCGATATACGATCGCTGTTGGTGTTGTTGGTCAAGCGATTATGGTTGGTCTTTCGCTTGGTAATTATGGGTTTTATGGTTTTTATGGAACGCCATTTAGCCCGCTAGTCTTTGGGTTATTTCAGGATGATACGGAAGCTATCCTAGTAACGCTGTGGAAAGATTGGCCTATTTTTTCATATTTAATCGCTTGGGTGTTGTTGACGATCATTCCTATTATTATTGTTTTTTCTGTTAGAAAAATAATTTCAAGTGCGGCGTCATTTGGCGTTGGGTGTGTTCAGAAAAAAGATTCGTTGTTTATTTATATTGTTATTGCACTTATCGGAACGATTTCTGTGGTAGGTGTTATTCGTGGTGGTTTAGGTAAGTTTCCTCTTCGGCAGCAGGATTTTTCGGTTTCTACGAATGCCTTTATAAATGCTACTGTCCCCGGAGGTGCGGCTGCATTTTATGAGGCATGGAAAGGTCAGAATGCCATAAAATTTAATGGCGGATCTCAAATGGCTTTGGTGGAAATGGGATTTAAAAATAAGGGCGAAGCAGAAGCGGCTATATCAAAAATTCGAATCACAGGTTCGGTAATTGAAGAAAAGCGTCATTCTGCAGATCATGTTGTAGTCGTTATAATGGAGTCAATGGGGCGTGATATTTTTGATACTCAAAATTTGCCGAAGAATGATGTTTTAGGGGAGTTGGCTAATCAATTAGAGCGAGCAGTTGTTTTTAGAAATGGAGTAAGTATTAATAATGGTACATTCCCGTCGTTAGAGGGAATACTTTTTGATACTTCAATCTCACCTTTGACTCAAAGTCGTTATGGTAAAAAACGATTCCCATTTTCAAATTATCTGCCATTCAAAGAAGCAGGTTACAAAATGGTATTCTTGACGTCAGGTTCGGAAGCTTGGCGTATGATTAATGACAATTTTCCAATTCAAGGCTTTGATGAGATCGTTGGTTCTGTAGCTTTATCTAAAGAATTCCCCGAAGCAGAGGTGGGCACTTGGGGTATTGGTGATAAATGGATGTTTGATAAAGCAGTGGATATTTTGAAAGAGGCTGATGAAAAAAGAGAAAAAATATGTTTAGTCATATTGTCTACTACTAATCATCCACCGTTCAAAGTTCCTGATGGAATTTTGGTAAATCCCGTCGACCCAAATTTATTGCCTTCATTTGTCAAGGATGAACGCTCTAAATGTATACCTTCATTTGAAACTTATCAGTATGCGGCAAATGCTTTGGGTGTTTTTGTAAAATCGATCTATTCAGAAGGTTTATCTAATAATACTGTTGTTGTAGCTACTGGCGATCATAATGCACGTTTGCAATATGATTCGATTGATTATTTGCCTCATATGCGAGGCGTCCCCTTACTGTTCTGGTTGCCAGATTCTTGGGATGATGTGAGGGCTAAGGCTGATACAACCCGTTGGGTTTCTCATCGGGATATATTCCCGTCGATTCTTGGTATGGTATTGGGAGTGCCGCCTAAAATTCATGAAGGCCGGGACCTGTTTTCTAATGAAACGTTCGATTTGGCACTTTCTTTTACAACGTTTGGCGATAAGGGTTTTGCCATTGGTTCTTGGGGAGCTGTTGGTTTAAATAATGGTGGGCAAGTTACTTGTATGCGATGGAATGGTGATCGGCTGGACTTGCTTGATGTTTGTACAGGAGAGTTTAAGCTTATGGCTGATGCAGCTAGAGCTCAGCGTGCCATTTCGGATTATCAAGTACGAGAGGGAGTTTTGGCTGCTCCAAAATGATTTGATTCAAGACGTTTAATATTCGTCTGAAGGATAGAGTGTTTTAAAGATATTTTTGATAATGTGATCTATAGCATTTATCAAAGTGCTAATAGAGGTATCAATATCTTCTGTGCGAAGAGGTTCAAAGGAGAATTTTTCTTCCTGAATAGCGCGAAGCGCTGCATCCTTCCAAAACTCTGGAGATTCACTTTCCTTCCAATCTCCTCGGCCACGACCATAGTGTGCTACTGCGAGATAGAGCAGCACAGTTTCAAGAAGAAATCCGGTCAACGCTTTTTCACTCCAAAAAAGCTCAGCGCCGGATTTTTTCTTTTGAAGATTCCAAGCATGCGCGGCCCCCATGCCGCTCACGGCTCCAATGAGCCCGCCAACCAGTGTTGAAAGTCCCATCGTAAGGCCGGCGGCAGAGAGGTCAATCGCAAGCCCAGCCGCGGCTCCGGAAGCCGCTCCAATACTGGTGCCGACGGCCGCCGCGCTCTGCGGATCGACGGAATAGACAGCCAAATCCCAGTCCGTCTTCATGCGCTGGAAGATTTCCTTGGAAACACCTGTGCCGGAAAGACCATTGTCGGCGATGAGTTTGGACGTTAAGGCATAAAAACTGTCGGCGGCTTGAGATGCCATGGCTGCTTGAGCGTCGGCAATCACATCTCGCTCGTCTCTAAAGAGTCCTAAACGCCGTCCCACACTTACCGCTCGTTCCCTCAGCGTAGGTGTTGGCAGTGAAACATGTGCTGACACGGCTTGCTGCAGATGCCTGGCCATAGCTTCGATGGAATTGGCATAAGCGGCTTGGCGGCCTCGGCGCCAAACAGACTGCAGTACTTTGTAAGCGGCCTCATCCTCAGCAGGAAGAACGTCACCGATGGCATTGAAAAGCATTTCTTCCTGTACCCAGCAACGGGCAAAAGCATCCATCGCCAGCACTTTTTTGACAAACGGCCAAGGTTTGAGCGCTGTCTTCCAAGCCTCCACCTGCGCATGTTCAATGTCCGGCGCCTGCGGTTTTCCCATTTGGTTGAGAAGCACAATGACCGGTTTGCCGATCCAGCTGAGAATTTGCATCTCTGCCTGAATGTAGGGCGTTTTGTCCGGTGTTTCCGCGATATTGACGAGGTAGAGAACGACACTTGAAATATCGCGGATGTGTCTCACTGCTTTCTGGTCAAGCCAAAAAGATTTGTTGGTGAAGCGATCCCACACTTCAGAGAGGAACCATCCGAGCGGGTTGGAGCGGCCTTCAAGGCGTTTAGCCAGAGCGACGGAATTGCCAAAGCCCGGCGTATCCCAGAGGATGAGCTCGCTGCCATCCTGACCGCGGGCGAGAAGGTAGTCATCCGTTGTTTCTGTAACATGAGCACGGTCGGCAATCTCACCCACGTCACGCATGAGCAGTGTTCGGGCGAGCGTTGTTTTGCCGATGTTCGTGTGGCTCACAAGGCTCAGGTGAATGCGCAGGGAATCTTGCTGGTCGGCCATGGTGAAAGCATTGATCAATCCAATAGCTTCATTATCGCCCGAGGTGAATGATCTCAACGGAGCCCATTCACTTCAAGCGGTATGTCATGCTGTGCGGCAAAGTGTTCCCAAAGCGCTCGGCGGCTTTGGATGCGTTCGGGCACGTCCGCAAAGCGCGTTTGGAGTTCGGAGAAATCGAGATGGAGGACCGTATTTGCGCAACGCTTTCGAATGGCGTCAATCAATAGTCCGTGCACATCTTCTTCGGGGGTAGCTGAGGGATCCAACTCCAGTACGGTGCGGTCCCCTGCTTGCGGGGTAAAGGCAGCAAGCTCTGGAAAATCAGGGGCACTCCATGGATTGACTGACAGGAGAGGCGTTCCTTGGTTTGCTGCTGGGTGATTAGATCCGTTGAGAAGCCAAGTCTTGACAGAATGGTTTGCGGCCGTCTGCAGAAGCTGCTCAGTTCGCGAGCTGTCTATGGGAACGATGAGCGTTTGTGCTGCTCGAGCAGCACAGAACATGGAAATGGCAGCCAAAACGGCGCGCGGGACGATGATGAGGCTGACAATGCTCCAGATCATGCGGGCAAGCCACGGCGCTCCGGCAGAAAGCGCTGCCGCACTTGGGGCAGAGCCGTCAACTCGCAGCGCAGAGAGTGCAGAAGCGTCCGGCAGCGGTGAGAGGCCAGGGAGGAAATCCGGCAGCCAACCGTACAGTCCTTGAAGAATGGCAGCAACAACATCGGGCTTGTCGGCAAACCATGTACTTTCCCAGACAGCCCAATAGGCGGTTCCAATGCCGCGCACAAGGAGGCTCGCCGCCAATCCGATGCCGAAGGCCAGTGCTGCCCAATGCAGAACCGCGCGGAATCGCCAGGCGGTTTGAGGCAGGAGAAGCGGCAGGAGTTTATTGAAGTAGGTCTTGTCGGTAGGTTTGCCGATGGCAACGAAGCGCATGACATGCGCGGCAGATCCAAGGATTCTGGCAAGTGCGGACGAAAGACCGGCAGGGCTGGTGCTGCGTCGGAAGCTGATAACCAGTCCTGCAATGGCGGCAAGCATCGCGAGGATGTTCCAGGCGAACACAGTCAGAAGCGGCGGAGAGAGGAGGTTAAGTTGCGCGCCAGCACTGGTGAGCTGATCCGTCACAGCCCCAGAAAAAAAGCCGAGAAAAATGATGCCTAAGGAAATGCTTTTTATAAGCCACCCTGTCTGCGGCAGCCGAGGCCGCTTCAGGCTGGGGTCATGCTTCGTCATGCGCGAAAGCACCAGTTTGGCACGGGTGAGGAGAAATGCCTGAATGTCACTTTTGCCGGCGACGGCCAGTGCGTCGCGTGAAGCGGCATCACTTTCTGCTGCGCTCCATCCCTTCGGCGGGTGTGCTTCAAGCGCTTCTGCTTGAAGCAGTTCCTCGGCTTCAGGAAGAGAGACTTTCAGTACGGGGGGAGTGGCTTCCTTCATGGGGTGTCTGATGACGGCATCTGCGGATCTTGGATAGGTAAATGAGGCTTCATCCAACTATAGTCGTCGGCAATGAGGACTTGCCGAGGATCTTCGCCTTTCCAGTTGATACCAGCAAGCTCAAGCATGAGCGGACTTAAAAAATCAGCGCGGAACGGACGATTTTCATATGGATTGAAGCTTCGCTCGGAGCTCCAGATCAGAAACGGAATGCGGTAGCTTGATGGCGCTGTTTGTGAGTGACCCGCCCGGTTTGCTGTATCTCCCAGCTCCTGACCGTGGTCGGATAGAAAAATCCAGTCTAACGGAGACTTGGCTGAGGCCTGAGCATTTTTAGAGAGGTGAAAGAGTTCCGACAGCACCTCGTCCTGATAGCGCATAGCCCAGTCATATTGATTGCGGGCGGCAACCACCCATGGGGATCGGTCGAGATGATTCAGATTCTGCATCACCTGGTCGTGTCCCCAGTCAATTTCGTCTGAATCGCGGAACCTCAGCGCGTAGTGTGGATGCGCTCCGATCAGATGGACAACGATCAGTTTCCTCGGAGCCGGATCAGCAAGTGCCTGTTTAAAGGTTGGCAAAACATTCAGATCCATCGATGCGCTTGAACGTCCGGTCATGCGGTTGATGAACTGCGCTTCAGAGGCAAAGACGGCATATTGCGTTTGAATGGCTATGTCGTCCTGATTACTGATCCAATGCACTGTCCATCCAGCGGCGCTAAAGAGCGCAAAGAGATTGATGCGGCCGTCACCCGCAGACTGCGGAACAGGAAAGGTGAACATGGAACGGAAGGCTGCGATGGTCGAGGTGTCTACGGACCAAGCCTGCCTGAAGGTGCCTAAATTTGAATCTGTTGATTCGAGGGCTTTAAGCTTCGGCGTGGTATCACGTGAGTACCCATAAAGACTCCAGTCGTCCCGAGTAGTGCTTTCGCCGATGACCAAGACGATTGTGCGTGGAGCTGATGAAGCATCCAGCAAAACCGATCTGGCTTCGGTAATTTCTGCGGCTTCATGTTGGTCGGCTTTCATCCAGATCGATTGCATCCCAGCGACGGATTCCATCCATTTAGACCAAAAAATAGGGGGATAGTGAATTCGCCAGGAGGGTTTGGCCCAGCTGAGGATACAGACGGACGCAAAAAGCAGCATCCAGAATCGCCAAAGCCACTGCCCCCAACCGGAAGCCATCGCGTTGTCTGAAGACGTCTTGCTCGCCAAATACATGACGAATAGGGCGGCAGTTAACGCGGCGAGACAGAGTAACGTCCCCAAGAGCGCCCCGGTCCATTCGGTAGCCAAAAAGCCTAGAGCTTCGTCAAGATTGGTATTGGCTGCTGATTCCAATACGAAAGTCGACATGGGTTCGGCCGAGTACGTTTGATAGAGGAATGCCCGTAGAGCAGCGTCGATAAAAGTAAGCAGCAGTCCGACAACGGCTGCAGCGAGACACACTTTTTGCCAGCCGCTTCGTGACTTGTTGCTTCGGGCGGGCAAAGATAGCAGCCAGAGCGCAATAAACGGAACGATAAAGACGGCATGCTGCAGGGCGCGTTTAGCATTGACGCCGCAGAAGTAAGCACTCGCTGTCAGCAAAAAAAGAAACAGTGCAGTCCATGCGGCAGCTCGATGAGGTGTCCACAAGGACCCGAAGACAGAGGGGAATGGCATTACGGTCTCTTTAAGACTGTTTGCGGTTGCTCTGGAATGCTTTCAAGAGACTGACGGAAGCTGCATAGGGATCTGGCTGACCACAAATAGCTGAAATAACAGCAATGCCGTCAACGCCAGCTGCGCCGACTTGCGCAGCATTGTTGATGTGAATGCCGCCAATGGCCACTGAAGGCTTCTGCGCCTTGGCAGCGATAGATTGCAGTGCGGTGAGACCAATGGCCGCGCCCGCATCCGGTTTGGATTGCGTAACGAAAATCGGTCCGATGCCGACGTAGTCCACAAGAGCGAGTTCGTCAGGGCGGCAATCCTCAAGCGAACCTAAAGACAGTCCCAGAATGCGATTGCTGCCGATCAGCTGTCGGGCATCTGCCGGGGTCAGATCCTGCTGCCCAACGTGCAGACCGTCGGCATTCGCAGCGAGCATTACATCGGCGTGGTCATCAATGATGAGCGGTACATGGAAAGGTGTAAGCGCAGATTTGAGTGCGCGAGCGCATTCCGTCATACGGCGCTTTTTCCAGGTTGGTGCCCGCAGCTGCACAATGCCCGCACCAGCTTGCACCGCTGCCAATGCTGTTTCAACAATGCCGACAGATTGGCTGCAAAGATCTGGATCCAGAACAAGGTAGAGCGCAAGATTAAGCGGCTTATCGGTCATGCCGCATCTCCGACAGTGAGCGCTTCAGGCTGGGCGAGGTAGAGTGCATCAAGATATTCATCATGGAAGCTCCCCGGCCCTTTGGCCTGTTTTGCGGCAGTGCCGGCTGCGTATTTCGCGAGTGCACAAGCGGAAATGGCGGCATCAACGGGATCTTTTTCCACTGCTGCAAAAGCTGCGCAGAGCGCCGAGAGTGAGCATCCGGTGCCCACCACAAGCGTCGTCATGACGTTGCCTCCGGCGATGGAGAGTGTTCGCTTACCGTCAGTCGCATAATCAACCGGGCCTGTAACACAAACTACAGTTCCTGTTTCTTCGGCAAGCCGCTGAGCGGCAGATAGGGCGGTTCGGCTGTCGTCTGTGCTGTCGACGCCCTTGCCGCCCTTTCCGGCACCGGCCAGTGCAAGAATCTCACTGGCGTTGCCGCGAAGAATGGTTGGTTTAAGTGCAAGGAGCTCCCGAATGGCTTGTGTTCGCCAAGGGGTTGCGCCAGCGGCTACTGGGTCAAGTACCCAGGGAACGCCATGGTCATTGGCAGCTTGAGCACAGGCTTTCATTACCGCGACACGCTCTGGGTACGGTGTGCCGGTGTTGATGAGCAGAGCTCCCGAGATGGCCGTAAAGACAGGTGCTTCTTCCATCGCGACAACCATTGCGGGGGACGCACCGGCGGCGAGCAGTACGTTTGCAGTGATTTCCTGAACTACTTCGTTGGTGAGGCAGTGTACGAGCGGCCGATTGGCACGAAGTGCGGTGAGCGCATGAGCTACGGTAGTTGAAGAAACAGTCTGTACCGACATGAAAGGCGGCTCCTTTAGGGTTCTGTATGGAGGTCGAGTGTTCTGCTGCATTGTGAAAATCGCTTTCAGAGCGACGACACACACTATCTCACGAGTCCAAGTACGTCAATGAAGTCTTCGTGAATAACCGCATCGTTAGAATGAGCGCTCTTATAAAAAAGTTGCAGTGGTTGCCGCATGCTGATTCATCCGCAGTTTGATCCCATCGCGTTCTCTATCGGTCCTTTGGGAGTGCATTGGTACGGTTTGATGTACCTTTTGGGTTTTCTCGCTTTCTGGCTCCTCGGTCGTCGACGAGCGCAGGATGATTGGAGGGGCGTGACGCCCGACGATGTTGAGAACCTTCTTTTCTGGGGCGTTTTTGGCGTTGTGCTGGGCGGCAGGCTGGGCTACTGTCTTTTTTATCAGCCTGCGTGGTACTTGACTCATCCCCTTCAGATCTTCTCGGTTTGGCAGGGCGGAATGAGTGCGCATGGCGGTCTGTTGGGAGTGCTTATCGTGATGGCGCTCTATGTTCGCAGACATGGCATGCAGTTTTGGCAGCTGACGGATTTTGTGGCTCCGCTCGTACCTTTGGGACTTTTTTTCGGCCGCATCGGGAACTTTATCAATGGCGAGCTTTGGGGCAGGCCAGCTTCGCCGGACCTTTCGTGGGCCATGATTTTTCCTCAGGCGCAGGATGGCGGTATCCCTCGTCATCCTTCCCAGCTTTATGAAGCAGGTCTGGAAGGGCTGGCCCTTTTTGTGGTGCTTTGGCTTTATTCCCGCAAGCCGAGACCGGTCGGCAGAACAGCCGCTTTGTTTGCCTTGGGTTATGGGGCAGCGCGGTTTGTGAGCGAATACTTCCGAGAACCCGATGCGTTTCTTGGATTGCAGGCATTGGGGCTTTCGCGCGGACAGTGGCTTACGCTGCCGTTGATTCTCGCTGGGCTGACGCTTTGGGTCTGGGCGGGACGCCGGCGTATCTGACTTTTCAGTGGAAAAAGTGAAAAAACGAGCTTGGCTCCGGGAATGAAGCCAAGTTCATTTTTTATCAAACAATCTGCTTTGAAAAGCTGCTTAGAAGGCGCTGATTGCCTTATAGAGCATGTAAGTTGCAAGCAGGAAAAGCACGCTGGCGAAGATACGCTTTAAAGGCTTCGTATCAATCGAGTGTGCGACCTTTGCGCCGAACGGCGCAAAAAAGATGCTCGTTGCGGCGACACAGACAAGGGCCGGCAGATGAATATAACCGATTGTGTAGGGCCAGCCGGGCAGTCCCGTCAAATGCCAGCCGCTGATGATATAGCCAATGGTGCCGGCAAACGCGATGGGGAAGCCAAAGGCGGCGGATGTGCCGACGGCGTTATGCATCTTGACGTTGCACCAGGTCATGAAAGGCACGGAAATAAAACCGCCGCCAGCTCCCACCAGCGCGGAAATCACGCCGATAACCGTACCGGCACCAAACATGCCTGCAGGTCCGGGCAGATGACGCGAAGGCGTGGGTTTGGCATTGAGGAACATTTTTGCGGCAGAAGTGTAGACAAACACGGCAAAAATGAGCGCAACCCAGAAGGTCGGCAGCGCGCCGGAAACTTGAGCCCCCACGACAGCACCGACGAGAATGCCTGGGGCCATCGAAAACACAACATTCCAGAGAACCGCGCCGCGCTTGGCGTGTGCACGCACGGAGGAGAGCGACGTGAAAAGGATCGTGCCCATTGAGGTGGCGATGGCTACGTGCACGATGTGCTCAATCGGAATGCCTGCATAGCCGAGAAGCAGCGTGAGGAAAGGTGTTAGCACCATGCCGCCGCCGATGCCGAGCAGTCCGGCAAGGAATCCGGTGCAGCATCCGAGCGCCGCTAGAGCGAGGATGATTTGAATCTCCATTGGGTGAATCTCCGAGGTGATCTAGGTTTGTTGTTTATGACTGAGGTTTGGCAAGATGCTCGACGATGAATAGGAAATCTTTCTTTTCAACCGGAGTAATAGACAAACGGTTGCCTCGTCGAAGAATGAGCATGTCGGCAAGTTCTGGCTGAGCTCTCAAAATGCTGACAGGAATGACTGGAAATTTGACGAGTGCTTCAACATCCACCGCCACCCAACGCGGTGCATCCTTTGTGGATTTGGGATCGAAATAGTCACTTTTTTCGTCGAACTGGCAGGTATCAGGATATGGTTTCGAGGCGATGCGCGCGATGCCGACGATGCCGGGGTTGGGGCAGCTTGAATGGTAAAAGAGCACGGCGTCTCCAACCTTCATTTGGTCTCGCATAAAGTTACGCGCCTGATAATTGCGTACGCCGAACCATGAGACGGCGTGATTGGTTGCTGCGAAGGCGTCGTCAATCGAACACTCCGACGGTTCCGTCTTCATCAGCCAAAATCCGGATGCTTCGGCGCATACGGCAGCTGTTTTGGGGTCTATGGCCATCACGCGGTCCAATCCTGAAAGTAGGAAAGGGCAGTCTCTCAGCGAAAGACTGCCCTTGAAAATCAAGAACCTGCAGCGGGGCGGGGCTACGTATCCTGAACCGGGAGTTCAGGGCGGTCGGCTCCGGAGCGGAACGGGCTGGACACCGCGTGACCGGCACTCAATCGGCTCTCGAGTAGGCCAACCTATTGCAGGATGCATTGGTTCTAGGTACCTTGGAGCCCGGATGCTTGCCGCTGCAGGACTTAAGTTCATTCTACCTGGAATCACACTTCGCGCAAGTGATCAAAAACCACTGCCGCATAAAACTTGATCCAAGAGAAATAGGAAGCCCCGCATTTGCGGGGCTTCCTGCTGATCACCTTAGAAGAGCGATCCCATCTTTGCGTCTCGGAAGAGTGCCTCTTCGCAGAGACTGCAAAGCGAATGAATTTCTGCAAAGAGCGCTGAATCAGCCTCATTTGGGGTTGATGCCGCTGTCGGTACAGCTGCCGCAGGAGTTTGCTGCTGAACCGGCTGCGGAGGCGCAGCCGCGGTTTTCTTAGCGTCATGCTCGCGCTTCTTGGCGTCATAAGCCAACTCGAGCGCAGTAAGAACTGCAATCTGATCAATTGCAATAACGCGGCCGGCGGCACGTACGGCGAGCATTTGTTCATTGACCTGGCGCGCACAGTCTTCAAGCATCTTTTCCTCGCCGGTGGTAACGGCAAGGCGGTAGTTGCGATCAAAAATTGTGACGTTGACTTCGGACATGGTGGTCTCCGCGAAGGAAAACGGTCAGGACGCAGAACCAGCGTCACGAAATTGCGACAGCATCTCGTCGACTTTCTTCTTCATTTCATGAAGTTGCTGGCGAGCGCGTTTGAGTTCAGCGTCGCGAACTTCAAGCTGGTGGGCGAGTTGCTGACGCTGATCGCGTTCGTTCTGCAGGCGGTTGATGAGCTGCGTCACGAGACTGCGAAGTCTCTCGACTTCCTGCTGGATGGTAGGCATGCGTTACTCGGCAGAGGATGGGGACGGTTCGGTCGAAGTCTTAGGGGCGGCCGCCGGAATATCGGTCTTAGGCAGACGAGGTTCAAACGTATCGATCGTCCCCAGAATCAATTGGTCGGCCTGCTGTTCATCCGGGAGCGGATCAGATGTCCAGTGATCTACCCGACGGTCTTCATTAAAGAAAACAGTGAGAGAACGAACCTGCTCTTCACCGTTGCCGCGCCGCAGATAGTAGGTATAGTCCCAGCGGTTTTCGTGGAACGGATCCTTAATGAGCGGTACGCCGAGCAGAAACTGTACTTGAGCGTCAGTCATGCCCTTCTCAAGCTGCAGCGCCATCTCGCTCGTTACGAGGTTCCCTTGATGTACGTCGGCACGGTAGGGCTTCAAAATGTAGGGCACGTAGGACGTGGCGGTGTCCATCACGTTCGATACGGTAGAGCACCCGCTCAGGCCGATTGCGCATGCAGCCGCCGTCGTAAATGAAAGGATGTGTCGTTTGAGCATAAACCGAATAGAATTGGAATTTCAGTGCAAGATCTCGTCGCGAGCTCTTCAACTGCGTATCATAAAGACTCTATTGAACAAAGACAGGATGGTTAGGTCGTGAAGGAAAACCAACAGCAGCAGTCGGCCGATCTGAAGACCATGGGCCTTAAGGTTACAGTGCCGCGCCTCAAGATTCTAGATTTGTTTCAGAAGCTTTCAGAGTCTCACGAAGCTGGTAAGCGCCATCTGTCAGCTGAAGAAGTGTACAAGCTTCTTCTAGAGGAAAACAGCGACATTGGCCTGGCGACGGTTTATCGTGTGCTCACTCAGTTTGAAAATGCAGGCATTCTTGTGCGCCGTCATTTCGACGAAGGGCGAGCGACCTACGAGCTTCAGGAAGGTCGGCACCATGACCATCTCGTTTGCGTGCGTTGCGGCAATGTTGAAGAATTCGTTGACCCGGAAATTGAGCGCGCTCAGCGTCAGGTTGCCGCACGAAAGGGATACGAGCTCACCGATCATTCACTGGTGTTGTACGGCATCTGCGGCGATTGCCGCAAGAAGGAACAGAAAAACGACGAGATCTGATGAAATCGGATCGTTGACGCTGTTCTCCAAAGGACTTTCGAGCGGTATGGCTTCCTGAACTACGGGTTACCTGCTCTACATTTCGAATCGCCGCGGTGGTTCAGAAAGCTGGAGCAATTCAAAACAGCGCCGACGCGAGGCAGGAATA
>NZ_QNRV01000002.1:175527-207083 GCF_003315195.1 Sutterella wadsworthensis | reverse complement strand
ACTTCCGGTCCTTTCTCCTCGGCGGCGAGGTACTCACCTGAGATCCCTGCTGTTCGCCTTCGGCCACCGACTTACGCGAGAGTGAACGGCCTACTCACACACTTTAGATTCGGTCCTTCGAGGTTCGGCCTCTACTACGACCTCGGCTGACTTCCCTGTCAACATCCCTCTGCCTTGCGGCATCGGTAGCCCTCGCGGGCATCGACAGGGATCTCCCCGGGTATCACACATGCGCTTCGCGCCCTACCTGTCGGATCTACACATCGCCTTTCCGTGTCGCTACGGGGTTAACTGAATTTTGACAGCTCTCCCAGACCTTGTGCCTCATATCCGATTCCTGTTTGTCAGGCTGGCGGTTTGCTATCGGCTTCCTTCATCGATTCGTTGCCTCCTCGACTCTGCCGAGTTGCTAGTCCTTCCCGCGACCGGGCGGACAGTGGACTTTCACCACACAATCACACGTGCGCTGCCGGGCGCACAAAAAAAACGCCGTTTGACACTTGTCAGACGGCGTTCATGTTTCTGGTAAGCGGAGAGATTAGATGCCTTTGGCCATTTCTTCTTTCTTTTTTTCCTTCAGCTCTTCAACCTCTTCATCACTCACACCGGCAATCTTCACACACCAAATGCCGACCTGATAAAGGATGACCAGAGGCAATGCAAGCAGAATCTGAGAAAGCGCATCAGGCGGCGTGAAAATAGCCGCAAGAACAAATGCTCCAACAATTACGTAAGGGCGAGCCTTGGTCAGTTTGGAGTAAGTCGCAATACCCACACGATTCAGTACCACCACGATGATCGGCACTTCAAAAGTCATACCGAAAGCGAGGAACATCGTGAGCACAAAACTGAAATAGGAATCAATATCTGGGGCAAAGTTCACCGAATCAGGCGAGAAGCCAGCGATGAACTGAAAGACCATCCGAAAGACGATGAAATAGCAGTAAGCCATACCAATCGCGAACATGACGATCGAGGAAATCAAGATCGGGAATGCGAGGCGTTTCTCACTGCGATAAAGCGCCGGGGCAATGTAGGCCCAGGCTTGATACAGCACCACCGGCAGCGCAATCAGGAATGCCACAAAAAGCGTCACCTTAAGCGGTACGAAGAAGGGCGCCACCACACCTGTTGCGAGAAGTTTGGCGCCTTGCGGCAAAGCAACCATCAACGGCTGACTCAGGAAGTCGAAGATCTGCTTCATGAAAGGTGAAAGACACGCGAACACAACAATAATCGCGATCACCGATTTCATCAAACGATTACGCAGCTCAATCAAATGCGCTACGAGCGGTTGCTCGTTGGCGGGATCGTCCGGCGCTTCGAGCTGGGGATTGTCCTGGCTCATGATTCCTTACTCAACGATAAATACGGGTACGAAGATTTTTAGCACGAGGAGCAAGTGCGCGGCGTCGGCCTGAGGCGCCCCCCATATTGGCTTCGCGCATACCGAGTTCACGACGCAGTCGTTCAATCTCGGCAGCGAGATCATCAACCGACGGCCCCGAGTGATAGCGTTTAGGAAAGACTTTCGGCTCGCTCCAGCCGCCATAAGCACTCGCTGGAGTCATTATTTCGCTATCTGTATTGGCATCACCCCAACCATAGACTGACGAAATATCGTCCGCAGAAACGCCTGTCGTCTTCGTTGAAACCGTTTCTGCCGCATCAGCTTTAGCTGATTCCACCGCGCTTTGCGCATCCTTCACCGCAGACTGGGCTTCATCCGCAACCGAGCTTACATTGGTCTCGATTTCTCCTGCAGTTTTCTCAACGGTTGACTTAACGTCATTGGCGAGTGCTTTCGCCTCGTCCTGAATCTTTTTGAGTTCCGAGAGCTCCGTCTCCCGGTCGATGTCGGACTTCACCTGCGCAACGAAGCGCTGGGCCTTGCCGATCCATTCACCAGCCGTACGAGCAACGACAGGCAGTCTTTCCGGGCCGAGCACGACAAGCGCGACGACACCGACGATGATCATTTCGCTGAAGCCGAAATCAAACATGACGTCTCACAAACTTAAAAAGGCCGCGGTGCGCGCTGCGCTGCCGCGGTCTTCCTGATTCAAGGGAAAACGGTCTCTATATTGAGGAGAGACCCCCAAGCCTTTGGATTAGGCCTTGGGTTTTTCCTTGGCGTCGACGTCAATCGTGTCGGCCTGCTTGGCCTCGGCAGTCTGCTGCTGCGGGATTTCCTTGGCAGCCGTCTGATCAGCGGGCTTGTCATCGGCCTCACGCATGCCTTCCTTAAAGCCCTTGATGGCGCCGCCAAGATCCTTGCCCATATTCTTCAGCTTGCCTGTACCGAAGACGAGCACAACGATGGCAAGGACGATCAGCCAGTGCCAAACGGAAAGAGAACCCATTTTTTTCTCCTGAAATTAGTTCTTCCACGGGCGGGGACCGCCAAGGACGTGGATGTGCAGATGAGGAACTTCCTGACCGCCGTCGCGGCCGGTATTAATAATCACGCGGAAACCGTTGTCGCAGCCTTGTTCCTTGGCGAGCTTGCGCGCAAGGCCAAGCATTTTACCTAAAAGCGGCTCATCAGCAGGCTGCGTTTCGGCGAGAGAAACAATGTGCTTCTTCGGCACAATGAGAAAATGCACCGGCGCCTGCGGATGAATGTCCTTGAAGGCAATGACGTCGTCGTCCTCATAAATCTTGGACGAAGGAATATCACCTGCGGCGATCTTGCAGAAAATGCAGTCAGACATGCGTAAACCTTTTTGCGTGACGGCCTGCAAATACGGCAGTCCGTCACCAGAATTGTAATGACGAGAACCGACTTCCCGACAGTTTGAATATTGGCTCATTTGCTTCGGCCGGTCAACCTCGACCAAAGGATAGCGCTGATGAGTCAGCTGCGCACGCGCTCAATGTCGGCGCCGAGTCCGCGGAACTTTTCTTCCATGCGCTCATAGCCACGATCAAGATGATAGAGCCGATCAACTGTACTTTCACCGTTGGCAGCGAGCGCAGCAATAACAAGCGACGCCGAGGCACGCAAATCAGTTGCCATTACCGCTGCGCCTTCGAGCCGAGGCACTCCTTTGACAACCGCGGTCCGCCCAACGACATTGATTGAAGCGCCCAAACGAGCAAGCTCAGGGACATGCATGAAACGGTTTTCAAAAATAGTTTCCGTGATTTCCGACACGCCATCCGCCCGAGCAAGCACTGCCATAAACTGCGCCTGCATATCCGTGGGGAATCCAGGATGCGGCGTAGTGCGAATTTTGACGGGCTTGGGGCGCCCTGCCATCTTGAGCCGAACCCAATCGGGACCAACATCAACAATTGCCCCCATTTCCCGAAGCTTCAAAATCACAGCTTCCAAATCTCCGGGCACACAATTCGCAACCAGCACATCGCCGTCCGTAGCCGCTGCCGCACAGAGGAACGATCCGGCCTCAATACGGTCAGCGATCACAGCGTGTTTGGCCCCGTGAAGACGTTCAACCCCTTCAATCACCAGTGTGGGCGTACCAGCACCAGAGATCTTTGCGCCCATAGCATTGAGGCAATTGGCCAAGTCAACCACTTCAGGTTCACGCGCAGCATTTTCAATGACCGTCGTTCCCTCTGCGAGCACTGCAGCCATCATCAAATTTTCCGTACCGGTGACCGTCACCATATCGGTAGCAATATGTGCAGCCTTCAGACGGGCGCTTTCTACGACAACATAGCCGTGATCAATTTCAACCGCAGCACCTAGAGCCCGCAGCCCCTTGATGTGCTGATCAACCGGCCGCGCACCGATGGCGCAGCCGCCCGGAAGACTCACCCGAGCAGCGCCGAAGCGGGCCGTGAGCGGGCAGAGCGTGAGGATCGAAGCACGCATCGTCTTAACGAGATCGTAAAGCGCTTCCGTTGAGGTAATGGCACCCGCATTCAAAGTGACGTTTGAACCGGAACGCTCCACCTTGACGCCCATGCCGGCAAGCAGCTTCAGCATCGTACGGACGTCTGCAAGATCAGGCACGTTCTTCAGTTCCAGATCTCCCGCCGTAAGAAGTGACGCTGCGAGAATCGGCAGTGCCGCATTTTTTGCTCCGGAGACGCGCACCTCGCCAACAAGACGGCGAGCGCCGCGGATTTTCAGTTTTTCCATTGGTCTTTCCAAAAACGGTCAATTCACTTCAGTCTCTGAGGCGCTCTTAGGAAGTCCTAAAAGATCTGCTACACCGTACAGCTGCGCAAGCTGAGCAAGTGCCGGCGACAGATTGAGAATCTGCAGATCAGGGGCAATTCGCCGTCCAGACAAAAGGACAGACAGCAAAGAACTGTCGCCTCCTGAAACGCCGGCGAGATCCACAACACGATCTCCCGCTGCGATTGCCGCTAATAGCTCTCTTTTGAAAGTCAACGCGTCATCGAAAGAAAACTCAGTCCACTGCGGCGTCACGCCTTGCCCCCCGAATTCTTTACCTGACGAGCAAGCTCTTCGCCTTTTTCGTTGAAGAGTTTGATAAGTCCCTCAACCCCATCCTGACTCAGCACGGAAGCAAATTGCGAACGGTAGTTTTCAACCATCCAAATCCCTTCAATATTGACGTCGACAATCTTCCAGGTGTCGTCTTTCGCTCGATAAATTCGGTAATCAAGCGCTATGGGCTCCGCCCCGCTGCTTTTCAAAAGCGTACGAATCACCATTTCAGGCTGAGCCTTTTTCACTCGAGTCGGCCGCAGCTCACATTTTTGATCCTTCACTGCCGTGAGACCGCCCGCATATACGCGCAGCAACAGCGTCTCAAAGCCGCTCTCGAGAGCCTTCTTTTGCTCTGCTGTTGCTGTGCGCCATTTGGGACCGACTGTCATACGCGTCATCATGGTGAAGTCGGTTGCCGGCAGAACGATCTCATCGACCAATTTGCGAAGACTATCAACATTTCCGGACTTCAATGCCTCGCTCGAACGGATACGGTCAAGCACAGCATTGGACAAATCAACCACAAAGGCAAAAGGATCGCCTTTGGCATCGTAGGGAAGCCCGTCAGCGGCCAATGCCGCAGGCATAAAAGCTACAGACGTGAGAGCGGCACCGGCAATCATCAATGTTCTGCGCTGCATATTTTTCTCCTTACTCATTGTCTACCGGGAGCGGTGTAAGCATCTGAAGCTCTTCGGCTTCATCCTCAACTGCACCATCGCGCACGTCGCTCGCCCGCTTGGCGAGATAAGCATCGCGAACTGCGGCATATTCATCAATAGTTGACGCACGAAGCGCATCAAGCTTCAGCAAGCGCGCACGACCATCAACCAAAGCTACGGTCGTTGCGCCGGCTGACCAATACCACTCTTCATTCCAAAGCGCATAAGTAAGCGGATCTGTGGCAATAGATACCGGCCATCTCGTCCAATCACGCGTTGACGAGGGCCCTAAAATTGGAAGTACCAGATAGGAACCAGATCCCACCCCCCAAACCCCCAAAGTTTGCCCAAAATCCTCGCTGTGCCGCTTGAGGCCGATTTCATCGGCCACATCGAAGATACCGGCAATGCCGAAAGTCGAATTGACCAGGAAGCGCATCAGACTCTCAATGCCGCGGTCTACTTTCCCTTGCAGGGTGTTGTTGACAGCATTACCGGGATCGCCGAGATTATCGACAACATTAGAAACGCGGGTGCGTACCCACTCCGGCGTCCATTCAACATAAGTTTCTGCCACCGGCCGAAAAACCGCCCGGTCGATTGAATCATTGAAAGCGTAGATATTGCGATTAACGCGTTCATATGGATCCGACGGGTTCTCTCCCGCATTAGGCGGAACTTGAGCACAGCCCGCCAACAAAACTGCGGCAACGGTCGTGCCGGCGAGGCTAGTGAGTAGTTTCTGCATGATCACTTCCCGCCGTCTTCAGCTTTGGAATAGAGAAATTGACTGATGAGATTTTCGAGCACCACAGCACTCTGCGTACGGCGAATTTTTGATCCTTCAACCAGATTAGCTTCATCCGCACCGGCCTCAATCCCAACATATTGTTCACCCAAAAGGCCCGCTGTCAGAATCTTCGCCGAGCTGTCATCGGGGAATGGATAACGTACATCCATGTCCATGACGACGCGCGCTTGGAAAGTCTCCGGATCGAACACGATGGATCGCACACGGCCAACAACAACCCCTGCGCTTTTCACCGCTGCGCGAGCCTTGAGGCCCCCAATATTGTCAAAATCCGCCGTTACGGCGTAAGTCTTCTGTCCGAAGGTAAAACTTCCCAAATTGGCCGCCTGCAGCGCCATAAAAAGCGCAGCGAGAAAACCAAGCACGATGAAGAGGCCGACGGCGGCTTCAAGCTTGCGGTTTGAATGCATTTGTTAGTACTACCTTTAAACCGTTGTGAACATCCAGGCCGTCATAATGAAATCGAGCCCGAGAACAAGAAGAGAGGAAACCACGACCGTCGTAGTGGTCGCACGAGCAACGCCGTCCGGCGTCGGGCGTGATGCCCAGCCCTGATAGAGTGCAATCAACGTCACGGCTGCGCCGAAGACGACACTCTTAACGAAGCCATTGCAGATATCGGAGAAAACATCGACCGCACTTTCCATCTGCGACCAGAAGGCGCCGTTATCGGTACCGATAAGCAGTACACCGACCATCCAGGCACCAATGATGCCCACGGCAGAGAAAATCAGCGCCAGAATCGGCATGGAGATAAACCCCCCAATAAACCGCGGAGCAAATACGCGGCGAATGGGATCTACGCCCATCATTTCCATGGCCGCTAACTGCTCACCTGAACGCATAAGACCAATTTCAGCAGTGAGCGCTGTGCCAGCGCGGCCGGCAAAAAGCAACGCCGTCACCACTGGTCCAAGTTCGCGCACAAGTGAAAGCGCAACCAACGTTCCCAAGGCTTCTTCGCTGCCGTAAGTAACGAGCACGTAGTAACCCTGCAGTCCGAGCACGAAACCTACAAAAAGTCCCGAAACACTGATGATAAGGAGTGAGTAGTTGCCGATGAAATGAATCTGGGAAATGATCGGACTCAGTCCAGCTCCGCCAAGACGGGCGAGAACACGCCCCGAAAAAATACCGAAGCGTCCTACAGATGAAAGCAGACTGAGAACCCAGCTGCCGAGCTGGGCGAGAAGGTTGACGATCACGCTTGGTCTCCTTTGTGGTTCGGGAACCCGAGATCGGTCGCATAGTCTGGGGCAGGGTACTGAAAGTGGACGGGGCCATCCGGCAGTCCGTTGATGAACTGCCTCACAAAAGGATCGTCCGAAGCACGGAGCGCTGCGGGTGTGCCCTGCGCAGCCACTTTGGCCGACGAAATCATGTATACGTAGTCTGCAATCTCGAACGTTTGCTCCACATCATGCGTAACCATCAAAGAGGTCGCACCAAGCGCATCATTGAGACTGCGGATCAACCGCGCAGTCACCCCCATCGAAATCGGATCAAGCCCTGCAAATGGTTCGTCATAAAGAATTAACGCGGGATCTAGTGCAATCGTACGAGCCAAAGCCACTCGTCTTGCCATACCCCCGGAGATCTCTGACGGCATAAGCGGCGCCGCTCCGCGCAGCCCCACCGCGTTGAGCTTCATCAGTACTAAATCTCTTACGGTTTCTTCATCCAAGTTTGTCTGTTCGCGGATGGGAAAAGCGACATTGTCGAAGACGGACAAATCCGTGAAGAGCGCACCAAATTGAAAGAGCATCCCCATACGGCGGCGCAGTCGGTAGAGCGCCTTTTGATCGTTTGTATCAACTCGGCAACCCGCGATGCAGATCTCTCCGGCCTGAGGCGTCAAAAGTCCGCCAATGAGCTTTAGCAGTGTCGTCTTTCCCATGCCGGAGCCGCCCATGATGGCAACCACCTGACCAGATCCGAAGCGCAGCGAAACATCTTCCAAAATCGTGCGGCTGCCGTAGCCAAAGGTGACATTTTTAATGGAAAGGAAGTCCTTCATGCATCATTTCCTTCAGTCTTCGCCCAAAAGGCTCGGTGCCGGCTTCCAACGTGGCGAGCGGTCGACGCCAAGTGCTTTAAGCTCAGCATTCCCCGGTTCTATAAGTGTAAACGTAGCTTCAATATCTGGATCGAGAAATGCCGGGCGCCTCCTTGCCAGGTCAATGAACACCCATTCAGTAGCCCCCGCCATCACAGGCATCCCTTCACGCTGCATCACATACCGACGAAGGCTTGCCGGACCTCGCAGACTCTGGACCCATGTCGTGATCGTGAGTTCGTCTCCGGCGAAACAAGGCTGCAGATATTCAATCCAATGCTCACGCGCTACCCATGAGCGGTTCCTCACCTTGAGCGTCTCAAAGTCCCAACCGAGAAGCGCCGCGTGCCGTGTCGCCACACCTTCCATCCATCGCAGATACTCACGATTATTGACATGCCCCTGCACATCAATAGAAGCGTCTGCAACAGTAAAGACCTCTTGATAGATACGGCGTTGATCCGTCATGCGAAAATATTGAACGATCGTTCAATTTCCTGTGCGTAAAAAACCCCGCTGCACGCATGCTCGGGGAAGATAAGGTTGCATTGTACGTCAGGGATCAGTGCAACCCGTCATACTGGTACGGATTTGCCTGTTGAAACTGCAAAAGCTTGTTGCCACGACGCACCGCTTCCCGCTCCGCGTACATATGCAGCTTTTTTTATAATGCCCGCCAATTTTTCTATTTTTTATCCCTTCGGGCGCAGAGGGCCCACCTAGTGACTGCAGTACAGAAAAAACGGCCGGCCCAACGTTCGGGCGGCGGGCTCTGGAGCGCCGTTAAGTGGACGATAGCGATCGGCGCCGCCGGCGCACTTTCAGGTGTATTTCTCCTTATCTTCGTCTTTGCCTACATTTATCAGCAACTGCCCTCAATCGACGTTCTGACAGACTATCGTCCGAAAGTCCCGCTCCGCGTTTGGAGCGCTGAAGGACGACTCATTGGCGAGTTCGGTGAAGAGCGTCGTGATTTTGTCCGTATTGCCGACGTTCCCAAACATGTCAAGGACGCCATTCTCTGCGCGGAAGACGACGGCTTTTATGAGCATCACGGCATTGAAGTGATGGGGATTGCTCGTGCAGCAATCATCAATGTGCTCACCGGTCGCCGCGGTCAGGGCGGCTCGACCATCACGATGCAGGTAGCCCGCAACTTCTTCTTGACGACTGAACGCACATACACCCGCAAGCTCTACGAAATTGCGATGTCGTTCAAAATTGAAAACGAACTTACGAAGGATCAGATTCTTGAAATCTACATGAACCAGATCTATCTCGGACAACGTGCCTATGGGTTTGAAGCTGCCGCGAAAACCTATTTCGGTCGTCCGCTCGCAGAGATCTCCGTGGGGGAAGCCGCTACGATCGCAGGACTTCCGGTAGCACCCTCTGCCTATAACCCGATCGTTAATCCGACGCGTGCAACGATGCGCCGCAATTATGTTCTTCGCCGCATGTACGACTTAGGACGCATTGATGAACTTACCTATCAGACAGAAAAATCTCTGCCAATGGAAGTTCGTCGTGCCGTTGAGCCAAACGCAGTGAAAACGAGCGAACGCGCTGATTCGGATGTAGTCACAGCTCACTATGCCGCCGAACTCGCCCGTATGTTGGTTTATGACATCTTCGGCAATGAAACCTACTCGCGGGGTTTAAATGTCTACACAACGATTCGTATTGATCAACAGCGTGCAGCCGTGGAATCTGTACGCCGCCACTTGATTACCTACGATCGACGCTACGGTTACCGAGGCCCCGAAGATAAGATTGAGCTCGGCAGCGCGGACAATCAACCCAAAGCAATTCGGCGTGTGCTTGCAACTACGGCCTCATCCCCCTTCATGTTGCCTGCTGTGGTACTTGAAGCCAACCCGAAAAAAATCGTCGCCGCGATTTCACCCAACGAATCCGTTGAACTTGATGCCGAAAGTCTCAAATTTGGTCGACGCCATCTTGCCGCCAAACCTGCGAAAGGAATCGAACCGATTGTTCCAGGATCCATCATTCGCGTGATGCATCCGCTTAGTGGAAAAGATGCGGATCAGAAATGGACGCTTGCGCAAGTGCCTAAAGTTGAAACCGCTTTTGTTTCGGCGAACTTCATGACGGGAGCGGTAGAGGCGCTCGTTGGCGGCTTCGACTTCAACCTCAACATGTTCAACCACGTCACGCAGGCGTGGCGTCAGCCGGGTTCAAGCTTTAAACCTTTCATCTATTCGGCAGCACTGGATAAGGGTTTCACGGCCACAACCGTCATCAATGATGCGCCCATCATGATTGACCCGAAGCTTACCGGGAATAAACTCTGGGAACCGAAAAACTACGACGGCAAATTCGCCGGGCCAATGCAGCTTCACAGCGCTCTCGAACAGTCGAAGAATTTGGTCTCCATTCGTATCCTGCAGTCCATTACACCTGCTTATGCACAGCAGTACATCGCGCGCTTCGGCTTTGCACCTAAGGACCATCCGGCCAATCTGCCGATGGCCTTGGGCGCGGGCAGTGTAACCCCCTGGCAAATGCTTGCGGGCTACATGGTTTTTGCCAACGGCGGCTATCGTGTGCAGCCTTATCTCATCGATCGAGTAACCGATGCCGAAGGCGCCACACTGATGCAAGCAACGAACCGCACGGCAGGAGACGCTTCCATCCGTGCAATTGATGAACGCAATGCCTTTGTGATGACCTCACTGCTGCAGCGTGTTGCCGAATACGGGACAGCGCGCCGAGCCGTGCGTGAATTGAAGCGCCACGACATCGCGGGCAAAACGGGCACCTCAAATGATAGTCAGGACGCGTGGTTCTGCGGATTCGCCGGCAGTACCGCAGCCGTCGGCTGGATGGGATACGACACGCCTAAACCCTTGGGGTCACGCGAAACCGGAGGCGGTTTAGTGCTGCCCATCTGGATCGACTACATGCGTATTGCGCTGAAAAATGAGCCCGAGACCTTGCGTGTGCAGCCCGATTCCGTCGTTGAACGAGATGGACTTTACTTCTATCGCGACCCCGTTCAAGGCGGTCCGGGCGAGTTTGGGATGACACCCGATACTGCAGTACAGGACTTAGTCCGCGACCAGATCTTCTAAAGACTTGCGGCGCCTCAGCGCCGATAGGCAGAACGCCTCGAGAATTCGAGGCGTTCTGTTTTTTCTGTACGGCGCAGTATTTGCCGCCCCGATACAATGAATCAATGTTTCAATGGGCGAGCAGCGCTTCTACAGCCTGACGGGCGGACGCTTCAAGCGTACGACCATCCCGTGGGTTGATCCATCCTTGTGCGGTGGGTTCAAAGTGCATTCCGCCCAAATGCGATGCGAGCCAAATCTCCTGCATGGGCGTCTGAATGTTAACCACGATCTGAGCGCCGCTTTCGAGTTCGATCGAAAGAACGTTGCCGCTGCGCGTGCAGTCAGCATCCTCATAATCGTTCTCAATAAGATCCTGCAAACGGTTTATTTCCGCATCTGCTCGTTCCAAAAATTCTGTTTCCGTCATTGACAGCTTAACCATGACTCCCACTCACTTGAAGACCCGCCGCACTACCGGCAACCAGCGATCCATCCGCGCTAAAGCGGCTCGAACAGCCGTTCTCGCTGCGGCGGCAGTGCAAATTATGCTCGCGCTTTCGGGCTGCGGCCTCAAGGGCGACCTTTATATGCCTAACGACGAGCCGATGCCGACAGCTCCTTCGCATTCTTCGGAGATGGCGCGATGACCGCAGAAACACACATTCGCCCTGACTCACTCTCAAACGGAACAGGTTTTTACCGCAACGCCTCAAATGAACTGTGCTGCGAGGATACCTTACTCTCCGACATTGCTCACCGCTGGGGCACGCCGACATACGTCTACTCTCGTGCGGCCATTACCGAACGTTGGAATGCCTACGAGACAGCTTTCGGCACCACGCCCCACCAAATCTGCTATGCAGTGAAGGCGGCCTCTACCAAAGGCATTCTTGAAGTACTCGCCGCTCTAGGCGCGGGCTTTGACTGCGTGAGCGGCGGCGAAATCCTGCGCGTTCTCGCTGCCGGCGGAGACCCCAAAAAAATCGTCTTTTCCGGCGTTGCCAAAACCCCTGCAGACATCGCCTTTGCATTGACTGCCGGCATTAAGTGCTTCAACATTGAAAGCCCTGCTGAGCTCGACCGAATTGCAAACACCGCACGAAATCTCGGCCTAAAAGCCCATATCTCCGTACGTGTGAACCCAAATATCGACGCACACGTTGATCACCACGTAGCTACCGGTTTGGGGGACAGTAAGTTCGGCGTGAAGCTTACCGATGTAATTGCGCTCTATCAAAAAGCTGCTGAACTTAAAGAAATCGAAATCGAAGGGATTTCCTGCCACATTGGCAGTCTCGTCGAATCCACTGCGCCCTACATGTCTGAGATCGAAGTGCTTTCGGTTTTCGTGAACGAGCTGCTTGATCGCGGCATCGCTTTGAAGCATTTCGACATTGGGGGCGGCGCCGGCGTAGCTTACAAAGCCGACGAAAAAACGCTGGAACCGTCGGAGCTTATCCCTGCTGTTGTCGCACAAATCCGCTCGCTCGTAAAAATTCCGGACATTGAAATTCTCATAGAACCCGGCCGCTCCATCATCGCTCAGGCAGGCGTGCTCCTCACGCGCGTGGAATACCTGAAATCCGGGCTCTTTGAACGCAACTTCTGCGTCGTGGATGCCTCCATGACGGAACTCGTTCGACCTGCCATGTACGGCAGTCACCACGAAATTGAGCCGGTTTCACCGCGCAGCGATATCGAGCCAGAGCGCCTCAATATCGTAGGAGGCGTCTGTGAATCTTCCGATATTCTCGGCAGCGACCGTGAATTGGCTGTAGCTCCTGGCGATCTGCTCGCCATTCGCACCGCTGGCGCATACGGCATGTCAATGGCCTCTACATACAATTCTCGTCCGCTGCCTATGGAAGTGCTCGTTGACGGTGCGGTCATTCGGCCGCTGCGCCGGCGCATGACCGCGCTGGATCTGCTCTCCGATGAGTATGACCTCGGGCTTGCTCAGGCTTGCATTCCTGCAGACGAGGTGAAAACGCTCTTCACTCAGGCTCAAACATACAGCGAGCCCGCTGAAGATCACGACAACAAATAGTCAATCTGCCTTAAAATAACTCAACGCCGGATTCCGCCAAAGGAATGCGGCGTTTTTTGTGCCCGCCGCCAACGCTGGCACGCCACCTCATTGACCATTTAGGCGACCATGCACATCGAAAACACGCTTCGACTTGATTTCAAAGACGTCCTCATCCGCCCAAAGCGCTCAACGCTGACGAGCCGCAGTGAAGTGGATATCACACGTGAATTTAAGTTTCGCCACTCCCCTATCCGCTACAAGGCGATTCCCATCATCGCCGCCAACATGGACACCACGGGTACTTTTGAAATAGCTCGGGCACTGGGGCGTCACGATCTTAGCACTGCACTTTGCAAGCATTATGCGGTTGACGAATATGTTGCCTTCTTTTCTGAGCTTGAAGCAAAGCACACCGCTTTTTACTCACTTGGCATCACCGAGGCCGACTGGGAAAAATTCCTGATGGTACGCAGCCGCTGTCCGAAAAATGCAATTCAGTATCTTTGCATTGATGTCGCCAACGGCTATACCGAAACTTTCGTCTCCTTCGTCAAAAAGGCGCGTGAAGCCTGTCCGGATGCCGTCATCATGGCGGGCAACGTGGTCACCGGCGACATGACTGAAGAGCTTATTCTTGCTGGCGCTGACATCGTCAAGGTGGGCATTGGTCCCGGGTCCGTCTGCACCACCCGCAAAATGACGGGCGTAGGGTACCCTCAACTCTCTGCCATCATCGAATGTGCCGATGCCGCACACGGTCTTTCGGGCCGTATCTGTGCTGACGGCGGCTGCACTGTGCCTGGCGACATCGCTAAGGCGTTTGGAGGCGGTGCTGATTTCGTCATGTTGGGCGGCATGCTTGCCGGTCATGATGAATCCGCCGGAGAATTAGTCGAAGTCGACGGCAAACCTTACAAGCGGTTTTACGGAATGAGCAGCAAAAACGCAATGGATAAGTACGCGGGCGGCGTTGCTAAATATCGCGCAGCAGAGGGAAAGTCCGTCCTTATCCCTGCCCGCGGTCCCGTTGAAGACACAGTTCAGGCAATCCTCGGCGGCGTCCGTTCCGCTTGTACGTATGTCGGGGCACGTCGTTTGAAGGAGCTTACGATGCGGACGACTTTTATTCGCTGCTCCATGCAGACCAACGATATTTATGGTCAAGCGCTCTAACAACCTCGCGGTGCTGCGGCTGCCGGAGAAATTTGGCGGCCGTTTATCAGCATTCATGCCGCAGTAAGATGGGGAATCTAAGATAATTACGGCATTTCTTTCAACCCGAGTAATAGACCGTGAGCCTTTTTGATTCCGCCCGCTTTCAGATCTCTGCCGCGAAGCTCTCGGGGCTCCCTACGGAGCTAGAACCCGAGATTGCTTTCGCAGGCCGCTCCAATGCGGGAAAATCGACCACCATCAACGTATTAACACGCCAAACGCGACTGGCATTCGCCTCAAAAACACCAGGGCGCACACAGCTTGTCAACTTCTTTGAGCTTTCGCGAAAGATTGACGGCGGACGTAATCGTGTTGTTGTCGGTCGTCTCGTCGATCTCCCGGGCTACGGTTTTGCAAAAGCCAATGAGGCCGTGCGCAGCTCTTGGTCTGATCTTGTTGGCGGCTACATTGCCGGACGTCGGCAGCTTCGCGGTTTGGTAATCGTGATGGACTCACGCCGTCCTTTCATGCCGACTGACGAATGGCTCATTGAGTTCATGAAGCAACGACCAGAAGTGAAGATGCTTTGGTTACTCAATAAGTGTGACCAGATCAAAACGCAAGAGCGCCGCACGACGCTGCGCGCCGTTGAAAAACGCGCTGCAGAATTTGGCGATCGCGTAACTGTACAGTTCTTCTCGGGCTTAAAACGCGAAGGCGTTGACGAACTTGCCAAAACGCTTGAAACGTGGCTGAACCCGGCAACTACGGCAATGCCGCTCACTCCGGCAGCTGCAAAGCAATAATCATTTTCCTGCTGCCGATCCGCGGACCGACAGACTTTCTACCTTCCCAAGGACATTTGAAATGCAGACTCTTGGTGCCTATCCGATGGTGCGCATGCGCCGCATGCGCCATGACGATTTCTCCCGTCGCCTGATGCGTGAGAACGTAGTGACCCCGAACGACCTGATCCTTCCGGTCTTCGTGATGGAAGGCAAGGCTCGCCGTGAACCCGTGCCGAGCATGCCCGGCGTCGACCGCCTGACCATTGACGAACTGCTCAAGGTTGCCGGTGAGTGCGTCGAACTCGGCATCCCGATGATCGCACTCTTCCCCCATATCGAAGATGCTCTGAAAACACCCGACGGACGCGAAGCTGCCAACCCAGACGGTTTAATTCCCCGAAGTGTCAAGGCTCTGAAAGCAGCATATCCCCAGCTTGGCGTGATGTGTGATGTGGCGCTCGACCCCTATACGACGCACGGACAGGACGGCCTTATTGATGAAACGGGCTACATCCTCAACGATGAAACCATCGAAATGCTCGTCCGGCAGGTGATGGCTCAGGCCAAGGCGGGTGCTGACGTCGTAGCCCCTTCAGACATGATGGATGGCCGCATCGGCATTATCCGCAAAGCCCTTGAAGATGAAGGCTTGATTCACACCCGCATCATGGCTTATTCGGCCAAGTATGCTTCGTCTTACTATGGACCTTTCCGCGACGCTGTCGGATCCGCTTCGAACCTTGGCCGCTCCAATAAGGCCGTCTATCAGCAGGATCCTGCCAACGGCAACGAAGCGCTTTGGGAAGTGGGACTCGATCTGGCCGAAGGCGCCGATATGGTGATGGTCAAGCCGGGCGTTCCTTATCTCGACGTTCTCTGGCGTGTGAAACAAGAGTTCGGTGCTCCAACCTTCGCCTACCATGTTTCCGGCGAATACGCGATGATTAAGTTTGCCGCAGCGGCAGGCGCCATTGACGAGAAAAAGATTACGTTTGAGACGATGGTTTGCTTTAAGCGTGCTGGGGCCGACGGCATCCTGACGTATTGCGCACTTGATGTTGCCCGTTGGATTAAAGAAGGCTACAACTACTGATCCTTTCAGCTAAGTGCTTGAGCAGCAGCCCGCATTCTTTGGAATGCGGGCTGTTCTTTTTTCATAGCGAATCCTTAAAGCGCCGAAGTTCTCGTCCTTCTTTTTTGGTAGGCCGCCCTTTGCGGACAACGGACGGCTCAAAGGCGATTTTCGCCGCAGCAGCTCGAGCTTCACGCATCGTTTTGCTTTCCTGCGTTTCGCGATATAACTTTTGGGCAACCGCGGCCGGACCACGTGTGTTGGAAAGACCTTCTACATACACCTTGAATACTTCTTCGCCTCGACGTATTTCAAGTAAGTTGCCCGGACGTATGGAACGCGATGGTTTTGCGCGTGAACCATCAACCAACACACGGCCAAGAGAAACCTCCTCCTGCGCAGCAGAACGAGTTTTAAAGAACCGTGCTGCCCAAAGCCATTTATCAATACGCATTTCATCCATGATGCGCCCCTCTAGATAATGAAAGACCCGCTGCCGGACAATGCCGTTCAACGGGTCTTAGCTTATTCGTTGGGAAGTCGATCACCTCCCTTTGAATAGAGCGAAATTATTCAGCCTTGGCTTCTTCAGCAGCGGGAACGTCTTCAACCGCGACGGCGTGCTCAACGAGCTCCATGTAAGCCATCGGAGCATTGTCGCCATTGCGGAAGCCCATCTTCAAGATACGGGTGTAGCCGCCCTGACGATTGGCAAAACGCGGGCCAACCTGATTGAACAGCTTGACGACAACATCGCGGTCACGAAGACGATTGAAAGCCAGACGCTTGTTGGCGACGGTCGGTTCCTTGGCGAGCGTGATCAGGGGCTCAACGACGCGGCGCAGTTCCTTGGCCTTGGGCAGGGTGGTGCGAATAGCTTCGTGCGTAATGAGCGAGCAGGCCATGTTGCGAAGCATGGCAGCACGGTGAGCCGAAGTACGGTTGAGCTTGCGATAGCCGTGATGGTGACGCATTTTTAAATCCTTGAATCTATGAAAATATGAACCGTTTCCAAAATAGAAACGGCTCTGCTAGGACCCTCCCCATCATCTTCTATCTTCAACGGAGTGAAGCGGCCGGGTGGGGATCCATGCGAAAGGCGCGATTTTATATCATCGCGCCTTTCCACTTCAAGCTGAAAGCTTGAAAAAACGAAAATCAACGTTCGACATTGACACCAGCAGGCGGCCAGTTCTCAAGCTTGCTGCCGAGCGTGAGTCCATGAGCCGCGAGCACTTCCTTGATTTCATTCAAGGACTTACGGCCAAGGTTCGGCGTCTTGAGCAGTTCATTTTCGGTGCGCTGGATAAGATCACCGATGAAGTAGATACTTTCAGCCTTGAGGCAATTGGCGGAACGAACGGTAAGTTCGAGATCATCAACCGGGCGAAGCAGGATCGGATCGAGCGGTGGCGGGTTGTTAGCTGCGTCTTCAGGCTTAATGCCATCCGTGCCCTGTTCAGGGTGGATCGCGCCAAAGACGGCGAGCTGATCCTGAAGAATGCGCACTGATTCACGCAATGCTTCTTCCGGTCCAATGGCGCCATTGGTTTCGATCGTCATTTCAAGCTTGTCAAGATCCGTACGCTGAGCAACGCGCGCAGCCATCACCTGATACGCCACGCGAAGGATCGGCGAGAAGGACGCATCCATAATAATGCGGCCAATTGAAGACTTCGAATAGTCGTCACGGAAAGCACGGACATCACCGGGCTGATAGCCACGACCCTTTTCAATCTTGACCTGCATTTCAAGGCGTCCACCGGAAAGATGGGCGATGACATGATCCGGATTGAGTACCGTAACATCATGAGGAAGATCAAAATCTGCAGCAGTGACGACGCCGTCGCCGTCCTTGCGCAACATGATCGTCACTTCGTCACGCTTCTCGAGCTTGAAAACGACACCCTTCAAATTCAAAAGGATATCGACGACATCTTCGAGAACGCCATCAATCTGGGAATATTCGTGGACGATGCCCGTAATCTGAGCTTCCGTCGGGGCGAAGCCGACCATGGAGGAAAGCAGAATACGGCGCAGAGCATTGCCAAGGGTATGGCCGTAGCCTCGCTCGAACGGTTCGAGCGTAATGACTGCACGGTTGGGGTTGCTTTCATCGACAGAAACGTCGACGCTGGTGGGCTTCAGGAGAGCGGTATTAGCCATCTCTTGTGGTTCCTTTGTGTTCAATACCCTCGGCTCGTTACACCGATAAGGCTGAAAAGGCGATAGTCGGATCCATATGGAACCCGAATCAATGCATTTTAATGCATTGAGAAGCTGCATTTTTTCATTGCGGCTTCACAATGCACCCTCTTCAAAACAAGAAGGATGAGAAAACGCGATTGTCCGAAGACAATCGCGTTTTCCGGCGTGTGGGATCGATCTTTTTCGATCCTCGGCCAAGACTTGAAGCATCCGACCGAGGATTCTCCCAGATCAGCGGGAGTAGCGTTCGATAATGAGCGCTTCGTTGATTTCCGGGGCGATTTCATCGCGAGCCGGAGCGTTCTTGAAGGTGCCGGTGAACTTCTTAGCGTCCACTTCCACCCAAGCCGGGAAGCCGTTCTGCTGTGCGAGCTCGAGAGCTTCAGCAATGCGAACCTGCTTCTGGGCCTTTTCGCGGATGGTGATCACATCACCAGCACGAACGGAATAGGAAGGAATGTTCACCTTGCGGCCGTTCACTTCGATAGCGCCGTGGCTGACGAGCTGGCGGGATTCCGCGCGCGTCGAGCCAAAGCCCATGCGATAAACGACGTTGTCAAGGCGGCTCTCAAGGAGCTGCAGGAGCTTTTCGCCAGTGTTGCCGCGAAGGCGGGAAGCCTCAGCGAAATAACGGCGGAACTGCCGTTCGAGAACGCCGTACATGCGCTTGGCCTTCTGCGTTTCACGCATCTGGTTGCCATAGTCAGACGTGCGGGCTCCGGAAATCTTACCGTGCTGGCCCGGCTTGGAACCGACGTCCTTGACTTTGGACTCAAACGAACGACGGGCGCTCTTCAGATTCAGATCAATGCCTTCGCGACGCGAAAGCTTGAGCTTGGGACCGAGATATCGTGCCATTTAAAAATGCCTCTCTTATCCTGTAGGACTCCCTACATTCAGTCCGCGCTGCCTCAGCATGCAGCAACGGACGCGGGATTCAACAGAATGAAAAATTCTGGTGTATTAGACGCGGCGACGCTTGGAAGGACGGACGCCATTGTGCGGGATCGGGGTCACATCCTGAATGGAAGTGACACGGATGCCAAGCGCGTTGAGCGCACGCACAGAAGATTCGCGGCCGGGACCAGGGCCCCAAATGCGAACTTCGACGTTCTTCAGACCATGTTCGATAGCGATCTTGCCGGCGACGTCCGCAGCTACCTGAGCAGCAAACGGAGTCGACTTGCGCGAGCCCTTGAAGCCCTGCGCACCCGACGACGAGGCCGCAATAGCGTTGCCCTGACGGTCGGTGATGGTAATAATCGTGTTGTTGAACGACGCGTGAACGTGGGCGATGCCCTCGGTCACAACCTTGCGGACCTTCTTACGGCCGCGGGCGGAAGCGTTCTTAGAATTGCCAGCCATGGTTTACCTTCTTACTTCTTAAGCGTGACGCCAACCTTACGCGGGCCCTTGCGGGTGCGAGCGTTGGTGCGGGTACGCTGACCACGGCAGGGCAGACCGCGGCGATGACGCATGCCGCGATAAGTGCCGAGGTCGATCAAGCGCTTGATCGAGAGTTGAACTTCACGACGAAGATCGCCTTCGACGGTGAACTTCGAGACCGCATCACGAATGCGTTCGAGTTCAGCATCGGTAAGGTCCTGAACCTTCTTCGTGCAGGGGATGCCGCACTGTTCAAGAATCAAGCGGCTGCGCGAACGGCCGATGCCATAGATGGCGGTGAGACCGATTTCGGCGTGCTGCTGCGGCGGAATATTAATACCGGCGATACGAGCCATTGTGTTACCTCTTTAGCCTTGACGCTGCTTGTGACGCGGGTCGCTGCAGATCACGCGGACAACGCCTTTGCGCTTGATGATCTTGCAGTTGCGGCACATTTTCTTAATGGAAGCTCTAACCTTCATTTAAATGTCTCCACAAGCTGATGAGCTTGGAAATTTCGATGCCCACACGGCAGAAACGTTGAATAATACTGAAGAAAAATATTTTGTGCAACTCAGTTGACCAATGAATTTGCACAAATCCGGTGGGCTGGAATATATGTGAAAACTGGACATATCAAAAGGGCGGCCTTTTGGACCGCCCTTTGATATTTATCTGACTTTGGCTGTTTGCGGAAGAATCGCTATTAAGCAGTATTACTTCCGAGTCAGACCGCGGAAACTGGTCTTCCGCAGCAGATTTTCATATTGGTGACTCATCATGTAGGCTTGAACCTGACTCATGAAGTCCATCGTCACAACCACCACAATCAACAGCGATGTACCGCCGAAGTAGAACGGAACGTTGAAACGTAGGTTAAGGAATTCAGGCACCAAGCAGACAAACACCAAATAAATGGCTCCGCCGAGTGTGAGGCGTAAGAGTACACGGTCAATGTAACGTGCTGTTTGTTCACCTGGGCGAATACCCGGGATAAACGCCCCACTCTTCTTCAAGTTCTCAGCTGTTTCTTTCGGGTTGAAAACCAACGCCGTATAGAAGTAAGCAAAGAACACGATTAGAGCAGCGTAAAGCAGCGTGTAGAGCGGTTGCCCCGGAGAAAGCGCGGCCGCCAGATCGCGGATCCAGCGGGTGGAATCACCAGAAGTAAACCAACCGGCCAACGTCGCTGGAAACAGAATCAAAGACGAAGCAAAGATCGGAGGAATAACACCCGACATGTTCATCTTAAGCGGCAGATACGAACTCTGTCCGCCGTAGATTCGATTGCCAACCTGACGCTTGGCGTAATTGACCGTAATGCGACGCTGACCGCGTTCGACAAAAACGCAGAAGGCCGTCACACCGAGAACAATCACAATCACAAAAATCGCCGCCAACGGGCTGATGGCCCCCGTCGAAACGAGCTGGAACAAACCGCTCGCACCGTTCGGCAGACCGGCCACAATACCGGCGAAGATGATGATTGAAATGCCATTACCGAGACCACGCTCGGTAATCTGCTCGCCCAGCCACATCAGGAACATCGTTCCGGTAAGGAGCGAAACCGTCGTGGTGATGCGGAAGAGGAACCCGGGATCAATGACGAGCCCGGGCTGCGTTTCTAGCGCAACGGCGATGCCAAAGCCTTGGAATAGACCAAGCGCAAGTGTCCCGTAGCGGGTGTACTGCGTGATCTTTCTGCGGCCTTGTTCTCCTTCTTTGCGAATCGCTTCAAGCGACGGAAGCACGTACGACAGCATCTGGAAAATAATGGATGCTGAAATGTACGGCATGATCCCGAGCGCAAAGACGGAGAAGCGCGAGAGGGCACCGCCGGAGAACATGTTGAACAGCCCGAGAATGCCGCCCTGCTGCTGATTGAACAGCTGGTTGAGCATATCGGGATCAATACCCGGCACCGGCACGTGAGCACCGATGCGGTAGACAACGAGTGCAAGCGCCAGGAAGATCAGGCGACCTTTAAGGTCGCCATACTTGCTGAGGCCTGACTGCTGCTTTGAGCTGGGGCTGGTCGCCACGTCCTATCCTCTTTGAAGTGAGTTTGTCGCTTACTCGGCGATGGAGCCGCCGGCCGCCTCAATGGCAGCACGGGCACCCTTCGTCACGCCGAGCCCACGGACCGTCACCTTGCGGGTGATGGCGCCGGAGAGGATCACACGAGCATTCAAGGCAAGCGTGGAAACGACGCCGGCTTCTTTCAGCACGGACAGATCGACTTCCTCAAGACCGAGACGCTCGAGATCCGAGAGACGAACCACTTCAACAAACTTACGGGAGAGGGACGTAAAGCCGCGCTTCGGAAGACGGCGATACATCGGCATCTGACCGCCTTCAAAACCGACTTTGTGGAAGCCGCCGGCACGCGACTTCTGGCCTTTGTGACCGCGGCCCGCGGTCTTGCCCCAACCGCTGCCCACGCCGCGACCAACGCGGTGATGAGCGTGCTTCGAGCCCTCAGCGGGCTGGATGGTATTCAAACGCATTTTGGGTCATCCTTAGATCATTCGACGCGCACAAGGTACGCGATCTTGTTGATCATGCCGCGGACGGCGGGCGTATCTTCGAGCTCGCGCGTCTGACGGATCTTCTTGAGACCAAGGCCGAGGACGGTGGCGCGGTGATCCGCGTTGGTGCCGATCGGGCTCTTGACCAGAGTGACCTTGATGGTCTTCTTTTCGGACATGTCTAGGTCTCCGGATTAGCCGAGGAGCTCTTCGACCGACTTACCGCGCTTAGCGGCGATTTCCGCCGGGCTGCGCAGATTGTCGAGTGCGTTGAGCGTCGCACGGACCAGGTTGTACGGGTTGGTCGAGCCGTAGGCCTTCGCAACAACATTGCGAATACCAACAGCATCGCACACGGCGCGCATCGGACCGCCGGCGATGACGCCAGAGCCTTCCGGAGCCGGCATCATGATCACGCGCGAAGCGCCGTGACGGCCTTCAACAGCGTGGTGCAGCGTACCGTTCTTCAGCGGAACACGCTTCATCGTGTGACGAGCACGTTCCATCGCCTTGGAGACGGACTGCGGCACCTCGCGGGACTTGCCCGTACCCATACCGATAGAACCGTCGCCGTCACCCACAACCGTGAGTGCTGCGAAGGCGAGAATACGGCCGCCCTTGACGACCTTAGTGACGCGGTTAACCGCAATCATCTTTTCACGCAGGCCGTCGTCCTGTTCTTCGACCGCGTTTTTAGCTTGAACCTTAGCCATTTGCCAGCCCCTGCTTAGAACTTGAGGCCGGCTTCGCGCGCGGCTTCAGCCAACGCGGCGACACGGCCGTGGAAACGGTAGCCCGAACGATCGAAGGCGCAGGACTCAATACCGGCAGCCTTCGCCTTCTCGGCGATGCGGGCACCCACGATCTTCGCGGCAGCGACGTTGCCGCCACGACCGGAAACGCTCGCGAGCTGAGCGCGAACTTCGGGTTCGACCGTGGAGGCCGAAACCAGCGTACGACCGTTGTCGGCCGAAATGATGCTGGCGTAGATGTGCAGGTTGGTACGATGGACCGTCAGGCGATCGACCTTCTGCAGCAGAATGCGGGCGCGCGTAGCACGGGCGCGACGCAGGCGGCTTTGTTTCTTGTTGATCATCTTCTAACGTCCGAATTACTTCTTCTTGGTTTCCTTGATCACGACGTGCTCATTCGCGTAACGAACACCCTTGCCCTTGTAGGGTTCGGGAGCGCGGTATGCGCGAATTTCAGCAGCCGTCTGACCAACCTTCTGCTTGTCGGCACCCTTGATGACGATTTCCGTCTGGCTCGGCGTTTCAACCTTGATGCCAGCGGGCATATGGTGCACGATCGGGTGCGAGAAGCCGAGCTGCAGGTTGAGCTTATCGCCCTGAGCCTGAGCACGGAAGCCGACGCCCACGAGCGTGAGGCGCTTTTCGAAACCGGCCGAGCAGCCCTTGACCATATCGTTGACGAGAGCGCGCATCGTGCCGACATTCATGTTGGCATCGCGGGATTCGTCAAGCTGTTCAAAGTGCAGGTGGCCGTTCTCTTCGGTAACCTTCACGAGCGGGAGGATGTGCATTTTCACCTCACCGACCGGACCTTTGACAGTCACGTCGGCTTCAGTAATAGCAACCGTAACGCCCTTGGCGATTGTCACGGGAATCTTAGCAATACGACTCATTTGACACTCCTCGGGTTAGGCGACGTAGCAAATGACTTCGCCGCCGACGCCGGCAGCGCGGGCAGCGCGGTCGGTCATCACGCCCTTCGGGGTCGAAACGATCGCGATACCGAGACCGTTCATCACCTGGGGGATGCTGTCGTGGTTCTTGTAGATGCGGAGGCCCGGACGGGAAACGCGTTCAAGGCGTTCAATCACGGGACGGCCGGCATAGTACTTGAGCGTCACATTGAGCTCAGGCTTGCCGTTGTTGGCCGCAACTTCATAGTTTTCGATGTAGCCTTCGTCTTTCAAGACTTTGGCGATGGCAACCTTCAACTTTGAAGAAGGCATGACCACCGCGGCCTTGTCGACCATCTGACCGTTGCGAATGCGGGTCAGCATATCGGCGATCGGATCACTCATACTCATTTCGCAATCTCCTCGCTTACCAGCTGGCCTTCTGAAGGCCGGGGATATCACCGCGCATGGCGGCGTCACGAATCATTTCGCGGCAGAGACCGAACTTACGGAAATTGCCACGGGGACGACCGGTGATCGCGCAACGGTTGCGCAGACGGACCGGGCTAGCGTTGCGCGGCAGCTTTTCGAGCTGGGCGCGGGCGTCCAAGCGTTCATCCATCGAGCGGGAAGCGTCGTTGATGATGGCCTTGAGGGCGGCGCGCTTGGCCGCGAACTTAGCGACCGTCGCGCGGCGCTTGGCTTCGCGGTTAATAAGAGCAAGTTTTGCCATTTTGCGTCAACCTCAGTTGCGGAACGGGAAGCTGAAGCCTGCGAGGAGAGCCTTAGCCTCTTCGTCGGTCTTCGCCGTCGTGGTAATCGAAATGTTCATCCCTCGGATCGAGTCGATCTTGTCGTATTCGATTTCCGGGAAGATGATCTGTTCCTTCAAACCGATGTTGTAGTTGCCGCGGCCGTCAAAAGCGCGGCCGGAAACACCGCGGAAGTCGCGAACACGCGGGAACGCAACCGTGACCAGACGATCAAGGAAGTCGAACATGCGCTCGCCGCGCAGCGTCACCATGCAGCCGATGGCCTGATTTTCACGAATCTTAAAGTTCGCGATAGCCTTACGGGTGTGCGTAACGATGGGCTTCTGACCAGCAATCTTGGTCATATCGCCGACGGCGTATTCAATAAACTTCTTGTCATTAACGGCTTCACCAACACCCATATTGAGCGTGATCTTGGTGATGCGCGGAACCTGCATGACGGTCTTGTAGCCGAACTTCTTCATCAGTTCGGGAACAATGGTGTCGTGATAAAGGGAGCTAAAACGCGACATGGTCACCCTCATTCGGCCTTGGCACCGACAACGGCGCCATTGGACTTGAACACGCGAACCTTCTTACCGTCAACTTCCTTGAAGCCGACGCGTTCGCCCTTGCCCGTTTCCGGGTTGACCAACATGACGTTGCTCTGATCGATCGGGAGGGTCTTGTCGACGATGCCACCCTCGACGCCGAGAGCGGGATTCGGGCGCACAGCCTTCTTCACGACGTTCACGCCTTCCACGATAATGTGGCGATCATCAACGCGGGAAAGAACCGTGCCCTTGGTGCCGCGATCGCGGCCAGTGATGACCACAACCTGGTCGCCCTTGATAATGCGCTGCATTTCTTCTCCTCGATTAGATCACTTCAGGAGCGAGCGACACGATCTTCATGAACTGTTCCGTACGGAGTTCACGCGTCACCGGCCCGAAAATACGGGTGCCGATCGGCTCGAGCTTGCTGTTGAGGAGAACGGCTGCATTGCCGTCGAACGTGACCGTCGAGCCGTCAGCACGACGAACACCATGAGCGGTGCGGACCACAACGGCGTTGTAGACCTCGCCCTTCTTGACGCGGCCGCGCGGAGCCGCTTCTTTAACCGTCACTTTAATGACGTCGCCGATGTTGGCATAACGGCGCTTAGAACCGCCCAACACCTTGATACACATGACTGAACGAGCACCGGTATTGTCGGCGACGTCCAGTCGGCTTTGCATCTGAATCATTACTGAAAAATCCCAACTTATTCCGCTAAGAGCGGACAGTATTGGCCCCGTGTTCCGGGAGGAAGTCCACCAGACGTGGATCGCGCAGCATTTTCGTGCGCGGGCGCCTCATGAACTGAGAAATGCATCGCCCGGAACTCCACCAGATGGCTTCCGGGCGATGGCGTGCAAATATAGCTAAGCTAGATTTGCTTTGCAAGTGATTTGAAGAGATTTTTTTATTTTCTCTTCAAGACTGCATTTATTAGAGGACTTCAGCCTTTTCAAGGATCTTCGTCACGACCCAAGACACGGTCTTGGAGATCGGCTTCGTTTCCTTGATTTCGACCTTATCACCCTCGCCGCAGCCGAGTTCGTCATGAACATGATACTTCTTGCTCTTGACGACATACTTGCCATACAGCGGGTGCTTCACCTTGCGTTCAACAAGGACGGTCACCGTCTTGTCCATCTTGTTGCTCGTCACGACGCCGTCGAGCGTACGCGTGAGAGCTTCCTTGGTCGTTTCCGTCATTTCGTGGTCGCCTTTTCGGTGAGGATGGTGCGAACGCGAGCGATGTCGCGACGCGTCTGACGCAGCGAAGCCGTGTTCTGCAGCTGCTGAGTGGCCTTCTGCATACGCAGTTTGAAGTGCGTATTGAGAAGATCCTGCAGTTCCTGCTTGAGCGCGGCCTCATCCTTGGCACGCAGTTCCTTAGCGTTCATGTCCGTGTCTCCTAAATTACATGCCGACCTGGCGGACAACGAACGTGGTCTTCACGGGCAGCTTAGCAGCTGCAAGCGCGAAGGCTTCGCGGGCGAGCGACTCTTCCACGCCGTCCATTTCGTAAAGCACACGGCCCGGCTGGACCAGTGCGACCCAGTATTCCGGATTGCCCTTACCGTTACCCATACGGACTTCAGCGGGCTTCGAGGAAATGGGCTTGTCCGGGAAGATACGAATCCACACACGGCCGCCGCGCTTAATGTGGCGCGTAATGGCACGACGAGCGGCTTCGATCTGGCGAGCCGTGATACGACCGCGTTCAAGCGTCTTCAGACCAAATTCACCGAAAGAAACGTTCGCGCCACGAGTGGCGAGACCGTAGTTGCGGCCCTTCTGATCCTTGCGGTACTTGCGACGATTAGGCTGCAGCATCGTTATTCTCCGTCCTTAGCAGCCGGCTTACGGGGAGCACGGTCTTGCTTCATGTCGTTGCGGCGGCCACCATTCGGGCGACGAGCACCGGGCTTGCCCGGGCGGTCACCACGACGACCGCGGCGGTCTTCACGGGGAGCTTCGACGGGTTCTTCCGCGCCGAAGTTGTCACCCTTGTAGACCCAAACCTTAACACCCACGACACCGTAGGTCGTGTGGGCTTCGCTCGTGGCATAGTCGATGTTGGCACGAAGCGTCTGCAAAGGCACACGGCCTTCGCGGTACCACTCGTCACGGGCGATGTCAGCGCCGTTAAGACGGCCAGACGACTGCACCTTGATGCCGAGGGCACCGAGACGCATGGCGTTCTGCATAGCACGCTTCATGGCGCGGCGGAACATCACGCGCTTTTCAAGCTGCTGCGTGATACCGTCAGCGATGAGCTGAGCGTCGAGTTCGGGACGACGAACTTCTTCGATGTTGACGTGCACAGGCACACCCATCATCTTCTGAACTTCGGTCTTCAAAGCTTCAATGTCAGCACCCTGCTTGCCGATCACGATGCCAGGACGTGACGTGAAAATCGTGATACGGGCATTGTTGGCCGGACGCTCGATGAGCACGCGGGCAACGCTCGCATTACGCAGCTTCTTAAGCAGGAAGCTGCGAACCTTCAAGTCTTCCTGAAGCGTATTCGGGTAATCACGGCCGTTGGCGTACCAGCGCGACGTCCAGTTGCGCGTGACGGGGAGACGGAAGCCGGTGGGATTAATTTTCTGACCCATGGTAATTCACCTGTCTCTTATTATTCGCCGTCAGCGACGGTGATGTAGATGTGGCTCGTCTGCTTGTTGATACGCGTACCGCGGCCCTTGGCGCGAGCGCCGAAACGGCGGAGCGTAGCAGCCTTTTCCACATGAATCTTCGTCACGACGAGGGCGTCGATGTCAGCGCCGAAATTATGTTCGGCATTGGCAATGGCGCTTTCGAGGCACTTGCGGACGATGCCGGCAGCGCGCTTCTGGGTAAACTCCAGAATCGAGAGCGCACGACCGACCTGCTGACCGCGGATCAAATCAGCGACGAGGCGACCTTTCTGGGCGGAAAGGCGAACGCCGCGAACAATAGCTGTCGTTTCCATTTACTTACCCACCTTCTTGTCGCCGGCAGCGTGACCCTTGAACGTGCGGGTGTGCGCAAATTCGCCAAGCTTGTGGCCGACCATGTTTTCATTGATGTACACCGGCACATGTTGACGGCCGTTATGAACGGCGATCGTCAGACCGATGAATTCCGGAAGAATCGTCGAACGACGCGACCAGGTCTTAAGCGGACGCTTGTCACGCGTCGCCTGGGCGGTTTCAACCTTCTTCATGAGGTGCCCGTCAACGAACGGGCCTTTTTTCAAAGAGCGAGACATTCCTGGGCCCCCTTACTTGCTGTTACGGCGCTGGACGATCATAGAATCGGTGCGCTTGCTGTTGCGGGTACGGTAGCCCTTCGTGAGCTGACCCCAAGGCGTGACAGGAGCGCGGCCAGTGCCGGTCTTGCCTTCGCCACCGCCGTGCGGGTGATCCACCGGGTTCATAGCAACGCCACGAACCGTCGGACGAACACCGCGCCAACGCTTAGCACCGGCCTTGCCGAGTTCGCGCAGGCTGTTCTCTTCATTGCCGACCGTACCGATCGTGGCGCGGCATTCGATGAGAACGCGGCGCACTTCACCGGAACGCAAACGGACCTGAGCGTATTCGCCTTCACGAGCAATCAGCTGACCGAACGTACCGGCAGCACGAACGAGCTGAGCACCCTTGCCCGGGAGCAGTTCGATGCAGTGAATCGTCGAACCCACGGGAATGTTGCGCAGCGGAAGCGTATTACCAGCCTTGATCGGGGATTCCGGACCGTTGAAGATTTCCTGGCCGACCGTCATGCCCTTCGGGGCAATGATGTAACGACGTTCGCCGTCGGCGTAAAGCACGAGAGCAATATTGGCGGAACGGTTCGGATCGTATTCAATGCGTTCAACGCGGGCGGGGATACCGTCCTTATCACGCTTGAAGTCGATGATGCGATAGGCACGCTTGGCACCACCGCCCTTATGACGGCAGGTGATGTGACCATCGTTATTGCGGCCGCAGCCGCGATTCTTCTTCTCAACAAGAGCGGCCCAGGGCTTGCCCTTGTGGAGCTCCTTGTTGACAACCTTGACCGCATGACGGCGGCCGGGAGACGTCGGCTTGAGTTTGACGAGAGCCATTACATCACCTCTTGCTCGAACTTGATTTCCTGATCCTTAGCGAGCGAGACGTACGCCTTGCGAACGTCATTGCGCTTGCCCATAAAGCGGCCGAAGCGCTTCTGCTTGCCCTTGAGGTTCAGAATTTGCACCGAGCTGACCTGCACCTTAAACAGCAGTTCAACAGCGGCCTTAACTTCGCTCTTCTTGGCGTCGGGGACGACGACAAAAGAGTACTGATTGTGCTTTTCGCCGATCATCGTGCTCTTTTCCGAGACGATGGGGCCGACGAGCACCTTCATCAGACGTTCCTGGTTCATGCCAACATCTCCTGGATCTGAGCAACAGCCGCCTTCGTGGCCACAACCTTGTCGAAGTAGATCAGGCAAAGCGGGTCAGCAAAGCGGGGCGTGACGACGAGCACATCCTTCAGATTGCGCGAGGCGAGGATGAGGTTGTCATCGAGTTCGGACTCATCAACGATGATGAGCGTGCGCGCAGTCAGACCAAGGGTCTTGAGCTGGCTGGCAAAAGCCTTCGTCTTCGGAAGATCAGCCTTGATCGTTTCAACGACGACAAAGCGAGCATCGGCAACGAGCTTCGAGTAGATCGAAGCCATACCGGCGCGGAACATCTTCTTGTTCAGCTTCTGGCTGAAGTTTTCGTCGGGCGTGTTCGGGAAGGCACGACCACCGCTACGCCACAGGGGCGAGCTGGTCATACCCGAACGAGCACGGCCGGTACCCTTCTGGCGCCAGGGCTTTTTCGTGGAATGATGAACGTCGCGGCGGTTGAGCTGAGCGCGAGTGCCGAGACGAGCGTTGGCCTGGAAAGCAACCACGATCTGGTGCACCAGGGCTTCGTTGTATTCACGACCGAACACGGCGTCGGCGGCTTCCACCGTCTTTCCCTGTTCGTTCAGGACATTGAGTTCCATTGTTTCGCTCCTTACGCCTTAACAGCCGGACGGACGATCACTTCACCGCCCTTGGCGCCCGGAACGGCACCGCGAACCAGCAGAAGCTGACGTTCCTTGTCAACGCGGGCAACGACCAGATTCTGGGTCGTGCGCTGCACGTCACCCAAATGGCCGGCCATGCGCTTGCCGGGGAACACACGGCCCGGATCCTGGCGATTACCAATGGAGCCGGGAGCGCGAGTCGTCACGGAGTTACCGTGCGAAGCGCGGTTCGACGAGAAGTGATGACGCTTGATAGCGCCAGCAAAACCCTTACCGATGGTCGTACCCGTCACGTCGACCTTCTGGCCTTCCGTGAAGATTTCGACAGAGATGGTCTGGCCGGGCTTGAACTCGGCAGCCTTCTCGGCATCGATACGGAACTCTTTCAAAGTGCAAGCAGCTTCGACACCAGCCTTAGCGAACTGGCCGGCGAGAGGCTTGCTGACGCGCGACGGCTTCTTCGTGCCGAAGGCGACCTGGACTGCGGTGTAACCGTCGGTATCTTGCGTCTTAACCATGGTGACGCGGTTGTTCGACACGTCGAGCACAGTCACGGGGACGGACACGCCGTCATCCGTGAAGATACGCGTCATGCCGATCTTGCGACCGACGAGGCCGAGTTTTTCACTCATTGTTTTCTCCACCCCGGCTGCGATTGGCCGGGACCGATTACATCAAAAATGTCCCAAAAAATACTCCAGTTAATGAAGAGCATTTCTTTTGTAATGGGACACGAAGGCGCGATTCTAGCTGTAGGTCTGCCGCCTTGCAATTCAAAACGGCAGATTTTTCAGCAAAAATCTAAAAAATTACTGGACCTTGATCTTGACGTCCACGCCGGCCGGCAGGTCGAGCTTCATCAGAGCATCAACCGTCTTATCGGTCGGGTCGACGATGTCCATGAGACGCTGATGCGTGCGGATCTCAAGCTGATCGCGGCTCGTCTTGTTGACGTGCGGCGAACGAAGGATGTCGAAGCGCTGGATGCGCGTAGGAAGAGGAACAGGACCACGAACCACAGCGCCGGTGCGCTTGGCGGTGTCAACGATCTCCAGAGCGGACTGGTCGATGAGCTTATAGTCGTAGGCCTTGAGGCGGATGCGAATGCGCTGAGACTGCATTTCGATTTCCTAGAAAAAAGAACGATAAAAGAACAAGAGGGAGCGGAGTATAACTCCGCTCCCTCGAGCGATCAAGTCAAAATGAACTTTTTATCCCTTATCAGAGGGATAAACAGTCATTATTCGAGGATCTGAGCAACGACGCCGGCGCCAACCGTGTGGCCGCCTTCACGAATAGCGAAGCGCAGACCCTGTTCCATAGCGATCGGGCAGATCAGCTTCACGGTCATCGTGATGTTGTCGCCAGGCATG
>NZ_QNRV01000002.1:99355-175428 GCF_003315195.1 Sutterella wadsworthensis | reverse complement strand
GTGTGGCCGCCTTCACGAATAGCGAAGCGCAGACCCTGTTCCATAGCGATCGGGCAGATCAGCTTCACGGTCATCGTGATGTTGTCGCCAGGCATGACCATTTCGACGCCTTCGGGCAGTTCGATCGTACCCGTCACGTCCGTCGTACGGAAGTAGAACTGCGGACGATAGCCCTTGAAGAACGGGGTATGACGGCCGCCTTCATCCTTCGTCAGAACGTACACCTCACCCTTGAAGTGGGTGTGCGGCGTGATCGAACCCGGCTTGGCCAGAACCTGACCGCGTTCAACTTCTTCACGCTTCGTGCCGCGAAGCAGAATACCAACGTTGTCGCCAGCCTGACCCTGATCGAGCAGCTTGCGGAACATTTCAACGCCCGTGCAGGTCGTCTTCGTCGTCGGCTTGATGCCCACGATTTCAATTTCGTCGCCAACCTTGATCACGCCGCGTTCAACACGACCCGTCACCACCGTACCGCGGCCGGAAATCGAGAACACGTCTTCGATCGGCATAAGGAACGGCTGATCAACAGCACGTTCCGGCGTCGGAATGTACGTGTCAAGCGTTTCGGCAAGCTTGAGAATCGACGGTTCGCCGATCGGGCTCTGGTCGCCTTCAAGGGCGAGCTTGGCCGAACCCTTGATGATGGGAATGTCATCACCCGGGAAGTCGTACTTCGAGAGCAGTTCGCGAACTTCCATTTCAACGAGTTCGAGCAGCTCTTCGTCGTCGACCATGTCGCACTTGTTCAGGTAGACGATGATGTAGGGAACGCCAACCTGACGGGCAAGCAGAATGTGCTCGCGGGTCTGGGGCATCGGGCCGTCAGCGGCAGACACGACCAGGATCGCGCCGTCCATCTGAGCAGCACCCGTAATCATGTTCTTCACGTAGTCAGCGTGGCCCGGGCAGTCAACGTGCGCATAGTGACGATTTGCCGTTTCGTATTCGACGTGAGCGGTGTTGATCGTGATGCCGCGAGCCTTTTCTTCCGGAGCCGCGTCGATCTGATCGTAAGCCTTGGCTTCACCGCCGAAGTGCTTCGCGAGCGTCGTGCAGATGGCTGCCGTCAGCGTGGTCTTGCCATGGTCAACGTGACCGATCGTGCCGACGTTCACGTGCGGCTTCGTACGCTCAAATTTTTCCTTTGCCATTTTTAATCCTTAATGGTAATGGTATTGGTGAATCAGGTTATCTGATTGATTTTACTTCGTCTTGTCAGCAATGACAGCTTCTGCAACCGCACGCGGAGCTTCTGCGTAGTGCTTGAACTCCATCGTGTAGGTAGCGCGGCCCTGCGTGAGGGAGCGCAGCTGCGTGGCGTAGCCGAACATTTCAGCGAGCGGAACCTCAGCCTTGATGTTCTTGCCACCGCCGACCATGTCTTCCATGCCCTGGATAACGCCGCGGCGGGAAGAAAGATCCCCCATCACGTCGCCCATCTTTTCTTCCGGCGTTTCGACTTCAACGGCCATGATCGGCTCCAGAAGAACCGGATCAGCCTTACGCATACCATCCTTGAACGCCATCGAAGCAGCGATCTTGAACGCATTTTCGTTCGAGTCAACTTCGTGGTACGAACCGAAATGGAGCGTAACCTTCACGTCAACGACCGGGAAGCCCGCGAGCACGCCAGCCTTAAGGGTGTCTTCGACGCCCTTTTCAACCGCCGGGATGTACTCACGCGGAACAACGCCGCCCTTAATTGCATCGACAAATTCGAAACCTTTGCCGGGAGGCAGCGGCTCAAGCTTCAGAACGACGTGACCATACTGGCCGCGGCCGCCCGACTGCTTGGCGAACTTGCATTCAGCATTTTCAACTGTCGAGCGAATCGTCTCACGGTAAGCCACCTGAGGCTTGCCAACCGTCGCTTCAACGTTGAATTCGCGCTTCATGCGGTCAACAAGAATTTCAAGGTGAAGTTCACCCATACCAGAGATGATGGTCTGGCCAGATTCCTCGTCCGTACGAACGCGGAAGGACGGATCTTCCTGAGCAAGACGATTCAGAGCGAGCGCCATCTTTTCCTGGTCAGCCTTCGTCTTGGGCTCAACGGCCTGCGAAATCACAGGTTCCGGGAACTCCATGCGTTCAAGGATGATCGGATGTTCGAGCGAGCACAGCGTATCGCCAGTCGTAACGGACTTCAGACCGACGGCTGCAGCGATGTCGCCGCATTCCACCATCTTGATTTCCTTACGCTCGTTGGCGTGCATCTGCAGCAGACGACCAATGCGTTCCTTCTGATCCTTAACAGAATTCAGAACGGTATCGCCGGAATTGAGCATGCCGGAATACACACGAAGGAACGTGAGCTGGCCCACATACGGGTCCGTCATGATCTTGAAAGCCAGGGACGAGAACGGAGCATCGTCGCTTGCTTCACGGGTGACGGGCTTGTCGTCAAGATCGAAGCCCTCAACCGGCGGAATGTCCGTCGGAGCCGGCAGGAACTGAACAACAGCGTCAAGCATGCGCTGCACGCCCTTGTTCTTAAAGGCGGTACCGCAGAGCATCGGCTGAATTTCACAAGCGATCGTACGCTGACGAAGCCCCTTGACAATTTCCTCTTCAGACAGCTCACCGTCCTCGAGGTACTTGTTCATCAGTTCTTCGTTGGCTTCCGCAGCGCTTTCAATCATCTTTTCACGCCATTCATTGGCAGAATCGACGAGTTCGGCGGGGATGTCTTCGTACGTGAACTTCATGCCCTGAGACTTATCGTCCCAAATGATGGCCTTCATCTTCAGGAGGTCCACCACGCCGGCAAAAGTATCTTCCGCACCAATCGGAATCACGACCGGAACAGGATTACCCTGCAGGCGCTTCTTCATCTGGTCATAGACCTTGAAGAAATTAGCGCCGGTACGGTCCATCTTGTTGACGAACGCGAGGCGGGGCACATGGTACTTGTTGGCCTGACGCCAAACCGTTTCAGACTGGGGCTGCACGCCGCCCACAGCGCAGTACACCATGCAAGCACCGTCGAGCACACGCATAGAGCGTTCCACTTCGACCGTGAAGTCGACGTGGCCCGGGGTGTCAATGATGTTGAAACGATACGGCGGCCACTGCATTTCCATGCCGCGCCAGAAGCAGGTCGTAGCAGCGGAGGTAATCGTGATGCCGCGTTCCTGTTCCTGTTCCATCCAGTCCATCGTCGCAGCGCCATCATGCACTTCGCCGAGCTTGTGGCTCACGCCCGTGTAGAACAGAATGCGTTCGGTAGTGGTGGTTTTGCCCGCGTCAATGTGGGCGGAAATACCGATGTTGCGATAACGCGAGATCGGAGTTTGACGAGCCATTTAAGGTTCCTCTCAATTTGCTGCTGCACGTTGCTTGGGTTTCAGAGCTTCATGCAGCCGATATGCGGAGTTAGAAGCGGAAATGCGAGAAGGCCTTGTTGGCTTCAGCCATACGATGGACTTCATCGCGCTTCTTAACGGCACCGCCGCGGTTTTCAGCGGCGTCGAGCAGTTCGCCGGCGAGGCGCTGCGGCATCGACTTTTCGGAGCGCCCCTTAGCCGATTCACGGAGCCAGCGCATCGCGAGAGCGAGGCGACGAACGGGACGGACTTCGACCGGGACCTGATAGTTGGCGCCACCAACGCGGCGGGACTTAACTTCCACCAGCGGACGGACGTTGTTGATGGCGTTGTTGAACACTTCAATAGCGCTCTGGCCGGTCTTTTCTTCAATCTGCGCAAGGGCACCGTAGACGATGCGTTCCGCAACCGCCTTCTTGCCATCGAGCATGATCACATTAATGAACTTCGTGATTTCCACGCTGCCGTACTTAGGATCGGGCAGAATTTCGCGCTTCGGTACTTCGCGACGACGGGGCATTTTGATTCCTCTTTCGTATCTTCAGTCTTGCATGCTTCTCAAAATGAAATGCTGTGAGATGCATGCTTAATGTTTTCTCTCGGACGCAGGGTCCGTGACTTACTCGGCCTTCTGCAGAAAACTCTGTTTAGGCCGCTGCTTGCGGCAAAGCCGCCAAGCGCTGTTAGGCTGCCTTCGGGCGCTTGGCGCCGTACTTGGAGCGAGCCTGCTTGCGGTCCTTGACGCCCTGGGTGTCGAGAGAGCCGCGAACAATGTGGTAGCGAACACCAGGAAGATCCTTTACACGACCGCCGCGGATGAGCACCACGGAGTGTTCCTGGAGGTTGTGGCCTTCGCCGCCAATGTAAGAAATGACTTCGAAGCCATTCGTGAGACGTACCTTAGCGACCTTACGCAGAGCCGAATTCGGCTTCCTCGGGGTCGTGGCATACACACGCGTGCAAACGCCGCGCTTCTGCGGGCAGTTCTTGAGAGCAGGGCTCTTGCTCTTATCGTGCGTGAGTTCACGAGGCTTGCGAACAAGCTGGTTGATAGTAGGCATATCGTCCGTCTAATGATATTAAGCAGTGCTCAGGATTCCCCTGAAGCACTAGGTTTGAACGTCTTTTCGGGCCGCCTATTCTTGCCGAACAACCTACTCGGAGTAGGCTTTTACAGAGTGCAAGAGCGGCTCGGACGCCCGAAAACACGTGATTTTCGTCTAATCAGTCTGCGCTGTCAAGGCGGTTGGGCAATTTTTTCAATACGAAAAAGCCCGACTCCCTCTGAGGAGGATCGGGCTCTTTCGCGCGACAGTTAGATCAGCTTGCGCTGGTCTCAGTCACTTTGCTGTTTATTCAGCACCTTTGCTATCCGCATCAGGCTCGGAAGACGCTGCTGCGTCGGCGGGTTTAACTGACAGCTTCGGATCAGCTTCAACCGGAGCTTTGTGGTCAATGAAGGCGAACGGATCGACCATCGGACGAACCTCCTCCTCACTGTCCGCATCTTCAGCTGGCTCAGCCGCTGATGCTGTCGTCATCTGTTCCGTTACCGGCGGTTCTTCAAAGGCCTGAGTAGCACGTTCAAGACGTTCTGCCAGCTCCATCGCCTTATGAGCCTGATGGTAGGCAAGACCCGTACCTGCCGGAATCAGACGGCCAACGATCACGTTTTCCTTCAAACCACGCAGGTCGTCTCGCTTGCCCATGATGGCGGCTTCCGTCAGTACTCGCGTTGTTTCTTGGAAAGACGCTGCCGAAATGAAGCTGTCCGTCGAAAGCGATGCCTTCGTAATGCCGAGCAGAACGTTTTCGTACGTTGCCGGACGTTTGCCCAGCGCAGTAACTCGATCGTTCTCATCGAGCATTTCGGAACGTTCGACCTGTTCACCTTGGATGAAGTGCGTATCGCCCGGATCGGTGATCTGGACACGGCGCAACATCTGACGAACAATCACTTCAATGTGCTTGTCGTTGATCTTCACACCCTGCAGGCGGTAAACGTCCTGGACTTCGTCGACAATGTAACGCGCGAGCTCTTCAATACCGAGCAGTCGCAAAATGTCGTGCGGATCAACGGGACCATCCACCACTTCTTCACCCTTCTGCACGACCTGACCGTCATGAACGAGGACCGTCTTGTCTTTGCTGATGAGTGTTTCGTGTGAATTGCCTTCCTGATCAGTAATGATCAAGCGCTGCTTGCCCTTTGTTTCCTTACCGAAGGTCACAGTACCAGTCACCTCGGCGAGCATGCCAGCATCCTTGGGGCTGCGAGCTTCAAAGAGTTCAGCCACACGCGGCAAACCACCCGTAATATCACGGGTCTTTTGCGATTCCGTCGGAATGCGAGCAAGCACCTCACCCATACCGATGTCCTGGCCGTCGCGAACAACCACGAAAGCGCCCACCGGCAGCTGAATCGTCACTGCGTGATCCGTACCCGGGATCTTCACTTCATCGCCGTTTTCATCGATCAAGTGAACCAACGGGCGCAGGATGCCAGCAGAAGAGCTCTTTCCGCTCTTCGTAGCCTTCTTCGGATCGATCACAACAAGGCTCGAAAGCCCCGTCACTTCATCGACCTGATTCATCACGGTAACGTTTTCAATAACGTTCTCAAACTTAACGCGGCCGGCGTACTCCGTAATAATCGGACGGGTCATCGGATCCCAGGTAGCAAGCTGCTGTCCGGCCTTAATCGTCTGCCCATCTTGAATCAAGAGCGAGGCGCCGTACGGTACCTTGTGGCGTTCACGTTCACGACCGTGATCCATCACAATGATTTCACCGGAACGAGAAATCACCACGAGTTCACCCTTGGAAGACTTCACGAAGCGCATTGCTTCATTGAAGCCCACCGTGCCGGCAGACTTGGCCTCGATACTCGATGCAACTGCAGCACGGGACGCCGCACCACCAATGTGGAACGTACGCATCGTCAGCTGCGTACCCGGCTCACCAATCGACTGAGCTGCGATAACGCCGACAGACTCGCCTGCGTTAACCAACGTGCCGCGGCCGAGATCACGACCATAGCACTTGGCGCACAAACCGTAGCGGGTATCACAGGTCAGCGGCGTACGAACCTTGACCATGTCAATACCAACTTCGTCAAGTTTGTCGCAAAGCCGCTCATCCAGCAGGGTGCCGGCAGCGATCACAACTTCATGCGTATCAGGATTGATGACGTCAACAGCAGTGACACGACCGAGAACACGATCACGCAGCGCCTGAATGACTTCACCGCCTTCCACAAGCGCACGCATCTCAACGCCGCGAGTCGTACCGCAGTCGTCCTCGACCACCACAAGATCCTGCGTCACGTCAACGAGACGACGGGTGAGGTAGCCAGAGTTTGCCGTCTTCAACGCCGTATCAGCCAAACCCTTACGAGCACCGTGGGTTGAAATGAAGTACTGCAGAACGTTGAGGCCTTCACGGAAGTTCGCTGTAATCGGCGTTTCAATAATGGAGCCGTCTGGCTTAGCCATCAAACCGCGCATACCGGCGAGCTGTCGAATCTGAGCTGCGGAACCACGAGCACCAGAGTCAGCCATCATGTAAACGCTGTTAAAGGACTCCTGAGAAACCTTCTTGCCGTGACGGTCGATAGTGGGCTCCGTGGAGAGCTCTTGCATCATCACCTTGCCGACCTGGTCCGATGTACGACCCCAAATGTCCACCACCTTGTTGTAGCGTTCACCTTGCGTCACAAGACCTGACGTGTACTGCGCTTCGATTTCCTTAACTTCCTGTTCGGCGGCGCGGACGAGCTGCTCCTTCTGCACAGGAACCTTCATGTCGCCCACACAGATAGAGATGCCTGCACGTGTCGACAGACGGTAGCCGTTGTCCTTGAGTTTGTCGGCGAAAATCACCGTTGCGCGCAGACCGCAAAGACGGAAGCAGCGGTTGATCAGCTTGGCAATTTCCTTCTTCTTCAAGGTAATGTTGAGCTCCTTGAAGCTCATGCCTTCCGGAAGAATTTCGGAAAGGAGCGCACGACCGACAGTCGTTTCGTAACGAACGATCTTCGGCGTCTTCTCACCGGTTTCACGGTTGAGCGAATACTCTTTGATACGAACCGTGCAACGCGTCTGCAGTTCGACAACGCCACTGTCCCAAGCACGCTGAACCTCAGGAATGTCTGCAAAAAACATGCCTTCGCCACGGCCATTGATCTTCTCACGCGTAGCGTAATAAAGACCCAGCACCATGTCCTGTGACGGCACAATCGACGGATCGCCGTTAGCCGGGAAGAGCACGTTGTTCGAGGACATCATCAGTCCGCGGGCTTCGAGCTGCGCCTCCAGCGAAAGCGGGACGTGAATAGCCATCTGGTCACCGTCGAAGTCGGCATTAAATGCCGCGCAGACGAGCGGATGCAGCTGCATGGCCTTGCCGCCAATTAGCTTCGGTTCAAATGCCTGAATACCGAGACGGTGAAGCGTCGGAGCACGGTTGAGCATTACGGGATGCTCGAAAATCACCTCTTCGAGAATATCCCACACTACCGGTTCCTGGTTTTCCACCATCTTCTTGGCAGCCTTCGGTGTCGGCGCAAGCTGACGCTGAACGAGCTTATTGAAGATGAACGGCTTGAAGAGTTCAAGCGCCATCAACTTCGGCACACCACACTGATGCAGGCGCAGTTCAGGACCAACTGTAATCACAGAACGACCGGAGTAGTCGACACGCTTACCGAGCAGATTCTGACGGAAACGGCCGCTCTTACCCTTGATCATGTCAGCGAGAGACTTGAGCGGACGCTTGTTGGCGCCAGTCATCGCCTTGCCGCGACGGCCGTTGTCGAGAAGCGAATCCACAGCTTCCTGCAGCATACGCTTTTCATTGCGGACGATGATATCGGGAGCCTTGATCTCAAGGAGACGCTTCAAACGGTTGTTGCGATTGATGACTCGACGATAAAGATCATTCAAATCTGACGTTGCAAAGCGGCCGCCGTCAAGAGCAACCAGCGGTCGGAGATCCGGCGGCAACACCGGAAGGACCGTCATGATCATCCATTCAGGCTTGATGCCAGATCGCTGGAAAGCCTCAAGCACTTTCAGACGCTTGGCGTACTTTTTGATCTTAGCTTCGGAATTGGTCGTCGAGAGTTCATCGCGCAGGCGCAAAACTTCAGCATCGATATCAATCGTGCGTAAGAGTTCGCCAATGGCCTCGGCACCCATCATGGCCTTGAAATCGTCGCCAAATTCAGCAGTCTTCTGGATGAACTCTTCATCCGTGAGGAGCTGACCGCGAGAAAGCGGCGTCAATCCCGGATCTACAACGATGTAAGCCTCGAAATAAAGTACGCGTTCGATATCACGCAGCGGGATATCGAGCACCATACCCATCCGGCTCGGCAGGCTCTTCAAGAACCAAATGTGCGCCACCGGGCTAGCGAGGTCAATGTGACCCATTCTTTCGCGGCGCACTTTGGCCAGCGTCACTTCAACGCCGCATTTTTCACAGATTACTCCGCGGTTCTTCAGACGCTTGTACTTTCCGCACAAGCACTCATAGTCTTTCACCGGGCCAAAAATCTTGGCGCAAAACAAGCCATCGCGCTCAGGTTTCTGAGTACGGTAGTTGATCGTCTCCGGCTTCTTGACTTCGCCGTAGGACCAGGAGTGAATCTTCTCGGGACTGGCAAGGCCGATGCGGATGGCATCAAAATGCTCGTCCTTATTGACCTGATTCAAAATGTCATTAAGCGCAGAATTCATTTCGCTTAAATCCTCTCTTAGTTCTTGACGAGGTCGATGTCGATGCCGAGCGAGCGGATTTCCTTCACTAGCACGTTGAAGGATTCCGGCATGCCGGCTTCAATCTTGTGTTCGCCCTTAACGATGTTTTCGTACATCTTCGTACGACCATTGACGTCGTCGGACTTGACCGTAAGCATTTCCTGCAGCACGTATGCGGCACCGTAGGCTTCGAGTGCCCACACTTCCATTTCGCCGAAACGCTGACCGCCGAACTGGGCTTTACCGCCCAAAGGCTGCTGAGTAACAAGCGAATACGGACCCGTCGAACGAGCATGCATTTTGTCATCGACCAAGTGGTGAAGCTTGAGGTAATGCATGTAGCCAACAGTAACCGGGCGTTCAAACGCATCACCCGTACGGCCGTCGTAAAGCGTGGCCTGCGTCTTGGACGACGTAAGCTGCAGACGTTGAGCTTCATCATCCGGGAATGCAAGGTCGAGCATCATACGGATCTGCTCTTCGTTTGCACCGTCGAACACTGGCGTTGCGAACGGCACACCGTTTTGCAGATTGCGAGCCATACGCATGAGTTCTTCATCGCTGAGGCTGTCGAGATCTTCATGCTTGCCGGTGCGGTTGTAGATCTCATTCAGGAAGGCGCGAATCTGACGCGCAGTTTCCGTCTTGAGCATCTTCTCAATGCGCCAGCCAAGACCCTTTGCTGCCCAGCCCAAATGCACTTCAAGCACCTGACCGATGTTCATACGAGACGGCACACCGAGCGGATTCAGCACAATATCGGCAGGACGACCATCCGCCATGTACGGCATATCTTCAACCGGGCAGATCTTTGAAACCACACCCTTGTTGCCGTGACGACCGGCCATCTTGTCACCCGGCTGCAGACGACGACGCTCAGCAATATAGACCTTGACCATCTTCAAGACACCCGGGGGCAGTTCGTCACCGCGGGTAAGCTTGTCGTTCTTGATCTCATATTTGCGCGCATTATCTTCGCGGGTATGCTCGATAGCCTGCTTCGTGAGGTCGATGAAGTGCTGCGCGACTTCTTCTTCCATACGGAGACCGAAGAGGTCGTACCCCTGCACCGAGGCCAAAAATTCAGGCGTAAGCACACCGTCGGCAGGCAATCCGTCGAACTTCATCGTGCTCACAACCTTGTGGCCCGCAAGTTGACGGCGCAGACGATCAAATGAGTCGCGTTCAACGATACGAAGCTGGTCATCAAGGTCGCGGCGATAACGCTTGAGTGCATCGGCAATGATGCTTTCTGCACGCTTGTCACGCTTGACGCCGTCGCGAGTGAAGACCTGGACATCGATCACCGTACCCGTCATACCCGACGGTACGCGAAGAGACGTGTCCTTCACATCGCTAGCCTTCTCACCGAAGATGACGCGCAAAAGCTTCTCTTCCGGAGTCAGCTGCGTTTCACCCTTCGGCGTAACCTTACCGACGAGCACATCACCGGCCTTAACTTCAGCACCGATAAACACGATGCCGGAATCATCCAGACGGGCGAGTTGGCTTTCTGAAAGATTCGAAATGTCGCGAGTGATCTCTTCGGGGCCAAGCTTCGTGTCACGCGATACAACCGAAAGTTCCTCAATGTGAATTGAGGTATAGCGATCATCGGCAACCACGCGTTCGCTGATGAGGACCGAGTCTTCGTAGTTGTATCCGTTCCACGGCATGAAGGCGATCAGCATGTTCTGACCGAGCGCGAGTTCGCCGGTATCGGTCGAAGCTCCGTCAGCAAGCACATCACCCACAGCAACGTGGTCGCCTTTGACGACGATCGGACGCTGATTGATGTTGGTTGACTGGTTTGAACGCGTGAACTTCTGCAGATTGTAGATATCCACACCCGTTTCACCCGCCACGGATTCGTCGTCGTTGACACGAATAACCACGCGGTTGGCATCGACATAGTCAACGACGCCACCACGACGAGCCTGAACAGCAGTCTTGGAGTCAACCGCCACCGTACGCTCAATGCCCGTACCTACAACAGGCTTCTCGGGACGCAAGCAAGGCACACCCTGGCGCTGCATGTTAGCGCCCATCAATGCTCGGTTCGCGTCGTCGTGTTCCAAGAACGGAATCAAGGCCGCTGCGCAGGACACAATCTGAGCCGGCGCCACGTCCATGTACTGGATGCGTTCGGGCGAAGCCAGGATTGTTTCCCCATTGTCACGAGCCGAAACGAGTTCCTGCGTGAGACGACCGTTGTCATCCATTTCTGCATTGGCCTGAGCAATGATGTACTTGCCTTCTTCAATAGCCGACAGATAATGGATTTCTTTGGTCGCCACACCATCAACAACCTTGCGATACGGCGTCTCAAGGAAGCCGTACTCATTCAAACGCGCATACAAGGCGAGTGAATTGATCAGACCAATATTCGGACCTTCAGGCGTTTCGATCGGGCATACACGGCCATAGTGAGTCGAGTGCACGTCGCGAACTTCAAAGCCCGCTCGCTCACGCGTCAGACCACCCGGACCAAGTGCAGAAATACGGCGCTTATGGGTAATTTCCGAAAGCGGATTCGTTTGATCCATGAACTGCGAAAGCTGGCTCGAGCCAAAGAATTCGCGAATAGCAGCCGAAATAGGCTTGCTGTTGATCAGATCCTGCGGGGTAAGACCGTCGCTTTCCGCCTGATTGAGACGTTCCTTGACCGCACGTTCGACGCGCACCAGACCTGCGCGGAACTGATTTTCCGCGAGTTCACCTACGCAACGAACACGACGATTGCCGAGGTGGTCAATATCATCGACGCCGTTTACAACACAGGTGCGAACTTCGCCTTTTTCATTGACGAGATCAACGTTGTCCTGGCCATTTCGCAGTGCAACGAGCATCGCCATAGTGTCTACGATGTCTTCCTTCGTCAGCGTGCGCTCCCCTTCTGCCGAAGGACGGCCGAAACGAGCGTTGACCTTCATACGGCCAACACGTGACAGATCATAGGCATCAGGATCAAAGAAGAGACGGTCAAAGAGCGACTCTACAGCCTCTTCCGTTGGCGGCTCACCCGGACGCATCATGCGATAGATGGCGACGCGAGCCGAGAACTGGTCGGGCGTGTCATCCAAACGCAGTGTGTTGGAGATGTAGGCGCCGTGATCAAGCTCATTCGTAAAGAGAGCATCGAACTTGCGAACACGGGCAGCACGCATCGCGGCGAGCACGGTTTCCGTGATCTCGTCGTTAGCGTTGGCGATGACTTCACCCGTTTCCTGATCAATGATCGTCTTACCCAGCACACGGCCCAGGAGATAGTCATCTGGAACCGTAATAGTCGTGACATTGGCCTTGTTCAGGTCGCGCAGATGCTTAGCGGTAATGCGCTTGTCATGCGGAACAATCACCTTGCCTTCGGCATCAACAATGTCGAAGCTCATCGTCTGAGCCTTGAGACGCTCAGGAACAACGGGGAGCTTGGCGCCGCTCTTGAGCAGCGAGAAGCTGTCAAAGGCAAAGAAACGGGCAAGGATATCCTCAACCGAGTAGCCGATTGCCTTGAGCAGAATCGTGCCCGGCATCTTACGACGACGGTCTACGCGGAAATAAAGAATGTCCTTGGCGTCAAATTCAAAATCAAGCCAGGAACCACGGTAAGGAATTACACGAGCAGAGAACAGCAACTTGCCCGAGGAATGCGTCTTACCCTTGTCATGCTCAAAGAAGATGCCAGGAGAACGATGCAACTGACTCACGATCACGCGTTCGGTACCGTTCACAATGAACGAACCCTTTTCCGTCATCAGAGGCACTTCGCCCATATAGACGTCGTTCTCACGAATTTCCTTAATGGTCTCAGGCTGAGCAGCCTCGCGATCGTAGATTTCCAAACGAATCTTCGCGCGCAGACGGCTCGAATAGGTCAGACCACGGAGCTGGCATTCGGCAACGTCGAATTCCGGCTCAGCAAGCTCATAACCGGCAAAACGCAAACGCGCGAAACCGTTATGGCTCGTGATCGGGAAAATTGAGGTGAAGGCGGCCTGAAGGCCGAGATTGTTGCTGCGTGCAGCAGGCTTCACATTGACCTGCAGGAAGTCTTCGTAGGAACGAAGCTGAATATCAAGCAGGGAAGGCACTTCAAGGACGCTCGGGCGAGAGGCGAAGCTCTTGCGGATGCGCTTCTTTTCAGTGAACGAGTACGACATGGACACTCCGTTCGACAGTATGGATGAACCAGGAAGTCAAAACTTGATGAGAAGAATGAGGAAGGACGCCGAAAAGCCGCTCGGCACTTCAGATCTGGAGTCTGAGTCCGCGCGGCAACGCAATTACTGATTGTGAGATATAGGCGAGAGGTTCATCAAGGAAAGGACTTTGATCTGATTTTCTCACGATTCGTATCAAGAAAATCAAATCAAAGCCTCCTTGCGGAGGCTCTGAAAAGAGCCAAGCTAGAAATTCTGGCTCAGCTCCGGATTTTTTTTCAAGTAAGAAATTACTTGAGGGCAACCTTGGCACCAGCTTCTTCAAGCTTCTTCTTGGCGGCTTCGGCGTCAGCCTTCGGGAGGCCTTCCTTAACAGCCTTCGGGGCGCCTTCGACGAGGTCCTTGGCTTCCTTGAGGCCAAGACCGGTCAGTTCGCGAACAGCCTTAATCGTGGCGATCTTGTTCGAGCCAGCGGCTTCAAGAACCACATCAAATTCGGTCTTTTCTTCGGCCGGGGCAGCGGCAGCAGCGCCAGGAGCGGCGACAGCGACAGCAGCGGCAGCAGCGGAAACACCGAACTTGTCTTCCATCATCTTGATGAGTTCAGAGATTTCGAGGACGGTCTTGGACGCGATTGCGTCAAGGATTTCTTCATTGGTAAGGGCCATTTTCAGCTCCGTATTACGTTGTATTGAATTGGTTTAAAAATTGGGGAATCAGGCAGCGGCCTGTTCCTTGGCATCGCGCACAGCGGCCACGGTACGCACGAAGCGCGCCGGGACTTCGTTGAGGGTACGGACGAACTTCGCGATAGGCTCGTTCATCGTAGCCATCAACTTGGCAAGGAGTTCTTCGCGGCTCGGCATCGAGGCAAGCTGCTTGACAGCTTCAACGTCCATGACGTAGTCAGCCATCGCACCGCCCCTAATAACGAGCTTTTCGTTGTCCTTGGCGAAGTTGACGAGAACCTTGGCAACCGCGACAGGATCAGCGGAGAAGCCGTAAACGAGCGGACCAGTAAACTGATCAGCAAGTCCGGCAAACCCCGTGCCTTCCACAGCGCGGCGAACCAACGTATTCTTGACAACGCGCACCGTCACACCATTCTTGCGAGCTTCCGCGCGCAGCTTGGTGACGGCCTGTACGGTCAGCCCACGGTATTCAGCGATGACCATCGCGGACGAATTCGAAACAACTTCCGAAATCTCCGCAATGACTGTCGCCTTGTCTTCACGATTGAGACCCATGGTCTGGCTCCACTCAGTGGTGCTCGCGCCATTTCTGACGAAAACACCGGTTGCGATTATCGGCAACCTTTCCGAGAGCATGACTAATGTCTTTGGACGCTACTCGTCTTCACGAGCGGGCCGTCCTGGAAACACAATGTACAACGTCTCTCTTCGGTGCCATCTGCGCTGGACCTCTTGGCGGCACCGCAATAAGGAACCCCCTATGCGGACCAAGAGAATTAAGAACAATACAGAGATCGCTCTCCAGCGGTCTTTGACGGCAGTCCCATCCAACAGATCAAACCGCTGAAAGGGACCACCCAAAGCCCTTGAGGCCTCACGGCCTCACGGAAGGCTACGCCTCCCGGGCATCCTCTTTCGAGGTTCGCGATCCAACATTTTTTACAAACACCGGATCACGCACTGCAGGAGATGCCGCTCCTGGAAAAAACCGTTAGGCGTTGATGCTGCCGGCATCAACACGGACGCCCGGGCCCATCGTCGAAGAGACAGAGACCTTGCAGAGGTACTGACCCTTGGCGGAAGCGGGCTTGAGCTTGTTGAGCTGATCGATGATCGCTGCAAGATTCTTCTGCAGACGCTCGGCTTCGAAAGAAGCGCGGCCAATCGGAGCATGAATGATACCGGCCTTGTCGGCGCGGAACTGAACCTGACCAGCCTTGGCGTTCTTAACAGCCTGAGCGACGTTCGGGGTGACCGTACCGACCTTGGGGTTCGGCATCAGACCACGCGGGCCAAGAATCTGACCGAGCTGGCCAACGACACGCATAGCATCCGGAGAGGCGATCACGACATCAAAGTCGAGTTCACCAGCCTTAACCTTGTGAGCCAGATCGTCAAAACCAACGATGTCAGCACCCGCGGCGCGAGCCTCATCAGCCTTAGCACCCTGAGTGAACACAGCTACGCGAACAGTCTTGCCAGTGCCTTCGGGCATGACGACTGCACCGCGAACGGCCTGATCAGACTTGCGCGGATCAATACCGAGCTGAATGGCAACGTCGACGGATTCGTCGAACTTGGCAGTCGCATTCTGGCGAACGAGGTTGAGCGCTTCAACGGCGGGATAGACCTTACCGGCTTCCACCTTGCCCTGGAACGCCTGCTGGCGCTTCGTAAGCTTAGCCATTTAGAGACCCTCCACAACGATGCCCATCGAGCGAGCCGAACCGGCGATCGTACGGACAGCGGCGTCCATATCAGCAGCTGTCAGATCCGGAGCCTTCGTCTTGGCGATTTCTTCTGCCTGAGCACGCGTGATCTTGCCCACCTTTTCGGTGTGCGGACGAGCAGAACCCTTCTGAATCTTGGCCGCCTTCTTAATGAGAATGGTGGCCGGAGGGGTCTTCATGATGAACGTGAAGCTCTTATCGGCGAAAGCGGTAATCACGACCGGAATCGGAAGACCCGGTTCCACGCCCTGAGTGCGCGCATTAAACGCCTTGCAGAACTCCATAATGTTCAGACCGCGCTGACCGAGAGCCGGGCCGATAGGAGGCGCCGGATTGGCCTTACCGGCAGGAACCTGCAGCTTAATAAAGCCGACGATTTTCTTTGCCATTTGGCTTTTTCCTATTGGGTTCAAACGCCCAGAAACCCCTTAGATTTCACAGGCTCCCCAGTTGGTTTAGAACAGAGAAGCGCGACTATACACCGGTCATTCATGCCGTGCAAGTCGTTTTCCCAAAAAATTTAAATCTTTTCGACTTCGTTGAATCCAAGATCGACGAGCGTATCTCGCCCGAAGATCGACACGAACACATTCAAACGGCTCTTGTCATAGTCAACGCCATCAACGCGCCCCGTAAAGTCCTTAAACGCGCCGGACTTGATTCGTACCATCTCACCGATCTCGAATTCAATTTTCGGACGCGGCTTATCAGAGCTGTTTTCTGCGGCGCTGAGAATATTTGCAACCTCAGTCGGAGAGAGCGGAACGGGATTGTTATTGCCAAGGAATTCAATGATCCGCGGCGTGCTGTTAACCAGATGCCACGTGGCATCGTTCATCTCCATCTGAATGAAGACATAGCCCGGGTACATACGGCGTTCGCTCGTGACCTTACGACCATTGCGAACTTCGTGAACTTTCTCAGTCGGCAGAAGCACTTCACCAAAGCTGCTGCGTAACTCGCCGCTCTGTGCAATACGTTCTTCGAGAGCATTCTTCACGCTTTTTTCCATTGAGGAATAAACATGAAGGGTGTACCAATTCATTTTGCCGTCAGCCATGCTGTCCACCTTTGAATTAGATAGAGATGCGCAGGAGCACGTCATAAAGCCCCCATTCAATCAGCTTGTCGCAGATGAAGAGGAAAAACGCAATAATCACCACGAAGGCCATTACTAAGCCGGTCGTATTGAGCGTTTCCTTGCGAGTGGGCCATACAACGCGCCGAAGCTCTTCCCAGGACTGCTGTCCATAATTGAGAAAACGCTTGCCCGATGGGCTGAACCACGCAATGATCACGGCAAGCACGAGGCCGCCGCCAAGCACGCCAAGGCGAATTGCCAAAGCTTCTTCAGAAAGGAGTGCGAACCCTACGACGCCGGCAATAGCCAACAAAGCAGCCAGGGTCACGAGCAGCAGGTCGCTCTTGCTAGAGCTGGTTTCAACTTCTTGATTGCTCATGGATCGTTCCAAAAACCTACCCTCGCGGCAAGCTGGGCCGTTTGGCAGGCGAATCGAAAAATAGCAGATGATTTTACAGGGAAACTAAACTCCCTGCACCCCATTGGCTCCGCTTTTCTTCCAGCCAAGAGAAAAGCCAAGCGGTTTTACCCAGCTTGGCTTTTAATTTTTGGCAGGGGCAGAAGGAATCGAACCCTCAACCTACGGTTTTGGAGACCGTCGCTCTGCCGATTGAGCTATGCCCCTGTCATGGCCATTCTTTCGAACAGCCTGTATTAGTTGTTACTCAAGGATCTGAGCAACGACGCCGGCGCCGACGGTGTGGCCGCCTTCACGAATAGCGAAGCGCAGACCCTGTTCCATAGCGATCGGGCAGATCAGCTTCACGGTCATCGTGATGTTGTCGCCAGGCATAACCATTTCGACGCCTTCGGGCAGTTCGATCGTACCCGTCACGTCCGTCGTACGGAAGTAGAACTGCGGACGATAGCCCTTGAAGAACGGGGTATGACGGCCGCCTTCATCCTTCGTCAGAACGTACACCTCACCCTTGAAGTGGGTGTGCGGCGTGATCGAACCCGGCTTGGCCAGAACCTGACCGCGCTCAACTTCTTCACGCTTCGTGCCGCGAAGCAGAATACCAACGTTGTCGCCAGCCTGACCCTGATCGAGCAGCTTGCGGAACATTTCAACGCCCGTGCAGGTCGTCTTCGTCGTCGGCTTGATGCCCACGATTTCAATTTCGTCGCCAACCTTGATCACGCCGCGTTCAACACGACCCGTCACCACCGTACCGCGGCCGGAAATCGAGAACACGTCTTCGATCGGCATAAGGAACGGCTGATCAACAGCACGTTCCGGCGTCGGAATGTACGTGTCAAGCGTTTCGGCAAGCTTGAGAATCGACGGTTCGCCGATCGGGCTCTGGTCGCCTTCAAGGGCGAGCTTGGCCGAACCCTTGATGATGGGAATGTCATCACCCGGGAAGTCGTACTTCGAGAGCAGTTCGCGAACTTCCATTTCAACGAGTTCGAGCAGCTCTTCGTCGTCGACCATGTCGCACTTGTTCAGGTAGACGATGATGTAGGGAACGCCAACCTGACGGGCAAGCAGAATGTGCTCGCGGGTCTGGGGCATCGGGCCGTCAGCGGCAGACACGACCAGGATCGCGCCGTCCATCTGAGCAGCACCCGTAATCATGTTCTTCACGTAGTCAGCGTGGCCCGGGCAGTCAACGTGCGCATAGTGACGATTTGCCGTTTCGTATTCGACGTGAGCGGTGTTGATCGTGATGCCGCGAGCCTTTTCTTCCGGGGCCGCGTCGATCTGATCGTAAGCCTTGGCTTCACCGCCGAAGTGCTTCGCGAGCGTCGTGCAGATGGCTGCCGTCAGCGTGGTCTTGCCATGGTCAACGTGACCAATCGTGCCAACGTTCACGTGCGGCTTCGTACGCTCAAATTTTTCCTTGGCCATGGTGGCTCCTGAAGAACAAAAAATCCGATTAACTCGGATCAGATTGGACGTATTAAGGAATTCTGGTGCCCATGATGCGGATCGAACGCATGACCTCTCCCTTACCAAGGGAGTGCTCTACCACTGAGCCACATGGGCAAGGATCTGGAGCGGGTGAAGGGAATCGAACCCTCGTCGGAGGCTTGGAAGGCCCCAGCTCTACCATTGAGCTACACCCGCTCAAGTTCGAGGACTATATCATTCCGCCCCGCGGAACTTTCCTGCTGAATTGCTGCAGCAGTATCGCTGGTGGAGGGGGATGGATTCGAACCATCGTAGGCGTAAGCCAACAGATTTACAGTCTGCCCCCTTTAGCCACTCGGGCACCCCTCCGTCGCGAGAGAATGAAATTATTACTGAAAGACAGTAAGCTGTCAAGAGTTACAGATAAAAATCCCGCAAAGAGGTATCAGGTCGCCTACCATGATGGTTCAACGTTGATTAACACACTCTTCAATGCCAGTTTTTGACAATCTCTCGCTAATCAGCATATTGCTGATGGCGGTGCAGTTCTTCATTGTTGTGAGCGTTGTGATCCGCGTCATCTTGACTCGGCATCCTCCGGGTTCTTCATTTGCCTGGATTCTGCTCACGGTAGTGTTGCCTTATGTCGGCTTCTTCCTTTATCTGATGCTGGGAGAGCGCCCCATCGGTCGTCTGCGTGCACGGCTTTTACGCCACGCAACACATTACTGGGGCAGGTTGTCTCAGGTCCGAAGCCCTCCGCTAGGCCCTCTGCCCTATCATCTCGTGCGTCACCGCACTTACATCCATTTAGCCTCCAAATTAGCCGGCATGCCGGTCATGGGCGGTTCTGCCGTTAGTCTGAAGGCCTCTGCAGCTGAAACCATCGCAGCTCTTCAAAAAGACATTCAAAACGCGCGCTACTCCATCGAAATGGAGTTCTATATCTGGGAGGAAGGCGGATCCGTTGACGTCATAATTGACGCTCTTTTTGCTGCCAGACGCCGCGGAGTATCCGTGCGGCTATTGGTTGATGACTTTGGCTCTCGAAACTTTTTGCGCTCGAATGCTCGACGAGACCTTGAAGCTGCTGGCGTTGAGATTGCTTCTGCCATGCCGATGAGGTTGCTTCAGCTCTTCGATCTTCAGCGCGCCGATATACGTCTTCATCGCAAAACAGTTGTCATCGATGGAAGCATCGCCTATACGGGAAGCTTCAACATGATCGAACCTCATAGTTATGCCGAAGCCAAAGTCATCGGATCCTGGATTGATGCCATGGTACGGATTGAGGGGCCTGGCGCAAAAATGCTTGAAGCCGTCTGGAGATTTGACTGGGCGCTTCAGCCTGACGGGACTCCATTAGATTTTGATGGTGACTTTTCACAGATGCGCATTCCATCAATGGGATCTGCCACCCTGGTTGCTGTTCCCTCAGGACCATATCAAAGCGGCGACCGCAACTTACTGCTCATCCTCGAAACGATTAGTCATGCCGAACACAGCCTCTCCATTACTACGCCCTATTTCATTCCGACCGAATCCGTAGTATCTGCGCTCCTCAACGCTGCGCTACGTGGAGTAGACGTCAGGCTCATCGTTCCCATCGAAGCTGACAATGCATTTGTCAATTGGGCAATGCGGCGCTATTTTGACGATCTGCTTCAAGGCGGCATCAGAATCCTGCGCTATCAAGGCGGGCTGCTACATACCAAATCTATTGTTGTTGACGATGAATTCGCCGTCTTTGGCACACTCAACATCGACAATCGGTCACTGCATCTCAACTTTGAGTTGATGATGGTGATTTTTGACGACGAGTTCGTCGCTTCCTTGAAGCAGCTTCACCGCACTTATGAAGCTAAGTGCATCGAGGTTTCACCACAAGAGTGGCGTCAACGCCCGCTTTCAAACCGACTTAAAGAAGGGGCGGCTTACCTCATCTCACCGCTTCTATAAATGGAAAGGCGCCGCAACCGGCGCTTTCCCATTCAGATACCTGTTAAGCGTTGGGCTTCCCGCCGTGAGTCTCTTTTTCGTTGGGCTGCGGCGGATTTTCTTCAATGTCTTCCACATCCTGCATGCGTCGGCGTTGCGGCTGTCCGATTTTTGTTACGAGAACCTCTTCACGTTCATAAACCGTTCCCGACGGCTTCATCCCGCTGCGGAATTGTTCTCGGGCAGTGCGTTGTGCTGCCTCCATAGCCTCGCGGAAACGCCGTTCATCAGAGCTTTCCAACCCAAATTTGCGCTTAATCCAACCCCACAGGATGACCGCGCCAATCAACACAACGGCTGCGAGGAAAATCCCAGCAATCAGCGGCAGGAAAAAAATGATCAAGCCGATAACGATGGCAATTGCTGCTAGCCCTACAAGCAGGCTCAAAAGTGGGCTGCCGCCCGGCTGCGGGAAAATGAACATTGGCATACGGCCTATCTCCTTCGGGAGCTCTTTAGGGTCTGTTGGAAGCTCTATGCTGAATCTACTATTAGAAAAGTATATCGATCCGCAGAACAAAAGCGCTTGGCGCTGTTTCTACTATATGGGGACTAGATCTGTCCTTCCTTGCGTCATTATGCAAGCAATAGTTTCCACTTTACTGAACGAGAACGGCCATGAGAAGACTCGGGCATCCCTCCGTTCAGTTAAGATAATTGACTTTTCTAAAAGCGTACCGGCTGCCTGAGTTCATCGTCGTTTCAGTGGCCTCGCCTAGATATGGAAGCTCCACAAACCAATTCCTTGCCGGATATTCAATCTTCCGGTGATCCTCGAAATATCCGCATCAATCGTGTCGGCGTTCGCGGAGTTGAACTCCCCGTTACCGTTGCTGATGAGGCTGATGTGCAGCACACAGTGGCAAGGCTCACGATGTCAGTAGCCCTTCCACCCGATCACCGCGGCACCCACATGTCGCGCTTCATTGGCATTCTGGAAGCTCAAACCGAGCCATATACAATCGAAGTCGTTCAGTCTACGATTCGAGCAATGCTCGCTGAACTACAGGCTCAAGAAGGCACCTTCGAAATTCGCTTCCCGTTCTTTCTGCGCAAAGCAGCGCCGATCAGCCGACTCGAAAGCGTAATGAATTACGAATGTGCTTGGACGGCTACTATTTCACCAGCTGCATTTGAACTGCGGCAGGAAACCATCACCCCAGTAACGAGTCTTTGTCCTTGTTCGAAGGAAATTTCTCGCTACGGCGCTCACAATCAGCGCTCCCGCCTGACAAGCTCTATTGTTCTGGCCAGTCCCATGAGTCTCAGAGAACAGATTGCGCTTTCAGAGGCTGCCGGGTCAGCGCCTCTTTGGGCTCGGCTGAAGCGCGCAGATGAAAAGTTTGTTACCGAATACGCCTACGACAACCCGAAATTCGTTGAAGATATTGTTCGGGACATGGCTGAATCACTCAATAAGGATTCGCGGGTAACGGCTTATCGTGTTGAGTCGGAAAATTTTGAATCGATTCACAATCACTCTGCCTATGCCTGGATCGAACACGATAAGCGTACAAAGACCAACTGATCCGCCACTTCACCCTCAGACGAGTAAAGAAACATGCTTGATCAACAAAAAGACGCCATTCAAAACCTCATCGTCCGAGCACTCGCAGCTCTCGATGTTGCGGACGTTGTCCCACAGCTCGAAAAACCCAAAGATCCGACACACGGCGATGTTGCCTGTACCGTAGCGATGCAGCTTGCGCGCCGTCTGAAGCAAAATCCCCGCGCAATCGCTGAAACGCTTGTTGCTGAGATGAAAGCTGATGAAGCATTCGCGGCACTGCTGGAAACTGTAGAAATTGCTGGCCCTGGGTTCATTAATTTCCGCGTGGCTCAAAATGCTCGTGCAGCAATAGTGAGTCAGGTGCTTCAGGAGGGTGAAAAGTTTGGCCGCAGCAACGAGTTTGCCGGAAAGTCGGTGTTGCTCGAGTATGTTTCCGCCAACCCCACAGGACCGCTGCATCTCGGTCATGCTCGTCAAGGTGCGTTAGGTGATGTCCTCGCCAATCTCCTTGACAGTCAAGGCTGGAAAGTTTCGCGTGAGTTCTATTACAACGACGCCGGTGTGCAGATTGGCAATCTCGCCATGTCTGTACAGGTCCGCTGCCGTCAGCTGCAAGGCGAATCTCTGGAGCTTCCAGAAAACGCCTATCACGGCGAATACATCGTCTCTATCGCACGCGATTTTCTGGATAAAAAACCCGTCATTCCGCACGGCGGCGAGCCTATTGAATCCACCGGAGACTACGGTGATACTGATCTGATACGCCGCTATTCCGTCGCCTATCTGCGCAATGAGCAAGATGACGATCTTTCTGCCTTAGGCGTTCGCTTCGATAATTTCTTTCTGGAGTCTTCGCTATACACCACCGGGGCCGTACAAAAAACGGTTCAGGCAATCATTGATGCGGGCTACACCTATGAAGCCGACAACGCGTTATGGTTGCGCACGACTGCATTCGAAGATCTCGGCAATGGCCTTCGCGATGACAAAGATCGCGTAATGAAGAAGTCCGACGGCACCTACACCTACTTCGTACCAGACGTCGCCTACCACCTGAATAAATTTAGCCGCGGCTACACCAAGGCCGTGAATATTCAGGGCACCGACCACCATGGCACTATTGCTCGAGTTCGTGCTGGCCTGCAGGCCGCTTCCAAGACTCTTGGGGTCACTATCCCGAAGACCTTTCCAGAATACATCCTCCATAAGATGCTCTCCGTTGTGAAGGGTGGCGAAGTCGTCAAAATGAGCAAACGCTCTGGCAATTATGTGACGCTGCGTGACTTGGTCGACTGGGCAGGGCGGGATGCTGCTCGCTTTTTCCTCGTTTCCCGCAAGGCTGATGCTGAATTCGTTTTCGACGTTGATCTTGCCAAGAAAAACAGTGACGAAAATCCCGTCTACTATCTGCAGTACGCCCATGCGCGCATCTGTTCCGTTTTTGCCAACGCTCTTGAGCAGGGCTACGAAATTCCGAACCGTGAAGCGCTCGCCACAATGGATCTCTCCCCCTTAAATTCGAAAGCCGCCGAAGCATTGATTGGTGCCGTTGCCGAATACCCCAATACGTTGCGTCTCGCCGCTCGCGACCATGCTCCGCATATCCTTTGCTACTACCTGAAGGACCTCGCTGCAGCCTTCCACGCCTTCTACAATGCCGAACGCGTATTAGTGGATGATGCTGTCGAACGCAATGCCCGTCTGGCCCTTCTCGCCGCAGCGCGTCAGGTGCTTGCCAATGGCTTGGCGTTGCTTGGCATTTCCGCCCCTGAACGCATGGCTCGCCGCGATGACGAGGCGGATGCTCAATAATTAATACGGAGTTCGAGATGGCAAAAAGCGGATTCGCCTCCGGCTTCGCCGGGTTCTTAATCGGGGTGGTAACCGGCCTCGGCGTTGCCGCCGGCGCCATGCTCGTGATTGCGAAAAGTCCCGTCCCTTTCGTTGACAAAGTCGACAAAGTTACCGCGGATGTCGACCCCGCCGCCAAACTAGCCGGCGCAGTAGATCCTAATGCAAGGCTCAATCAAACTGCAGGCGAGGAACCAACAGGAGAAACGGGACGTGTACAGACCGTAACCGTCGTCGATAAAGATCCAAAATTGAAGTCCGCCACCCCACCCACAGCGAATACCCGAGCAGCAACTCCTGCAGCTACTTTTTGGGTTCAGGTAGGGGCTTTTCGTCAGAAGACTGATGCCATAAATAGTTCGGCAGCCCTGGGTATGCAAGGCATCATTGCACAAGTACAAGAAGGCGGACCTGCAGGTTGGCGTGTGCGCGTCGGACCGTTCGATAGCCGTCCAGATGCCCGTGAAATGCTCGACAGGCTTACCGATCAAGGTCTCTCACCCACCATCGTTGAGCAGAAATAACCGCTTGCCTGCTCCGCTCAGGACAGCGTTTTTTAAAAGGAAAACATTCCACCATGATTACTCGTCGTCAATTTGTGCTGGGCGCAGCAGCGCTCCCGCTCTCGGGCCAGCTTTTTGCCGCTCAAAGCTTTACTGCCGGAAAGGAATATCTGGTCGTCACGCCTTCGGCTCCCACCAGTCGGGACAAGATTGAAGTTGTGCTCTTTTTCGCCTATACCTGCTCACACTGTCTGCAGTTTGAACCGCATTTCGCGAAGTGGGCCAAAACAGCCCCTGCTGATGTTGCCATCCGCATCTGCCCTGTTGCTTGGCAGCCCAAGCTTGATCCTTTCACTCAGACCTACTTCTCTCTCGAAGCCCTTGGCCTTGTTGATAAGCTTTCCATGCCGTTTTTTGAAAGCGTCATCTATCAAGAACATCCCTACAATTTTGAAAACCCCTCGGCCGACATCTCTGATTTCATGGCCAAGGCCGGCGTTGACCGTCAAAAGTGGGAACAAACGATGCGCTCCTTCAGCGTGATGAATAAGACTCGTCAAGCTCGCCAGCTTTGGAATGCTTACCAAATTGACAGTACGCCGATGATTGGCGTAGGCGGTATCTATGCGACTGGCCCACATCTGGTTGGTACTCGTGAAGGCACACCTGCCTGCATCGACTACTTGATTGAACAAGTTCGCGCTCAGCGCAAGTAACGAGACCTTTATGCCTGAGGCGCCCGCAGGCTTTATGCTTGGGGCGCCTTTGCATATCTGCATTACCCACTCGGAGATTTCCTGTGCTCAATGTCTTCATTACCGGCGCATCTACAGGCATCGGTGCCGCTTTGGCTCGCCAATACGCATCCCGTGGCGCCGTCGTCGGACTCGTCGCCCGTAACCGCGACAAACTTGAGGCCTTAGCGGATGCACTCCCGGGAGGACGAGACCGAAACATTGTTCTCCCTTGCGACGTCACTGTTCGTGAAGAGGTTTTTGCGGCGGCTGAAGAGTTTGAGCGACTTTCCGGTGGCACTACTGTAGTGATCGCCAACGCCGGCATGTCTCACGGTGTCAAAACGGAATACCTTGAAGATCTTGATATGCTCGAAGACATCTACCGCCTTAATGTCTTCGCCATGGCCTATACCTTTCATGCCTTTATTGGCCCTATGAAAGCTAGGGGCAATGGTCAACTCGTAGGCATAGGATCTGTCGCCGGCATCCGCGGTCTTCCCGGTTCTGAAGCGTATTGTGCAAGCAAATCCGCTGTCATTACATATTGCGAAAGCCTTCGGGTTGAAATGCAGAAATACGGCATTCGCGTATCAACCATCTGTCCAGGTTTCGTCCGTACTCCGCTCACTGCCGAGAATCCTTATAAGATGCCGTTCATTATGGAACCCGAGGATTTTGCACGTGAAGCTGTCGAAGCCATTACAGCTCGCGCCCGCTATCGTGTAATCCCTTGGCAAATGGGGGTGCTTGCCAAAATTATGCGCTGCGTACCGGACGGCTTGTGGGACAAAATCCTCGCCAACCGCAAGCAAAAACCCCGCACAACAGCTCAGTAATTTTTAAAGTTCGTTGCCGACTATCTCCAGAATGCTATCTGCATAACGCTCGACTTTGCGGCGCCCCACACCGGGTATTCCTAGCAGATCGTCAATACAGGCTGGTTTTAACTTTGCTATTGCCACAAGCGTGCGGTCAATGAAGAGTACATAAGGCGGCTTACCCAACTCCTTCGCTAGATCACGCCGCCAAACACGGAGCGCCTCAAAAATCTGGCGCTCCTGGACCGAAAGCTGTGCGAGCATTTCATCACGTTCGGGAGACGAAAACCTCGACTGTTTCTGTGCTTTCGCCATTACTGTACGGCGCACTTCAATTTTCATTGCGCCGCGAAGCACATTGTTGGCCAACGCTCCTAAGCGCACTACATTGTGATTAGCTGAATCAATCCACAAAACATGGCGTGCAATTAACTGACGCATGACACTGCGCCACTGTTCAAGAGTCAGCTCTTTCCCAATTCCCCAGGTTGAAAGCGCTTCATGATCATGACGTTTTGTACTTTCGGTGCTCTCGCCTAAAAGGACTTTGATTACGTGCAAAGTGCCGAAACTCATATTGGATTTTTGCTGAATACGCCAAATACAGCTGATGATCATTTTGGCGGCAATCGTTGCATCCATCATCTGTGGCGGATCCACACAGTTGTCGCAGTTTCCGCAAGGCGTACTTTTTTCACCAAAATAGGCTAGCAATTGAACGCGACGGCAAGTACAGGCTTCAGCTAAACCCAACATTGCATCCAATTTTTCGGTTTCAATCTGCTTATGAAGGTCATCCGCGCCACTTTTGTCAATGAAATAGCGCTGATTAACCACATCCGCAAGCCCGTAGGCCATCCATGCATCGGATGGCAATCCATCACGACCAGCTCGTCCTGTTTCCTGAAAATATCCTTCAATGGATTTCGGCATATCCGCATGCGCAACAAAGCGCACATTGGGTTTGTCAATACCCATACCAAAAGCAATTGTCGCCACCATCACGATATCATCTTCGCGTTGGAATGCAGCAAGTCGCTCAGCTCGCTCCTCATTCGAAAGACCGGCATGGTAAAAGAGCGCATGAATGCCTTTACTGCAGAGATATTCGCAAATGGATTCGCATGTTTGTCGAGCAATGCAGTAAACAACGCCGCACTCCCCTGGATGCTCTGTCTTAATGAATTGCGCGAGCTGTGAACGAACATTTTTTTTATCAACGATACGATAAAAAATATTCGGTCGATCAAAACTTGCCACAAACTCTTTGGGATGCACTAAAAGTTTGTTAACAATTTCCTCGCGCGTTTTGGGATCAGCTGTTGCCGTGAGTGCAATTCTCGGCACATTGGGAAAGTGTTCCCGCAATATAGAAAGCGCTCCATATTCCGGCCGAAAATCATGCCCCCAGATGCTTACGCAGTGCGCCTCATCAATCGCAAAAAGCGATATTTTCACTTCGCTGAGCAGAGCCTGCATAGACGACATTAGTAGTCTTTCCGGCGCAACATAAAGCAGATCAAGCTCACCGCAACGCAGCCTTCTGCGAACATCCGCAGCAGCTTCCGGTGTCAATGTCGAGTTCAGGTACGCCGCACTGACGCCAAGCTCTTCCAAAGCATCCACCTGATCCTGCATGAGCGCAATCAAGGGCGATACCACCACTGCCACACCGTCGCGCAATAGTGCAGGTATTTGATAACAGAGACTCTTGCCGCCACCTGTCGGCATCAACACTAAAACGTCCTCGCCACGAACCACAGCGCGCACGACTTCTTCTTGGAAGCCGCGGAAGGCGTCGTAACCGAAAACCTGCTTAAGCGCTTCCTTGGGTGACGAATAGCGGTGCATGGAAACAGTGAAGTCTGTAAGGACAAGAAAAATTTGAATTCTAAAAGAGAAAGCCCCGTGCGGGAGACGACGTCTGTCGTCTTCCCCACAGGGCAGACTCAAACAAGCTCAGGCAGTCCAATCAGACGTCCTGCACGGTCATTTGGTTTAATCCGAAATATCTTTTCCTGCGAGGCGATCAGCCCGCTTGCAAGCTGCAATCGTAAAGAGTGCATCCGCTGACGAATTCAACGCCGTTTCGCATGAATCTTGAACCACGCCAATGATGAAACCGACAGCAACTACCTGCATAGCGGTGTTCTGATCAATGCCGAAAAGACCGCAAGCAAGCGGGATCAGCATCAGCGACCCACCGGGAACACCGGAGGCGCCACACGCACAGAGCGCAGCTACAAACGAAAGGAAGATCGCCGTAGCGGTACTCACTTGTACATCCAAAGAGAAGGCTGCAGCGAGCGTCAGCACCGTAATCGTGATGGCAGCACCCTGCATGTTCACCGTAGCGCCTACAGGAATCGAAATCGAATAAGTTGATTCTGGCAAATTCAGCCGCCGGCAGATTTCGAGATTAACCGGGATATTTGCCGCAGACGAACGCGTGAAGAAAGCCGCCACGCCCGATTCGCGCAACGTCATCAGCGTGTAGGGATATGGGTTGCGACGGATCATCAGCCAAACCAGGATCGGATTGACCACAAGGGCAATAAAGAACATTGTGCCGACCAAAACGGCAAGCAGCTTGAGATATCCCGCAAAAACTTCAAGACCCGTCGTAGCAAGCGTAGAGGCGACAATGCCGAAGATGCCAAAGGGGGCGAAACGAATCACCAAGCGAACAATAAATTCCACTGTTTTAGCGGCATCAAGCAGAACTTCACGCGTTGAGCTATGCGACTGACGCAATACAGCCCCCATGGCGATAGCCCACACGAGGATACTGATGTAGTTGCCACTAGCGATAGCATGCACGGGATTATCGACGGCCTGAAGTATCAAGTTACCGAATACCTCAGCAATGCCACCCGGAGTTGCAACAGTATCCTGCGCAGCCTGCAGCGTGATTTCTGTCGGCCACAAAAAGCTCGCGCCAACTGCGATAACTGCAGCGAGAAATGTTCCCACTAAGTAGAGAACGATAATCGGCTTGACGTGCATATTGCCTTGGCTGATATCACTCTGATTAGCAATAGAGGACATCACTAGCACAAAAACGAGGATCGGTGCGACCCCTTTCAAGGCCATAACAAACACTGTTCCCAAAAAGCCCACAGACTTGGCAGCATCGGGAAAAGTGAGGCCGAGCGCCATGCCTAGTATTAGGCCGACGAGAATCTGCTTGACGAGCGATGCCTGAAGGAAAGGCATCGCAAATTTAAAGACTCGCTTCATAGTAAAGAAGGCTCCGAGGACTTTTGATTTTTTGTAATGAATGGTGGCTACATGCAACCGCACCAAAGAGAGGCATTTCACCTCCTGCGTCGCTTAACACTAGCAATTCTTCCTGCTACTCGGCAGTCTGAACCTAAGTTGTACTGCGGACATCAGTCGACATATACCCTCATCAAAGCGCGTAAATATGATTTGCATTAATTTAGCTAGGCAATAATTTGCAGACCTCTCTCCGTCTGGAAATCGCATTCGCGTGCATGGCCTCCGACCGTTATTATGGTTACCCACTATCTTGATTCACGTTCGCTCATCCATGTCCCGATTGCCCGCCGTAGGTTTCATACTCGCCTGCGTCTTCCTTGACGCTCTCGGCATCGGACTCATTATCCCGGTGCTTCCAAGGCTAATTGGCACACTAGCAGCCAATGCCGATGCTCAGACTTCATGGTACGGCTCGATTATGGTGAGTTACGGACTCATGCAGTTCTTAAGCGCGCCAGCTATCGGCGCTCTCTCCGACCGCATTGGCCGCCGTCCGGTGCTCTTGACTGGAATCTTAGGACTGGCCGTCATGATGTTCGTGCCGGCATTCACCGACTCCCTGTGGCTTATTCTTGCGTCACGGCTCGTGGGCGGCATCATGAGTTCCAATATTGTCGTCGCTCAAGCTTACATTGCAGACGTCACAGAGGCATCCAAGCGCGTCGCTGCTTTTGGGCGCATCGGTGCAATATTCGGTATCGCTTTTATTCTTGGCCCAGCACTGGGTGGCATGCTCGGCGAAGTAGATCCCCGCATTCCGTTTCTCTGTGCTGGCGTGATCTGCATCATCAATTTTTTCTACGGGCTCTTCGTATTACCGGAAAGTCTAAGAGAGCCGTCTGAAGCACCATTTTCGCTGGCTCACGCCAATCCTTTCGCCTCGCTTTCCGCACTTTCACGTGAGCCTGTTGTTCTGCCAATTTTGCTTGTCATTACGCTCTACACGCTCTCGCAGAGTCTCGTGCAATGCACCTGGGCGCTCTATACAGAATTTCGCTATGGGTGGACACCACGTACCATTGGTTTCTCCATTTTTCTTCTTGGTGCGGCAATCACCTTTACCCAGGGATGGCTGCTTCCGCGACTTACCAATCACTTTTCTGCTGGGCATCTCATTACGGGAGGGCTTCTGATTGGCCTTACAGCACTCCTCGGCATTGGCCTTTCTCCTACGGGAGGACCCGCTCTCATATTGCTCGCCGCATTTGCCTTCATGGGCATAGTCGGTCCCACATTGCAAAGCATCATCAGCCGCACGGGGTCACGTACAACTCAAGGGATCCGCTTAGGAGCGGCTAGTTCTCTCAATAGCTTTACAGGAGCGGTAAGCCCGGTAATCGGCACTCCACTTCTTTTCTGCACGACGCAGAATGCACCAAACGATATTGCAGCAGGCACACCGTATTTCCTTGCCGCATTTTTAGTAGCGGCTGCTTTACTCCTTTCACAACGCCTTGGCATCGGGAAAGCCATTACAGACAACCAACAATAGGTACGTTTTCCCTCCATTTTGGGATGCTCCACTTTCGAGTGCTTCTCCGCTTCGGGAGCTAGTTCTTCCAGAGCGTCGGTTCGAGAATAAGTATTGAGGATTGACTCTCATCCACAAACACTTTCCTCGTCGACCCCTATGAACTATTCCGCCATTCTTGTTATCGCGCTTCCAGGTCGTCTCCAGGACGTCATTACAGCCATCAATCGTATTGAAGGCGTCGAAGCTCATATCTCCGACCCCGATTCCGATCGGCTTATCTGCACGATTGAAGCGCCGACGACAGATGACGAAGTCCGTCTCTTCCATCGCGTTGCAGAGCTTGACGGCGTCAATGATGTCAGTCTGATTGAACATCGACTCGATCTTGCATAAGTCTCTTCAGTTGCGACAGCTGATGTTGCTCTGCTTTTGCGCTTTGGAACCAGTCAAATCCCTGATTGGAGATCCGCTATGACCTCTGAATGTCCCATTACCTTCCACCGCCGCGCAATACTCAAAACAGGACTAGCTGCAAGTGCCGCAATGGCGCTTGGCATTCCTGTCACCTCAACTGCAGCTGCAGAAGCGGCCAAACTTGACAATGACATTGCTTGGCACAAGGGCGTCTGCCGCTTTTGCGGCACCGGCTGCGGCTTGCAAGTAGGCGTCCGAAATGGTCGTGTTGTTGCTACCAAGGGCGATCCCGATGCGCCTGTCAACAGGGGCCTCAACTGTGTCAAGGGCTACTTCAACGCCAAAATCCTTTATGGCAAGGACCGCCTCACTCGCCCTCTGATGCGCATGAAGGATGGAAAGTTCGACAAGAATGGCCGTTTCGAAGCTGTGTCTTGGGAAACGGCCTTGACCGAAATGACCAAACAAATGAAGCGCGCCTACAAGGACAAGGGACCAGCAGGCATTTCAATCATTGGCTCTGGTCAATACACCATCCCCGAAGCCTACACGGCGAGCAAGTTCATGAAGGGCGGTCTCCGCTCCAATAACATTGATCCCAATGCGCGTTTGTGTATGGCATCCGCGGTGGTTGGCTTCTATCAGACTTTCGGCGTTGACGAACCGGCAAACTGCTATGCCGATATTGAGAAAGCAGACCTGTTCCTTCTCTGGGGGAACAATATGGCCGAAGCTCACCCTGTGCTTTGGTCGCGTGTTGCCAATCGCCGTTTGACGCACCAAGCCACCCGTATCGTACAGCTCACAACTCATCGTTCAAGCACGTCGAATCTGTCGGATCTGGTCATCATCTTCAAACCGAACACGGACCTCGCCATTCTTAATTTCGTCATTCGCGAAATTATTCACCGCGGGAAAGTCAATCAGGAATTCGTCGACGCACACTGTATTTTCTGTGCGGGCGTTACCGATATCGGATACGGACTCCGCCAAACTGACAAATATGCCTGGCCCGCTGAAAAGGACATCATGGCCAAGCAGCTTTCCATCAAACTCGATAAATGGGAAGCCATTGGCCAGGGCCGTAAGGAAGGCGAAGTTGTTCCGCAAAAGAATACCGGTGCAACTGCTGGCAAACATTGGCGCATTAGTTTTGAGGATTTCAAGAAAGGCGTTGAACCTTACTCGCTCGACTTTGTTGCTGAACTTGCTAAAGGCGATAACGCTGAGTCTCTTGCTGATTTCAAGAAAAAACTCATGGAACTCGCCGACTATGTCTGCGATGACAGCCGTAACATCATGAGCTACTGGTGCATGGGCGTAAATCAGCACCAACGCGGCGTTTGGGTAAACGAGCAGATTTATGACCTGCATTTACTCCTTGGGAAACATGCTCTGCCCGGTAACGGCGCTTTCTCGCTGACAGGACAGCCTTCAGCCTGCGGTTCCGCCCGTGAGGTGGGTGCTTTCAGTCACCGTCTCCCTGCTGACATGCTTGTCGCCAATCCAAAGCACCGCGAAAAAACAGAAAAAATTTGGAATCTTCCTGCGGGAACGCTGAACCCAAAGGTTGGGGCCGATTTAATGGCCATTCTGCGTGGCGTTGAAGATAAATCCATCGATTTCCTCTGGACGCAGGTAGTGAATATCATTCAATCTGCGCCGAATAACACCCATTGGATAGAAGCCTGCCGTCGTCCGGACGCTTTCGTTGTAGTGTCCGATATTTATCCGACTTTCTCCGCTCGCTGTGCTGACCTGATTCTCCCTGTTGCCGGTCATTTCGAAAAATGGGGGCTCTACGGCAACGCCGAACGCCGTACTCAAGGCTGGCACCAGTTGGTTCAGGCTCCTGGGGAAGCTCGTACTGATGTCTGGACGCTGATGGAACTTGCCAAGCGCTTCACAATTGGTGAAACCTGGTGTGAACAAACGCTAAAAGGCGTTCCCGGCGACAAACTACCAAATGTTCTGGATAAGGCCGCTGAATTGGGTTACAAGCCCACAGATACCCTTTTTGACGTCCTATTTGCCCCAACTGGCAAACGTGCTGAAGCTGTGTGGCCGGATCCGCTCTATCCGAATGAGCTCAACGCTACTGGTGATGCACTAGGTCTGAAGTATTTCCCAGAGAAAGCCCTTTTCAACGAATATCGCCAATTCACCGTTGGCAATGGCCATGATCTTGCGGACTTCGACACCTATCAATCTGCCAAGTGCCGCGGTCTCATTTGGCCAGTAGTAAACGGCAAAGAAACGCTTTATCGTTTCAATCTTGAGTACGATCCTTACGCTAAGGCTGACAATCTTTTCTACGGCATGCTGATGAAGCCTGTAGCTACCGGCGATCTTTACGGTGTTACTAATCCAGAAGCAAAAGCATACAAAGGCACGGCAAAGATCTTTTTCCGTCCATATGCTGCGCCAGTCGAACAACCCGACGGTCAGTACGATCTCTGGCTTTGTACCGGCCGCATTCTTGAGCACTGGCATACCGGCTCTATGACAGGACGTGTGCCCGAACTTCACCGTGCCGCACCGAGTGCCCTTCTTTACATGAATCCTGACGACGCACAAAAGCGTGGTCTGAAACGCGGTGATTTAGCTCTCGTGACGAGTCGTCACGGAGAATGCAAAGCAGTTGTTGAAACGCAGGTTCGAAACATCATGCCTGCGGGATCTACTTGGCTCGCCTTCTTTGACGAGAAGGTGCGAACGAATGCTGTTGTAATTGACTCCACAGACCCGATCTCGCTCGAGCCAGATTTCAAAAAGACTGCTGTTCGTGTAACCAGAGCATAACCCATGTCCAGGCAGCCTCCATCACTGGGGCGCCGCGCCTTCCTGGAAGCTGCACTGGCTTCCGGGTGTGCCGCAGCTGCGGGGACCTTTCTCCTCAGCATGGTGCCGTCGCGCGAAAGCGCGGCGGCGTGGCGACCTCGTCCCCCAGGGGCATCGCTCGAATCAGACTTTCTTGCAGCCTGTGCTCGCTGCGGACAGTGTGTAGTCGCCTGTCCTTACGGTACGCTGCGTCTTGCAGGAATGTTTGATCCTGCCCCCGCCGGTACCCCTTACTTCACACCTCGCAGCATTCCCTGCGAAATGTGTAGAGACTTGCCTTGTGTAAAGGCTTGTCCTACAGGCGCTTTAAATCCGAAGCTTGAGGATGTCCGCAACGCCAAAATGGGTGTTGCAGTAGTTGATCCCAATGCATGTCTCTCCTGGCAGGGGCTGCGCTGTGAGGTGTGTTTCCGAGAGTGTCCTGAGGCTGGTCGAGCGATCACCATCGAGACTCATCCGCGCGAACTGTCTAAACATGCAGTCTTCGTACCGATAATTCATCCTGATGCCTGCACCGGTTGCGGTTTGTGTGAAAAAGGATGCCCCACCGATGAAGCATCGATTCGAGTCGCAGACCCTCGTGGGGTACTCGGCACGATCGGCAGTCACTATCGCTTGAGTTGGCTCTCAGAAGACGACCCAAAAAATACCCGCCGAGAGACCACCCCCGAAAAGTCAGTACCCAAGAACGATCCCAACCCTGCCAGTGACTCAGCCGAATCCGCACCTGGGCTCGATTATCTCAACAGCGGAGACGTACCATGAATAAAGCCTTTGCTGTCAACGGCTTTGTCCGCCGCTACCGCTGGACACTCCTGCGTCGTGCCACCGAGCTCCTTGTGCTGATTTGTTTTACGGGTACAGCTCGTTGGGGATGGGAAGTTTTTGGCAAACCGTTGCTTGTCGGAGACCTCTCTTCGTCGAGAATCTTAGGCGTCATTCCGCTTGATGATCCATTAGCACTGTTTGAACGTCTGTGTGCAGGCATTATCCCCACTGCATCAGCGGCTATAGGGGCTCTGCTGATTACGCTCTTTTATGGTCTGCTTGGTTCACGTACCTTCTGTGGTTGGGTTTGTCCCATGAACTTCGTAGTCGAAACTGCTGCATGGCTGCGAAGGAAGCTCAATCTTCCCGCAGATGCGGTGCGGCTGCCTCGCCTAACGCGCTACGCCACTTTAGCCGGTGTATTGCTAGCGAGCATTCTCACAGGTTCAGCAGCCTTCGAAACAGTGAGTCCTCAGGCATTTCTCTGGCGTGACATCATTTTCGGCACAGGGTTGTCCGCGCTGTCCGCAGTGCTCACTGTCTTTGCACTTGAACTCGGACTTATGAAAGATGGTTGGTGCGGACATCTCTGCCCACTTGGTGCCTTTTGGTCCCTCGCCGGAAGAGCCTCTCCTCGCCCAATCATTCAGATTGCTTTTATTGATGAGCATTGCACACGGTGTGCTGACTGTCTCAAAGTCTGCCCTGAGAAGCAAGTTATCCGCTTTAAAGAGCTGGCTCAAACCGGCCGCATCCCGTCTGGGGACTGTCTCAACTGCGGCCGCTGCATTGAAATCTGCTCTGAAAATGCACTGCATTTTCGTTTGGGCAGCCAAAAAACAAAACCTACCGGAGATCCATTATGACCCGCTCTCCTCTTATTTCCGTCTCTGTTTCTGCCGCCGCTGCTGCCGTATTAATGGCGTTAGCTATGCCCGCCTCTGCCGTCGACAGCGAAATTTATGGTGCCCCCGGCTTAGTTCCGCATCCGGTGAAAGATTATCTGCCGATCACGGTTAATAAAAATATGTGTGTGATGTGCCATAAGGAGCAAAAGGGCGACGTCCGCGTCAAGGGAGAAATTCCCAAGTCGCACTTCACGGCATCGGGCAAACTTGCCGGTGAGCGGTATGAATGTCTGCTTTGCCACGCCGAAAGTTCCAATGCCAAACCACTCGCGCCTGTCGACCCCAATGATTCGACAGCTCCGTAATTAAGATACGCGTCGACAGACAATTCAACAGCGAATCTAACATGCGGCAAATCGGATGCCCTTGTAGGCGTCAGGTTTGCCGTTTTTGTTTTTCGGTTCGTTCAGCAGCCCAAACAGCTGCTTCTACGCGGCTATTGAAACCCAGCTTCTTCAAAAGATGCTTGACGTGCCCTTTAACTGTGCCGTCAGATATCTTCAACTCTCGTCCAATCATCTTATTGGTCATTCCGCGAGCAATACACGACAACACGTCTTCTTCGCGATCAGTGAGCGACACCGTCTCCTCAACCTTTGGAGCCTTGCCGCGCAACAAATCCGTCAGGTATCGCACCATTGCCGGATCGACCGTCAGTCGCCCCTCTAAAGACTCACGCACACAATAGAGAACCTTTTCCGGTTCCATATCCTTAAGAAAATATCCATCAGCCCCCGCGCGAATGCAGGAGAAAAAGTCTTCACCAGAATCACTGACCGTCAAAATTACCACGCGCTGAGAGGGATCTCGCTCTTTTAAGGTCGTAAGAATTTCCACACCAGACGAACCCTTCATATTGAGATCCAAGACGATGAGATCGGGAGAGAGTTTTTCGGCCAAATCGAGAGCTTCTTCCCGAGTTCCTGCTTCCCCTACAACGCGGATTGTGGGATCAAGCGAAAAGAGCTCACAGACACCCCGTCGGAAAAGCGGATGATCATCCACCACAAGGACGGTGTGTTGTTCAACAGGAGTAATGGGATTCATGGTCGTCATAATGCGCTCTTTTGCGGCGGTCGGCTCATGAATACGATCGTCCCGCCCTCTGGCCTGCGGCTGATGGAAAGAACCGCCCCTAGCGCAGCGGCTCGCTCCCTCATGATACTCAAACCAAAGTGATTTTCCTTTTCAGCATGTTCAGGTATACCGACACCGTTGTCGACGACCTGCATCGTGCAGGCCCCATCGGGCGCTCGTTCAATACAAACTTCCACTTTGGTTGCACGGGCATGTTTTTCAACGTTGGCTAAAGCTTCTCGAAGAATCTGGATGAAATGAATTTGATCGTTTGAAGACAGTTCAACGCCGATTAATGCATTTTTCACCGTAATCTCTAATCCCGTACGATTTCTAAATGCATCCACTGCAGTATTTACTGCCCCTGGGAAACCAGCGCCAGAAAGTTGCAGGCGAAACGCTGAAAGGACTTCTCGAAGCTGCCGATAGGCCGTAGAAATGCCATGATCGAGTTCTAAAAGGACCTCCTGAGCCATCCCTTGTGGTGCACCCGGCATCAAGGCACGCCGCAGGCGCAGTAACTGAATTTTGGAAAAAGAGAGCGACTGAGCAATCGAGTCATGAAGTTCACGAGCAATGGTCGAGCGTTCTTCGAGCACTGCAAGGCGCTGCTCGTCCGTAACGCGCAGTACTGCCTCGACCGCTCTTCCAATCAGACTCGCTGTCATTTCAAAAAAATTTCTTCGCCATGCATCCGGTACCTCGCCAAACTCTACTTTCATCATCCCTACCAAAGTCATACTTGAGCCATGGGCAGCGAATTCTGATGATCCAATCGCATCTGCCCACCCAATTGTCTTAGCAAAGAGATATCCAGTTTCCGAAGTCCACCCTTGTTCCCGGTTCTTCGCTACATAAAAGACCGCGCTGCGAGCTTCGGCAAGCTCCACCGCCCCCTTTAAAACTTCAGAGACTGCCCCAGCGAGGCTGGGCCCATCGACCATTAAATCTTCAGAGGCACGCGCTAGAAATTCAAGCCCGCGATTTCTTCTGTGTAGGTCTGCTGTAGTTCTTGCAACCTCAGACTCAAGCGAACCGTAGAGGCGCTCAAGCTCACTCACCATGAAGTTGAAGCTCTTAGCAAATCGCCCGATTTCATTAGAACTGTCCGCCGATTTCGATCGTGCTGTGAAATTCTTCTGACGAACACGCTCGGCTGATGCTTCCAACTCTTCAAGCGGGGCAAAGACTTTACGCCGCATTACGCTCAGCATAATGAAAGTCAGAGCGATGGCACCCGCAAGCGTAATGAGTAAACAAACCTTCAAGAGCGTCAAGCGCCAAGACAAGCTCTCTTCCAATGCAAAAACAAAACGGTCAACATCATCCACGAAACCCGGCACTTTTAGTAGGAATGCTCTCCTTGCCGCCTCAGAGTCAATGCTTTCAAAGGCCAGCGGAGACACTTCATCAGAGAATCGTTTATGCACAAGTTCATACAGTTCTCGAATATGGTTTTTAGCATCGAGTGGTACTGATGCAGTGAGGCTAGGACTTTCCAGTCGAGTACCAAACTCCTTGACAGCATCACGACTGGCCTTATCACGCTCTTGATAGGTAGCGTAAGGATTGGAAACCGCTACGGTGAGCTTATAGCTCATCATGCGCAGGCTCCCAGAAACATTAATTGCACCGCCCGAACCAGTGGATTGCTCCGTCAGCACTATCGCGGGACCAGCAGCAAGTACGACGAATATTGTGATGAGCCAAAAAACACATTTGAACTGTGCATAAAGCGATCGACGAAGCGTCTCTGCGTTCAGGAAAGAAGTCGTCATGAAAACGTTCCGAAAATGAAATACCTCCCGAACTATAAGTCCGAGAGGCATTTCAGAACTGAAAAACCGTTGACGAGTAGACGTTAAATGTCTTCACGAACCATATCAATGGCGCCGCAAGGACACTCATTTGCACAAATGCCGCAGCCCTTGCAATAGTCGTAATTAAAGCGGAATCGTTTACCCGGGCCGAGTTTTATAACAGCGTTATCCGGACAAACACCGTAGCAGTTATCACATTCAAAACAATTGCCGCAGGACATGCAGCGACGGGCTTCAAAGAGTGCATTTTCTTCTGTCAGTCCCTGCAGAACTTCCTCAAACGTCGTCTGCCGACGAACGATATCGAGCTGTGGGCGGATTTTCTGCGGAGCATCAGCGTAATACCAAGGATTAAGCCGATCAAAGGATGCGGAGCCAACAGGCTTTTCTTCTGTTGCTGTCACTCCCTTCAGCCATGCATCAATCGCCCTGGCAGCGCGTTTACCATGACCGATTGCGACAGTCACATTTCGGTCTCCCTGCACTATGTCACCGCCAGCAAAAATCCCCGGCACCGATGTCATCATGTCGGCATCAACAACTACAGATCCACGATCTACTTGCAGGTTCGGCATAGCAGCCAGGAACCCTAGATTGGTATCCTGTCCAAGTGCAAGCACAACACTGTCTGCAGCAATCGTTTCATACTCACCTGTTGGCTGCGGATATCCGCTTTCATCAAGCTTCATTTTTTCAATACGGATCTCGCCGGCTTCCGCTTCAGAAATCGTCGACAGCCATTTCATGGAAACGCCCTCTTCAATCGCCTCCTGAATTTCAAAAGCATGCGCTGGAGCACGATCGCGAGTACGACGGTAAACCACAATCGGTTCAGATCCTAGCCGCTTGACCGTTCGAGCGACGTCAATAGCTGTATTACCCCCTCCGTAAACAACAACTCGACGGCCCAGCATGGGCGTTTCTTCACCTTGAGCAGGCGCCTCCATAGAACGAAGCACGCTGACAGCATCAAGGATATGCGCAGCATCCCCGGCAGGAATGTATGCGCGATGTGCCAGCGAAGCTCCTGCGCCGAGAAATGCTGCGTCATAGCCTGCCGATTTCATTTCAGCATTGAGGTCCTTCACTTCGCGGCCAAACTCAAACTCAACACCAAGAGCTGCAATACGAGCGATTTCCTGATCCAGTACCTCCCGAGGCAAACGATATTTTGGAATACCGTATCGCATCATGCCTCCGGCAGCTTCAGCACTTTCGACTACATGCACAGCATGACCAAGGCGACGCAACTGATACGCGGCAGAAAGTCCCGCAGGCCCCGCCCCCACAATCAAAATGCGCTTGCCGGTATCTGCTGCAGGAACCGGCAGTTGCCAATCTTTTTCGAGGGCGTAGTCTCCCAAGAATCGCTCAACCGCATTAATGCCGACGGGTTCATCGATTCCATTACGATTACACGCACCTTGACAGGTGTGATAGCAAACACGCCCCATAACGGCAGGAAATGGATTGTCCTCAATAATCTGTTTCCAAGCGTTCTCATAATTGCCGCTTTGAGCATGAAACAGCCAAGCCTGACACTGCTCTCCTGCCGGACATTTAGCATTGCAGGGCGGTAATCGATCAACATAGACAGGCTTAAGAGTACGCCACGATCCCGTGCGGTTAGCAAGCGACGTTCCTACATCAAGCGTGATGGCAAAAGGTTTCACACGCATCATTGTTTCCTTGGTCTGCATCACATCACCTCGCCTGCGTACGAGCATCTGCCTGAGCAGGGACAGGAATAATCATTTCTTTATCTTCTTCACCATCGAGCAATCCAAAGCGCTCAATATTGCGGTCCGCAACGGCTTGAATGCGGGCTACAGTTGCCGGATCACCCTTTTTGCCGAAAAGATGTGCAAAGCGCTTCTGCATCTTGAGATAGTCCTCAACTGGACGCAATCGACGGATTTTGCGTGCGTGAGTAACTTCACCATACTCAGCCTCAAAAACAGGGAAGAGTCCCGTTTCAGCAGCTAATCGTGCAATTTCGACGGTTTTACCTGACGGAGCGCCCCAGCCCAGTGGACACGGCACAAAGATGTGGATATAGCGGGCCCCATGGATCGACATTGCCTTCTCAACCTTTCGTTCAAGGTCGCGAAGATCAGCTACGGTTGCTGTCGCAACATAAGGAATTCCGTGGGCCATCGCTATCAGAGGTACATCCTTCCCCTGACCCCATGCATTGCCCGGTTCGCTGCCGGCGATCTGGGTAGTTGCCGTGCGCGCAGCCGGCGGCGTTGCAGAGGAACGCTGCACGCCGGTATTCATATACGCTTCGTTGTCATAGCAGATATAGAGTACGTCGTCATTACGTTCAAACATGCCTGACAAACAGCCAAAACCAATGTCAGTAGTCCCGCCGTCTCCGCCTTGAGCAATCACGCGAGTCATCGGTTTGCCTGTCTTTTTGGCACGCATACGAAAGGCCGCCGCCATACCTGTAGCCACCGCGGCAGTGTTGCCAAAAAGTGAGTGGAACCAAGGTAGTTGCCAACTTGTTTCTGGATATGGGGTCGAGAAGACCTCCAAGCACCCGGTAGCGTTAGCTGCAGCCAACCTGCCGTTCACAGCGCGCATTGCCGCATCAACTGCATAACGAGCGCCCAAAGCCTCACCACAGCCCTGACAAGCGCGATGTCCGGAAGTAAGAGAGTTAAACCGCTCCATTGACGACTGAATTGAACGATCCTCCGGGTCGAGAAGGCGATTCCCTGCAGTAAAAGTTCCGGTCTGATAAAAATGAACCAGTTGCGTCATCTTCAAATCTCCTCTCCGCGCGCGAGCTTTCGTTCATTGACGTGGCGATTAAGCGCTTCTGGCAATGGTCCAATATGACGTGACGTTTTTTCACGCTCCAACTGACGACTGAGAAGCTCTCGATCGAGATCGAGGAAAAACTCATCTTCCTGCAGCTCATTTCTCAGAGCAGCACCAAAAACCTTTTTGAAAGAAGCTTTGGAAACCGAGCGACCGCCCAGTCCCGCATAGACCGTTTTTTGATCGACGGCTGTTCCCTTGAGCGCCTTCATTACTTCGAGCGAAACAGCACCCGCACCGCCCGCGCTCATCATGCGTTCAATGACGAGCACCCGGCTAACATATCTAAGCGCTTCACGCACAGCGGCAAACGGGAACGGCCGGAAACATTTGAGCGTTACCACACCGATTTTTTGACCGGCCTCACGCATTTCATCGACGGCATCTTTAATGGTGCCTGTTAAAGCCCCCATGGAGAAAACGGCGAGTTCAGCGTCTTCCATGCAGTAGTTCGAAAGCAGTCCGCCAGAATTTCGGCCAAAAATCTTCTGGAACGCCTTCTGTGTACGTTCAATCACTGGAATGGCTGCCAGCATGTGTTCATGCGCAAGCCAACGCACTTCAGTGAAAGCCTCTGGCCCCACCATTGCGCCAATCGAATAAGGATGATCAGGATCCAATACCTGCCTAGGTGAATAAGGTGGCAGGAATACATCCACATCAGCCTGATCGGGGATGTCCATTGCCTCAAATGCATGCGTCAGTACAAATCCGTCCATGCACACCATGACGGGAATCGAAAGTTCCTCAGCAATGCGGAACGCTTGAATATGCAGGTCGCAGGCTTCCTGATTCGTTTCCGCAAAAAGCTGAATCCATCCACAATCGCGCTGACTCATTGAATCGGAATGATCGTTCCAAATATTGATTGGCGCGCCAATGGCACGGTTAGCAACCGTCATGACAACAGGAAGGCCCAAACCGCTCGCGTTATAGACAGCTTCGGCCATATAAAGAAGCCCCTGGCTTGCAGTCGCCGTATAGGCTCGCCCGCCAGCAACGGAAGCTCCAATTGCCACGGACATTGCGGCAAACTCACTTTCGACATTGATGTACTCGCAATCCTGCAAAACACCCTTTCGACAAAGCAATCCTAAGTTCTCAACAATGTGTGTCTGCGGCGAAATCGGATATGCACAGACAACATCCGGACGGCAAAGCGCCACGGCCTGAGCAACGCCCTGACTGCCTTCGATCTGCTTAAGCATGGATCTTCTCCTTCTGAGACAGAACAGCCTCATATGCAAGGCGTGCGATTTCTGCATTGGCTTCAGCAATGCGTCCGGCAAATTTAACGGCATAAGCCTTCTGCACACTTTCGAGCTTCATGCTGCCGGTAATCGCTGCAAATCCTGCAAGCATGCCTGCTCCTGGAAGCGGTCGACCTAACGACTCAAGAGCGTAGTTGGTAGCTGGAACACTCATCACATGACCCTTAGGGAGCTGCTTAATAAGATCTTCGAGACCAAGCTCTTCGGGCGAACGGCTTGAATTAATGAGCACATAGCCTTCTGGTTGCAGACCAGAAAAAACCGGAACACTTTCCAGGAGTGTTCGATCCTGAATTAGAACTACATCCGGCTCTTGAATCGGCTCGCGTAACCGAATTTCTACAGATGAAAGACGTGCAAAGGCAACAACCGGCGCGCCAGTTCGCTCCGAGCCAAAACTCGGAAAAGCCTGTGCTTTATGTCCCTCCATAAAGCCCGCAAGCGCGAGCATTTCGGCCGCCGTCACGACGCCCTGACCGCCACGGCCATGTAAGCGTATTTGAAACACTTCGGGGTCCCCCTTTGAATATTGGGGCCGCCCCGTGAGGTCAGGAGAAATATCCAGAAAAATCAGAACGAAATGGTTCTTCGATCATCCGGACTCAAACAGCGGATTAAATCGAAACTCGCTTTGCATGCGATGCCGCAGAAAGCCGCTGCTTGGTTTCTTCTACTCAACCTAATGGGGTCGGCTGAACATCACCTGATGGCGCCTTTGTTCTTCGTCGGTGCTCTTGCCAGGCAATGCGGTTGATGTGGGTTCTTCAATTACGACTTTATCAAGATTCTTTCTTATACACCTAGACGTTTTTCCCGACCTTACCAATATGACTAACCGTGAAACAATTGCACTCGCAGCAGGTCAAAAATTCAATATTCCTCAATATGAACACTAGACTTTCTGCCGTTGTGTTCCATCTCATTCACTGCAACCATGCGCCTTGCTTCCGCCTGTCTCCTGATCACCTCAGTCTCTGCCCTGCTTGTCGGCTGCTCCCTCGCACCGACAAAAAGCGTTCTTGAACAGCAGAAAGCTGTTGCTGTTTACTCTTGGGAAGCTCAGGGGCAAATGGTCTTTCGCTGCACCTATGACGAGCGAGGATTTTTCTGGGCTTTTTTGTATCCGCAAGGAAAACTGCTTGATGATAAAGGTCGAGAGCAGGCTGTCCTTGGTTCGGACTTTAGCGTCACAGCACGCGACGGCTCCCTCGTAAAAGGTCGCATTATTGAACAAGGCCCTCAAGAGTCCGCCAGAAACCTGCGCACTGCTGTAATAGCTGTTGAATCCACCAACCACGGCCTGCTTTCCGGTGTGCGCTACTATGCCAGACGTCAGCCCGAGGGCGGCATGCCGCTCGCCTCATGTTCGGCTTCACAGCGAGGACATCTCTTGAGAGTTCCGTTTCGTGCCCGCTACGTTTTCTATCGGTGATATTCTAAGTTGGACACAATCCCGACAGCTTTTGTCGGGAATTCCCTCCCGCAATTTGCTAAAATTAGTTCTCTTGACGGCTTCTGTCATATCAGACAGGAGCTGTTGATGGTTTTATAAGGGAGAGATGTAGTCATGGTTCCTGCAGCCACCACGGTGGGAGGTTATCTTCAAAGCCTGCCCAACGACCGCCGCGTTTCAATGGCCCGCGTCTGCAGCATGATTCGCCGCTCCGCCCGAGGCGTGCGTGAAAGCATGCGCTTTGGACTCGCCTTCTATGAACTTGACGGTCCTATTTTTGCCGTCAAGTCCCACGACAAGTCACTTACGCTTTATTACGCCGAAAAAGATGCCGCAGCAGCAGGTGTCGGTCGATGGAAGGGGCTTGATGTTGAGCACCGCTGCGTAGAGTTCCGCGATCTTAATTGCCTGCCTCTCGACGTTGTTGAGAACATCGTCCGTGCATCTCTGAAGCTGCGACGCGGCCGTCCCATTGAAGATCTGCCTACTCAGGCTGAACTTCTCGAAGTCTGGGGCATCCGCGAAGAAGACGCAGCCGTTGCGCCTCCAATCGTGCGCATCGTCGTTCCGCATGATGAAGAAGCGGAGCCTAACAGCGAAAATAAGACAGAAAAGTCTGCCGCCGCAAACTAACAATATATTTTCGTCGCCAATATTAACCGCCTAAAACATTGTTTTATGGCGGTTTTTATTGGACTCCTTAAAACTGCTGCGCCCACCTTATTAATGCCGCCTCAACGGCTGGTCGACATTCCGTTAGTGGCCAGTGCAGACAATGCAGCAGTTCAAATCGACCGCCTGCCTCTTCAGTTTCCCGCTGCATAGCAGCCGCATTCGTAAAAGTTCCCGAATCAGCACCGAGCACCAGCAGCGGCAGTCCCAGCTCAGCAAGAGATGCAGTTGGACGTCCAACTTCAAGCAGATCTCTTGCGAAGACATCAAGATGCTCATGCTTCAAGTCGTTCCATACTGAAGAATAAGATTTTTTAAAAGCTAGCAGCGCTGCCCCACCTTGAGCAATCTTTTGCCTAGCCTCTTCATCCATCGTCCGTAATCTACAGGGCGCCAGTCTTCGAGACAGACCGCATAAACCCGCAATACGTCCGCAGATTTCCAGCAAATGAAGCAGAGGAGCACGACGGCGCATACAAAGCGCCTCCGGCGTCAAGCAGCCCTCTAACAATGGATCAATCAGAATAAGCCCATTGACAATGTGCGGGAAACGCCTTGCCAACACAAGTGCGGCTGCAGCTCCAAGACTGTGTCCTACCACAACAATGGGACCGTGCGCTCCAGCAGCTCCAATCACGGCTGCAATATCGTCAGCATAATTTTCAAGACGTCCGGGACGACGTGCTGGACTTGCACCATGACCACGCAGATCAAAACGCACCAATGTCCACCTTTGGCTAAGCGCGGTTGTATCGACAAATTCTTCCCACCGCGAAGCATTGGAAGCTGCTCCATGAACAAACACGATCAATCGTTGGCTTCGGTCGGAAGCGGGTTTCAGTGCAGCAGATAAAACCGTCTCTTCAAGAGGAATAACAAGACGAGTTTCTCCTGCAACAAGCGGGAAAAGAAGATGTACGGCCGGAGAGAGCGTACTCATAAAAGTTCTCCATTGCCGCTGTCACGACGTTCCCTTAAACGCCGATACAGCGTTCGTTCAGAGATTCCGAGCGCCCGAGCAAGCTCTCGTCTGGTTTTACCGTCAACCGATACGACACTGTCTGTGGTCTCCCCCCATTTTGGCATCACGTCTTGCAAACCATTTCCACCTAAAGGGTCATCGAGACTATCTGGGCCAATTTCCCCCGAATCTGATAAAAGACTGGCACGCTCAAGAACACTTTCCAATTCGCGAATATTCCCTGGCCATGGCCGACGCCTAAGCACCATTAAACCTTCTGGCGACAGTTTCAAGGCGGTTCGCTCCGCTCGCGGCAAGCGTTTAAGTATCAGCTGAGCCAGTTCTTCTATGTCTTCTATTCGCTCCGCAAGTGCAGGCACACGAATTCTCGCAACACAAAGACGAAGCCATAGATCAGCACGAAGTTGTCCAGCACCCACGAGAGCAGCAGGATTCAATGCGCTCGTTGCACAGACAACTCGCCACCCTACAGCAACACTATGTTCACTCCCAGCTTCACGAACGAATCCGGTTTCTAAAAGTGTCAGCAGCCGACGCTGCATTCCCATTGAAAGCGCAGTCACTTCATCAAAATAAAGCGTGCCGCCCGAACTGGCTGAAAGACCTCCCGTTCTCGAGCTCCCTACGGTATTGAGTCGGCCCAACAGTTCATTCTCAAAGCGTTCATCATTCAAAGTCGTACAGTCGATCTTGATAAATGCATGCACAGCGCGTCGAGAGTTTTCATGCAGCAGTCTGGCATACCTTGACTTACCGCTTCCCGACGGACCACAAAAGAGCACTGGCACATCACTTGCTGCCACTCGCCCTATTGCTGCCACCGTTTGCTGCACTGCAGCACTATGCATAACAATGCCTTCGCGTTCGCGAACACTTTGCGGATCATCACGGACGAGAACTTGCTCCATGAAATATACGGCTGCCCCATCCGGAGCTGGCACCGGAACGGCTTCAAGCTCAACAAACCGTTCGCCGCCCGGCACAAAATCACGCTCAATAGTGCGCTCCGGCTGTCCGCTCAACCCCGCTCGTTCCATAGGACAGATTCGCCCACATGCCGAACAAGGCCGAAACTCATGAAAGACTAATTCATGACAACGTCGGCCTTCAAAGTCTTCAATGCCGAAGCGGCGGCGGAATGCTCGATTAGCGTAAGCCACAGAGTAGTCGGGACGAATTAAAAGACGAGGCTCGCCGAGGGCATCAAGAATGCCTTGAAGTGCGGTATTAACTGCCATGACTGCCAACTTTTTAAAATACTGCCAATTTGGCAGTGTCCCCCAAAAAACCTATGGCCGTCAACCCTTCTGGGAGAGCGTTTTGCCAAATGCTATGCATTCCACCCGCTTAATATGGCAACAGTTTTTAACCGGCACTCGAATCCTTTGATGACTGGCCGGCAAACGCCTTTAAGGAACTGCATCGCATGGAACCACGTCCCGCCCCAAAGCGTCGACCTCGATTGATCGTTGAGATCGCTCTGGTTATTGCCTGCAAGCTCTGCATCATTTTTTGCCTTTGGTGGCTTTTCTTCAGCCCCGAGCACCGCACGACCGTTACACCCGACAAGATGGGCGATGCGATCTTTAGCTCTGCTCCGTCTGAAGTACAAACTCCCCCCGCCAAACGCTAACTAACTATCACTCCAACAATTCAACAATTAACATCAGGAGAAGTCCTCAATGATCCCCTCTGATCTTGTAGACCTGTCACGCCTGCAGTTTGCGCTGACCGCGATGTACCATTTCATCTTCGTGCCGCTCACGCTTGGCCTGTCCTTCATGCTTGTCGTGATGGAACTCGCTTACGTCATAAGCGGCAAGCAGATGTACAAGGACATGACCCGGTTCTGGGGCAAGCTTTTTGGCATCAACTTCGCCATCGGTGTGGCTACTGGCCTCACGATGGAATTTCAGTTCGGCACGAATTGGGCCTACTACTCCCACTATGTGGGTGACATTTTTGGCGCTCCACTCGCCATTGAAGGCCTGATGGCCTTCTTCTTGGAATCGACTTTTATTGGTCTGTTCTTCTTCGGTTGGGACCGCCTCTCGCGCGGCAAGCACCTCTTGGTCACATTTTTGATGGCTTTGGGGTCAAACCTCTCCGCGCTCTGGATTTTGGTTGCCAACGGCTGGATGATGAATCCGATCGGGGCTGAATTTAACTTCGAAACGATGCGCATGGAGATGACCAATTTCTGGGCAGTCTTCACGAGTGAATGGGCACAGGCGAAATTTGTTCACACGATTGGGGGTGGCTACATGACCGGCTCCTTCTTCGTGATGGCGATTTCCGCCTATTACATGCTCAAGCGTCAAGATGTGAAGTTCGCCGCTTCCTCTTTCCGTCTTGCGGCAGCATTCGGTCTCGTCGCGGCAGCGCTTACGCTCCATATGGGCGACGAATCGGGCTACCTCGTCACGCGCGATCAGCCCACCAAGATCGCTGCCATGGAAGCTATTTGGGACACGCATGAAGCTCCGGCACCGCTCTCGCTCTTTGCCATTCCTGATCAGGAAGCGCAGAAAAATCATATGGAAGTTTCCGTGCCTTGGCTTTTCGGCCTGATGGGTACGCGCTCCCTTTCAACAGAGATTCCTGGCATCAAACAGTTGACTGCTGATGCAGAAACTCGCATCGTCAACGGCCAAAAAGCCGTCTCGACGCTTGAAGCATTGCGTAAGGATCCGAAAAATGAAGCTCTTCAGACGGAGTTCAAAGCCGTCGAAAAAGATCTTGGTTTCGGCCTTCTGCTGAAGCGCTATACCGAGGATGTCACGAAGGCTACCCCCGAAATGATCAAGCAGGCCGCTGCCGACACCATTCCGCAAGTCGCCCCCATGTTCTGGAGCTTCCGCGTCATGATCGGCTGCGGTTTAGCTCTTCTGTTGCTCTATATCGTTGGGCTTTACTTCTCCGTGAAGAAGACGCTCGACACAAAGACGCTTTATCTGCGCGCCACGCTGCTCGCATTGCCGCTGCCTTGGATCGCTTGTGAGGTAGGTTGGTTCGTTGCTGAATACGGCCGTCAGCCCTGGACCATCTACAACATCCTGCCCACGCACCTTTCTGTGTCCTCACTGACGTCCGGTGACCTGATTGGTTCCATTCTTGGTTTCGTTGTGCTCTATACCCTGATGCTCATCGCCGAAATGTGGCTAATGGTTCGCTTCTGCCGTAAGGGACCGAGCTCACTCGGCACGGGACGCTATCACTTCGAGCAGCAGTAATTCCGCAGGAGTCTTAAAAAATGATTGACTACGAAATCCTGAAGGCCATTTGGTGGCTCTTCATCGGCGTACTGCTTGTCGGCTTTACCATCATGGACGGGCAGGACATGGGCGTTGGCACGCTATTGCCTTTCCTGGGCAAGAATGACAGCGAACGCCGTATCATGATCAACTCGGTTGCCCCGCATTGGGACGGCAACCAAGTGTGGTTTGTTACCGGCGGCGGCGCTATGTTTGCTGCCTGGCCGTTAATGTACGCCATCGCGTTCTCGGGTTTTTATTGGGCCATGCTCGTAATCCTTGCAGCGCTGATGTTCCGCCCGTTGGCTTTTGACTATCGCAGTAAGGTTCCAGCCGAACGTTGGCGCTCGTCTTGGGACTGGCTTTTGTTTGTTGGCTCCGCCGTGCCGCCGATCATCTGCGGTGTCGCATTTGGCAATCTGCTTCAGGGCGTGCCTTTTGAAATTGATTCGACGATGCGTCCGGTTTATACCGGCAGCTTCTTCGGACTGCTCAACCCGTTCGGACTTTTCTGCGGCATCGTTTCAATTGTGATGGTTATCTTCCACGGCGCCAACTATCTTGCGTTGCGTACGGAAGGATCACTGCATCAGCGCGCCGTCAGTATTGCTTCAATCTCGGGGGTCTTGACTGCTGTTCTTTTCGCACTCGGTGGCGTCTGGACGTATCTTGGCATTGACGGGTATGTTGCTGTTGCAGGGCTTGACCCTGCAGGTCCGGCCAATCCGTTGGCTAAGACTGTCGAGCTGCAGGCAAGTGCCTGGTTCTCCAACTTTGCAGCCTATCCCGTACTCTGGCTTGTTCCTGCCTTAGGGATCTTCGGCGCTCTCGGTGGTGCTTTGATGATTCGTGCTGGCCGCGGCTGGCCTGCGATTATCTGCTCATCCATTTCGCTTCTGGGAATCGTACTGACGCCGCTTGTTTCGATGTTCCCATTTGTGATGCCGTCTTCAACGATGCTCAATGCCGGTTTGACGCTTTGGGACTGCACCAGCTCCCAGCTCACGCTTGAGATCATGTTCTTTGTGACGTTGATCTTCCTTCCAATCGTGCTGCTTTACACGACTTGGGCGTACCGCGTGATGTCGGGCAAACTTAATGCTGAATACATCGAAAAGAACACGCATCATCTCTACTGATTGATGTTCAAACTGTGCGCTGCAGATGTATCTGCAGCGCACTCCATCTGCTTTCTAGGAGTTCTTCATGAGCTACTTCTATTGGATCATGGCACTTGGCTTTGCCGTTGTACTTGCCGCTGTCATCGAAACTACGGTGACCCGCAACGATGACTAAAACAAAGCCTGCCGCATCCTCGCGGGGATCGACTGCTTTACGAATCATTTCGCTCCTTGGTGCTCTAGCCTGTGCCGCCGTCGTTGTTCTTTATCCTCGTGCAATAGCCGAAGATGCCACCGGCGTGCCTCATGGCGCGTTAGTCGGCATGCTCTTCGGTATGAGCATCCTCTGGGTCTACGGCTTTGGTTTCACACCTCAGCATCGCATCTTCCGCTATCTCCTTTCACCGTTGCTTGGGTGGATTCTTTTGCTCGGTTTCGGTTGGATCGTTTTTTGTCGATGAAAGGTTATTAACTTGCCGATCGAAAAAACGCTATATGACAGTGTCGGCGGCGATGCAGGTCTTGATCGCCTCACCGCCGCCTTCATTCGCGTTCTGCTCGCCGATCCGCAATTAGAGGAGCTCCGCAGCATATACGCAGGACGAGACCTCGCACATTACGAAGCTCGCCTCAAGGAGTTCCTCTCAGGATGGCTAGGCGGCCCGCCTCTCTATCTTGAACGCCACGGCATGCCGATGCTTCGGGAAGGGCATCGCCGACTCGTCATTACACAGAACGCGCGTTATCAGTGGATGAGCGCGATGCGTTCAGCTTTGGCCGAAACGGTATCCGATCCTGAAGTCCGCCTTCGTCTTGAAGGAGCCTTCGCCAAAATGGCTGAATCACTCGTCAATACAGATCGCTGAGAACACTTCAAAAACGCCGCATGTTTCTGACAACATGCGGCGTTTTCTCATTCACTCCCCAAACTCCCGGGGACTAGCTCTTAATCCTTTCTAGTCCCCCTTATTGGAGTCATCCCAAACAGCGCGAAGCACTCGCGTTGTTTTCGTGTCAGCATGTTGATTCGCCAGCTGTCAGTGGAACCCCAGCGCTGCATGGTGACGCCGCGCAGGATCTCAAAGACTTGAGACAAAGAGTTGCCGGGAATCTTGAGATTAAATTCTTTAGCCTGCGCCTCGGCTTTGACCCGCATCATGGTGCGAAGACATGTTGCAAGCGTGAAGACAAAAAGCTTGCCTCGATAGCTTGTCTGCGTTGCCAGCATGCGGTCTCCTTCAATCTGATTTTTAAAGACACGATAGCTGCATTCCACGGCATTGCGCTGACGGTAGAATTCTAATGCTTTGAAGGGATTGGAAACTTCGTTGGTACGAAGCGCCATGCAGCCGCTGTATTTCAACCGCTGAGCAATGCCTTGGTTCTTACGCACCCAAACACTCTCACCCTTGTGGTTCTGGGTTTCCTGAACGCAGGAGCGATACTCCTGCCATAGAGCAGCATCGACCTGACTTCCGGCATTTTTAAGTTCGAGCACCCGGTCAATTGCTGCCATTTCACAGTGTTTTTCGTCCACTGCCTTGTGATCGTCGTAGTAGAGATACGCGCTGACTTTTACGCTTTGAGTGCTGCCGCTGCCGGGCAGGCACTGTGACCACGATTCGCACTCTTCCGTCGGAAGTGCAACAGCCGAACAATGGTATTTGGGCTCATAGAATTCAATGCCCTTAAGCTGATAACTGTGTTTATCAATCAGAGCTCTGACACTCTTTTCATTTAACGGCGTGCATTGCAGGAATTTGAATCCGACATCGAGCTGCTTCTGAATGTTGGACATTGACTTGTAGCCGCGATCCGTGATCAGGAGGGTTTCGCTCATGTCAAAGCCGACTTTCTGCATCCGCTCCAGAACCGGTTTAAAGCTCGTTTTGTCGTCTATGGAGCCGAAGTTCTCGCAGGCATAGACCACTTCCCCTGTATCTTGATCACAGGCCAAGACAAGATTGACTTGTTTTAAGTGCGGATCTCTTTTGGCATAGCCATATTCCGCATGGTCGATCGTCCCGGAATACGTAGAGATGCTGGTGCTGTCAAACGCCAGCGTCAGAGGCGGAATATACGCTTTTGAAGACTTTGCCTTAAGTTCCCGTCTGCGAGCCTGAGCCTTCGTTATGGCCCGCTGATGACGTTTCAGGAAAAAGTTGTCGACCATATCCGGTTCGATTTTGGCGAGCAGCTCTGAAAGGCGCTGCCCGCATATCGGCTGCACACCGGGGATATAAACGCGGCCAAGCCAATCCGCAAAGCTGTTCATGCTGACGCCTTTATCGAGCATATAAACAGCCAAGGCTCCGATAACTCGGGCATCTTCTTTGCCCAGCATGTCTTCAAGATCTTTCAATAGACCAGACTCAGCCAGAAAACTCCATGCAGCACTCGTCAGCCCACATTGACGTGCTGTGCATCGCCAGTCGTTTTCAATTGACTCGCGGCGTTCTTCTTGTTGTTGTTCAGCAGTTTTCTCCTGACTCTGAAGTTCTTCCCATTGAGCCTCAGCATTGGGATTGAGTTTCAGATAACCCTCACGATCAACCAGTTGATTTTCAAAGTAATAGAGCTTTTTATCAGCGTATTGCGGGAAACGCTCCAGGAAAGTCTTCGAGGGGCGGACGGAACCGTCAGGGAAGAGCCGGCCGACGTAGGCCTTGCCACCAAGTCGAGGCTGCTTCTTTTCCGGAACCCAAATGTTGTAGGAAGTCTGGACATATTTGATCCCAGTGGATTTGTTTGTATCCAGATAGAAGTTCCATTTAGGTTCGACTGCAGCTTTGCGGGACATGACTAGCTCATTAATGAAATGATATAGGAGCTATTATAGCATAAAATTAAACCCCGCAACTTCAAATTTCTTGAAGATTACGGGGTTAGCAAAATAACTGACTTTATAGTTGACTCGGATCAACCCTGTTCTGAGCTAGCCGTCGGGAGTTTGGGTCACTCAGGTCCAACGTTCATCCTCACGCTTGAGCCACTCGGGATCAATTTGTAGGCTTGAATGATCGTTACTCACCCAAAAAACGCCGTCTTGGATAGTCACAGCAAGCTTCATGTTGCGTGTAGCCATACTTCCCAAAGCTTTCGCTTTGTCATCGTGGATGAGTACAACAGCGAGTTTGCTGATCTTAGAAAAATCCCCCTTCAAGCTTTCCCACCAAGGAGCCGTACGAGCTTCATCGTAAGCCAACACGAGCACGTGTTCACTCTTTCCGGCTGCCTTCCTTACCGTTCGCAAATCTGGGACACCCAACTCCACCCAATCAATGATGGCTCCAGTATCGTCAAGCTCCCAAAGAGCTGGATCTCCGTCAGTAGAGAGCCCACGGCCAAATTCCAGTTTTTCCCCCGCACGCATACACCAAGCGAGCACTCGAAGCATCAGTCTCGTTTCCGTCTCAGAGGGATGTCGCGCAAGCGTGAGCACAGGCTCGCCATACCAATTCCGGTCAAGATCGGAAATGGAAAGCTGAGCTTTATATACCGTAGCGCCGAGGGCCATAGAAAGACTGCCTGGTGAAATTTGAAAGCTTGTGAGTATAACGCTCAGCTCAGCGGCATTTCGCGGTGCGACGCGAGACGGCGCCACCCTGACAAAATGCGCCAGGCAACCCATATACCCAACACAAGCATCCCGGCAATGAAAACAAAGATCCCGATACCGAAAAATACCAACGGAAGGCTCACCAAATACAACACAACGAGCCAAAGCAGGGCATACCAAAACGTGCGGATTTGCCAGGAAAAATGACTCTCCAACCAAGTTCCAGATGCATCCGAACGGAATATGTAGTTGATAATGACCGCTAGGATGGACGGCGCTGAAAAGACAAAAGCTCCGGCGATTGAAAGCCCGGCAGTTAAAAGCCCGATGAGAATCGAAATCGAGTGGAGACAGTAGACGATGTGAGCCACGGTGACGGTACCTGAAAGCGGTTCTTGCTTTATAGGCTCTCGAGAGGATCCTTCTGCACTGTTTCCAGTCGCGTTCACTGGCTGCGCTTCCAGATCCACAATATCATCGTCGCGACCGCCTCGGCCGCTGTTAAATTCCGTCATTGATAATCCTTTGCGCCGTTAACGGCACTTTATCCATACCGCAATTCTATGGTTGAGTTCTTCATCAGCTGGCACGCTGCGTTGGTATTTCTCGCCGCACTCGCTTCACCGGGTTGGGGAGCTGCGACGGCGGGTCTTTTTATTGGGATTGAGGCTGACAGCTGGACGCTGCCGCTTTGGGCTGCAGTGGGTGGTTGTCTGCGTGATGCAGCACTTTACGCTTGGACGGCTGCCGGACACTGGGCACTGATTCGACTGCCCAAAAGTATTCAAACACAACTTCACCAGGCGCCAGTCGCTACCGCCGTCGGGTTACAATCATTTCACTTGTTCCGCTGGGATCTAGCCGCTGCCGCCGGTGCTGGTGGTCAGCCTAGACTGCGGTTTCTTGCCTGGCTGACTGTTGCCTCAGCTATCAGCGCCTATCTTGGTGCAGTAGCTGCATGGGGACTCTTCATCCTGCTCTGTCCCGGCGGACTGGGCCTCTTTGAGGCTCGACAATCGCTTCCCGGCCTCATCCTGCTCGCGCTCTTGGCGGCGGAAACGCTGCGCATTGTGCTCGAGCGCCTGATTGAACGATTTGGTAATCCATCATGAGAATTTTGCTCGTTGAAGACGACGACATGATCGGCGAAAGCGTCATGGCTGGCCTGGAAACTGAAGGGCATGCCATCGATTGGGTGCGGGATGGCAACTCAGCACTTCTCGCACTCAATACAACACCGTACTCTCTCGTCATCCTCGATTTAGGCCTGCCTGGCAAAGACGGGTTGCAAGTTTTAAAAGAAATGCGCGGCAGACGCGACCCAACACCGGTTCTTGTCACCACCGCGCGTGATACGGTCGATGACCGTATTAAGGGCCTCGACAGCGGTGCTGATGATTACTTAATCAAGCCCTATGATCTTGATGAGCTTTCTGCACGCATTCGCGCCTTACTACGCCGGTCTGCCGGACGAGCAGATCCAGTAATTGAACGTGGGGAGCTCAAGATTTCTCCGGCCACTCGTGAAGTGACCTATAAAGGAGAGCCCGTCATTCTCTCCTCAAAGGAATACGCTCTTCTTGCAGCTCTTGCCGAACGCAAGGGGGTCGTTTGGAGCCGTGCACAGCTTGAGGAAAAGCTCTACAACTGGGACAACACTGTAGGGTCTAATGCAATTGAGGTTCATATCCACCATCTGCGTAAGAAACTCGCTGATTCGGCGATCAAAACCGTACGCGGAGTCGGATACATGCTCGAAACTTAAAAGCCATTTACATCATGACGAGCATCCGCCGGACGCTTTTATTCACGCTTTTGGCCGCTCTGCTTGCGGCGGGGTTTTCCGCCGCAGCAGCGACCTTCTTTTCTGCTCAGGCTGAATTCAACGACTTCCTCGATGCGCACCTGCGTGAGACGGCAGAGTCGTTGGCTGACTCTGTGAGAAGCAGCATGCCCATGCATGCTCCTGAACACCTCACCATCATCGGTGACGCTCCGAGCTACCGCATCATCGTTCAGGTCTACGACTCTGCCAACAATAGTCTGTGGCAACGTGAGAATACTCCAGCCTTGCCACTGCCTGACGGTCCTGGTTTTGGATTATCAAAAGTGGATGGGCGTGATTGGCGTACCTATTCCGTAGCAGTAGGACCGCTCGTCATAACTGCCGGACAAGATCTCGCCGTACGAACCTCTCTCGCAGCAACAGCATCCTTTCGTATCCTGCAGCCGCTGTGTCTGCTCCTTCCGTTCATTGCTATTGCTGTTTGGATTGTCGTCGGCAGCGGATTGGCACCTTTGGAACGTACGGCACGTTCTATCGCACGGCGATCACCAACGTCTCTGCAGCCAATTTCTACAAAAGGTTTGTCCTCTGAACTGGCAAGTCTTGTAAACGCGATCAACAGCCTATTAGCGCGTCTAGGTGAGAGTTTAAGCGCGCAGCAACGCTTCGCCTCGGATGCAGCACACGAACTACGAACACCGTTAACGGCTTTAAAACTTCAGGTGCAGCTCGCTCAACGAGCAAAAACCCCTGAAGCACAAGATAAATGCTTCGCTCGCTTGAATGAAGGCATCAACCGAGCAACTCGCCTCGTTCAGCAGCTGCTCACACTAGCGCGCCTTGATCCTGACGCTTCAAAAAAGCCCATGTCGACCATTCATCTTGATGCGTTGATTGCTAGTATTCGCGACGATATGGCTCCGATCGCCGAGCAAAAAGACATCATCATCACGGCTTCAGTCTCGCCGGCACAAATTGACGGCATGGAAGATGCTATTCGTCTGATGATCACCAATCTAACCGACAATGCCGTCCGCTATACACCGCAAGGTGGACGCATCGAGCTTTCAAGCTCGATCGTAAACGGACGTTCGGTTGTCCGCGTAAGCGACAACGGCCCAGGCATTGCTCCCGATGAACGGGCTCGCGTCTTTGACCGCTTTTACCGTGCTTTAGGGACCAAAACGTCCGGAACAGGTCTCGGGCTTGCCATTGTCAAACGCATCGTCGACATTCATCATGGCACAGTCACGATCGAAGACGGTCTTGACGGCCGAGGAACAAGTTTTGTTCTCTCATTCCCGCCGCTCGGCGCTTCCTGCCCCGAAGAAAGTGTTTAGCGCAGAAGACACTTACAAATTTAACCGCTGTTTGCTAGGAGCTTGCCTCCTGCAACCGTGTGATCCGTTAGAGTTAAATCACTTCAGTTTTTAACTTACGCACTACGTCCCAGAGTTCGAAAAAACTACTCCATAGCTTCTTTTCGAACCGTTTTCGGGCGCATCTATAACGGATTAAAGCAATGCAGATCCTCTCGAAGACCTCCTTGGCTGCTGCGCTCTGCGCGGCCTTTGCGCTCACATCCGCCGCCCTGCCTGTGCAGGCGGCAGAAAGCACCCCAGCACAGCAGCAGACGCAGGGACAGCTCCCTGATTTCGTCAAGCTCGTTGAAGATAATGGCGCTGGCGTAGTAAACATATCCGTCACGAAAAATGCTCGTACCGTCGCCGTGCCAAATTTCGGTTTCCCCGGCATGGATGAACAAGGTGCCGAGATTTTCCGCCGTTTTGGATTTCCGATGCCTTTTGGCGGTGGTGAGCAAGAAATCCCTGAACAACGCGGCACGGGATCGGGTTTCATTATTTCTACGGACGGACTCATTCTGACGAATGCGCACGTGGTTGAGGGGGCAGACAAAATTGTTGTTCGCCTGACCGACAAACGTGAATTTGAAGGCAAGGTTCTCGGTACAGATAAACAAACCGATATCGCCGTCGTAAAAATTGAAGCGAAGGATTTACCTGCGCTGAAGATGGGAGACTCCAACCAGCTCAAGGTTGGCGAATGGGTAGCAGCCATTGGCAGTCCTTTTGGTCTTGACAATACCGTGACTGCCGGCATTGTGTCTGCGCTCTCCCGCAACCTTCCTACTGACCAGTACATGCCGTTCATTCAGACAGACGTCGCTGTCAATCCCGGCAATTCTGGCGGCCCACTCTTCAATATGAAGGGAGAAGTTGTCGGCATCAACTCCCAAATCTTCTCCACTTCCGGTGGGTTCATGGGATTGTCCTTTGCCATTCCAATTGATATTGCTTTGCAGGTGAAAGACCAACTTGTCAAAGACGGTAAAGTAACTCGCGGCTATGTCGGTGTTTATATCCAGCAAGTCACCCAGGATCTTGCTGAAAGCTTCGGACTGAAGACTCCTGAAGGCGCACTCGTCACCAAGATTGAAAAAGGCAGTCCTGCAGAGAAGGCTGGGCTGAAAGCCGGCGACGTTATTACGGCTTTGAATGACCGCAAGGTTACAAGCTCCTCGTCACTGCCCATGCTTGTATCTTCACTCCGTCCGGGGACGAAGGCCGAACTCACTGTTATTCGCGATAAAAAAGAGATTAAGCTCGATATTACTATCGGAACCAACTCGGCTGCAGACAACTCAGCCTCATCGGCAGATACACACCGTCTTGGCATTGAGGCCCGCGTACTCACTGATGCTGAATCGAAGGATGCTGAAACAACCGGTCTTCTTATTACGAAGGTCAGCAAATTTGCGCAGCAATCCGGCCTGATGGCGGGCGACATTATTGTGAGTGCTAATGGCAAGCTCATGAAGAGCGCCTCAGATCTGCGCGAAGCATGTCGTAGCGATCAGGTTCTGCTTCTGGTGCAGCGTGATGGCGGCCGCATTTTCATCCCTGTGCGTTTCCCTAAGAAATAATCAGCGGCAAGATCTAACTGATCTAATAAAAATAACCTGAACTCCCGAATGACTAGATCCTAACTAAAACGGAAAACAGTCTTCGGGAGTTTTGTTATCCCCAGCAGAGCCAGCAGATCCCGATGGCGTTTTGCGACAGTGCCAAGTACAAAGGCGTTGGTCGTCCGATGCTTATAAGCCTGCATGCACTGAAGCTGGGTAATGAGCTTGCGCATTGATTCTTCCGGCATTTTCAGATCCGGATGGACTGCATGCACTTCTCGTGCTTTGCTCAGCATGCTCATACGCAGAGCCTGAGCAAGCGTATAAACAAACAGTTTCCCTCGGTACGCGGCTTCCGTCGCTTCGAATCGTGAACCGCCGACTTCATTTTTGAGTTGATTGAAGCCTTGTTCAATGATATGGCGCTGACGATAAAGTTTCAGAGCTACAAACGGATTGGACTCAGCATTGCTGCGAATGGCTTGGCAGCCTTTGAACTCGACAGCTTCTTTAAGCTCATCGAACTTGATGCTCCAAACAGGTTCGTCGTCCTTAGCTCTACGGTTTTCGTAAAGAAACCGCTTGATCTTTTTCCATTGCACCGGGTCAATGAGCTTTGAGTTCTGCTCCTCCTGCTTCCTAACGAGTTCAGCCGCACTGCTTTTCCCCCTTTTGACGGCGGCCTCTCCTTTTTGAGCAGCTTTTTCAATGGATTTCAGAGTTTCACTTTCGATCTCTCGGATCTTTGCCGCCCCTTCATTCTTGAGTTCAAGTGCTTTCAGAACATCACGGTACAGTTCATTGGTCTGCAGCTCGGCCATTACGGGGTCACGATACAAATGCAGATAAGCCTTGACCGGAATAGGACCGGCATCCGTGTTCTCCTTCCATTCGTCAGGAACTGCAATCGCAGAGATCCCCAAAACAGGATCTTTATGTGCAATCGAATCGCACAGAGCCTGTTTGTGCCGCTGCAGGTGAGCTTTGACAGCTCCTTCTTTAAGGCTCAGAAACTGGATGTACTTCAAATTGAGGTTGATGACCGTCTGTGTGTTGTAAATGCTCTGAAAGCCGCGATCTGTCACCAGAATGTTGTTGGTTAGATCCAAACCGGCAAACTTCATGCGCAGATAAATCTCCGGGAGGATTGTCTGATCGTTGATGGATCCGTCGTAGCTGCAGGCAAAGACCACATCTCCTGTGGCATGGTCGCATACCGTCATATAGTTGACCTGCCGGAGCTCCGGATTCTGTTTGGCATGTCCCCAAGCTGCCGCATTGATGGTGTTTGAATATGTGGAGATGCTCGTACTGTCAAAAGACAAAGTAACGGCCGAGTCGCTGTGTTTGCACGCGCGGTCGTAGCGCAGTTTGTAATAACGCTCAAGCTGCGGCTGCGTTATGCTTGAGAGCATTTCGGCTATTCGCCGGCCGTCAAGCGGCTGAACTTCAGGCAGCCAGACTTGCGGGAGCCAATCCTCGAAAGTCATCATTGCCCCGCCGCCGTCCAGCTTATAAACGCTGAGAGCGAACAGAATTCGTGCGGTTTGTTCGCCAAACACACTTCGAAGATCTTCGTAAATGCCGGTATTTTGGCCAAACTGCCAGGCGGCGTACGACACACCGATGCGCACGGTGTCACAGCTCCAGGAGATATCGGTCGATTCCGGCTTCTGCACAAAGGCTTCAGAGAAGTTTTCTTCAGAAATCAGTTCATGATCGCCCCAAAATACGGTTTGATGAGCGTATTGCGGGAACTTATCCACAAAGTTCTTTGAAAGCCGGATGGAACCATCGTCAAGCAGCCGGCCGACTTGTACCTTTGACTCAACGAAAGAACGTTTCTTCACTGAATCCCATTGATTACGGTAAGCCCTGATGTAAATGCGGCCGGCCTTGTCTTTGGAGGACATAAGCGCCCAGAGTTTGCCTTCGGAATCCAGTAATTTAGCCATGATAGATATGCATGAATAAGTATGTATCTATTATACATGAAATAAAAATTCCTGCAATCTCAACGTAAGAGAAATTGCAGGAGTTTCAGAGTGAGCTAAATAACATTCAAGGCTGATTTGATGAGCCTCAACCCTTTAAAGATCTAGTACTCCGGGAGTTTGGGAAATAAGCCTGAAGATCAACACAGACCTTCAGGCTTATTAATTTTGACGAAGCCCTAATCAAAGGACAATAGTCACTTTATAGCCATACTTTTCTCAAACGCTTCGAGAGACATGCCAAGCGCTTTGGAGCGCTCCCACATCCAAATCAGAAGAAGTCGTTCGATCGTAACTTGTTTAAGCATTTCCCGATTGACATCAGGATAAAAGGCAACCGCCCCGCGCAGCGACTCAAAAAAAGTACGAATACAAATTACTCGCGCTTCAAGCAGTTCCCTCGGCACATTATCCATAGAGCAGGATGGATCCTGATGGATAAGTGCCACCACATGCTCAACAATGCGGCGGTTAGCCGCCACCATGATTTTGTGTACGCCTGGATTAACAAGTGCCTCCCCTGCTACAGAAATGGCTAGCAGCAGGCTGTCAGGATCCAGATATGCGTCGGCCATCAGCTCAAGATGCCTTCGCAACATGGATTTATAGTCCTCCTCTGGCAACGGCTCAATCTTTTGAGAAACAACCATAAGGAAGCGACTCTTTTCGCGCTCTACAAGCGCTTCAATAATCGCTTCCTTGTTTTGGAAATAGTTGTAGAGATTGCCAAGGCTCTTACCACTTTCTTTCGCAATATCACGCGGCTTTAACTGATGAAGGCCATTTCCCTTCACCAGTCGTTCTGCCGCATCAACGATTTCTCGCCGATGCTGTTCGGCAAGTCGCTCCGTCCGTTCCTGATCGGCAACGGGGCTCACTTCTCTGCGCCCTCAGTGGTTTTAGCGGGTTCAGGCAGCTCAGTACCACCGCCTAATACCTTGTAGAGCGTTACAAGACTGGATGCACGTGAGAGTTCAGCCGTAATCACAGCCTGCTGAGCAGATACCTTGGTACGCTGAGCATCAAGGACCTCTGTATAGGCCGCAGCACCGTGTTTGTAACGAGCACTGGAAAGTTCAAAAGCCTGTGAAGCCGCATCCGCAAATTCACGGCGTTCTTTGAGCTCCCGCTCGACCGTACCTTCAGTCGCAAGGGCATCGGCGACTTCTTGGAAAGCCGTCTGAATGCTCTTTTCATAGGTTGCAACAGCGATCTTTTCCTGCACTTCTGCGGAACGCAAGTTCGCAAGATTACGACCGCCAGTAAAGATCGGAATCGAAATGCTAGGCGTAAAGCTCCACAGCCCCGTATTCGCACCAAAAAGGTCAGACAAGTGAGCTGAAGCACTGCCAGCGTTAGCCGTAAGCGAAATGCTTGGGAAGAAGGCCGCGCGCGCCGCACCGATATTGGCATTAGCGGAAATCATGCCGCGTTCTGCAGAAATAATATCAGGGCGATTCAGAAGGACTTCACTCGGCAATCCTGCGGGCAATGTCGCTGGAAGAGTTGCGGCGAGCTCTACCCCAGAGGGCTGTAACTCATCAGGAACTTTAGAGCCCACGAGCAGTTCGAGTGCATTTTTGCTTTGCGCCACTGCGCGAACATAGGTAGTAATCGCAGCTCTGGCACTCGCCACTGTTGTGCGAGCTTGCTCGTAATCGAGGCGGCTCGCAGCACCATATTTGTAACTTTCTCCCACCAAACGGAAGCTTTCCTCTTGGCTGGCAAGCGTTTCTTTCTGTAAGGCAAGCTGTTCGCGGTTGGCGCCAAGAGTCAACCACGCCAGCGTTACTTCTGAAACCAATGTACCCTGCGTCGTACGCTGCGCATCTTCTGACTGCAAGTATGTTTGAAGCGCCTGCTCCGTCAAATTACGAACTCGACCAAAGAAGTCAATTTCATAACTTGCCATTGCCAAATCTGCCGAATAGGCATGCGTTGTGGAGTCCGTCGATTCGCGATGCGTTGTTGCATTGGAAGCTGCAGCAGCGACTGTTGGGAAAAGATCCGCACGCTGCACGCCGTAAAGTGCACGCGCATTCTCAACATTGAGCGCGGCGATGCGCAAATCGCGGTTATTGGAAAGCGCAAGCTCAATGACTTTTTTCAAGCGATCGTCCTGAATGAAGGTCTGCCATTTAGGCAGCTCTTCGCGCTTCAATTCACTATTAGCGTAAGACTCACCTTCTGGCCAGGCTTGCGCTACAGGCGCTTCCGGACGCTCATAGTCTGGCGCCAAATTCACACAACCCGCAAGGGCAAGTGCCGCCGCCAGTGGCATAAGAGACAGCATCTTCTTCATTTGTATTCACCTTCTGTCACAGACAGGAATTTCTTACATTTTGCTCTGTGAGTGCGGCTGCTGTTAAAGCCGCCGCACTCCGAAGTCAGAGGTATCAGGCCTGTACCGTCTTCACCGGCGCATTAGGCCCGCCGGAGATGCGATGCGCGATACGCGTCACGAAGACAAAGAATGCCGGTACCAAAGCCACGCAAAGGATCGTGCCCGTGATCATCCCGCCAAGCACGCCCACACCAATGGCATTTTGCGCGCCGGAGCCAGCACCGTGCGCAATAGCCAACGGCAGCACCCCCAGCCCGAAAGCAAGCGAAGTCATCAAAATCGGGCGCAGGCGCAGTTCGACAGCATGCAAAGCAGCTTTTACCACGTCTTCCCCTGCGGCAACCAGCTCCTTAGCAAACTCAACGATCAGAATAGCGTTCTTAGACACCAACCCCATCGTTGTCAGCATGCCAACCTTGAAGTAAACATCGTTATTCATGCCAAGGAACAGTGTGAGCCCCAGAGCACCGACGATACCGCAAGGAATTACCAGAAGCACGGCAATAGGCACTGACCAACTTTCATAAAGAGCCGCCAAGCAGAGGAACACCACGAGAAGCGAAATGGCATAAAGCGCTGCTTCCTGCGAGCCAGCCTGACGTTCTTGATAAGAAACGCCGTTCCATGCAATTGAATATCCTTCAGGGAATACCTTTGCGGCTATCTCTTCAATAGCTTGCATCGCCTCACCAGAAGACACACCAGCAGCAGGACTACCCTGAATATTCAAAGCCGCCAAACCATTGAAACGCTCCAGACGAGGACTCGAATAGTTCCATTCGACTTCAGCAATAGTCGAGAGTGGAACCATCTCACCCTTGCTGTTACGAATGTGCCAGCGATTCAAATCTACAGGCTGCATGCGTGAAGATGGCACACCTTGGACCCACACTTCTTTAATACGACCACGATCAAGGAAGTCGTTGACGTAACTGCCGGCCAACGCCGTAGAAAGCGCGGAGTTGACTGTAGCAATATCAAGTCCGTAGGCCGAAAGCTTCTCGTTGTCGAGCTTCAGATGCATCTGCGCCGTATCGTCCATACCGTTGTGACGAACCATCGTCAGACGAGGGTCCTGATTTGCAGCCGCAAGAAACTTATTGCGCAGCTCCATCATCTTGGCATGACCAGCGCCTTTTTCGTCTTGAATATAGAAATCAAAGCCGTCTGCGACGCCCAATTCCGGCACTGCTGGCAATGGGAAAAGGAAGCTGCTGGCATTCTTGAATTCAGGAGACATCATGAATGCGCCCATCGCGCGTCGCTGAATAGCAAGTACGCTCTGATCGTCATTGGGTCGAGCACTCCAGTCCTTGAGCTTAACGAAGCCCAAGGCCATGTTTTGTCCGGAACCTGCGAACGAGAACCCGCGCACGGCGAAGAACGAATCTATATCGCGGGACTCCGTTTTTTCCAAGAATTTCTGGATACGAGTCACTTCGTGATCCGTACGTTCCATCGTCGCGCCCTGCGGCAATTGCACCTGCATCAGCGCTACACCCTGATCCTCACCCGGCATGAAGGCCGTTGGAGTTTTCATGAAGCCCCAAACCATGCCCCCCACAACGAGTGCATAACAGACGACGAGCAGCAGCGGATGATGAATAAATCCGCCTACACCGTCGCGCACTGCAAAAGTAAGCGCTTCAAAGCCGCGGTTAAACCATCCAAAGAACCCACCTTTGCCCATATGCTCATCATGGTCAATGGGCTTCAAGATCTTGGCGCAAAGCGACGGCGTCAATGTCAGTGCAATGATGACGGAAAGCACCATTGCAGAAACAATGGTGATCGAGAACTGCCGATAAATCACGCCGGTAGATCCGCCAAAGAAGGCCATCGGGATAAACACAGCTGACAGCACCATTGCAATGCCAACCAATGCCCCAGTAATCTGCCCCATTGATTTCACTGTTGCGGTGTGCGGATCTGTTCCGTCCTCACGCATCACACGTTCGACGTTCTCCACTACCACAATAGCGTCGTCAACCAACAGACCAATTGCCAACACCATGGCGAACATCGTCAGCATGTTAATTGAGAACCCCGTAGCAGCAAGCGTGCCGAAGGTGCCCAGAAGCACAACTGGCACAGCGATCGTCGGAATGATCGTTGCACGCCAATTCTGCAGGAAGAGGAACATAACGCAGACCACCAGAATAATGGCCTCAATCAGCGTCTTCACCACTTCATGCAGAGCCGCGCGAACGAAAGGCGTCGTATCGAAAGGAACGACGACCTCAACGCCTTGAGGCATCAAACTCTTCAATTCCTCTACTCGTTTCAGTACCGCAGCCTGCGTTTCCAAAGCGTTCGAACCAGAAGCCAGCTTGATGGCCATACCCGAGGCTGCATAGCCGTTGAAAGTACCCAACGCTATGTAGTCCTTCTGATCCAGTTTTACTTCGGCAACGTCACGCAAATAGACATTTGCGCCTTCCTCTGTCACCTTTAAGAGAATATTGCGGAAATCTTCGGGAGTCTCAAGCAAACTCGATGAAGAAATAGTCGCCGTAAACTCCTGCTTGCCGTCAGTCGGCTGTGCAGCAAGACTGCCGGTCGAAACCTGCATGTTTTGTGCGCTGATCGCCGACGTAATATCTGACGGATTGAGCTTGTACTTAACAAGTTTGTCCGGATCAAGCCAGACGCGCATGGCATAAGACGCACCAAATACTTGAGCTTCACCCACACCGCTCACACGCGCAAGCGGTTCCTGAATGTTCGAGGTCAGGAAGTCGCCCAAGTCAGCCGTCTTGATAGACGGGTCCTTACTCACAAAACCAACCACCATCAAGAAATTGGCAGAGGTCTTCTGAATCGTGACGCCGAGCTGTTGAACTACCTGCGGCAGAGAAGTAAGAGCAGTTGAGATCTTATTCTGCACCTGCACCTGCGCCATATCGGGGTTGGTGCCAGTTTCAAATGTCACCGTGATACTTACGCGCCCCGCGGAATCCGAAGTCGACTGCATATAGAGGTAGCCGTCGAGCCCTGTGAGGTTCTGCTCAATCACCTGCGTTACGGTATTTTCAATCGTGCTCGCAGATGCACCAGGATAAGTCGCGGTGATGCTCACTTGAGGAGGAGCGATCTGAGGATACTGACTCACCGGCAGCGTCGAAATCGACAGGATACCGGCTAGCATGATGATGATCGCGATCACCCAAGAAAAAACTGGGCGGTCAATAAAAAAACGCGAAAACATGAATCAGCGTCTCCGGGGTTAGAAGAGCGGCTTGCCTTCGGGAGCCGATTTGGGATCGTATTCTTTTGGGGTCACAACTGCGCCCGGCGCTGTACGTTGAAAACCTTCAAAGATCACACGGTCACCCGCCTGGATACCGGAATCAACAATCCAGAAAGTGCCTTGCGTTTGAGTGGCAACAATATTGCGACGCTCGACTTTATTGTCCTTATCAACGACATAAACGTAAGTATTGCCGCGCGTATCACGCATGACAGACTGCATGTGTACAAGGATCCCGTCCGGACGCAAGCCTTCAACAAGATTGGCTCGGACAAACATACCTGGAAGCAGAAGACGGTCAGGATTGGCAAATTCAGCACGCAGACGCACAGAGCCAGTACTTTCATCAACCTGTACATCCGTAAAAGTGAGTTTGCCCTTTTGAGCGTATTTCGATCCGTCTGAGAGAATAAGCTCTACTTCAGCAGCTCCCTGAGTATCGGTCTTAAGCGTGCCTGCCGCAATTTCACGCTGAATGCGAAGCATGTCGTCGGCAGTCTGTGTCACATCAACATAAATCGGATCGAGCTGCTGCACCGTCGTAAGAGCAGTTGTCTGATAAGCCGACAACAGCGCGCCTTCCGTAAATTCTGAACGCGACACTCGACCAGAAATAGGCGAGCGAACCTTCGTATAGTCAAGATTAATCTTGGCAGTCAGTACAGCAGCTTCCGCAGCTTTCACGGCTGCTTGAGCAGTCTTCATGGCTGCCTGTGCAGCATCATCAGATTGCTTAGAAACAGCATTAGTTTTCACAAGTTCTCGCGAGCGCTTAGCATCTGCTGCTGCTTGCGTAAGCTGAGCGCGCGCTTGCGCAAGCGAAGCTTCTGAACTTTTCAGCTGAGCTTCATAAATGGCCGGGTCAATCTGATAAAGCGGATCACCAGCCTTCACTTCCTGCCCTTCTTTAAAAAGACGCTTCTGCAGGATTCCATTCACTTGCGGACGAACTTCAGCAACAGTGTAGGAATTTGTCCGACCGGTGAGTACCGTCGCAATATGCAGAGGTTCGGCCTTAGCCGTTACCACAACGACTTCCTGAGGAGGCATTTGATGCTCTGCGGCGATGGCAGAGCTGACGAATGTATTTTTTTCGCAGCCCGTCAAAAGCACAACCGCACTGAGCGCAAGGCCTATCGCAGCATGAAGCGTTTTTTGTTTCAACAACATTCTCAACTCAACCCGACTTGACTGATCCATGGAACTTGGTTTGTGCAAATGAACATGCGTTCACTTTGAACAAGAGTTCAGAGTTATAGCATACAAAAACAGTATGCGGGGTTTTTCTAATACTCCTCTTTTATGCTTCTTCGCCAAACCCAAGTCCGTTCACAGGTAGAATTACCTAGTTTGAAAGCTCTATTTGCACTTTTTTGCAAAAGCTTCATCCTCAGCGGCGTCAGCTTCTGCGAACTGAACACCGTGTTGCTTTATTCCGGGAAGCCGGAGCCATGTTCGAAGCCCTCCATTTTCAATATTTCCTCGGCGGTCTCGTCTCGCTCATCACCATCACGAATCCGCCATCCAAAATGCCTCTCTTCATCAGTCTTACACAAGGCATGAGTGAGGAAAGACGGCGTCAACAAGCTAATTGGGCTGGCATTTATGCTGCAGCCATCATGCTGGTGAGTCTTGTCTGCGGCAATGTACTGCTTGCGTTTTTTGGCATTTCGTACGGTGCGATGCGCATTGCAGGCGGTCTCGTTGTCGCAGCGATTGGCTATCAAATGCTTTTTGGAGGTAATTCTCCGAACAAAGCGCCGATTGTTCGCCGCGACCGCGAGGACTATGCTTTTTTCCCCATTGCCATGCCGGGTATCGCGGGTCCCGGTACGATCGCTGTGGTCATCGGATTTTCTACAGAAATTGCAGAGCTCCCGGGCTATATCGATATGGCTATCGCTTTTGCATGGACGGCGCTAGCGATTCTGTGCGCAACCAGTCTCTCATGGTTCATCATGCGCTATTCCGATGTCATTTCAAATCGCCTTGGCCCCTCTGGAACTCTCGTCATCGGTAAGCTGATGGGGTTTCTGCTGATCTGTATTGGCGTTCAGTTCGTCGGATCTGGCATCCGAACTTTCATCGCCGGTGGCTAACTTCAACTTGAATTCAATAAAAAAGACCCCTTGGAAACTTCTTTATTCCAATAGGGTCTTTCTTTGAATTCCAACCAGCTTATTCCACTGTCACGCTCTTAGCGAGATTCCTTGGTTTATCGACATCCGTCCCGCAAACGAGAGCGGCATGATAGGCCAACAATTGGAGCGGTACGACGTGCAGAATAGGAGAGAGCATGCCGTAATTTTCCGGCAAACGAATGACGTGCACTCTTTCCTCAGAGGTGATGTTGCTATCCCCATCGGCAAAAACATACAGTTCGCCCCCTCGGGCACGGACTTCCTGCATGTTGCTTTTAAGTTTCTCCAGAAGCCGATCATTCGGCGCGACCGTTACAACCGGCATATCCTCATCCACGAGTGCCAATGGGCCGTGCTTTAATTCACCTGCTGGATACGCCTCTGCGTGGATATAGCTGATTTCCTTTAGTTTCAAAGCACCTTCCAAGGCAATCGGATAATGCATGCCTCGTCCGAGGAAAAGAGCGTGCTCCTTCCGCGCGAATCTTTCAGCCCAATCAATCACCTGAGGCTCAAGAGCAAGTACAGCTCCCAACGCTGCAGGAACATGGCGCAAAGCCTTAAGTTCTCTTTCTTCGTCCTCTGGCGTGAGTCGGCCATTGAGTTTGGCGAGAGTCAGCGCCAAGAGATAGATAGCCGTAAGTTGAGTAGTAAACGCCTTTGTTGACGCAACACCGACTTCTACACCAGCACGCGTCACATAAGCAAGGCGACTCTCGCGCACCATAGCCGATGTAGCAACGTTGCAAATCGTCAGGGACTTTGTCATTCCCAACTCGGCAGCATGACGAAGCGCCGCCAATGTATCAGCCGTCTCTCCAGACTGTGAAATCGTTATCACTAATGTGTCCGGATCTGGCACAGAAATACGGTAGCGATACTCGCTTGCAATCTCAACATCGCAATGAAGTCCCGCAATAGCCTCAATCCAATATTTTGCCGTCAGCGCAGCGTAATAAGAAGTACCGCAAGCCAGGAAAAGCAGACGTTTCACACCAGTGAAAACCGTCTCGGCCTCTGATCCAAAGAGTTTAGGCGTAATGCCGGCAACGCCTTCGAGCGTATCGCTGATGGCACGAGGCTGCTCGAAAATCTCTTTTTGCATGTAATGGCGATAAGGTCCCAGATCCACTGCGTGGGAATAGGCCTGAACTGTGCGCACCGGACGTTCAACCGACATAAATTCGCTCCCATTTCGAGCGAAAACATCTACAGCATCCGGTGTAATTTCACAGACATCACCCTCTGCGAGATACAAAATTCGGTCAGTGATACCAGCTACAGCCATAGCATCTGAAGCTGCAAACATTTCACCATTGCCAATACCTACTACAAGAGGAGAACCCTGACGAGCCAGAACGACTCGATGAGGCTCATCCTTGCAAATAACTGCAATCGCGTAACTGCCGGCAAGTTCAAGCACACTTTTTTTTACGGCTTCAAGCAGATCACCTTGATAGTTCGAATGAATGAGATGGGCAATCATCTCTGTATCCGTCTGACTGGTGAAGTCATAGCCGAGATTCTTCAAACGCTCTCGAATGGACTCGTAATTTTCAATAATGCCGTTGTGCACGAGACCGATGAGTCCACGGGAAAAGTGGGGGTGAGCATTGCAGACTTCTGGTGCTCCATGAGTGGCCCATCGCGTATGTGCAATCCCTGTCGGAGCATTGAGTTCTTTAGCCTGTCGCGCTAATTCGGCAACTCGCTGAGTTGAACGTGCGCGGCGGAGCCCATCATCGCCAACGGTGGCTATGCCGCAGGAGTCATAACCCCGATACTCCAATCGCCGCAACCCTTCAATAAGCAACGGAACGACGTTACGACGAGCTGCCGCAGCCACAATGCCACACATATGTCTTCTCCCACAATTCAATCAGTTCTTTTTCACCGGGCGAGTCCACCCTTCCACCACTATCTGCCTCGCACGGCCAACCACCAGTTTGCCTGCAGGAACAGAACGCGTCACTGTTGTGCCCGCCCCCACTGTGGCACCAGCACCAACCAAGACAGGAGCGACAAGTTCAGTACCTGAACCAATAAAGGCATCATCACCGATCTCAGTGCGAAATTTATTTACGCCATCGTAATTACAGGTAATAGTCCCCGCTCCAATGTTGACGCGTTCGCCGATTGAAGCGTCTCCGATATAAGTGAGATGGTTCACTTTGCTTGAAAGCCCCACCACAGACTTTTTCACCTCAACGAAGTTACCAATGTGGTTTTCTCCCAGGAGTTTGGCGCCAGGGCGAAGGCGAGAGTATGGACCCACTCGGCTTCCCGTCCCTACTGATGCACCATCAATGTGGCAGAACGGAAGAATCTGTACACCATCGGCTATCTGGGCATCCCTGATGACGCAGTTGGCACCAATCTTTACATTGCTGCCAATCACGACTCGTCCCTCAAAGACGACATTCACATCGATTTCCACATCTTGTCCGCAAGTGAGTTCACCGCGCAAATCGAATCGATCGGGGTCAATAATCGTCACACCGGCCTCAAGAAGTCGTTCAGCCTGCACTCGCTGCCACACCCTTTCAAGCCGTGCAAGCTGTGATTTGGAGTTGATTCCTTCGACCTCCCAGACATGCTCTGGATGGACTGTTGTAATCGACACGCCGTCATTAAAGGCGAGACCAATCACATCGGTAAGGTAGTACTCCCCTTGAGCGTTTTGATTTTTCAGACGACTGAGCCAATCAGCAAGATGAGCTGTCGGGAGGCACATGATGCCGGTATTCACTTCACAAATTCGTTTTTCTTCGGAGGAAGCATCTTTTTCCTCAACGATTGAAGCTACGGCACCTGAAGCATTGCGCACAATGCGTCCATATCCTGTTGGATCCGAAAGCTCTACTGTTAGTAATACTAAACTGCCATCAGCTCCCGCCTCAGCCATGGCCATCAGCGTCTTTTGGGATAACAATGGTACGTCCCCCAAACAGACCAGCGTCAAGGGATCTTCGGGGTTAATTGCTGCCAGCGCCTGCATAAGTGCATGCCCCGTACCTAGCTGTTCCTGCTGAAATGCAAAGACGATATCTGTGCGGCCCTCGTAATGCTTTCTCACGATATCAGCAGCATGCCCAATCACAACCACTCGCGGATGATCGGCTAAGCCCGCCGTGGCATCAAGTACATGGTCAAGCAGCGGGCGCCCAGCAAGCGCCTGAAGCACTTTGGGCAAACTAGAGTGCATACGTTTGCCTTTACCTGCAGCGAGAACAACTACGTTCATGATGAATCCCAGACTGTATGAATGGAGCGAATTCTAACGAACGAAGGGCTCTGCCGAAGCAGAGCCCTTCCAATCACTCGTAAAAGAAAGCCTTGAATGATCAAATCGAGGCTGAAACCGTCACAACTGCAGGAAGGCGACCGCGACCAACCTCCGCATCAACCGGACGACTCATGAGATTGCGATGGCGCTCAGCTAAAAACTTTTTATTGTCGGCGGTCGGAAGCAAAGACCCCACAACCATACCGAAGCCAGCAGCAATAAAGCCACCCAAGACATTCGGAAACACTTCACCTAAAGCTGACCAGGTAAGCACCACCCAGACTGCGCTACCAAGGAAAATCGAAATGTAGCAGCCCAGACGCGTAGCCTTCTTCCAATAAAGTCCGCAAACGAGCGGCCAGAAAGCTCCTACAACCGGAAACTGATAAGCCATTGCCACCATGTCATAAATAGCTGCCCCCTCAAGCGCGATCGAATAGGATAGAACGCAAACAGCGAAAACAGCGACGGAGAGGCGCATGGCTCGAAGCATATTGCGATCGTCGATTTTCATAAAGTGACGAAGCACATTCTCAACAAAAATTGTGGATGGAGCCAGCATCGTCGCAGAGGCCGTCGACATAACAGCCGAGAGCACAGCACCGAAAAATACTACACGCAGCCACATCGGCATGTAATCGCGCACGAGCGTCGGAAGAAGCTGCTGCGGATCCTCAGACAACATCTTTTCAGCGGCATCCGGCATTACAAGAATGGCGGCAACAACGATGAACATCGGCACGAAAGCAAAAAGAATGTAAAACGATCCCCCAAGGATGGGACCTGCAACTGCCGTCGGCAAATTCTTTGCAGACATGACGCGCTGAAAAACGTCTTGCTGAGGAATTGAACCGATCATCATCGTCATCGCAGCTGAAATCCAAAAGAGCCAGCCAGTGGTCGTGGGTTCAGGAAATGCGTGAAAGAGGTCGCGTCCGCGGGCATAGTCGACAACCTTATCCATGCCGCCAGCAAGGTCGGTCGCAAACCACAGGATGGCAACAAGACCTACAACGATGACTATCATCTGCACAAAGTCCGTCATCGCTACCGACCACATGCCGCCGACCATCGTATAAGCCAATACCACAGCCGCCCCAATCACCATACCGGTGGTCATCGAGACTGCGCCTTCAGTGATCAGATTAATGACTAGACCAAGCGCCGTTACTTGAGCGCCTACCCAGCCAAGGTAACTGATAACAATCGCGACTGAACAAAGCAACTCTACAGAGCGCCCGTAACGATCACGATAGTAGTCACCAAGCGTAAGGATGTTCTGCTTATAGAGTTTGTGAGCAAAAAACGTACCCACCAGGATCAGTGCCATGCCTGACCCAAAAGGCTCTTCGATCACCCCGGCAATTCCGCTTTCAATGAAGCGTCCAGGAAGCCCAAGAATCGTTTCTGAGCCGAACCATGTCGCAAAAGTTGCCGTAATGACCATAGGCAGCGGGAGGCTGCGGCCGGCGAGAGCAAAGTCACTCGTGTTCTTGACACGAGTCGCTGCAATAACACCGATAGCAATCGTAGCAACGATATAGAGCAGGACAAAACCAGTCAGCGTCATCTCTTCCTAATCCTTATAAAAACGACGTTGAACGGAAAACCGTAAGATTTATTTCTCGCGCATTTTAGGTTTCACACCCCAAATACGCGCCTCTCATGCCCCCTAATGTATTCCCTGAAGTCAGGAATCGGGCAAGACTTTATCGAGATCAAAAAAAATGCACTGCATTCGCTAAAAAATGCAGTGCATTCAACTAGTTAACAATAAGTTCTGGAAAGCGTTTATGGCCCTGTATGCTATTTTATGCCGACCATCCGATCGCTTATTGTCGACAATAATTCAACTTTATGCCTGTGCACTAGATTCGTTTTGGCGAATGGCACATAGAAGCCAACCACCAGTCCCTGTCACAGGTTTTTCAAGCACCCAGATTTCATCAAAGGTTTCAGGTTCTCCATTTACGACAAGCGAACCAGAGAAGCGAACACTTGCATAGTAGGTACCGTCCTGCTGAGCGATGCCAAGGAGTTCATTTTCCAAAGTTTTCACTTCGGTGTGGTAAACCTCACCCTTGCGCTCACGCAACTGATGCGTCACGGCAGTAAAAATTTCATTTGACGTGAAGTCAGAAATCTCTATCACATTACCTGTATCCCAGGCTTGTTGAAGCTTTAGGTAGTTGTCGCGGGCCGTCTTCAAGAATCCTTCACGATCAAAATCTACAGGCGTCACATCGACAAGTCCGGAGCTCTCGGCAGTGCTGGAAGATTCCGAAGCAGCGCCTCCCATTAATTGATCCATGAGACTGCCGCTACGAACACCCCCCTGCGACTGTTGGCAGTTTTGCTGGGGAGCAGAATTCGACTCGCGCTGCATAGTCTGCTCCATATCAGTCTGACGCTGTTGGTCAAACGGATTGGATCCAGCTGGGCCACCTGCAGTTTGAGGACGACGGCGCATCAGGAACATGCGCACAACAAAAAAGACCACAACTGCAAGCAGTAAACCAGTAATCAGACTGGAAATCCCTGCACCATTAATACCGAGAAGACTCAAGAGTGCAGTAATGCCAAGCGCTGCAGCGATACCACCAAGCACACTGCGCATCATGGATGGTTTTTGTGCTGGTGTTGGTGCCGGAGCCGCCTTGGGCTGAGCTTGATTAGCTCTAGGCTGTGCTGAAGGCGCCGCCGGAGCAGCTGTCGGAGCACGCTGCGAGAAGGTGGGAGCGGCCTTGCCAAAACTTGCTCCACCGCCGAAGCGTTTAGCTGCATCAGCATCGAACGACGTGGTAGCAAGGGCTACACAGACGACGAGGGCTGCGATGAGATTCTTCATTAACTTTTCCTTTGAGAAGTCGATGCGACGGGTCTCTCGCCGCAGGGGATCAATCGGGGAATCCGATCGCTAAGAGCGCATTTTTATGGCTTGATACCGATGTGGAGCGCGCAAACTCCGAAAGTCAGATTGTGCCACTTCACACGAGAAAACCCGACTGATCGCATTAGATTTGCAAAGGTTGGCTGATCAGGGTGCATGCGAATAGATTCAGCTAAATATCTATAAGAATCAGCATCTCCTGCAATTTTTCCTCCCAACCAGGGCATGAAGTGAAACGAGTAAAAATCGTAAAAAGGCTTTAAGAGAGGAGCACACTTGGAAAATTCAAGCACCAAAAGCTTTCCACCCGGTTTGAGTACGCGGAGCATCTCAGCCAAAGCACGATCCTTGTGAGTCATATTACGGATGCCAAAAGACACCGTCACACGATCGAACGCATTGTCTTCAAAAGGAAGATGTTCAGCGTCTGCCTGTATCACCTGACAATTGAGGCCTAATTGTTCCAAACGTTGACGGCCATAGCTGAGCATTTCATAGTTGATATCGGTAGCGGTAATATTTTCTGCATTTGTCCGATGTGCAAAAGCAATTGCCAGATCACAGGTCCCGCTTGCGATATCCAGTAGCTTCATGCCCCGAGTGACTTCCGCCTCTCGAATGCAACGGTGCTTCCAACCACGATGCATACCAAAGCTGAGTATGTCATTCATTAGATCGTACTTCGGGGCCACACTATCAAAAACCTCACGAACCTTCTCTTCTTTTTTGGCTTCTTCAACTTTAATGAACCCAAAATCAATTTGTTTTTCCGCTTCACTCACGTTTTTTTTCGATTTATCCGTCATTTTATCTTCAAATGATTGAGGGATTAGGCATGTCCGCAGCCACCGTGCGGAGGTCTATTTTTTGTCACAAAAGGAGCATTTCTAGGATCATGAGGATCGCGTGAAGCACCCACTTTTTCTAGTTCTTCAAGGTATTTCTGCCAAAGCACATCACGCTCATGATCAAGCTTCTCAAAATAGTCCCAACTGTAGACGCCTGAATCGTGACCATCGTCATAGAGAAGCCTGAGAGCATACTGTCCCACGGGCTCTACTCCTTTCAATCCCACTTCCGCCTTTCCTACTTGCAGAACAGCTTCGTCAGGAGAGTGCCCCTGAACTTCAGCAGACGGAGAAAACACACGCAGAAACTCAAAGGGAAAAACCGCACGAGCATTATTTTGATAAATAAGTTCGAGCGTGCGAGTCTTCTGATGCACAAGCACTTGAACGGGGACTTTCATAGCTTGAATCCTGAACAAGCAAAAAGCCGCCCGCCGAAAGGGCGAAGCGGCTTGATAAAAATGGTCCCGCGACAGGGACACGCGCCACTTGATATTTATGGAAATCTCAAGAAACCATCGTTTCCGTGTACCTTCTTGTGTACTAAAAACGAAAGGCTAGGAAGCGCGAATACAGCTCACCTTGTCGCGCTTTCAGGTGCCGGAGAATAACACAAACCCCGCCTAGGGCGCACCGCCATGAACCCTCAATGACATATTAGAGCCTGCCAGAACTTTCAATCGTCGACACGCTCACGATGAGAATCATCAATCTTTACCATCAGCCGGCTAATACCCATTTCAAGCCCCTCTGAACAGACCTAGCGAAGCGATTTCATCGTGGGAATTTTGGGAATTTTGGGAATGCTTACTGCGAGTAGGCTTCGCAGGCAATTTGCCTTTGGGAATTCTTGGGAATTT
>NZ_QNRV01000002.1:0-99258 GCF_003315195.1 Sutterella wadsworthensis | reverse complement strand
AGCGAAGCGATTTCATCGTGGGAATTTTGGGAATTTTGGGAATGCTTACTGCGAGTAGGCTTCGCAGGCAATTTGCCTTTGGGAATTCTTGGGAATTTCGGGAATTTCTTTAAATTTCATAAACATATGAAAACCCGCCGCAGGAACATTCCCCGCGACGGGCTGATTAGATGGAATTTGCCTCACCAACCTTCATAGCCGGTTAGTTTGCGGGCCTCCTTTTCGGCTTCCTCTCGGCTCATGCCGGCGTCGAATTCAAGTATTGCCGCTCGCTCCTCATAAGCCTCTTGAACGGCTTCCTGCCGTTCCAAGCCACTAGGAGGCTTCATCTTTTGTTCTTCAGTCATATGCATCCCCTTGTCTGAACAGACCTGGCGAAGCGATTTCATCGTGGGAATTTTGGGAATTTTGGGAATGCTTACTGCGAGTAGGCTTCGCAGGCAATTTGCCTTTGGGAATTCTTGGGAATTTCGGGAATTTCTTTAAATTTCATAAACATATGAAAACCCGCCGCAGGAACATTCCCCGCGACGGGCTGATCAGATGGCTTTAAGCACTATTGCCCGAAGATTCAACAACCGGCATCACCATATAAACGCATCGAGCTCCTGACAGATGCGGGGCAATCATCTTCCCCTGCGGGCCAGATGCTTTGAACATGTATGGATGACTTCGATCGTTTTGTTTCAGCAGTCCTTGTTTAGCTAATGCACTAAGCACAACCTTTGGCACATCCCCGACCGGACATAACTCAGCATCAAACAATGTGCGGTTGATAAATGCTTCGGTGGGGATATCTTCAATGGTTACTTTCAACACACCCATACAGGGAAGGGCCGAAGCCGCCTGAATCAGTGTTTCACTGCCAGGCCGCTGAAGCGCAAAACGCCCACGGTTCGCACTGATCTTCTCCACGACGAATAGAACGCGCTCGCGATCCTGCATTTCTGCGGTCTTGTATTCGGCGCGCCATGCTTTGAAGCACTTGGCCGCAAACTCTGAGGCCATGCCCGCCGGCCAGGGCAGAACACCAAAGCGAATAGCTAGCTCACCCGCTTTCGCAATCAATGCGCAGCGTCTAGCAACGCGAACGATTTGAGTATCTTTCGTCCCGCAGTGCTTATTCACCCAATCGCTCATCTGCTCCCGCAAGTTGCTTTCAAACTGCGACACACCAATAGCCGCAATATGAGCAATCAACGCCCGAATGAACGCCGGTCCCGCCGTGCCATAGGCTTCTGACTTTGTCGCGGTATTGATCTGATTGGCGTATTGAGCGGCAAGCGTTAAACGCTCATCCTTTGTTTTCGTCGGATCAAATTCACCATCAAACACGCCGAATTCGGGACCGCCTGCCGCCGCAGGGATATCAGCCATGCGCATTTTTACGCCTTCCTTGGGCGAGCCTTTTTTCCCAGGAGCTTTTGCCGCATAGTCTTCTATGGTCTCCTCTCCGGTGGAAAGGAACAGAAGCCGCCAGGTCAGTACGCGCCGCGCCTCCAAACCCTTTGTTGCACGGCCTTTCCCGCGTTCATTACCGAGCATGTAGATAATCGACTGAAGCAACGCGGGGGATGCCTGCCCAATCTCATCCAGAATCAACGGTAGATGCGTATGCGCAGAGGCGGCGCTTTCAAGCCCGTTGTCGGTAGTACGCCAGGTTCCCATTTCTCCTCGTTCATTAGCCGGCCCCCAAAGCGAGCACAACGCACGGGCGCAAGTGCTTTTTCCTTTGGAGGATTCTCCGTAGAAATGAAAGCCGCCAGATTCTTCGCTTGTGAATTCCAAAAGCGGCGCCGCGAAGCCGAGGCAGATTGCGAACCCTATCCGGCTTGAGAACATAGCGGGCGTACCGATCTTTTCTTTCCAGTCAGTCAGCGTCCCCCTTTCCTCATAGACAGGCTCGCTCTTCGGATCTCCCGTATAGATAATCCCGTTTGTCTCACTCTTGCCCATGATTCCCAGGCGAGGAATCGAGAACGCTTCACCATGATTCACCCAGCCATGATGATCAACACCCAACACACGCGCTCGCACTGGGAAGCGATTAAGAAAGTTGACGATAAAGGCGCTCCCCCCTTGAGAATTAATGGCATGACGAATTTCAAGCCCATTGTCGGCCAGATATGCAACCACCTGAGCAGGGCTTTTCATCAATACCGAGCACGGAATTGTGCCTTGCCGGAAATTGCCATCTTGATCAATCCATTTCAGCGCAAGCCGCCAATCATCCCCCTCTGACGAACGCACCTTTGCAACCACTTCAAGAGGTCCGCAAACCGGCATCGGAGAGCCTTCCCGCCGAGTGAAGAAAACGCCTAACGGGCCGAATGAATAAGCATCACCATTAGCAAGCATGAAAGCCTTAGAGCCGTCTTCGTTCTCTATCAAACCGGTTGGTTGATTGACTTCTCCCGCCTCCTCGAACGCCTGTACGCCCGCGCTCTTTGGCTTTTCTTTGGTCGAAGCAGGCTTTACAATGTTCGCTACAACAATATCTTTTGTGACCTCGACGCTCACCGGCGCCGAGGTTTTTTCTTGCATAGTTACGGCAGTCATAGTTCCTCCGCAGCAATAAAAAGATCGTTCCAATCGGTCGGTTGATTACCGCCAGTTATGGCCTTAAATTTCTGAATCAAGACACTGCTAAATGAGGGAATGCGGAGCTTGCCGCCTACCGCTTCTGCCGCACATCGAGCATCTTCTTCGCCGTTTCCCCGATCGCCGCAGACCTCGATATGAGCGCCAGGGAAGTAATTGCGCAGCGTCTGCGCTACCGCACTCAAATTTCCGCAGTAGCGAGCGGCAACACACGGAAAGCCGAGCACTTGAGAAATGCTTAATGCTGTCGCTATGCCCTCAGCAATACCGATACGCCCAACGGATTGATTCGAGAGGCGAACGCTCTCAGGAAGCCAAAAGGCGCCTTTGGCTTGTGCCTCAGGGAGCGCGTATTTACCCCCGTTTTCTGAGATACATTCAATCGAACTCGGCACGGTGGCATGCACACTGCGATAAAGCGGCACCATCAGCACTGATCCCGTCATGGGGCGATTCGTCTTGCAGTCCATAAGTCGGCGCGGCGTCTCCTGATAGAAACGATCGAACTCACGCTGAATGTCGACGGCATCCATCACGAACAAGCCAGAAACGGCCTTGACGTGCTTTCGATTTAAGTAAGGATGCTCAATCACCGGCGCCGCCTGTTTCAGCAACTGCGACGCAAAGGCTGCAACCTCCGCCCAACGGCGCGCCTGTTCCTCATCCCACTTGCGACGCTCAATTGCGGCACGCCTCATCAGTGAATCCCGTTCGGCTTTCGTGAGTTTCTTCCCTGCATCGTCAAACCAAAACACGGCCTCACCCGTGATCCAGTTCCAAACGACGCCGCCGGTCCCATCAGAGAACATGCGGACGCGTCCGGCACCTTGCTTCCAACGCTTGCCGTCGAAAGCCTTAGAGACATTCCACGGACCAGGCAATAAGCCACGACAGGGATACTCAACGCCCGCGGCAGTGCAGGCATCAATCGGAGTTGAATAGAGCTTTTGTGTCATCACCGAGCCCCCTTTCGCAAAGAGAACTCGGCTACGGCGTGTACCGCATGGAGAGCGTCGGCAATGTCCTTAAGCTCCTGCATGAGCGCGCACACATGCGTTTCTGCGGTCGATATGGCGGCCGCTTTGGCGCTTCTTTGGGCGCTGAACTGCATCAGCACAGCACGCAACGCAGAGACTTGAACATCAAGACGCCTCAGGCTCGGAGCTATCGAAACAATGGCGGAGAGGTCTCCTGAGAAACACGCGTTGATGCAATCAACCAATGCAAACCCTTTGATTCCGTTAAGGTCAATGGCGCTTGATTGAGGCTCTTTAGGGACGGCCTGCCCCCTGCCTTGACGCGGTTCCCCGTGTCGGCATTCATATTCATTTTTCATGTTTTCACCCCCGATTTTTTAGCAGGTGTGCCCGCGCGTCTTCACGCTGAACGCTTGCGGCCGAAACTAGCAAGAGCGTATCGGCAAGCAATCCGACAATTGCGCCGAGCCCGCGGGATTGTTCTGGGGAGAGGGAATCAACCTTTTGGCTTGCGTCGGCTGGGGCTTCCAGAACGGAAGCTATGTAATTCATGCCGTCAGCGACATCATTAACAAGCGTACGCAGGTCGCTATCGATTGCGCCCACGCCCTCTGGGTCATTGGAACTCAGTGCGTTAAGAATGAAGCCGAACGGTCGATTTGCGGCGAAATCGCTTCCCTTGAGAAAATCGGAAGATTTGAAGGTGTGTTGCGCCAGAGCTTCGGCACAACGGGAATTGAAGGTATTTACGGCAGATACTTTGCCGCCTTGTATGGCATGAGAATTCATAGCCTAGGCTCCTAGAACAAATTGAGGGAGCCGCTTCACACCTTCCAAAGTGTGGCGAGCGGTGCCGTGCAAGTTGGAAGACCGTGTTCTAGGAAACGGCAGGCGCAAAGCCTCAAGCACGGCCCCGCCCGTAAGAGACGCGTAGGCCATGAGATAACCGCCAAAGAAAACGCCGCGAGCAAAACGCAGCGCGGCGGTCATCCGCCTAGAACTAAGCGAGCTTCCACACTCGCGCCTTACCGACTTGCGGCAAGGCACGGACATATTAGCGGATCGATTAGCCAGGATGCAATAAGCCTGTGCGTTATGCTCATGTCCGAGGCCGGATTCAGAGGCGCTATTGTTCGCAGACTTTCCACGGACACGAACGAAAGCACTAACAACGGCCTCTTTTGGTTTGTGATTAAGCATGAGCCGTCTCCTCTAATAAAACCCAGGGAAGGCGCCTGCCGTTCTCACGCCAATAGAGCCAAACAAGGCAAGCTACAGCGTCTAGCAAGTAGTCTTTGAAGATCGGACCGCCATAAATGTTTGCACGGCGCACGCTCTCAACGTGCTCGGAGAGGCTGGGAATGCGCAACATCAGGCGATGAAACGAACGTGTCACGCCGACATACTTAAGCCCATTTGCCCGCGCCCAAGAAAACAACGAAAGGCGGCAAATACCGTCTGCAATCTGCACATGATGAATAACCGTATCGTCGGCAGTAGGAATTGAACGAGGTTTCATTACGCCACCTCTTCTACCTTTGCCTGAGCATTCATCCAGGCGACCAAATCAGTTACGCGATAACGAACGGCTGCGCCAATACGAAACGGGCGGGGAAATGTAGGGTCTGCCTTGCGAAGTTCAAACCACTTCGTTTTGCTGATGCCGAGGGCTTTACAGCCATCTGCAGCGCTAAGTACAAAGCGGCCTGCAAATCGATCAAGATCCGCTTTCATCGAATCAGGGATTTCAGTCGGTTCGGCCTGAATGTGGGCAGAAACTTTATGTTCCATGGAAAAGCCTTTTCATTGTCTAGAACCCTCGTGCCGGATTCCGTAGCAATCCTTACGCACTCGGAAGGACTGAAGAAACCTTACCAAAATAAACCAATAAAAAAGGAACGCACTCACCTTTTGCATCACCATAAAAGGAAAGCACCTTTTTATTATTTTGACAATAAAAAAGGCACTCACCTTTTCAATGAGTGCCTAATCAACATAAGGGTATGTCTCTGAACCCTTAATTTTTAGCAGGCGTCTTCTCCCAATTCACGACTATAGCTATACGTTCCAACGCCGTCGTACTAAGCGGTTTGCCTTTATCCCAATCCTTAAGCCGCGATTTAATTTCATCCTTAGGCGTGCGGTCCTTCACCATAGGATCAACTTCAAATGAACACCACGTCTCAACAGCCGCCGCCAGCTCAGGTTGATAGCGCGGATGTTCCTGATCAAGTAATGCCCGGATGTGATCAATCGTCAATGGGGCGCCAGATGGTATGCACGCCGTTGATGCAACCAACACCGATTTAACCGCCTCAGGTGCCACAGGCATACAGGCATTAAGGACTTCATCGACATCAGGTGCCGGCGTCTGCTCGACAAGCTGCCTCCAATCATCATATGTCGGGATAGTCTTGGTTCTATCAGCAACACACTCGCAATCCTCACCCTCATCAATTGAAGTTCTCGGCCATTCAGAAACATTCAAATCTTTCGATTGCAAAATGCTTCGATTCCTTAGCAAGGAGAACAGCTCAGGCAGAATAGGCTCGTAAACCGTACTCGTTACGCCGCGCAACGTAACCGCTTCGGTTTCTTTCTCTTCATCATGAAAAATTCCGAAGCAAGGGATATTGATACCCATCCCATCATTGTTAGCAATAGACAATGCACTTACAAAATAGGCACGGAGAGAAAACTTAAATTCACTTCTATCGTTATAAAAATTGCCGTCGTCACGGTATTTGGTGGCGAAACCATTCAATGTAGGGAAACATACAGCCGAATTCGAAGGATTCCGATCAATGGCATTCTCTAAATACTCTAGAACACGTTTGCCTTCACGCACCATCTTTCTCGCGTCATCACTTAAGTCTTCGGGCCAAGGGTAATAGTCGGTTATCGCCAAAGCGCTGGGATCGATTCCACAAAGCAAAGATGCTGCCTCCCTCACCGTCCACTTGTCGCGATTAAGCCAGGTTTTCGCATCTTCAAGCGTCAATCGATCAAAAGGCGAAATCGTATTTTGTTCTCCCGAGTCATTAGCTTGCTTAAAAAAAGCCTCAGCGTACTTTCCCACGACGTTCCATCCCTTCACCCCGCGCAGCGCATTGAGAATGTGGAGAGGCGCGCCCTCAGCGGGCGGGATGAATCTCAGCCGAGCGCCTGGGTAGCTACTCCCAGGGCGTGCGCACCTCATGAATACACATCTTAGCGAAAGTCCGCGGAAGTCCGTAGGGGTATGGGTTTGGCGTTGACTCTAGTCCCTCGCGCGCGCGCGTGCGCGCGGATTGAGTGAAAAACTCCCACTATCAAAGCATCGATCTTCCGTACTATCTCGGCGTTCGCTCGGCGTTCATTTCGTTAGCCGCAAAGGTATGGCCTTGTAAATGGCTCCGACCACTTTTGCTCAAATTTGCGCTAAAGGCTCTGATGTTAGCTTCCAGCAAGGGCTGCCTTCTTGCCTACAGCCATGAGCCTTTCATGAGCCTCACAGCACATCGAAAAATTCCCGAAAAATCAAGCTCGCCAAAAAGGGCGAATTCAGGGAAAACATCTACTGAGTGCTTTTGTACGCGCGCGGACCGGATGCAAGCAGAGGTCACGACGCCATGAGCTATCTATCCCACTGAAGCCGAGAGGGGATCGCTAAAAAATTAGCGAACGACGCTCCACACCTTCCCATCCCGCGCGTTCGGTTAATTCTTACCAGTCGCGGCCTCCGACGCCAAAGAGAGCCCGCCAAACGTTGTGTAAAGCAGGATCAGGCAATTTCTATCTTTCCATGTTGTGCCAATATCAGTTGCAATATGTTTCCGAAAAATTCCCAAAATTCCCAAAATTCCCACGATAAAATCAATTTGCCTGGCTCTGCCCCTGTATTCATGGGAATTATGAAAGTTAGATAGTGGATAGGTAAGGTTGTAATAACTATAAGGTTACATATATATGTAGTAGATATTTAGATATATTAGATATGTGTATATAAGAGATTCAGGCAATAAAAAACCCCGCTAAGCATCATGCTTAAACGAGGTTTCAGCATTGGCGGCATCAGCAAGTTCTCAGTCCTCATCCGGCCATTTGCCTTCAATGCAGTACCGACCCCATGCCTCCATAATTTCGCGCTCATGCGCCTCATCATCGGCGGAAAGCCCTTGCCGATAGTAGGCGCCGCCGAACCGATCTTTCGCCGCATGATCTAAGCACCGCTCAACAATGTTCGGATTGAACCGCGCATAGTTTCCATGAGCAGTAAGCTCCGTCCAGGTCCTTAAGCAGGCGCGCATTCCGTGCGGTGTCACGTGACGAGGCTTACCTTCTTTCTTTGATTTTTGAGGATCAAGCCAAAGAGGGAGCCCCGCACGCTCTCGGACCTTATTCATATCGTTAATGGTTTTCGCCATTGTCGCTTTACTTATGGACCGCGGCTTAGAACGCCGGAGGTCTGCAAACACGAAAGGAACCTCCGCGCTTCGAGGCAGCGTTCTGAGTAGTTGTATTGCATAAGAAGAGAGCACCAAATCAACCCCTTCAGGACGCTTCATCTTGTTGCTCTCTAACGGTTGATGCCAGATGCCGCGTTCTAAATCCAGATGCTCCCATCGAAGCCCGAGAACCTGCTTGCCTAGGATTTCGTGGTAAATGGAATCTTGACGGCCCGCTGTAAGAATCATGAATTCCAAAGCACGCGCCCCAACCCCTGGCATTCGTTTCAATTGAGCCATGAATTCGGGCATACCCTCTGGCGGCAGGGCGCCGAAATGCCCCTTCTCTTTCCTGCACCTCACCAACGGTTTGCACGCCTCTTTAAAGACAGGATCATTCTTATTCGCCGGTGCTTCATCAGATTGTCGGTATCCCTTCTCGTGGGCGTAAATACAAATCTGATTGACGAGGCGGCGGCACTTTGCGTCCGTATCTTGACGCGTCCCCATGTCCCGATAATGGACAAGCCGAATGCACGCCGAGCGATCGACATCATTTATCGCCATATCACCCAGCACCGGCAGAATCCAATTGCGCAGATATGAACGTGCTTTATCGGCGCCGCGAGCATCATGCGCCCACAATCCTTCTTTTTCCTTTACCTCGATCCATTCGTCGGCCACGATACGGAATGGAGTACGCCAGCGCATTTCAGCTTCGGCAAGGGCCTTAGCCTCAATTTCGGATTGAGCCTGCCGTTCTCGCTCTTCCTTAGGATTCAAGCCTGCGGCAATCTGTTCTGCAATTGCTTCAGCCTTACACCGAGCATCCCTTAGCGTCACTCCTGGGTAGGCACCTAAGCCAAGGTTAAATCCATCCGCCGTATTGGTCTTTTGCTTTTTATAAGTCCACCGAGCATTGACGCCAGAAGCTCCAATAGTCAACTCAAGCCGCAGGCAGGGCGTCTTACCGTCCGTGAGTGCTTTTGTCTTCTTACCGCTTGCGGCAAATGCCTTCAGTTCCTTTTGAATTCCCAACGGCGTTAGGTCCTGCGCTCTTCTAGGCATTTTTAGTACCTCACAGAATGATGAATAGGACATCAACCAAAAATGTACTTATGAGTGTACTTATAAACTGCGGATGTGGGCGCACTTGCACGAACCGCTAAGAACGCAGTTTCCATCTAAATCATTGAAAAATAAAAAATCCCGAACCGCTAAGAACGGCTCGGGACATAAGTTTGGTCCCCGCGACAGGAATCGAACCTGTACCGCAGCCTTCGGAGGGCTGCATGATATCCATTTCACCACGCGGAGGAGGTCGGAATTATATCAAGTTTCCGAAGGATCTACCTCCAAACACACGGATGCCGAAGACGATCGCGGCACTGTCTTTAACGCTTGATTCCAGACTGTGAGAAAACGATGAAGGATTGGCCGCACGGAGCTTTCCACAAGAAGCTGCGCTCGCTCACGGTTCATAACCTTTACCAGTGCCATGGGAACTGGGTCATAAATAAATACTTCTGGAGGTGCTAATTGCGAAGCAATTGTTGCTGCCTGCTCCAAAAAACTAATAGCTTCGGAGAGATGTTCTGCTTCTACTGTTAGAAGGGCTTGGTACACAAAGGGAACGCATCCACTTTCGCGGCGCTCTTCCAATGTCTCGTCTGCGAACATTGGATAATCCTGTGCCGCCAGTGCGGCAAACAGCGGCTCCTCAGGGAATCTTGTCTGGATAAGCACCTCACCGCGGTCACCGGCTCGCCCTGCACGCCCTGCGACTTGCATGAGTGTGAAAAAAAGACGTTCTTTCGCACGAACCGAAGGACTTAATATCTGAGCATCTGGATTAAGCACGACAACAAGACCAACTCTTTGGAAGTCGTGTCCTTTCGCGACCATCTGCGTTCCCACCAAAATGTCCACTTCTCCACGGTGTACTTTTTGAAAGGCTTCTTCTGCAACATGTTTTTTCGCCGCACTATCACGATCAATACGTAGCACTGTGCGTTCCGGGAAAAGCAGTCCCAACTCTTCCTCTATGCGTTCTGTTCCTGTCCCACGAGGCAAAATGTCAACATTGCCACATGAAGGACAAGCTTCCGGCACAGAATGACGCGCTCCGCAATGATGGCAAATCAGTGCCTTTTCGCGCTTGTGATAAACCATAAAAACAGAGCAATGCGGACAAGCACTCACCCACCCGCATGCAGGACAGCTCAACACGGGAGCGTAACCACGACGATTGAGAAAAACCAATACTTGACGACCGGAAGTTAGGCACGCCTCTATTGCTGTTGCTGCCGCATCAGACACCATTCGTGTCGACCCTTTTATCGGCGGAGATATGAGCTTCACTTCCGGAAGCTCTGCTCGATTTACTGCTCGATGAGTCAATGACAGCAATTTATAGCCGCCAGTCTTCATGCGGCACCAACTTTCTAGCGAGGGAGTAGCCGATCCCAATACGACTGGGCATTCAAGTTTCGATGCCCTCCAAACAGCAAGATCTCGAGCGCTGTAGCGCAGCCCATCACTAGCCTTATAGGAAAGATCGTGTTCTTCATCAACAAGAATAAGCGCCAACTTTCGGAACTCGGCGAAAATCGCCATACGAGTACCAACCAAAATTCTTGAACGCCCTTCCTTAACCCCCAACCATGCACTGGCACGTTGATTATCCGTATATTCACTATTTAAGGCTGCAACTGCTTCATGGGGAAAACGACGTTTAACTCGGCCTACTAACTGGGGAGTCAGATTAATTTCGGGAACGAGAAGCAGTACTTGAGATTCGGGATCCCTCTCAAGAATGGACTTAATGAGATGGAGATAAACCTCAGTTTTTCCAGATCCCGTAACGCCGAAAAGCAGCCAGGCTTGAAAACCAGACATACTAAGCACCGCGCTAACAGCAGCACGTTGCTCTGCATTGAGTGTTGGTACCTCTATCGCAGATTCCTGACTCGTATCCGGTATAGGCATTGCATCCCGAATTTTTGCGATACGTTTCTCCTGCTGAGGTGTTGGCATCCGACGCAATGCTGTTGGTATTGCCGGCAACGCAACTTCACCCCAGCCGCGTAAGTAATAAATTGCCGCGAACTTGGTAAGCGCTAGCCACTCAGCATTCAAGGGAGCCGTAGCATGAAGCACTGCAGAAATACATTTCAAGCGCTTATCCTCACAATCGGCAGCATTGGCCAACGTCGCCACAACCCCGACAACACGACGACTCCCTAAAGGTACGACGACCAGATCACCGACAGCGACCAGCAGATCATCAGGTATGCGATAGTCAAGCGGTGGCAGACCTGGAACATCTACTAAAACTTTTGCAAAGAGTCCTATCTTTATTGCCACCAGAAGATGCCTCCAACGGGTATGAGCGTCTTATTCAGCCGCCTTGGTCACCAATAAAAGTGCATTCTACGAGAGTTTTATAGCCTTACCCTCCAGTCCTAAACTTGTGGATAACTTTGTGGATTTTATTTAAGAACTGTGCTTTTCAGATTTCTGGATTATTAGCATGCATACACCAAAAGACACGCACTACTCACATCTTCGCTACTCGTTCAGGAATAAGCAAGCCATCAAAAAGACCCGCTAATTTGTAGCGGGTCTTTTATCGGCATTACTATTCGGCGTCGCGCCTGTGAATAACTATTCTGTTAGATATGTTGGTGGCGACTATATTCATGAACCTCATCAACGAGAATCTGAACATTTTCTATTGGCGTGAACTGATTGATACCGTGCCCCAGATTAAATACATGTCCCCCCATGCCAACCGGACCGAAAGCATCAATCACTCGACGCACCTCACTACGAATGGTTTTTTCATCGCCAAACAGCGCTAGAGGATCCATATTCCCTTGCAGGGCCACACGATCTTCTGTAACGCGGCGAGCTCGTGCAAGGTTTGTCGTCCAGTCGAGACCAACAGCATCGCACCCACAAGCTGCAATTTCCTCAATCCATTCACCACCCCCCTTAGTGAAGACAATAACAGGCACTTTGGCACCATCAGCTTCACGTGTAAGACGGGAGACTACTTTCTTTGTTGCTACCAGAGAAAACCTTTGGAAATCCCCATCCGCTAGCATTCCGCCCCAGGTATCGAAAATTTGGACAGCCTGCGCACCAGCAGCAATCTGAGCATTGAGGTAATCAGCAACTGCATCGGCGTTGATGTCGAGGATTCTCTCGAAAAGATCTGGACGCCGGAACATCATTGTTTTTGCTGTGCGGAAATCTCTACTACCACGTCCTTCCACCATGTAGCAAGCAAGCGTAAATGGAGATCCTGAGAAACCAATCAACGGCACGCGATTGTCAAGTGCTCGACGAATGCTACGAACAGCTGCTGTAACGTAACCCAATTTGTCTTCAATATCAGGAACAGCCAGCGCTTTAACAGCTGCCTCATCCTGAACCGGATGCGCAAAGACGGGGCCTTCTCCCTGAACAAAGGAAAGACCTAACCCCATTGCGTCGGGCACAGTCAGAATATCGGAAAAAAGAATGGCAGCATCAATACCGTAACGATCTATCGGCTGCAAAGTCACCTCTGTGGCGTAATCCGGATTCTTCGCCAATCCCATGAAACTCCCTGCCTTGCTTCGAGTTGCGCAATACTCAGGCAGATAGCGACCAGCCTGACGCATGAGCCAGACAGGCGTGAAATCCGTATGTTCGCGCATTAATGCGCGCAGGAAAGTGTCGTTATGAAGAGTCATTTTGCTTATAGGAAAGTGAGATTCGTGGGGACTAGAACTATATAAAGAAAAAACCGCGCATCAATGCGCGGCTTTTCTCGTTTCAGCGGTCGGGACCATTGAATGGATAATCAGCGAACGACCAACACCGGACGATCTGCCTGACTAAGCACTTTCTGAGTTTCGCTGCCTAACAGCAAAGCTCCAAAAGTCCCTAGACCGCGGCTCGCCATCACGATATAGGTGGCATTGACTCGGGCTGCGCAAGCAAGCACCCCCTGAGACACCGTCTCGGCGTGCTCGACCACAACTTCGCAAGGCACCTGCTTTTCAGCAGCCTTGTGCGAGATCGCCTCAAGACGTTCCTTGACGATGGGTTCTTCTTCAGTAAAGCCGCCGGCAGGTGCTGCTGAAAGCACGACGGTCATACCAACCACGGAACCTCCAACCTGTTCAGCCAGCTCAATAGCTGTATCGACGGCTTTATCGCTGAGATTAGACCCGTCCGTAGTTACGAGGATCTTAACGGCGCTCATTGTGTTCTCCTTGAATTCCTTTAATGCCGCGGCTCAAAAGCGCGGGCAAGCGTTTCTGAGAATCCTACCGCAGACTAACAAAAAATGAGCGGAGGTTCGTACAGAACATCTCCGCTCATTGCTGTGTCGGCGCTGTGAACGATCAGAGCTTGCTACGCAGTTTGCGAATAACAGCAAGCTCGGCAGCCAAGGCAGCGATCTCCGCTTCAATACGAGCGATTTCAATGCTGCCGGTAGCAGAAGCACGGGCGGCTTCAGCAGCAGCCAAAGCTTCCTTGGCGCGGGCCTCATCAAGATCCTTGCTACGAACAGCCGTGTCCGAGAGAACGGTGACCTGCTCAGGCTGGACCTCCAGGACGCCACCCGCAACAAAGATCTGCTCAGGTTCCTGCTCACCAGGAACGTGCACTCGCACGAAACCAGGGCGGATAAGTGTGATCAGCGGAAGATGTCCGGGCATGATGCCAAGTTCGCCAGACGTTCCGGGCAGCGAGACGAGTTCGGCCTCACCGGAGAAGATATGTTCTTCGGCGCTGACGACGTCGACTTTAATGGTAGCCATATAAGTTGCTCCGTTTGTCGGGCGCTTGCCGCGGCGGCAATATGTAAATGCAGCCGCGGCTAAGCATTACTTGAGGGTCTTAGCCTTCTCAAAGGCTTCGTCGATCGTACCGACCATGTAGAACGCCTGTTCAGGCAGTTCGTCGCATTCGCCGTCAACAATCATCTTAAAGCCGCGAATCGTTTCCTTCAGCGGAACGTACTTACCGGGAGCACCAGTAAACACTTCAGCAACGTGGAATGGCTGCGAGAGGTAGTTTTGAATCTTACGAGCACGCTGAACAACGAGCTTATCTTCCGGAGCCAGTTCGTCCATACCCAGAATCGCAATAATGTCGCGAAGTTCCTTATAGCGCTGCAGAGTCTCCTGAACGCGGCGAGCAACCGTGTAGTGCTCAAGACCGATGATGTTCGGGTCAACTTGGCGGGAGGTAGAGTCGAGCGGGTCAACGGCCGGATAGATACCAAGAGCAGCGATATCACGCGAAAGCACCACTGTAGCATCCAAGTGACCAAAGGTCGTGGCCGGCGACGGGTCAGTCAAGTCGTCAGCAGGGACATACACAGCCTGAATCGAGGTAATGGAACCTGTCTTCGTGGAAGCGATACGTTCCTGAAGCTTGCCCATTTCTTCAGCCAATGTCGGCTGATAACCCACCGCAGACGGCATACGGCCGAGCAGAGCGGAAACTTCAGTACCGGCGAGGGTGTAACGATAGATGTTGTCGATAAAGAGCAGAATGTCGCGACCTTCATCACGGAAAGCTTCTGCCATCGTCAGGCCAGTCAGTGCAACGCGCAGACGGTTTCCCGGGGGTTCGTTCATCTGACCGAACACCATGGCGACCTTGTCGAGAACTTTGGACTCTCCCATTTCGTGGTAGAAGTCATTACCCTCACGCGTACGTTCACCGACGCCGGCAAACACGGAGTAGCCACCGTATTGCTTAGCAATATTATTAATGAGCTCCATCATGTTGACGGTTTTGCCCACACCGGCGCCACCAAACAGGCCGACCTTACCACCCTTAGCGAACGGGCAGATAAGATCAATCACCTTGATGCCGGTTTCGAGAAGATCGACGGACGGTGAAAGCTCATCAAACTTCGGAGCCACATTATGAATCGGACGGATCTCTTCCGAACCGATCGGACCGCAGTCATCAATCGGGCGGCCGAGCACGTCCATAATGCGACCAAGGGTCTTCGGGCCAACCGGCACAGAAATTTCTCTGCCGGTGGTTTCAACCTTCATGCCGCGGCGCAAGCCTTCTGACGTACCCATTGCAATGGTACGCACGACGCCGTCGCCAAGCTGTTGCTCAACTTCGAACGTAAGGCCGTTTTCGGCGAGACTGTCGGCTTCGTCATTTTTCAGAACGAGAGCCTCGTAAATCTTAGGCATCGCATCGCGCGGGAACTCAATGTCCACGACCGCGCCGATCACCTGTACGATCTGTCCGATACTCATGGGATTTCCTCAGTTATATCGATTCATTCAATTCGATTAAGACACCGCGGCGGCACCACCGACAATTTCGGTGATTTCCTTCGTAATGCCGGCCTGGCGAGTCTTGTTGTAGACGAGCTGCAAGTCGTCAATGAGCTTCTTGGCGTTGTCCGAAGCAGCCTTCATAGCTACCATACGGGCACTTTGTTCAGAAGCCATATTTTCTGCAACTGCCTGATAAATCAAAGCCTCGACGTAGCGGCGAAGCAGCTCGTCGAGAACGGTTTGGGCGTCAGGCTCGTAGATGTAGTCCCACGAGAATTTGCGCTGAGGCTCGTCGGCGGAAAGGTGTTCATCCGTCAGCGGCAGGAGCTGTTCGATGACTGGAATCTGCTTCATGGCGTTAACAAAACGCGTGTAGCAGAGATAAACCTTATCGACCTTATGCTCCTTAAAGGCTTCAATCTGAACCTGGATCGCTCCAATGAGTCGATCAAGGCTCGGACGGTCGCCAAGTTGCACCGCCTGGCTGATCACCGGGACACCGATACGCTGGAGGAAGCCGAGACCCTTGTTACCAAGAGCCGAGGCTTCTACCTGCACACCCTCAGCAGACCAATCACGGAAACGCTGCAGAAGCATGCGCTGAATGTTGGTGTTGAGGGCGCCGGCAAGACCCTTGTCGGTGGACACCAGAATGATGCCCACCTTCTTGGCGCCTTCCGGGCTCGTCAAGAACGGATGGCTATAGTCGGTAACATTCGCACGAGCGAGATGCGAGCAAATCACTCGAATCTTGTCTCCGTACGGACGGGCCGCATGCATCCGATCCTGCGCCTTGCGCATCTTCGAGGCCGCAACCATCTCCATCGCCTTGGTGATCTTGCGCGTGTTCTGCACGCTCTTGATCTTTCCGCGAATTTCCTTAGTACTGGGCATGGAATTGGGTCCTCTTGGATATGACGTTAGATGGCGCCGTTCTTTTTGAACTCGGCGATCGCACCCTTCAAGCTGGCTTCGTCTTCCTTCGAGAGTTCCTTACGGCTTTCAATGGAGTTGACGAGATCAGCGTAGTGAGCCTTCAGGTACTCACGCATGGCACGTTCTACACGCATGGCGTCGGCAACAGCCACGTCATCGTAATAGCCGTTATTGACTGCATACAGAACGAGCGCCTCTTCCCAAACCTGCAGAGGCTGATACTGGGGCTGCTTCATCAATTCCGTAACCATGCGGCCACGTTCGAGCTGCTTGCGGGTTACTTCATCAAGATCAGAAGCAAACTGAGCAAAGGCAGCCAAAGCACGATACTGAGCCAACGCCAGACGGACGCCGCCGCCAAGCTTCTTAATGACCTTGGTCTGAGCAGCACCACCAACGCGAGACACCGAGATGCCAGGATTGATAGCCGGACGAATACCAGCGTTGAACAAGTCAGTTTCAAGGAAGATCTGACCATCGGTAATCGAAATCACGTTCGTCGGAACGAACGCAGTCACGTCACCAGCCTGCGTTTCAATGATCGGCAGCGCCGTCATCGACCCCGTCTTCCCCTTAATCTCACCCTTTGTAAACTTTTCGACGTATTCGGCGTTCACGCGGGCTGCGCGTTCCAGCAGACGGCTATGCAGATAGAACACGTCGCCAGGGTAAGCTTCGCGTCCTGGCGGACGGCGGAGCAACAGAGAGATTTGACGATAGGCCCAAGCCTGCTTCGTCAAGTCGTCATACACGATCAAAGAATCTTGACCACGATCGCGGAAATATTCGCCCATCGTAGCGCCAGCATACGGAGCGAGGTACTGCATGGCTGCAGACTCGGAAGCCGTCGCAGCAACAACAATGGTGTAATCCATTGCACCGTGCTCTTCGAGCTTGGCTACGACATTCGCAATCGTAGAGGCCTTCTGACCGATAGCTACGTACACGCAGATCAGATCTTTGCCTTTCTGATTGATGATCGTGTCGATCGCAACGGCAGTCTTGCCGGTCTGGCGGTCGCCGATGATCAATTCACGCTGACCGCGGCCAATCGGCACCATCGAGTCGATGGACTTAAGACCAGTCTGAACAGGCTGTGAAACTGACTTACGGTCGATCACACCCGGCGCAACCTTTTCAACGACGTCAAAAGCCTTGGCATTGATCGGCCCTTTGCCATCAATCGGCTGGCCGAGAGCATTGACAACGCGACCAATCAGTTCTTCACCAACGGGTACAGACAAAATACGACCGGTGGTCTTCACCGTATCGCCTTCAGAAATGCCTTCGTATTCGCCGAGAATAACGGCGCCGACGGAGTCACGTTCAAGGTTTAGGGCGAGGCCATAGACTTCGCCGGGGAATTCCAGCATTTCACCCTGCATCACGTCGCTCAGACCATGAATGCGGGCAATGCCGTCGGACAACGAAACCACCGTGCCCTGAGTGCGAAGATCAGCGGAAACGCCGAGGCCTTCGATACGCTTCTTCAGCAATTCGCTGATTTCACTGGGATTGAGTTGCATCTTACAGCTCCGAATTTTATGCGGTAAGCGCCGTCTTCATCTGATTGAGACGCGCGAGGATCGAGGCATCGAGGAGCTTGTCGCCAACGTGCACACGCACGCCGCCAATCAAAGCTTTCTCGACTGAAACGACCGGGTGAAGCTTCACTCCTGGGAACTTCTTCGCTAGCGCTTCCAGCAGATCCTTAAGCTCAGCATCGCTGAGCGGGAAGGCGGTCTCGATCAAAGCGTCAGCGACGCCTTCGGACTCGTTCTTCAGGATGCGGAATTGACGCGCGATTTCCGGCAGCGCATCAACGCGGCCATTTTGAATCACCACGCGAAGCAAATTCTTGACTTCATCCGGCTGATCCGCACCCACGACGCTCGCAAAGATGTCGTAGAACTGGTCATCGGTAAGTCCGGGATCTCCCTCGAGCTGACCGATCTGAGGGTCGACAGCAGTTTCTGCAAGACGAGAAACTGCATCAAGCACCGCAGACATATCCTGTGCGCTGGCTTTACGCTCCTGCAGGGCTTCCATGAGACCTACAGCGTAAGGGCGCGCTATCGTAGAAAGTTCCGCCATAGTTAGAGCTTCGCCTTCAGTTGATCAAGCAGCTGAGCATGAACAGTCTTATCGACCTCGCGGGCGAGAATCTGTTCAGCACCCTGAACGGCCAAATCAGCAACCTGGTCGCGGAGCTGATCGCGCGCACGCTGAACCTGCACATCGGCTTCCGCCTTGGCAGATTCGATAATGCGGTCAGCTTCGACCTGAGCCTGAGCTTTCGCATCTTCCACAATTGCCAGAGCACGTTTTTCGCCGTCGGCCACGATGGTCGAAGCGCGGGCACGAGCAGCAGCCTCAATGGCCTGCCCCTGCTCGGTAGCAACAGCAAGAGCTTTTTCACCCTTATTCGCCGCGGCAAGGCCGTCAGCAATCTTCTTTTGCCGCTCTTCAATCGCGTGAATCAGCGGTGGCCAAATGTACTTCATGGTGACCCAAGCACCAAGCAAGAACACGACCATCTGTACAAACAGAGAGGCATTAATGTTCATTGTTGAACCCCATTAAGTCTGCAGCGCCGCGTTTGTGCAAGTGCGGCACTGCGGACAGCGTCATTGAAAGAAAAGACGTTTTGCGCCAGGGCTAGGGATTAGCCGACGAAGGGGTTGGCAAAAGCGAACATCATGGCGATACCAACGCCAATCAGGAAGGCCGCGTCGATCAGGCCAGCCAGAAGGAACATCTTCGTCTGGAGCGGTTCCATAAGTTCGGGCTGACGAGCAGAGGCTTCAAGGTACTTCGAACCCATCAGAGCGATACCCAAGCAAGCACCGAGGGCGCCGAGGCCGATGATGATACCGCAGGCGATGGCAACGAGAGCGACATTGGTCATTTGAAAGAACTCCTAAGAATTTACAAAAAGGGAGTAGAAAAAAGGAAGTGTCGAAGAGATTGTTTGTTAATGGCTACTGTGTGCCTGGCCGATATAGACCAAGGTCAGCATCATGAAAATGAACGCCTGCAACAGAACAATCAGCACATGGAAGAGCCACCAGACCAAACCGGCGATGACTTGTCCAATACCAGCTGCAGCGCCGCCGAAAAGGCCAAACTCGAGCATATAGCCGCCGAGAAGCGCAATGAGGAAGAATACGAGCTCACCAGCATACATATTGCCGAAGAGTCGCATACCCAAAGAAACGAACTTGGCCAAATACTCAATAATGTTCATGAGCAGATTCACTGGCCACAGAAGCGGGAATTTACCAAAAGGAGCTGTGAAGAGCTCAATAATGAAGCCCGAGAACCCCTTAACCTTGATGCCGTAATAAAACAGAAGGCAAAGCACACCAAACGAAAGACCGAGCGTACCGTTCAGATCAGCCGTAGGAAGTGGACGAAGGTGGTTAATACCGACCAGACCCGCAAGCCACGGGAAGAAGTCTACTGGGATCAAGTCAATGCAGTTCATGATCGTGACCCAGCAAAACACTGTCAGCGCCAGAGGAGCAATATAGGTGCGATCACCATGCACAATGCTCTTAGCCTGGTTGTTGACCATTTCCACGAGCATTTCAACGGCGCACTGCATTTTGCCTGGGACACCGGACGTAGCTTTTTTTGCGCCGAGTCGAAGAACAAAAAAGACAACAAGCAGAGACAGAATGGAGAAGAAAAGCGTGTCGTAATTGAAGACAGAAAAGTCAACAATCACCTGCTGATGCAGCGACTGCAAGTGCTGCATATGGTGCTGAATATATTCAGTTGCACTGGGGTTCTCGATTGACATGAGGACCTATCCTTAGCGTTTTTTAAACAACAGGATGAAGTAGCTGTTCGCCACCGCCATCAGCGAAATAATCAAAGCGGGCCAGTTCAGGTTCGCATAGAGCTGCGCCGTAATAAACAGCAGCAGGATTACGCAAAGCACCTTCACAAATTCCCCGAACAGAAGAGTAACGACATTGGCACCAACGCCGCATCCGAGCTTCTTGACACCTAGCAGAATCAATGCATGAAGCGTTGTTGCAGCTGCGTAATAGAAGCCGCCTAGGAACGCCGAGAGTCCGGGATCTGTTCCAAAAACTGCAGTACAGAAAAGCGCTGCAATCAATGTAACAACATACTGCGCGAGAACGACGCGCATCATATCAGAAAGGGCGAACATTCTCTTGCAGAGGCTTGAGGGAAAATGACTGGCACGGATTGTAAATCTTGAAGTATTCAGTCACAATCCACTGAAGTATTAGATTATATACTTATATATAGGTAATTATCGGTTTTATTTTTGAATTCGATCGACAATGCCCTGAAGTTGATCAAGACTTGAGAATTCGATCACGATTCGCCCCTTACCTTTCTGATTTGCAGAAAGTTTTACTACGGCACCAAGTGTGTCTGCCAAGGTCTCTTCAAGTCGTTCATTGTCCCGGGTCTTGATAACTACCTTCTTTTTAGGCTGCACTCCTTCGAGCAACCGGCGAACCAGATCTTCAGTTTGACGAACTGAAAGATGTTTTGCAGCAACCTGCTTTGCTGCGGCAGCCTGCTCCGCACCTTCCAATCCCAAAAGTGCACGAGCATGTCCCATTTCGAGTTCGCCCTCCATGACCATGCGCTTCACTTCATCGGCGAGCGTCAAAAGCCGAAGCAGATTGCTTGCGGCTGGACGAGAACGTCCTACCGCCTTAGCGGCGGCTTCATGCGTAAAAGCAAACTCATCAATCAGCCGCTGCAGTCCCTGAGCTTCCTCAATCGGATTGAGATTTTCCCTCTGAATATTCTCGATAAGTCCTATAACCAAGGCATTTTCATCACTTACCGATCTAAGAATTACTGGAACAGTTTCCATCCCGGCAATTTTGGCTGCTCTCAGACGACGCTCTCCGGCCAGCACTTCATACCCGCCAGCCTCAAGTGGACGCACAAGAATAGGACTCAGGACGCCTTGTTCACGGATAGATGCCGCTAGATCAGTCAAAGCCGCTTCATCCATCTGCGTGCGCGGTTGATAGCGACCGGCACGAACTTCCGTGATGGGAACTTCAATGAACTTGGCACTTCTATCATCCTCAAGGATGCCGGGATGATCGTCATCGCCAAAAAACACATCTAATCCGCGACCAAGACCGCCTTTTTTCTTAGGCATAGCAAACCTCATACAGGAGCGCCAAGGCGCTTTAGAAGCTCATCAGCAAAAGCTTTGTAAGCTAGTGCTCCGCGGCTAGATGATTCGTAAACAACTCCCGGTTTCCCATAGCTAGGCGCTTCGGCAAGTCGAACATTCCTTGGAATAATCGTATTAAAAACCTTATCGCCAAAATAATTTTTAAGTTGTTCACTCACTTGTTGCTGCAGTGTGAGCCGAGGATCAAACATCACACGCAAAATTGAAATAATCTTGAGTCCTGGATTTTTTTCTGCGTGTACTCGGCGAATAGATCCTACGAGATCTGTAAGCCCCTCCAATGCAAAATATTCGCACTGCATAGGCACAATCACGCCTTCAGCACAACAAAGAGCATTCATTGTGAGCATTGAAAGACTGGGCGGACAATCGATGAGGACAAAATCATAGTTTGTCAATAGCGGTGCCAAAGTCTTTTTTAGACGCTGGTCTCGTTCACGCACACTAATCAGCTCTATCTCTGCTCCTGAGAGTTCACGATTTGCTGGCAACACATCAAATCCGCCAGATTCACTATGTCGAACAACATCCTTGAAAGACTTCAGTCCTAACAGTAGCTGATAAACCGAACACTCCACATCATGCTTGTCGATTCCACACCCCATGGTGCCATTGCCTTGAGGATCAAGATCAACGAAAAGAACACGCTGTCCACGCAATGCGAGAGCAGCAGCAAGATTAACCGCTGTTGTCGTTTTGCCGACGCCGCCTTTCTGGTTGGCAATGCAAAAGATGTGTGCCATGGATAAGTCTAAATAAAAAAGAACGCCTAATTGTAGCCAACTTGCTCAAACGGTCTTTTTATAGGACCGTTCATTTCCCTAAGTTGAGCCAAAGCTCAGTAAAGCCCTGCCAAAAGACTGCCACACCAAGGCAAATCAAAATGAAGGCAAAAATACGAGCTAAAGCATCTGCTCCTGCAGCTCCAACAGCTCGACTGACTCTGTCCCCATAGCGGAAGCAGAGCCAAATCACAGCGACTACAGCAAGAATTGCAAGAATTGTGCCGGCCAGATTGGAAAAGTTGTACGGCAGTGTTGTGCCAATAGCAACTGTTACTGCAATCGCTCCTGGTCCCGTAGTAAGCGGCAAAGTGAATGGATAAAAAGCCATAGCCTTCAGTCTTGAACGAGGCAGCTCCATCTTTGGACTTGAGGTTCCATCTTGTGCTGGTGCGTTCAAGGCATTCCAGCCTGCGGCAAAAAGCACAATACCGCCTGCACAGCGAAGTACTCCAACGGAAATACCAAAAAAGCCAAGAATGATATGTCCAGCAAACAGACAAACCATCAAAATAATCAAAGAAAACAATGCAATGCGACCCGCTACATAAGATCGATCAGCATCAGAGAGATGTCCTGTCAACGTCACAAAGAACATCGCTCCGCTAAACGGGTTAATGACAGGAAGCAGCGTTGTGAATGCATATAGAAAAGCCCCCACAAAAGATGCTCCGAGCATAGCTGTCAAATCCATATCAGCTACTCCTTACCAAGAACGATGAGATGGCGTTCCTCTTCAAGACCAGGCACAACCAGCTTCTCTATAGCAAGCACTTTGACATTTGAGGGAAGAGCAGCTATTTCATCCTCAGGAACCACTCCTTTCATAGCTAGCCAACGTCCGTCTGAAGCAAGAAGATGCATCGTTAGGTGCGTAAAGTCAGCCAGTGACGCAAAAGCGCGGCTTGTGATCGCTTTCCATGTTCCGACCATCTTCTCAACACGAGCATGACGGGCCGTAAGATTCTTGAGCCCCAGTTCAATGGCTACTTGATTTACAAAAGCTGCTTTTTTACCAACGGCATCAACCCCCATCACAGAGACGTGCGGCAGTAGTAAAGCTAACGGTACGCTTGGCAGCCCACCTCCACAACCAACATCAAGCACTGTATCAACTCCCGGTACAAAACGCTGCAGAGCTGGAACAAGCGTTGCTGAATCCAGAAGGTGATGAGTAAGCACCTCTTCAGGGTTGCGGATTGCGGTAAGGTTGTAAACCTTATTCCATTTAAGAAGTAATTCAGCGTAGCTCTCAAAGCCCTTGAGTACGTCTAGGTTCGATGTAAGTCCCAGCTGAGTTAGTCCTGCAGTAAGAACTGAGCGGTCAATGACGGTAGCTGACATGTGATCACTCCGGAGACTCGACAGTTGGATGTTGCGTCCCTTTATCGCGAACATAGTAATGCCGACGTTTGAGATGAACTAAAAGAAGTGCCACCGCAGCAGGAGTTACACCAGAAATACGAGAAGCCTGCCCTACAGTCTCAGGTTGAGCCGCTTTTAGTTTTTGGCGTACCTCGAATGAAAGCCCCATCACTTGGTCATAGTCCATTTCTCGTGGAATAACTAGCGTTTCATTTGCAAGAGTCTTCTGGATTTCATCTTTTTGCCGATCAATATAACCAGCATATTTCACTTCTACTTCAACCCGAGATTGTTCTTCCTCATTGAGTTCGGAGAAATCATGAGCAAGCGAACCATCCGTGCGCTTCAATGTCATGAGGCTCTCCATTGTCACGTTTGGTCGTGCGAGAAGACTGCGTAAAGAATATTCACGTTCGATGGCAACGCCGAGTACGCGTTCTGCTTCAGCCCGTTCAATCAGTTTGGGATTTACCCAAGTTTCACGCAATGCCTCCATTGCTCGTTCAATGCGTTCTGTCTTACGACAGAAAAACTCCCAACGAGCATCATCAACCAACCCCAACTTACGCCCAATAAGAGTGAGACGGGTATCAGCATTATCTTCCCGAAGATTTAAGCGATACTCGGCACGACTTGTAAACATACGGTACGGCTCCGTAACGCCTTTTGTCGTTAAGTCGTCAGCCATAACGCCCAAATACGCTTCATCTCGTCTCGGTGTCCAAGCATCATCGCCACGCGCATAAAGCGCTGCATTAGCACCAGCCAAAAGACCCTGTGCTGCAGCTTCTTCGTATCCCGTTGTTCCGTTGATTTGTCCGGCACAGAACAGGCCTTCCATTACTTTAGATTCAAAGGACCGTTTTAATTCCCGAGGGTCATAGTAGTCATATTCGATGGCATAACCTGGTCGAGTTAAATGTGCTTTTTCAAGCCCCGGCATCATATGTACCATCTTCAATTGCACATCAAAAGGCAGACTTGTGGAGATGCCGTTTGGATAGTACTCACGGACATGGATCCCTTCAGGTTCAAGAAACACCTGATGACTGTCCTTCTCCGCAAAGCGCTTCACTTTATCTTCTATAGAAGGACAGTAACGCGGACCGATACCTTGGATAACGCCTGCATACATTGGCGAACGGTCTAGATTCGCAAGAATCAACTCATGCATCTCACGGGTCGTGTGCGTAATCCAGCACGGCATTTGTTCCGGATGAGTGGCAGTCGGCTGCATCAAGGAAAAAGAAGGGGTGGGATTAAGATCTCCCCACTGTATTTCACAACGAGAGAAGTCAATGGTGCGAGCATCAATACGGCATGGAGTTCCTGTCTTTAGACGACCTTGAGGAAGCCCTAACTCCTTCAATCGTTCCCCCAACCGCACACTTGCGGGATCCCCCATGCGACCAGCAGTAAAGTGTTCAAGCCCAATGTGTACAAGACCGTTGAGAAATGTTCCCGCAGATAGCACTACAGTCTTGGAATGAAATCGAATGCCTGTATTCGTGACAACGCCTCTAGCACAGCCATTTTCCACTAATAGATCATCGACGGCCATTTGGAAAACTTTAAGGTTTTCCTGAGATTCAATCCGTTTTCGCATTGCTCGTCGATACAGCTGACGATCAATCTGGGCTCGAGATGCATGAACCGCCGCACCTTTTGAACGATTGAGGATACGAAATTGAATACCAGACTCATCAGTCACCTGCCCCATGGCTCCGCCCAGAGCATCTAATTCCTTAACAAGGTGCCCTTTGCCAATTCCCCCAATCGATGGGTTACAGGAAAGCTGGCCGACAGTATCAAGATTATGAGTAACCAACAACGTGCTACAACCCATGCGAGCGGATGCAAGTGCAGCCTCCGCTCCAGCATGACCGCAACCGATCACAATGACATCAAAATTTTCGGGATAGTCCATGGGGAACCGCCCATAAAAAGAGAAGTAACTTATTTACCAATGCAGAAACGGCTGAAAATAATGCCAAGCAAATCCTCTGCGTCGGTTTCGCCGAGAAGTTCGCCTAATGCACGTCCTGCAAGACGCAGCTCTTCGGCAAAAATCTCCATCATACAGAAGGGAGATGTACTCATTTCAAGTGCTTTTGAAAGATGAGCTGAAGCCATACGTAGGCATTCCAGATGACGTTCTCGTGCAAGAAATACACCTTCCGTGCCACCAGTCATATCAACGTACTCCAAGACCCTCGCCTTGAGAGCCTCTAGGCCCTCATGAGTCTTCGCTGAAATAGGAACTATGCTGGCATCGTCGCAGTACTCATTTCTGCGCTCTAAAGAAATACTGTCAATCTTGTTGGCCACGATGAGAAGCGGAGTTCCAGGACGTGCGTACTCTCTCACTCGTGTAAGAAGCGCTTCATCATCCGGAATGCGTCCGGAAGCATCAACGAGATGCAGCACGATATCAGCCTCTGATATGGCTTTCAGTGTTCGCTCAATACCTTTCTGCTCAACAATATCGTTTGTTTCACGCATTCCTGCCGTATCAACAATGCGCAACGGTATACCGTCAAAAGCTGTCCAATGTTCAATGCGGTCTCGGGTGGTTCCAGCAATTTCCGTAACAATAGCCACCTCATCACCCGCAAGCGCATTCAACAAACTGGATTTGCCAACATTAGGGGCTCCCACCAAGGCAACAGTAATGCCATCAGCTAGAACTACCCCACGGCGTGCATTTGCAAGAAGTCCCTCCAGCTTTATCTGAGCTTCTCGAGCACGAGTGAAAATCTGCTTTTCTTTGAGATCTTCAAGATCTTCCTCAGGAAAGTCGAGCGAAGCTTCAGACAAAGCTCGAGCTTCATCAAGAAGATCTCCTGCTTCATGAACTTCTCTGGAAAAATCTCCAGAAAGTGATCGTGCTGCCGCATGTGCAGCTGCCTCACTTGCCGCATCGATCAAACCGCTTACGGCTTCTGCCTGAGTAAGATCCATACGGCCATTAAGGAAAGCGCGTTTAGTGAATTCCCCTGGTTCAGCAATCCTCAATCCACAGAACGCAAGCTTGGTTAACGCAGCCCGCAAAATAAGTTTTAGTAGGACCGGGCCGCCGTGAGCCTGGATTTCCAAAACAGATTCGCCTGTATAGCTCGCTGGCGCAGAGAAATAAAGCACAACTGCATGATCAAGCAGTGCATTGTTTTCATCTAAAAAAGGAAGTAATTGAACTCGGCGAGGTTCGATACTGCGTTGAGGAAAAAGCGCTGCAAGAATAGGATCGGCCAAGTCAGCCTCAAAAGAGAGGCGAATTACTCCGATGCCGCCACGACCTGGCGCAGTTGCAATAGCGATGATTGGGGTCTTGTCGTTGAAGAGCATGACTGAGTGAATAGCAAATATTGAGCGGAGTTCGCAGTCAGTTGAGTGTTACGCTTACGCGGATATCTTTCAACTGCTTTATTTCATATCTATGTCGTTTCAAGGACCACACAATCAACCGAATCAGTTTTTTGGCCCTGCTCTAGCGGGTGCTTGTATTGCAGTCGTGCTTTCTGTACCTGCGGCAGCACTAACAGCAGCCGTTTTTGGTAGCACTTACAAGATACGGGCTCTCATTTACTGTACTTTCTTGTTATGGGCAGTTATTGGAGCCATTCTTGTTTACTTAAAAACCTGGAAGGCAGAAAAGCAACCATTATCGCTGCGCCTTATTCTGCTTTGGTTTTTGAGTGTTTGGATGTGGCCGCTTCTTTTTGCCGCATCAATCTGGACGAAGCGTAAGCACTAAGAAAAAAGAAGGCCGGGTCATTTCTTTATTGGAAGATCTGATCCCGGCCTTTTTTATCGTTGTTTCAGAGGACTTATTTGGAAGAACAGGTCCTTTGCCTCAGCGCTTAGCAAGACGCTGTGCACGCTCTTCAGCAATCGTCTTGTTGATCCACCACTGCTGAGCAATCGACAAAATATTGTTGGTGAGCCAGTAGAGCACTAAACCCGCAGCAAAGATGAAAAACATAACCGAGAAAACAACCGGCATGATGTACATCACTTTCGCCTGCATTGGGTCTGTAGGCTTCGGGTTAAGCAAGATTTGCAAGAACATCGTTGCGGCCATGAGGGCCGGAAGGACAAACCAAGGATCGGGCATTGCCAAATCGTGAACCCATAGGATCCATTCGGCGCCGCGCAGCTCCACAGAGCCCTGGAGCACCCAATAAAGAGCCAGAAACACGGGAATCTGAAGCATGATTGGCAGGCACCCACCGACCGGATTGATCTTTTCGGTTTTATACAGCTCCATCATGGCTTGGTTCAAACGCTGTTTGTCGTCTTTGTACTTTTCCTGCAACGCCTTTAAACGAGGAGTGACTTCCTTCATGCGGGCCATTGACCGGTAGCCAGCAGCAGAAATCGGATAGAGGACAGCTTTGACAATACAGGTAAGAAGTACGATGGCCCACCCCCAGTTTCCGACAATTCCATATAGGAAATCCAGAAGCCAATAAATGGGCTTAGCAAGGAACGTGAGCCAACCGTAGTCAACCACAAGCTCAAGTCCAGGAGCAAGCTGCTCCAGACGAGCTTGTTCCTGAGGGCCAGAATAAAGAACTGCGTGGTTCGTTTGTGTTGCACCCGGGGCGATTTCCTTCAGGCTGATCAATGTACCGACAGCAAAAAGATCGTGGCCAAGAGCACGCGTATAGTTATGACGCACTTCTCCCTGAGGAGGAACCCATGCGCTCACGAAATGGTGCTGCACCATTGCCAACCAACCATTGTTGGTGTCTTCAACATACTTGGCATCTTTATCGCGGATTTCCGAGAAGCTCAACTTCTGAAAATTCTCTTCGTCCGTGTAGAAGGCAGGGCCAGTAAAGGTTGAATACATCGAGCTTTCGCCCGCGGGCTTCGAGGAATCACGAGTTAGCTGATAGTAGATCTGAGGAGTGACAGCTTTATCAGTCGTGTTCGTTACAGCCGTATCAACATCAATGCCATAGTAGCCGCGCTTGAACGTGAAGGTCTTCGTGACTTTAAGGCCGCCCTTATCCGCCTCAAAAACCACCTTCATCGATTCCTTGTCACCAAGCGTCAGATCCTGACTCACGAGTTTGAACTCATCATTGTGAGTTGGATAGTCTCCGCCCACAAGTCCAGTTTGAGCCAGATAGGCATGCCCCCCTTCAACATCAAAAAGCTTCACATTGCCAAGGTTGGGGGAGGGTTCCCGACCAAGCACCATACCGGCAAGACCCACTTCAGTCCAATCGGCTTGTTGCGGGAAGAGAAGCATTTCGGAACCAACAATTCGAGCCCCCATTCGGTCAAATGTAACCTTCATGCGGTCCGTCGTTACAACGATGGGTTCCTTTACCGCAGTAGCATCATCCAAGACCGGAGCAGTTTTAGCAACTGTGGCGGTGGGGACGCCTGCAGCGGCAGACCGATCGGCTTCAATTGCTTCCTGCTTGGCAGATCCGAAGAAGGACTCTCCGCCCTTCCAAACCTGATAGTTGTCCCATAGCATAAAAAGCGAGCCGAAAAGGATCACCCAAAGCAGGGCGCGCTGTACTTCTCTACCCATAAAGCTCTCTTGCGTATTGATTAAAGTTTGAAAATTCTGCGCGCATTGCGTGTTACAGAGGAGGTCTCCGAACAATCTCTGCACCAACAGCACCAACGAAAAGTCTTCGGCACAGGATCATACCCTCTACCGCCCAGAGGGTGGCAACGCGCAAGTCTCATCAACATGAGCCATCCCCCTTTAACTGCCCCGTGAAGCTTAATAGCTTCAATCGCATAATTCGAGCAGGTAGGCAAGTAACGGCATTCCCGTCCCACCCATGGAGAAAGCGTTAACTGATAAAGACGAATCGTCCCCAACATCAGAGCCTTGACTGGATTCATGCTTGTTGCTCCGCCTTGGCTTGAGTGCGTCGTTTACTACGGCGTACCACCTCGTTAAGCAGTCCATCCGCATCAGCACGCAACCGCCGTTTCAGATCCGTTCTGGACTTGGGACTCAGCCCCTTCAGCGGTACTTTAAGCCTCAGTGAAACATCCAAACCGACACCGTCAGGAAGAACTTGCCGCAGCATCGGTAGGTGGAGACGAAATATTTCCCGCAGCTGACGTTTAACTATGGCACGGTCAACAGACAGCGGCGCGTTCTTCTTTCCAACGGTGACCCCGATACGCACAACCCCGGTCTGCTCATTTTCAAGACAGCCGGCGACAAAACATGCGGAATGGACGCGAAACGAATGTTCGTTCCGCGTCCTCAATATCACCCCGAAATCTTCTGTACTTATGATACGAAAAGCTCGAGGGAGTCTGAAGTTCTTCGCCTGGCTTCCGGACACGACGGCAATCAGCCGTGGGCCGATCGATTAGAGGGCGAGAACGTGACGGCCCTTAGCACGACGGCGAGCAAGGACACGACGGCCGCCCTTCGTGCGGCTGCGGACAAGAAAACCGTGCGTGCGAGCGCGCTTGGTCTTGGAGGGCTGGTAGGTACGCTTAGTAGCCATGATTATTCCTTAATGTCGGGGGAGAGCCTGCAGACCGGTGAGAAACCGTATTTCTGCGGCAGAAGAATTCAGAGCTGCGAAGAAACGCAGCGCTTCTGCGCATTCCTCTTTGTCTCCAACGGCCCCTAGATATGGGGCGGGGTTAGAGGAAGCCTAGAAAAGCTCGCTATTACACATCATTTCCCTATGAGTTGTCAATTCATGGGAAGGAAAAAGAAATATAGACATCATGGGATTTCTGCTCAAAATCAATGCATGGGACCACTGAATTTAGGAAGACCCCCCTATTTGACACTACCTATAGTAGGTCTCATGTCTCATTCCACTGTACCTTGTGCATATTCCATATATGTGAACATTCACTTCTATAAGTTTAACTGCAACAGTAGGTTTTATTATTCACAAATTAATGTGGATAAAGATGATTTTATATTAACCACTGAAGTTGTTGTGGATAACTTTATCCTTAAAAAACATATAATTAACCAGAACAACTACAGGGATTCATTGTTCACTGTGGAAGAGCTGTGGAAAAAACGCTAAAATGGAACGCTTTCCCTTGTGAGGAGCCTTCCTGGCGCCTCAATATCTCCGCTCCTATTTCGGTTATGCAAGCGTTCTGGCAACAGTGTCTCGAGAGTCTTAAGCGGTTAACGCAGAACACCCCCAAGATCTACACCACTTGGTTTGAAGTTCTCAAGCCCACATATTGGAATGAGAAAGATGGCATTCTGACGCTCGAAGCGCCCGCTACCAAGATCACCTACATTCGTGGTGCCTATCAGAAAAGTATTTCCGCAGTTGCAACACGTATCCATGGCAGTGCCGTAGCTGTATCGCTAGTGCCTGCACAGGTCAAGCCAGTTCAAAGGGAAGAATCAGGTACATCACATCCCCCGTCTGAAACTGAGATCAAACGGCGAGAAGAAACGGGACTGCTGCCAGGACTCACGTTTGAAAACTACGTCAACGGTAACGCCAATCAGTTGGCTGTTGCGGCTGCCGAACATGTTGCCACGACCACTGGAACACAGTACAACCCGCTCTACATTTACGGAGGCGTTGGTCTTGGTAAAACCCACTTGATGCAAGCAATTGGGCATCGCTACTTGGATTTACATCCAAAAGCTCGAGTTCGCTGTGTCTCCGCACAGGATTTCATTAATGAATACACATCGGCTGTGCGTGAATCAACTAATAAAACACACGCGAGCCTTGAAAAATTTGATGAACGATATCGTAGTCTCGACCTGCTTCTCATTGACGACGTACAGTCTCTGTCTGGAGCAAAGGGATCACAAGGGCAGTTCTTCCGAGCTTTTGAAGCATTAGTCCCACACAACAAACAGCTTGTAATAACGTCTGATACCTACACCCGTGGACTCAAAGATATTGAACCTCGTCTCATATCTCGCTTGTCGCAGGGTCTCTCTGTCGCTATTGAACCGCCTGAATTTGAAATGCGCACGGCGATTCTTCTCAACAAAGCTAAAACAATGGGAGTCGATCTTCCTGATGAAGTTGCTGCCTACATTGCAAAACGTCTGAAATCCAATGTCCGTGAGCTTGAAGGAGCACTGCAGCAAGTCGTCGCCTATCAGCAATTCCAAGCAACATCATCGAGAGAAATCACGATTGATATTGCTAAGCGGGTATTGCGTGAACAATTCCAAGTTGTCAACAGCTTAATCACAATTGAGAATATTCAAAAAACTGTTGCGGATTACTACAAAATCAAAGTGGCCGATATGCACTCCAAGCGTCGTCCTGCCAACATAGCTCGTCCACGCCAAATTGCCATGTACCTCACTAAAGAACTCACTCAGCACAGTCTGCCGGAAATTGGAGAGAACTTTGGTGGCCGCGACCATACCACCGTAATGCATGCAGTCCGTAAAATTACTCAAGAGCGCCAGAACGATGCTGAACTAAACCATGAAATTCATGTACTTGAACAGATGATCCGCGGCTGACGCAGCCTTTTTAATTTCAAATTCCATCGAACAGCATCATGAAATTGATTTCCAGCCCAGTTGAAGCTCTGATCAAACCCGTACGCTCTGTTGCCGGCATTGTCGAACGAAATCAGTCCTTACCTGTTGTAAGTAATATCCTTATCGAACAAAAAGGTGTTGACGTTACATTTTCGACGACTGACCTCGATATTCAAATCCGAACGAGTGCACCTGTGGGTGTGGAGGGCTGCGAAGGAAACATCACCCTCAACGCACAAAAGTTTTCTGAAATCCTCGGAGCTCTTCGCCCACTAGACACACTCGATGTGGATATTGATGACGGCGGTCTTGCTGACCTCACTACTTCAGGGGGTCATTTCTCCATGCAAACACTCCCGGCTCAAGACTTTCCGGTATTGAAGATCATGCCGTGGACAACCACCTTTACGTTGCCCGCTAAGACGCTTCGTTATCTGCTCACGATGACAGCCTTTGCAATGGCTCCAAAAGATATTCGCTACTTCCTGATGGGGGTACTTTTCGTAGTGGAAGGAGCAAAACTCATTGCTGTCGCAACAGACACACATCGACTTGCATACTGTGAAGCTGAAATCGATGGTCTCAATCAGGAAACAAAGATTGAGGCGATTGTTCCACGTAAAACTGTCCGTGAATTACTTCGCATTCTCCCTGAAGACGATACGCCGGTTACTGTCAACGTTGGCGATACACAAATTGGATTCAATTTTGCAGGAATTGAATTTGTTAGCAAGCTTATTGAAGGTAAATTCCCAGATTATCAGCGAGTAATGCCCACACTTGATACCAACCCACAATGTGTGTCAATCAACCGCGAGGAGCTACTTCTTGCTCTTCGCCGCGTACAGATTCTGACTAATGAACGATTCCACGGCATTCGCTGGCTTTTCACTAAAGGCTCTCTCACAGTTCAGGGTAGTAATGCGGAACAAGAAGAAGCAAGTCAAAAGCTCGCTGTCAACTGGGAGTGGGACGATCTCGATATCGGCTTCAATCTTCTTTACATGATCGAGCTCCTCAATAATCTCAAAAACTCTGAAGTTAACTTCCACTTCGCTGCGACGCCAAAAAGCGTGCTCGTGACGATGCCGGAATCTTCGAGCTTCCGTTATCTCATCATGCCGATGCGTATCTGATGATGAAACACCACTCCTAATGAATAAGGAGTGAACGGATGATTTTTTCAACAACGGCGCGGATGCTTAACGCATCCAGCCGCAAGGAACGTATTTCATGACCGAAGCGGAAAATTCGTCTAATCAAGCCCCGCAGCCATTGCCGCAGGTGCAGTCGCTCGACGAAGTGCAACCCGACCAGAATCCAAACGCCTATAACGCCGCAAGCATTCAGATTCTTGAGGGACTAGAGGCCGTCCGCAAACGTCCAGGCATGTACATCGGCGATACGGCTGACGGTTCTGGACTTCATCACCTTGTTTATGAAGTTGTTGATAACTCTATCGACGAAGCATTGGCTGGTTTTGCTTCACATATTGAAGTAACAATTCACACGGATAATTCCATTTCAGTTACAGACGATGGCCGTGGAATTCCAACAGCAATTAAGTGGGATGATAAGCACGATCCAAAGAGAAGTGCCGCAGAAATCGCGCTGACCGAACTTCATGCCGGTGGTAAATTCGACAACAACGGCTACAAGATCTCTGGCGGGTTGCACGGTGTTGGCGTGTCCTGTGTAAACGCTCTTTCAACCTGGCTTCGCCTCGTGGTTCGCCGCGATGGCGAAGCTCGTACGCTCGAATTCCGACGCGGAAAAGTTGTTAACCGTCTCATTGAAAATGCCATTGATCCGGCCACAGGAAAAAATGTGCGCATTTCGCCTATGGCTCTTCTTGGGCCTACTAATCGGCGCGGTACAGAAGTACATTTCCTTCCTGATCTCGAGATTTTCGAACAGGTCACAGAGTTCAGCTATGAGACATTACTCTCGCGGCTGCGAGAACTCTCTTTCCTAAATTCTGGTGTTTTTATAACACTCAAAGATCTACGAACTTCGCATGAGGCTCAACTCAAGACGGACAAGGGCTTGATCGCCTATGTCGAGTATAAAAATCAGTCTCGCACGGTTCTCCACCCGAAGATTTTCCACGCCAAGGAAACTGTACTGTCCAACGGTTCCCCTGTCGAAGTTGAAGTCGCTATGCAGTGGCAGGATAGCTACAACGAAAGTCTCACAGCCTATACAAATAATATTCCGCAACGCGACGGAGGAACGCATGTCACTGGCTTGCGTGGGGCCATGACACGCGTTTTGAAAAATTACATCGCAAAAAACGAACTGGCGAAAAAATCTAAAGTGGACCCCGATGGCGACGATATGCGAGAGGGACTCACATGCGTTCTTTCCGTGAAAATCCCACAGCCTAAGTTCAGCTCTCAAACCAAAGACAAGTTAGTTTCGAGCGAAGTACGACCTGCTGTTGAGGATGTTGTTTCCCGTGAGCTGGAGCTCTACCTCGAACAAAATCCTGCTGATGCCAAACTGATCTGCGAAAAAATTATTACGGCAGCTCGAGCACGTGAAGCTGCACGAAAGGCACGCGACCTTACTCGCAAAACAGGTATGGGTGGCGGACTTCCCGGCAAACTCGCTGACTGTCGCGAAAAGAATCCTGCATACTCCGAGCTTTTCCTGGTAGAAGGGGACTCAGCCGGCGGCTCTGCTAAGCAAGGGCGTAACTCACAATATCAGGCAATTTTGCCTTTGCGCGGTAAAGTTCTTAATGTGGAAAAAGCTGCTCAGGATAAACTTCTGGATTCCGAGCAGATTCGCATGCTTACGCTTGCTCTTGGTACCAACATCGGCAAACTGTTCGATATTGAAAAACTCCGTTATCACCGCATCATCATCATGACTGATGCGGACGTTGACGGAGCTCATATCCGCACGTTGCTCCTCACACTGTTTTTCCGCCAAATGCCTGAGCTAATTGAAAACGGCTACGTCTATATTGCTCAGCCCCCGCTCTACAAAGTACAGAAAAACAGCAAAGATAAAGGACGTTTCCTGAAAGATGAAGCTGAGATGAACGCTTATCTTAAGGACTTAGCTCTCTCTGGTGCGGCTCTGTATCCAAGCACAAATGCAAAGGAACCCATTCGCGGCACGGCACTCGAGACGCTGGTTGGGGAATACTTGCAAGCCAATGCAGTCATATCTCGTCTCGGCGGAGCTATTGACCGGGCGGTTCTTCTTGCTATCGCTGCTGGTGTAGAACTTTCTCTCGAAAACACATTTGCAGCTCAACAAAGCGCCGAGCGTCTTGAAAAAGAGATGCGGGACCCGAATGTCAAAATTGAAGCTTATTGGAATGAAGATGAAGAAAAACATGTTCTAAAAATTCATCGCACTCGCCATGGGAACATTAAAACAACAACGCTTCTGCCGGAATTTCTTCTCTCTGCCGACTATCAAAAACTCCGCGAAAGTTCCTTGATGCTTCAGGGAGTGATTCAAGAAGGAGCTGAAATTGAACGAGGCGGAGAAAGAGAGCCTGTTAAAAATTTTGCAGAAGCAGTTGGCTGGCTAATGCGCCAAGCAGAGAAGGGGCTCATCCGGCAACGTTACAAAGGGCTGGGCGAGATGACACCTGAGCAGCTACGAGATACAACGATGGATCCGGCAGTGCGGCGCATGCTACGAGTTCGAATCGAGGATGCTGCTAATGCTGACGCAATATTCTCGATGTTGATGGGCGATGTAGTTGAACCTCGTCGAGCCTTTATCGAAAGTAATGCGCTCTTTGGCAACATCGACGCATAATCTTCAAAGCGCTAGGGAGTTAAGTCCCCCCAGCGCTTTTTTCTTCTGTGAACGATAGGATCCCACCATGTCAATTACTGCCGATCAACTCGTCGTAGCTGTTTCATCCCGAGCATTGTTCGATTTGGAGAAAGAGCATCAACTTTTTGAAAAAGAAGGCTATGAAGCCTTCAAAGATTACCAAGTTGAGCACTGTGACGATCCATTGCAGCCTGGTGTCGCATTTCCTTTCGTAAAACGTCTCATAGGATTGAATGCCTTTTTCCCAGATCTAGAACCATTTCGCGTTGTAGCGCTTTCCCGCAACTCCCCTGTGACTGCAAGGCGCTTTTTTAACTCATGTCGGCATTACAACCTTCCAATTGATGCTGGAGCGTTTACTTCAGGCCAATCTACACTGCCTTACATCTCGGCCTTTAAGGTGTCGTTATTTCTGTCTGCCAATGCCCAGAACGTGACACATGCCATTGAAGCTGGCCTCCCTGGAGGACTTGTTCTTCCTGGTCAAATGCTGGATGCTGATGAAGATGACAAGACGCTTCGCATCGCATTTGACTTTGACGGTGTGCTTGCCGACGACGAGGCTGAGCGTGAATATCAAAAAGAGGGGCTCAAGGCCTTCCAAAAACTTGAACTCGAAAAAGCTCAAACCCCTCATGCACCTGGACCTCTTATGGATCTTTTCGCTAAGTTGTCTAAATTTCAAAGGCTTGATTCACAGCGACGCGGCAAATCCGATCCTTACTTCAAACCCGCTATTCGCATTTCTATCGTCACTTCACGTGGAGCTCAGAGTGAAGAACGATTGATTACAACTCTCAAAACTTTTGGTATGAGTGCGGCGGAGCTCTTTCTTCTCGATGGGTTGGATAAGACACCAATTCTTGAAGCTATAAGACCGCATATCTTTTTTGACGACCAAGCACGCAATCTTGAGAGCACTCATACAAAGATCCCTAGTGTCTTGGTACCGTTTGGCATACATAACGAAAATATCAATGAAATTAAATAGTTAGCACTAATAACCCACAACAAACACCAGTAAAATACACAGCTTACACACAAATAATCCACGACTTATCGATTTTCATTCTAGTATTTATGTATTGCATATATAAATATTTAAGATACTTTTAGTGATAGGTCCTTATCATCAAGATTCTTCCCTATCTTTTCTTATTCTTTATATTTAATAAGTAGTTGTTTGTAGTAGGGAACTGCACCTTCTGTGGATAACTTGTTCTTTGCTATACTTTTCAATTAGATCAAGCATGTATTTATTTGTGGACAGCCTTCTGAATCTTCTGTGGAAAACGAGGGATAGATGTTGAGCAACTTTTCATGTAGTTGTGGGCAAGCGCTAGTTATCCACATTTCCTTCATAAAACAAAAAAGTTAACAACATATTTTATCCACATATACGACAGCAAAAAAGCTGTCATTATTTATGCCTGCTGCTTCCTCTCTTCTCCCTTGGTTTGCTCCTCGACTCTCACGCCCAATGATCGGAGTGCTCAATAATTTGGGGCATGAGATGCATTACACGCGAGGTGAGGTTCTCTATGAGTCTCCAGGTTTTTTCCGACCATTAATGCTTGTTCGGCGCGGAATCGTCGCCCGTGCATTAATGGATCCACTACACGCGGACCCGCTCCTTGTATCGCTTAGTGGACCGAGGGCTCTTTGCGGAAGTTGTGAAACACTTTATGTACAAGATCGAATGGTGCGTCGGCATTGGTGCATGACATCCGTTGATGTGCATGTTGTGAATGCTGACTTATTACTTCGCATCTGCGATCAAAATCCACTTTGGCAGCGTGAGCTCAGCAATTATTCTGCGATTTGTGCTCTCAGCGATCGCCTGGGTATGCTGGTAACCCATGCAACTTCGTTAGAAGAACGACTTGGGGTATTAATGATCGCTTCCTCTCTTTCGACGGATTCAGAGTTTCTTGAGCGTTTCCGAGATCCATCAGTGGAATGGGTACCGTTACCTGTGCTCCCATCAATGCATGTAGCTAAGGTTCTTCTTTCTGCCAATCGAGCGAAGATACGTGGAGTTCTCCAGCGGTGGTTACAAGAGGATACCGTACGTTGGCGGTCGCACAAAATTCTGTTATCTCGACCGTGATTTGCCGCTTTTTGGAATCGTGTCGAACCAGTTTTACGAACGGTTGCAGCAACCGAACCCGGTTTCCCCATAAAAATGCCTGTAAGAGATCTGGAACTTCATAGTGAGCTATGACTTGTCACTTGTTAGGCGACTAGACTCAGAGAACATTCTTTTTTTCAGGGCACTTCATGAATTCTCTTACTATCTTTCGTTGTACTGTAGTTGCGACAGTGCTGTCCGCAGCAACGCTCCTGGTGAGCGGTTGCATTGCTCCTTTAGTAATTGGGGGAGCTGCCGTGACTACTACTACCGTTATGACTGATCGTCGCACGACAGGAACCATTGTGAGTGACGAGGTCGTTGAAAAACGTATTGCGTATGATGTATCTCAGGCGTTAAAAAACAAGCCCTATCACATCAATGTCACAGCTTATGAAGGACGAGTTCTTCTTTCCGGTGAAGCTACCTCCCTTGAAGATCGCAGAAAGGCTGAAGAAATCGCGGTGAAAAGCCTTGACGTTCAGGGTGTTATCAACGAGATTGCAGTTATGGATCCTTCATCCGTTTCGACTCGGCTGTCCGATACGGTGCTTGCTACTAAGGTTCGTACCTCAATTATTGGTAACAGTACTATTTCGCTCAATCAAATGAAAGTTGCTGTAGAACGCGGAATCGTCTATCTGATGGGGGTAGTGACGCGTGAAGAAGCTCAGACTGCAGCGCAAACTGCGGCTAAAGTTTCGGGAGTGCAGAAAGTAGTAACTTGTTTCTCAATTGCTACTCGAGAAGAGATTGATCACCGTATGAAGGATTTGCAGCAAGCAAAACCTTCAGATGAATAAGTAGAACGTTTGAGTTTGAAAATGAAGTGCCCGCTTGAAGACGTAAAAGGATAGCGGGTGCTTCTTTTAGTTTACAGTTCGATAGGAATAGCCAGAAACTTAATTGAGCATATTAGATAGCGTGAGGCTCATTAGTACAGCCTGTGTAGAGGCGCCGATTGCAAAGAGTAGAGCAAAGCGCGCTTCAAGCTGAACGCAGCCAAACATTACTTCATTAAGAGCTTCATGTTGGCTGCGGCGGATTTGTTGAGATACGCGCATTGCAAGCGGCAAGCTCAGAATAACCAGAAAATAGGGCCAACGGCTGATATCGGTGACAACCATCAGTGCGACAAGTGCATATGGGATAAGAAGTAAAGCATCAAAGAGCCTCAGAAAACTCTTCTCTCCAATTAGGACCGCCAGCGTACGACGACCTACGCTTTCGTCATGCTCTCTATCTCGAAAATTATTGACGGCCAGCACGCCAGACGCGATAGTGCCTAATGCAGCGCCAAGCAGGATGCAGTTGATTGTCAGTTCTGATGTTTGTAGATAGTACGTACCGCAGACAGCAGTAAGGCCAAAAAAGAGAAGAACCAAAACCTCTCCAAATGGGGTATAGGCAATTGGCTTCGGACCTCCCATATAACAATAGGCTGCGGTTAGGGAGGCTACACCAACAAGAGCAAAGGGCCAGCCGCCAAAATAAATGAGCGCTGCTGTATTGATCAGTGCAAGAACTGCCGCCATTCGAATTGCCCATTCGGCTGCATGGTTGCTAATCCACCCCATGGTTGTAGCTCGAGGAAGTCCTCGTCGATTGCCCGTTTCTGCTTTTCGTTTGCTGTAGCCGAGATCATTCTCCATATTTGAGATTGCCTGCATCAGGACGGCAATAGTCAGTGTTAGCAGAGCAACGACAGGGGAAAAAGCATGTGCTTCTGCCCAAGCTAGTGCTAATGCAGCTAAAACTGGAGCTACGGCCAGAAGCCATGTCTTTGGACGCGTAAAAGCAAGCCACGCACCGAGTCTGCCAGGATAGGCGGGGGAAGGCGGCTGTTCGGATGGAGGTGACAAAGGTTGGGGAGGCGTCATCTGTCGATTAAGTTAGAGAACGATCTTAACCATTGGGTTAGAGGTATAAGCGCGGTAAAGATCATCAAGCTGCTCCTTTGAGCGGGCGATTACTTCCACAGTCACCGACATATATTTGCGAGTGCGAGAGTATTCAACCGTCGTTTTGGAATCATCAAAATCATCACAGTGAAGACGGGCAATATCGGCGACTACCTTTGGAAAAGTGGGTGCAGCCAGTCCCATCACCTTGATAGGGAAGTCCATTGGGAACTTCATTACAGATGAGGCTTCGTCAACAGCTCCCTCAAGCGGGGCGGCATCTTCACAGGCCTTTTCAAGGGTTTTCTTTTCGGCTGTCATTGCTACCTTTTCAGCATCTTCAGCCTCTAAATGTTCAATCTTATACTCTGATTTTTCTTGAATTTTTTCAGACATTTCAATTCCTTTATTGATGCAGGATCTCTTGGGACAACGCAATACGAACAGTATCTCGAAACCTTTTCCAAAAATTTCCTTCATCTACATCGGACTGAGCAACCAACGGAATCGTTTGAGCAAGCTTCAGTCCAGCATGTATTTCAAGGGTGCCGACGTATTGACCAGCTTTAATTGGAGCAATCAGAGGAGAGGCGTAACGCACTCGAACTTCCAAAGCTTTAGCTCCCGCAGTAAGCATTTGCTCAGTAGTCATTGTGATGAAGACGGTTTGTGGTACAACCGCACGAACATCCGTTTCCTCCCCCTTATATATGGGGACGTTTGCGACAAAATCACCATCTGAATAGAGTTTTAGTGTTTCGTAGTCACGGTAGCCGCGAAGTAGTAAAGAGGAAATTTCCTGACGTAGCGAATCTCGATCGTTGTTATTGAGTGATACTACTAACAGTCGGCGCAAGCGGCCATCTGAGCCTTTAGGATTTTCTGAAAGAACTGCAGCACTTGATGCGATATGTTTCCTCTTAGGTGAAACATAAACTCCTGTTATGGCTGGACTTTTTTCAAGGAAAAAATTTTCCGTGTGAAGTATTTTGCCATCAGGCAGGGTAAGACTATGCGATGCTCCCCAAATACGCGATATTGCATGGTGTGTGTAGAGACTTTCTGCCAGTAGCGCCATATCTTGAGCGGTGCTGATACACGGAGTATTTTCGTTGCATGGAAAAGTGAATTCCGTGGCGAACATACCCAGTGCATTGGCTGTTTGGTTCAGTTGATGGGAAAAGTCTTTTTCTGACAATTTGAGAGTTTGACGAACCGCTTCCACGGCCTCAGGATCTCCAGTCATCAGAAGTCCCTGTAATAGATCTGCAAGAGTTAGATCCGGGCCGCCCCAAGGATTTTTGACTGACTCAAAGAGCTTATTTTCAATCGTCCCATTTTTCAGAAGCTCCAGAGTCGTATAGACCGTCATTAATGGAAGCATGCTGGAAGCATTTTCGGGTGTTCTTGGCCTATCAGAGAGGATTATCTGACTGCTTTCAAGATCCACTAAAACGGAGGAAGCAGCTACTGCTGACGGCAGAGCGAAGAGCGGTAGCAAAATGAAGGTGAGAAGCCTATGCATGCGGTTTTGGGAGTGGCAGTGCCGGCGTAGCGGCTTGTGCCACAATGGGGGCTGCGTGTTGGAAATTCAAATTTTAGCAAGCCTTTCCCTACCTCTTTGATTGCTCTCGCCAGCACTCTCATTCATGTCCGATTCTTGTGTTTTTCTCACTGCACTTAAGTCTTCGCTTACGCATGCTGTTGATGTTAGGTGGGTACGTGAGACTGGTTCAACTAATGACGATTTAAAGCTATGGGCGCATAAGAGAGGCTTTGATAAGCCGGTGTTGTTGACGGCTGACTATCAAACAGCTGGCCGAGGGACTCGAGGGCGTGTTTGGCGTAATGTTCGCCAATCACTTATTTTTTCGGTAGGCCTCCCCTTTACAGTTGCACTAAGAGCCCGAGCGCCGGGATTATTGAGTATTGCGGCTGCTATGGGAGCAGCAGGGGCTCTTTCTCGGGCTGCGATGCGAAAAGTATTTGTTAAATGGCCTAATGATGTCTGGGCCGAAGGTGGAAAGGTTGGGGGTATTCTCTTGGAGTCGGTTCAAGATGATGAAGGCCGTTCCAGCCTCATCATAGGCATAGGTCTTAATTTGGAAGTTGAATCTGGTGGCACTACAAGTAGTGGATGGCCGATCCGAGCGCCGGCATTCCTTATGAATCCTCGGGATCCACAATTTCGCGGTGAACTTCTAGCCATGCTTGTTGACGATTTATTAGAGGTTTTCAAGTCCCTTGAGGAAGAGGATGCTGTAGGAAGGCTTTTCGAACGTTGGCGTCTTTATGACGCTTTTTACGGCAAGGAGGTTCTTTGGCGCGAGCTCGACAGTGGTCGAACCGTTCTCGGTATTGACTGTGGTATTGATGCCGAAGGGCGCTTGATTATGCAGAGGTCAGGAGCTGAAGGACTCCATTTTTTGTCTGGGGAACTTGTTTCACTCGCTAACTCTTAAAGTCATTAAGACATGAAAACGATTCTGGTAGATCTCGGAAATACAGCACTCAAATGGGCAGTGTTAGGCAATGAGCATGAACCTCACACAGTGGTACATCGAGGAGCGCCTGAATCGCTTCATGATCTTTATGAAGTGTGGCAGTGTGAAGCACCTGATGCTGTTTTAGGTTGCACAGTAGCCGCCCCTAAGTTGGCCTTCTCTGCCACTAAGTTTTTTAATGCCTGTGATATTCCTTGGCAATGGGTCCATTCTTTGCCTACATTCCGATGTGCTCAATGGGAGCTCAGGAATAATTATCTGCATCCTGAACTATTGGGTGCAGATCGTTGGTGTGCTGCTATAGGAGCTATTGATTCAGCCCCTGCAGAAGCGATTCTCATTGTGCAACTGGGAACCGCCACGACGGTGGATGCGGTGCTTCGCGAAAGTGAGAGGCATTATGTTTTTTTAGGGGGACGTATAGCTCCAGGTCCAACTATGATGCAACAGTCGCTTGTTAACGGGACGGCAGCGTTGACTAGCGATATTGGTCTTTGGCAAAGTGAACCACGTCTCACTAAAGATGCCATTGTTTCGGGCATTTTGGATTCCCAAGCCGGACTGGTTCGACTCGCATTTGAAGAGCTTGCTCAACAGGTACGTGATCCTGCATCTGTCCGAGTCGTTGTCGCGGGAGGATCTGCTCGATTTGCTCAAGAACGTATGCGGCAGGTCCTGCCTCAAATGGAGTTGCGTCACAATCTAGTGCTTCTGGGGCTTGCTGCATTGGCACGTGCGCGGACAGGATCTTGAATAATTTGCTTGAAGTTTGGGAGTTCGTTTGAATGCGTATCCTATTCCTGATCGCAATGCTTGCAGTAGTGGGGTTGGTAGGATGGTTGTGGTTTGAGTCCGACAGCCAACCTCAACGCACCGTACCGACAGAATCAGCATCCGTTATTCCTGATATACAAAAATTGAAGGAATTAGAGGATCGATCTGTTTTATTAAAGGATTCGCAGAGTACTGAACCTGCACCTGCTCTGTCAGGAGCTGCACGAGCCGCTAAGAAAGCTGAGGAAGCTGTGAAGCTCTCTGCGGAAAAAAGCGAAAAGCACTCTCTTCCTGATGCTCTTGTTTTGGAAGAGATGACCATTGGCAATTTAGAAACTGCTACCTGTCTACGATTTGGACCTGTGGGAGAACGTCGGTTGCCTGAATTGCGTCGCGGAATTGAGCGATCAGGTCTTATCGGACGGCTTGTAATGGAAGAGACTGATGCATCTGTTTATATGGTCTATAGCGGTCCATTTAAGAGTGAAGGAAAAGCAAAGCAAGAGCTCAAGCGTTTGACGGACTTTGGGCTGCAAGGAGCAAGCATCATTAAATTTTCTGCAACGGGGTGGGCCGTTCTTATGGGAAAGACTCACATCCGCCCAAAAGCTAAGCTTTGGGCTGAGGAAGCTGCGAGAGCCTTTAAAGTAAAAAGTATCGTTGTAGACGAAGAACGCCGGTACAACAAAGCTTTTAATTTAATTTTTCCAGGTCTTTCAAGTACGGAAAATCAAAAGCTGCGCAGGGTGCTGACCATGCAGGGCGCCCAGTTCTCTGCTTGCGATTAATTTATTGAGGTTCAGATATTGCTGCGAGCGCTGTTGCGAGTTTCGGGAGCATCGCTTCTGCTCTCTTTCGGCGCATTTTTATGATTTCAGCGTTAACTTCGCGTTGCTTAGTTCCCCAAGGGCATTCTGGATACCAACCGTCATCTTTCCAACGTGCGATTACATGCCAATGTAGATGTGGCACCATATTGCCGAATTCTGCAAGGTTCATCTTGTCAGGGGCGAGCGAGTCGCGCATTGTTTCTTCTGTGGTTTCAAGAAGATCCCATAGATAAGTGCGAACTGCAGGTGAAAGAGCACTCATTTCGGCGACATGATCAACCGCCACGATACGAATAAATCCTGGAAAATCATTGCTACTGGCGTCAATGGCGTAGAAATAATGTCCACGCCAGAATTCGGCTTGATGTTGCGAGGTGCAGAATTCACAATGGGCCATAATCATCCCCTTAATCCATGAGTCTCAATCGACCTTCCTCATCTTCGACGAGGCGGTAATCCCATTTCTTACGTCCCTGCATATCCTCCAGCCATGCAGCCTCGGGCTCTCCGAGTTCATCAAGAGCCCAATTAATGTAGTTTTCTGCTTCAAAAGGAGTGGCGAAGTTGTCTTCTTCTCCATCTCTCCAACGAACGATGACCTGGGTGACGCAATCTCGGCGCATTATGCTTCCTCCAAAGGAACAGAAGCTACTACTCTTGCAATCACTTCTGTAAGGCGTTCAACATAAGAAAGCGGCAAAGATTCATCCGGTGCATGGGCATTTTCTTTAGCGCCAAGTACACCAGTGTTGAAGAAAGAGGCATTTGGGAAAGTGGTGCGGAAATCGCGCATAGTACCGATGCTTGCCCCCTCAAAACAGAATTCAACGGGATGTCCAAATACTTCCGTACTGGCTTTATCTATGCTGTTTTTAAGCCAAGGAGCAAGTGCTGGCGCATCAAATCCGCCTTCTGCACGAAGATCGTAAACAGTTACTTTGGCGTGCGATGGAATGTTCGTCGTAACGGCCGAGATGGCTTCACTAAGTGCCCTTTGAGCATCCAATCGGGGGGGTAGCCGGAAGGAGAGTGCGAGCGTCGTACTTGCTCTAAGTAGTGCGCTTGCTTCTGATGTGCTGGGAAGACCATCAGCTCCCAGAATGGAAAGCGACGGCTCCCAAGTGTTTCGTTTCATAGCTTCAAAGGGATCAGAACTCCGAGGCTCCGTGTCACCAGCATACGGAAATTCAACAGCATGTTGTCCGACAATTTCTGCACACCGTTTCAATGTTTCACGGTGTTCTTCCGGCAGTTCCACGTGGAACGACGGAAGTTTGACGCGGCCGGTTGCCGGGTCTTCTAAACGGTCAAGAAGTTCACGCATCACAGCAAATGAGCTCGGGACAATGCCACTTGCAATACCAGAGTGTACGGGGTGCTGAAGAACCTCTACTTTAAGCTTGAAACTGACAACTCCGCGAAGTGATTGAGTAAGCCAAATGCGATCATAATCGTGGATTCCGAGATCAAGAATGGTCAGAATACATGGGTTGCCCGCGCGGGGAGCAATGTCCTTTAAATATTGCGCTAAATCTATAGAACCTGACTCTTCATCAGTTTCAAATAGGCCAACAATGCGCGGATGCGGTCTTCCTGAGGCCTCAAGTGCTTGAATTGCTGTGAGCGCTGTATAAAAGCTATAGCCATCGTCGGAAGAGCCGCGGCCATAAAGTCGCCCGTCTTTTACAACAGGTGTCCAGGGGCCGAGTCCTTCACTCCATCCTTGAGTTTCTGGTTGTTTGTCGAAATGACCGTAGAAAAAGACGGGACGACCAGTGTGACCTCCGAAAGCTGGAAGATCAATATAGAGTGCGGGGGGAATACAGGGTTTCTGGAGTACATCAAAGATTCCCTCAGGAAAGCGCTGGTGCCCCCAAGATTCAGCTTGGCGCACGGCGCGTAGGAGCTCACCTCTCACTTCCCAATCGGCTTCAAAGGCGCTGCTTTTTGATGGAATGCGAATGAAATTTTTCATCGCTTCAAGCGTTTCTCCCTTCCAGGCGTTCTTGATGAATTCTGCAGTGGTCGTCATGTATGTAATCTCGCTTGAAAGAAAGGCGCCAGAAGGCGCCTTTTTGCTAAAAACCGGTAAGGGAATCCTACCTCACTTATTTTTGGATGCTGAAGGCTTGAACGCCAAGTTGAGACCCAATTATTCGAGCTGCTGAAGCTGCTGATTCATAAGTCATTCCTTGATCCATGATTACGCGCCAAAGCATGCCATCCTGAACAATGCGGGCTGTGCGTTGATCGCCAACAGCGGCAAGTACTGCCTGACAGTGTGCAGCCCAACTGCGGGCATTATCCTCAGAGGAAAAACTGCCTACTTGTACCCCCCAGCCCGACTGCGGTTTAGAGATGCCTGCAGACAGTGACGGTGCTGGAGCCGGAGAGGTCAGAGGAGCCGTTGCTGAGGCAAGCATATTGGTATTTGAGGTATTCGCTTTCCAACGTCCTGAGCGGATGTCATCCCAAGTTAAACGTTCAACTTCTACCTGTGCGGTACCAGCATTTGCGTAGCCAAGCGTTTTAGCTGCCGCGTAAGAAAGGTCGATAATCCGACCATGCAGAAAGGGCCCGCGGTCGTTGACCCGCACAATAATGGACTTATTGTTTTTGAGATTAGTGACACGTGCATAGGACGGCAGCGGCATGGTCGGGTGGGCTGCAGTGGGTTGATACATGTCATAGACCTCACCGATGGAAGTCTTATTGCCATGGAATTGCTTGCCATACCAAGATGCCGTACCACGCTGACGAAGCGGTTGATCTGTTGTTATTGGCGAGTACCGAGTACCGAGTACCGTATAGGGTCGGTTTGCCGCTTGACGGAAGGCTTCGATTTTCGGCGTTGCACTTGAATTTTCAATATGTGCCCCGACACTGGGAGGACCATCTTTGTCGTAGTAGGGAGAATGCGTGCTGCATCCTGCAAGGGCGGCAATTATTGCTGTTGCAGCTACTGCAAGCAGAACGGAGTGCTGCTTCATGGAAATCTCCATAAATATCGAAAATCAGTCTTTTGCATCTACAGAGATGCTGAGCAGAATTCCTGTGCAAATGCCAAGAATGAGGAGTGCTGTACCACCGTAACTCATAAAAGGCAGTGGAACTCCCACTACAGGTAGTATGCCGCTCACCATGCCGATGTTGACGAAGGAATAAGTAAAGAAAATGACACCAATGGCAGCTGCCAAAAGTCGAGCGTAGCGAGATCGTGCATGAGCGGCGATGTAAAAGCTTCTGGCAATGAGACTGAGATATAGGATGAGCAAAAGCACCCCACCAACGAAACCAAACTCTTCGCCGAAAACCGCAAAAATAAAGTCGGATGTGCGTTCAGGGATGAAGTCAAGATGGGCTTGTGTTCCCTCCATCCACCCTTTACCGGAAAGCCCCCCAGAACCAATAGCAATTAAGGCCTGTAGAGTGTGAAAACCTTTACCCAACGGGTCAAGCGTTGGATCAATTAGAGTCAAGATGCGTTCGCGCTGGTAGTCATGCAGCATCGTCCAAAGAAGCGGCATGAGTGCAATACCAATGGCGCAGCAAGCGGTAACCAATTTTGCATTGATCCCGGCAAAAAAGATGACGGCTAAACCGGCTATCGAAACGAGAATGGCCGTTCCCAGATCTGGTTGCTTCAAAATGAAGGCAACAGGGACAGAGAGAATCGCTAAGGCAAGAAGGTGATCCCACCAGACTGTTTGTTCAGCACGTTTCCAGTAGTACCACGCAAGCATCATGGGGACAGCAAGTTTCATGATCTCTGAGGGTTGAATACGAACACCAATATCCAGCCATCTCGTCGCCCCTTTGACAGTGACACCTACAAGTTCCGTTGCCAATAACAATAAGCACCCAGCTGCAAAGGCTGCAACAGAAACCTTACGTACCCAACGTATTGGGACGAAAGAGACGATGAACATCGCGGTAAGCGCAACGATGATGTTGCGCATCTGATCTTCAATGCGCCAAGGGAAGGAGTATCCAGCTGAAAAAAGGGTGATGAAGCCTACGGTAATGAGACACATCACAATCGTGAGAAGCATCAAATCGTAGCGAAGTACCCGAGCGAGTAGCCACTGTGTTGCGAGCCCTAGAAGGCGTTTTACTTCCATCATGGCTTTTTCCTCTCCGCATTTTTCATGGAGATGAGAGGAGTATTTTTGGGAGGCGGCAACCCCAGAGAGTTTTCTCCCGTAAGCCAGTAGTCCATTAGCTCTTTAGCAACAGGAGCCGCAGCACGAGCGCCAAATCCCCCATTTTCAACCAAAACGGCCATAGCAATGCGTGGATTTCGCGCAGGAGCAAAAGCAATGAATAGCGCATGGTCGAGGTGTTTTCGGGAAACTTTTTTCTCATCCCAACGATCGTCTTGCGCAATACTGATGACCTGTGCAGTACCAGTCTTCCCTGCTACAGAGTAAGGAGCTCCTTGGAATACCGAGCGCGCTGTGCCGGTACGGGTAACATCTGTCATACCGGCAATAACCACGTCAAGATTGGCATCTTTTAAAGGAATTTTGCCAGTAGGTTCTGCATCAACTTTGATACTTTCACCCGTAACAGGATTCTCAATCTTATCGACAAGATGAGGAGTCATGATGATGCCGCGATTGGCCAAAGTTGCAGTGGCATGTGCAAGCTGTAGGAGCGTAAAGGCGTTGTAGCCCTGCCCAATTCCCAAGGAAGGTGTATCTCCGACATACCAAGGCTCTTTGAAACGTGCTTCCTTCCAATCTCGACTCGGAAGAATGCCAGTCTGTTCTCCGACAAGATCGATTCCAGTCTTCGCTCCAAATCTCCACTGTTGCATAAAGTCGTGAATTTTGTCGACTCCAAGCTGAGTGGCGAGCCAGTAGTAGTAAATATCCGATGAGACGGCAATCGATTTGCGAAGGGAAAGTAAACCTTTAGGAGATCCTGTGACGTCGCGGAATTTATGGTTGCCGACTTGAAAAACGCCGGTGTCATTCAAAACATAGTCCGCTGTAACGGCACCAAGCTCAAGCCCAGCAAGCGCCATGAAAGGCTTGTACGTTGAGCCAATCGGATAAATACCACGCATAGCCCGGTTTAAAAGAGGTTTTTCTTCAGCCGTATTAAGGTAATTCCAAGATTCTGGGTCAATGCCTCCTGGGAAGAGATTCGGGTCATATGTGGGAAGAGAAGCAAAGGCTAGAATGCGCCCAGTTTTAGGTTCAATGGCAATGACGCTTCCTGTTTTGCCAGTCATTGCCTTTTCTGCAACGCGTTGCAGATTCAAGTCAATGGTGAGTGTTAAATTACTTCCGGGTTGAGCAGCTTCAAGTTCAAGCGTACGGACAGGTCGCCCGCCAGCTGATACTTCAAGAATTTCGTGTCCCGGTGTGCCGTGGAGCGTTTTTTCGTAGCTGCGCTCCAATCCCACTTTGCCAATCTCCCGTTCGCCTTGGTAAAGCGCAAGATCCCCTGCAGCATCAAGTCGTTTTTTGTCATTGAGTGAAAGGGCGCCAACATAGCCCAGAAAGTGGCTCCCCACAGCTCCTTCAGGATAGATGCGATGCTCACGCTGATTCAGTTCTAAGCCTTGGAACCGCCAACGTTGGGCGGCAAAAACGGCTACCTCCTCGTCAGTGAGGTCGGTACGGATAGGGACGCTATCGTAGCGGTTAAAGTTTTCTCGTAATCGACGGTAACGGCGGCGATCAGCAGAGGTTATTGGGATGATCTCTGCCAATCTGTCGAAAAGTTGCTCAACGGGTTCCGCCGTCTGTGAAGAAGTCACTTCAAGAGACCAGCTGAGCCGATTTCCTGCCAGAAGCGTGCCATTACGGTCAAAGATGAGACCGCGTGATCCCTGAGATGTCGTTGTCACCGTGCGATTTTGCTCTGCACGCTCGACATAGAGATCTCGGTTAATGATCTGTAGCCAAGCGAGTCGGCATGCCAGAATCAGAAAGCAAAGTGCAACCAGACTGAAGACGAAAAAGAGTCGTCGGCGGAAAGGGCCGACGGACTCATCCTCATCTTTAAATTCCAGCGTTTCAAGCGCCATGGGCCTCGCCTCACTATGACGTTAAAGTGAGGCGGACCGCAGTGCGCGGGGCGTAAGGAGCTTCGTCCAGATACCCCAGAGCAGTGCACCTGTGACGCTCGCCAAGAACCATTCCCAGCCAGGCCAAAGCCCCTCGAACCAAAGGCGAACGAGCATCACAAACAGCTGAGAAATCAAGAGTACCGGCAGAATATGCAGACTTTGGCCAAACAGATCAAAGCTAGGTAAACGGCGCGATAAGGCGAATGTCAGGTAGCAGAGCGTGACGTAAGCAAGTGACTGCTGGCCAAGTACGGTTCCAAATAGGGCGTCCATCAAAATGCCGCAGATGAAAGCTGTCAAAAAGCCTACGCGATCAGGCTCTCGAAGCGTCCAAAAAATAAGTGTGAGTGCAACAAAATCTGGAGCCCAGAATATTTCACCGAACACAATGCAAAGGACGAAAGCTAAAAGAAATGTGAAGAAAATCCAACTTTTCGAGGCAGGATGCTCCATGCGAGATTCTGCACTGTCGTCTAAACGCTTTTTAAAGAGACCGCTCATTTCTGGTCCCTCCGATTCTGTCGATCAGCTTTATCGCGTCGTTCAAAGCGATTTTGAGGTTTGACGTCTTTGATGTCGAGTTCGGCCGTTGGGTGTGGGTTGACAAGAACAACAGTAGCGAATTGCACATCTGTTAGATCCGCAGCGGCCGTAGCTTCTACACGACGATAAGCTTCCCCAGGTACATACGTCGAACTTTTTACGATGGCTGTGAGAACAGCTTTTGGATAAAGATGATCAAGCCCAGAGGTGACCAGCTCATCACCGGGCTGAAGATCTGCCGAAGGCTGTGCAAAGGCAACAGTCAGCAGACCACTGTCGCCAGTGCCCGCCAGAAGAAAGATTTGACCAGTGCGGTTGTTGATAACCGAAATGCGTGATTTATGGTCGCTGATTAGCGTCACTTCACTTTGATGACTGACGGTACGTGACACTTGGCCTAATACGCCGAAAGGACCAATGACGGGCATGCCGACCTGCACGCCATCAAGTGCACCTGCAGCAATTTGAATACGTCGGGAAAATGGATCTGCGGGACGTCCGATAACTTCCGTGGTAACGACATGGTCTGTAGTTGCGGCTAAAGCGGAAACAAGGTGGCGCAGGTTTTCATTTTCTTGTCGCATTTCCTCCATGCGAGCCGCATCCAATTGAAGTAATTGATTCTCTTTCGTTAAACGTTGAATTTCTTCGTTGAGGTTTTTTTTACTGATGAAGTAGCCTGCACTATTTTCAATAAATAGTCCGGGGAGTTGAACAACTTCTTTGAATGGCGTGAGAAAACTGGTTAACGCGCTTCTAAAATCGTCAAGCGCTCGCAGGCGCCCATCCACCAGAATGACCGCAAGCGAGAGCATGAGAAAGAACAGAAAACGCGCCCGAATCGACACGCCTTGACGAAAGAGCGGGGGAGCTCCGTATGCCATGAATGGCGTCCAACCTCAGTGAATTAGCCTGCCGCAAAGGCGGTGCGGAGCTTTTCCATATTTTCAAGCGCGATACCGCAGCCCTTGACGACACAGTTCAAAGGTTCTTCTGCAACATGCACGGGAAGCCCTGTTTCTTCCTTGAGTAGCAGGTCAATGTCACGCAGTAAGGCCCCGCCCCCCGTTAACATCAAGCCATGTTCGGCGATGTCTGCGCCAAGTTCGGGAGGTGTTTTTTCCAATGCATTCTTCACTGCGACAACGATCTGATTCAAGGGTTCAGTGAGAGCTTCAAGTACTTCGTTGGAGTGCACTGTAAAAGTACGTGGTACGCCTTCCGCAATATTGCGGCCCTTTACTTCGATTTCGAGCATTTCGGAACCAGGGAAGGCCGAGCCAATTTGTTTTTTAATGTATTCAGCGGTCGGTTCGCCGATCAGCATGCCAAAGTTGCGGCGGATGTAGTTGATGATCGCCTGATCGAACTTATCGCCTCCAACTCGCAGAGAACCGGCATAGACCATACCCCCCAGAGAAATCAGACCGACCTCAGTCGTGCCGCCGCCAATGTCAACTACCAGCGAACCCGCGGCTTCATTTACTGGCAGGCCGGCACCGATAGCTGCGGCCATTGGTTCTTCAATGAGAAAAACCTCACTTGCCCCGGCAGCAAAAGCACTTTCTTTGATTGCACGACGTTCAACTTGAGTTGATCCGCACGGTACGCAAATGATGATGCGCGGACTCGGCGCAAAAAGATGAGATGGATGCGCCATGCGGATGAACTGCTTGAGCATTTGTTCAGTCACCGTAAAGTCGGCGATGACACCGTCCTTCATCGGTCGAATGGCGCTGATGTTGCCAGGAACACGCCCAAGCATTTGCTTGGCTTCCCGGCCGACGGCATGAATCGTAGTTTTACCGTTAGGACCTCCTTCTTGACGAATGGCAACGACACTCGGTTCGTTGAGGACAATTCCCTTTCCACGCATATAAATGAGCGTATTGGCTGTGCCGAGGTCAATGGCAATGTCGTTGGAGAAGTAGTTTCGAAGAAAGCCAAACATGGTTTATCTGATCCCGAGGGCAGTCGGAGGGGTGCAAAAAACACCGGAAATAGCGGATTTGCGGAGAGTTTGTGACCCGCGCGCACAATTCGACAATGATAAACTAACTCACCTTTTATAGGCGCCTCACCCTGGCCGGAAGTCAGACCTCTGCATGGGTTTGTTACGGATTTTTCTCCGCTTTGCCGCCGGCCTGTAAAAGAGGCTTTGCCGCATTTATCTATATTGAAGACGTCAACTATGGCACTAAGCGCAGGCGACATTCACCGCATTGCTGATCTCGGTCGCATCGATATTTCTGATGAGCAGGTCAAGGTCATGCAAGGTGAACTCAACGACATTTTTCAGATGATCGAACAGATCCGATCTATTGATACATCGGGCGTGGAGCCGATGCCTAATCCTCATGACGGTATTGAGCATTTGCGCGACGACATTGTGACAGAGGGCGATAACCGTACGGAGAACATGAAGAATGCTCCGGAAAAATCCGAGGGCTACTTCCTCGTGCCCCAAGTGATTGAATAGTTCGAGGAAGGAATCGTCATGGAAAACGTATTTGACTCCGTTGGGGAGCTCTCACGTCGTTTGCACAATCGTGAAATTTCCGCGGTTGAGCTGGCTCGCGGGTATCTTGAACGCATTGAGGCCAAGAAGAATCTGAATGCTTTTCTTGATGTTCGCCCAGAAGAAACACTCAAGCAAGCAGAAGCTGCTGACGCTCAGTTGAGCGCAGGCACGGCAGGCCCCCTGACTGGTATTCCGATTGCGCATAAAGACATCTTTGTGACCAAGGAATGGTCATCTACCGCTGCAAGTCGCATGCTTAAGGGATATATGAGTCCCTTTGATGCCACGGTTGTGCGTCAGCTTAAGAGTGCCGGCATGGTGTGCTTGGGTAAACTCAATTGTGACGAATTCGCAATGGGTTCTGGCAATGAAAATTCGGCATTCGGTCGAGTCCACAATCCGTGGGATATCAACGCCGTTCCTGGGGGATCTTCCGGCGGCTCCGCCGCAGCTGTAGCTGCTGGGCTTGCACCTATTGTCACGGGTACTGATACGGGCGGGTCGATTCGCGAACCAGCTGCTTTTACTGGTGTTACAGGGGTTAAGCCAACCTATGGCCGTCCATCCCGTCTCGGCATGATCGCTTTTGCTTCGTCTTTGGATACTGCTGGTTTGCTGGGACACTCCGCTGAAGACTGCGCGGCAGTGCTTGGAGCAATGGTTGGACATGATCCTTGGGATTCAACGAGTGTCAATATGCCGACCGAAGATTTCACTCGGGATCTGGCTAAACCTATCAAAGGAATGCGCATTGGTGTGCCCTACTCTTGGATGGGAGAAGGGTTGGATCCGGAAGTTCGCAAGTCGATTGACGAGGTGCTCGACTTTTATCGCCGTGAAGGTGCGGAAATTGTCGACATTGAACTCAAAATGGCTCGTCTCGGCGTCCCGGTTTATTACGTTGTTGCCTGCGCAGAGGCTAGTTCTAATCTTTCGCGTTTTGACGGTGTTCGTTATGGACACCGTGCGGCGGAATACACAGACATTCTTGACATGATGAAGCGCTCTCGTGATGAGGGCTTCGGTCCAGAACCCAAGCGTCGCATCATGATTGGTACCTACGTGCTTTCACATGGCTACTACGATGCCTACTATCTTAAGGCTCAGCGCGTTCGTCGTTTAATTGCCAATGAATTCCATGATGTTTTCAAGACTGTGGATGCGATTGCTCTTCCGGTGACCACTGGTACGGCCTACGATTTTGGGACCAACGCAGATCCTGTGTCGGCCTATCTGAGTGATCTTTACACCGTTCCTGCATCTTTGGCGGGCCTTCCCGGTGTAGCAATGCCTTGCGGCATTCATTCGAACGGTCGTCCAATCGGCCTGCAGCTTCTTGGCGAACACTTTACGGAAGCTCGTCTTCTGCAGTTGGCTGCTCAATGGCAGCGTTCAACCGATTGGCATTTGCGTCATCCGGCCGACTGCTAAGCGCTCAACCCCGTGAGAGTTAAGGATTTACAGATATGCAATGGGAAGTTGTTATTGGCCTTGAGACGCATGTTCAGCTCTCAACCCAATCGAAAATTTTTTCTGGCGCCCCATGCCATTTCGGTGATGCACCGAATGTTCACGCTTGCTACGTTGACTTAGCGCTCCCCGGTGCACTGCCGGTGCTGAACCACGGTGCTGTTGAGCGAGCTATTCGATTCGGCCTCGCTATTGGGGCCAAGGTTGCTAATCATTCGGTTTTTGATCGCAAAAATTATTTTTATCCAGATCTGCCGAAGGGGTATCAAATCAGTCAGTTTGAGCTGCCAATCGTACTTGGTGGTCAGTTGACGTTCCCAGTCGAACCAAAGACCGGTGAACCGTACATGAAGACAATCAATCTGACGCGTGCACATCTTGAAGAAGATGCCGGCAAGTCTGTTCACGGCATTGTTTCCGGCCATTCCGGCATTGATTTGAATCGAGCCGGAACTCCTCTTCTGGAGATCGTGACAGAGCCAGAACTGCGTTCGGCCGAAGAGGCCGTCGGCTATGCTCGTGCGCTTCATGCGCTGGTTGTCTGGTTGGGGATCTCTAAGGGCAATATGCAGGAAGGCAACTTCCGTTGCGATGCTAATGTCTCAGTACGTCCGAAGGGCGAAACGAAGTTCGGGACTCGATGCGAAATCAAAAACCTCAACTCATTCCGTTTTCTGGAAGAAGCTATCAATTATGAGGTTCAGCGTCAGATCGAAGTCATCGAAGACGGAGGCAAGATCGTTCAAGCTACGCGGCTCTATGATCCCGATAAGGGGGAAACCCGCCAGATGAGAACGAAGGAAGACTCAATGGACTATCGCTATTTCCCTGATCCAGATCTGTTGCCTCTTGAGGTTAGCAATGAATGGATCGCTAAGGTGAAGAGTGAAATGCCCGAACTGCCGCAGGAAATGCGCCAGCGCCTGATGCAGGAATTTGGTCTTTCTGAATATGATGCCGGCATTCTCACGGGTGGACGTGATATTGCCGACTACTATGTGGCCGTAGCGGACGCAGCGGCTGACAAGAAGATTGCTGCAAACTGGGTGATGGGAGAGGTAGCTGCTGCGCTCAACCAAACGGAAGGTCTCACGTTTGCCACAGCTCCTGTGACGCCAACACTATTAGCAAAATTGCTTGGACGCATTGCCGACGGTACGATCTCCAACAAGGGAGCGCGCATAGTCTTTCAGGCATTGTGGGATGGTGAAGGTCAAGACGTTGATCAGTTGATTGACGCTAAAGGGCTGAAGCAAATTTCTGATGCTGGAGCTCTGGAAGCAATCGTTGATGAAGTGATCGCGAAGAATCAAAAATCAGTTGATGAGTTCCGTTCTGGTAAAGAAAAGGCTTTGAATGCTCTAGTCGGACAATGTATGAAAGCGACGAAGGGCAAAGCCAATCCCGGACAACTGAACGCATTGCTGCGCAAACGCATCGCTGGTTAATAGTTTGATTTTCTGAAAAAAGAAGGGGTTCCGAACTTAAAGTTTGGAACCTCTTCTTTTTAATGGACGGCGAATGTATTTGTTTTTGTGGTTTATTTATGCACCGTAACGGGCGCGATAGGCAGCAACGGCATCACGGTACTGTGCCACGGTCTTCGCTTTTTCGGATGGGCCGTCCATGAAGGCGAGAAGGTCATGGAGATTGATGATGGAGACGACGGAAAGACCAAATGTTTTCTCTACATCTTGAACGGCTGAAGTGGCCGTTGGGGCATCGGCCGTGCCGCCGCGTTCCATACGATCTACAGCAATAAGGACGCCGGAGGGGGATGCATTGTTGGCTTCAATAATCTTCACAGATTCCCGCACTGAGGTGCCGGCAGAGATCACATCATCAATGATGACGACGCGACCTTTCAAGGGGGCGCCTACGATCATTCCGCCTTCACCGTGATCTTTAATTTCTTTGCGGTTAAAGGCCCATGGCACATCACACCCCATGCGCGAAAGATTCATCGCGACACTGGCCGCGAGAGGTATGCCCTTATATGCAGGACCAAAAATCATGTCGAAGTCGAGACGGCCAGCTTTCCGGGCAGCAAGGAGCGTTTCGGCATAAAAGGCACCGAGACGATCAAGACGCGCACCGGTATTGAAAAGTCCTGCGTTGAAGAAGTAGGGTGACAGGCGTCCTGCTTTGGTCTTGAATTCCCCAAAGCGAAGAACGTCAGCTTCGAGCGCAAACTCAATGAACTGCTGCTTGGTGTTCTGCATGATGATGAGAGAAGCGTTGCGGCTAGAATCCCGAACAGTTCTCCTGTGTCATTGAGGAGTTCTGGTACGGGCCTGTTGGCCGAAATATGTAGAAAATAACTGAAAATTATAGCCTTCCTGAAATGTTTCGTATCATTACCTTTAATGCCAACGGTATTCGTTCTGCTTCCCGTAAAGGATTCTTCACATGGCTGAGGACGATGTCTCCAGATGTGCTCTGCATGCAAGAGCTCAAAGCACAAGAATCTGATTTGACGGATGATTTGCGAACCCCTTTGGGATTCCACGGCTATTTTCATTGTGCGCAGAAGAAGGGGTATTCAGGCTGTGGTCTTTGGAGCCGCGTGAACCCATTTGCTGTGCGTACGGGGTTTGGAAACAGTGAATTTGATGCCGAGGGGCGTTATGTTGAAGCGGATTTCGGCGCTGTCATAGTGATCTCTGTTTATTTCCCGTCAGGAAGCTCATCGGATGAACGGCAGAGCGCAAAATTTCGTTTTCTCGATGCTTTTAAAGTGCACATGGATGAACTGCGGCAGAGCGGTAGAGAGGTGATCATTTGCGGGGATATCAATATCGCTCACAAAGAAATTGATCTCAAGAACTGGAAGGGAAATCTCGATCATTCAGGTTTTTTACCTGAAGAGCGTGCATGGCTTGATCAACGTTTCGGGAAAGAAGGATGGGTTGACGTTTTTAGAATGCTCGATCCTAGGCCGGAGCGATATACCTGGTGGAGTCAGCGAGGACAGGCTCGGGCAAAGAATGTCGGTTGGCGTATTGATTACCAAATTGCTACGCCCGGCATTGCTGCATTGGCTCGGAATACAGGGATCTTTCCAGACGAAAAATTTTCAGATCATGCGCCCTTATGGGTGGACTATGACTTGATGGTTGAGGGAGCTGCTAAATGATTCTGGCTGATATTCTTTTTAAGCAAGGTTTTGGCACTCGCTATGACTGTCGCAGCATTGCCACATCTGGTGCTGTATCCATTGACGGACGTGAACTTACCGATCCGGATGAAGATTTCGATCTAGAGGGATTGGTACTGACTTGGCGAGGGATGCAGTGGCCTGTATCCGATAACGTGCTCATTGCAATGAATAAGCCGACTGGCTATGAATGTTCTCTTAAACCGTCGGCTCACCCTTCCGTCATGAATCTTCTTCCCGGTCCACTTCGTACACGAGGCGTACAGCCGGTTGGACGTCTTGATTGGGATACGACTGGATTACTCCTCTTCACGGACAATGGATCGCTTCTCCATCGGCTCACTCATCCCAAAAAACATGTCAACAAGGTTTATCGTGCGACGCTTTCACACCCGGCTGCAAACGGAACCTGCGAAAAATTGCTGTCAGGTGTCGTACTTGATGATGATCCCAAACCGGTCTTTGCTAAGGCTGCAGAACTGATGGCGCCGGATGTGCTGATGTTGACGATTTCTCAGGGGAAATATCATCAGGTCAAACGCATGGTAGCGGCATGCGGCAACCGTGTCGTTGCACTCCATCGAATAAGAGTCGGTGCTTACGAACTGCCTGCCAATTTGAAGTCTGGAGAGTGGTGTTGGCTTCGCGGCCCTGAGAGCGTTCTCGGCGAGGGGAGCAAGTGAGTACCGAGTCGATGCTCCGGGAATCTGTAGGCTGGCGGGTTTATTTAGAATCCGGCGCGATTCGTATGGCCTTCTTTGGATTCAGCTCTGGGCTCCCGCTCCTATTGGTGCTTGGCACACTGGGATTTTGGCTACGGGAAGCTGGGGTTGATCTCAAAACCATCGGCTTTATGTCATGGATAGGGCTGATATACGGATTAAAGTGGAGCTGGGCGCCCTTAGTTGACCGTCTGCCTATCCCCATATTGACTCATTGGCTGGGGCAGCGGCGGTCATGGCTCCTTGTTGCGCAGCTCGGGGTGATGCTTGGGCTTTTCGCCACCGCTTTTGCCGACCCTCAAATTAACCTGGGAATTCTCGCTGTCAGTACTGTGGGTACGGCGTTTGCATCTGCTACGCAGGATATAGCGCTTGATGCGTACCGGATTGAATCGGCGGACAGTCGTCGTCAAGCCGCTTATGCAGCCATGTATCAGGCTGGCTACCGGATGGGAATGATCTGGGCGGGAGCCGGTGCGCTTGCATTTGCTGCATGGGCAGCGGGTGACACATCAGGTTACTTGCACTCTGCATGGGGGGTCAGTTATAGCGTAATGGCAATGTCTATGAGTGTCGGTATTGTCACTACTTTATTTGCGCCGGAACCATCGACAACAGAGCAGAGGGGACAGACGGCTAAAAAAAAACCTTTTTTGCAACGCACTAAAGCTGCGATTGTTGAACCGTTCACGCTTTTTTTTCATCGCTTCGGGTGGTCTGCTCTGCTTGTGCTGGTGCTCATTGCTACCTATCGGATTTCGGATGTGGTGATGGGAATCATGGCGAATCCGTTTTATCAAGACATAGGCTTCACAAAAGAACAGGTAGCAGCAGTAAGCAAGGTGTTCGGCGTGGTAATGACGCTTCTCGGTGCTTTTATCGGAGGGGCAGCAACGATGCGATACGGTGTTTTGAAGATGCTGATGCTTGGTGCTGTGCTGTCAGCTGCTACGAACGTGCTCTTTTCAATGCTTGCGCAGATTGGGGCTAGCCTTACGCTGCTTATTGCTGCCGTCTCTGCCGATAATCTGGCTGGCGGGTTGGCTTCCGCTGCCTTCGTTGCTTATCTCTCTGGGCTGACAACGCGGGGGTGTTCGGCTACACAGTACGCCCTATTCAGTTCCCTTATGCTGCTTTTGCCGAAATTTCTTGCTGGGTTTTCCGGTATTGTGGTTGAATTTGTTGGGTATTCAAACTTTTTCCTGATTACAGCTGCTATCGGTGTGCCGGTTGTTGGATTGGTGATGTTGGTAATGCGCTGGGTGCCGGAAAGCGCCGACGAAACATAAGAAGAGTTCAATCGACGCTGAATGGCAAGGTTAGCCTCGACGGAATCTTTTTTGATCCTTACTGATGACATGATTAGAACGGCGTCCTGAGCGTTGCCCACCCTTCACTTTGCTCGGTTTTGTCTTTGAAGTGAAGCCGCGCGTCACAGCGGCTATTTCAGCAACACTTTCCGCAACGTCTTCTAGGGCGTCCTTTATGTTTTCCAATGGGCTTTCAAAGTCCAGATCCTCTTTTATCTGAGCAAGATCGCCCAAAAGATTGGCGGGGAGATGCCGCAGAATCCCAAGAAGAGCGCTGTCAATCATCTCGTCGTTAGTATCTTTTAATCCTTCCCAGCGATTAATCGCTTCAAGAAAACCTGCTGCAAAAGGTTCCAGCGCAGCTATAGCCTCCCAACCTCCAATTGGACGACCGCGTTCGTCTTCCACGTCATAAATGATTGGGTCAATGGGATCACAGGCAGCAAGCGTGCGCTCAATATTGCGCATCCGTCTATAAACAAGATCTTCAAGGTCATGCTGCTTGTTGGAATCGGTCAACGCGGCGTCGGAGCGACCTTCTTCGTCAAAGACAAACGGCATCCATTCACTTGGAGCAACAGGTTCCGGGAGGAGCGCTATAGCAGTGAGAAATCCGTCCATACGGTCGGGCTCCATTGACTCATAGGGCTCCGGCATCAAAGCGAGGAGCTCACCGATTTCTACAAATTCTTCGTCGGAAAGCGGTTTATCGTAAAAGTTAACGTCTTGGGTCATGCAGATATCTTTAAGTTGACTTGGAATGCGTTCTTTCTGCGAGTTTTTCCGTCGATGATGAAAGAAGTGTTAAAGCATATCCATCTATCGCTTCACGGATGCTCTCTGTAGAACGGCGGCGCAGGAGTCCGCGAGCAAAGTCTTCACAACTTTCAGCACTGAGCTTGCGAACGCATTCTTTCATGGCGGGAATATGAGCGGCATCCATGGAGAGTGCAGAGCAACCGATGCCGATGAAAAACGGGGCCATGTTGAGGCGACTCGCCATTTCACCACAGACAGAAATACCTTTGCCCGCTTCACGCACACGTTTCACTGTCTGGGCAATAAGACGTAGAACTGCTGGGTGACACTCTTCCCACCAACGAGAGACTCGCGCATTAGTGCGGTCGACAGCAAGCGTGTACTGTACAAGGTCGTTCGTGCCGATAGAGAAGAAATCGAGTATCTGTACAAGATCTCCAATAGAGGCAACGGCGGCGGGAAGTTCTATCATGCCGCCGAGCGGAAGATTCTGTTCATATTTCAAATTTTCAGAATCAAGCTCTGCAGCAGCCTGTGCCAGACAAAGCCGAACTTCAGTAACATCAGAGGCCGACGTCACCATGGGGAGGAGAATTCGGACGGTTCCTTCCGGAGCAGAGGTGGCCGCTCGCATAATGGCTCGTAGCTGCGTAATAAAGAAAGGTCGGTGAGTAAATGCAAAGCGCAGTCCACGCAGCCCAAGTGCAGGATTTTCTTCGTCGAACTCATCTTCTCCGAGAAGTGCAAGCGCCTCTTTTGAGGGCATCTTGTCACCCCCTAAGTCAGCTGTGCGGATGGTCACGGTTTTTCCGCGCATGCCGCGTATTACTTTCTGATAAGCCGATACCTGCTCTTCCTCGTCCGGCAGTGCGTCGCGATTCAGAAATAGAAATTCTGTTCGGAAAAGACCAATGCCGTTGGCTCCTGCTTTGCGTGCATCCGGCATGTCTTCAGGAAGTGCAATATTCGCATACAGCCTCACGGAATGCCCATCTGTAGTGACAGGCATTTCATCGCGAAGTTTTTGAAGCAGACGTTTCCTCTGACGCAGACTTTTCATTGCTGCTGCCGCAGCTTTTTTCTCTTCAGGAGATGGGGCTACCTTAACCGTTCCTGCAGTGGCGTCGATCAGAATTTCTCTGCCAGTTCCGAGGCGTTCGATGGCGTTCGTAACGCCAACGAGCGTTGGAATGCCAAGACTCGCCGCAAGAATCGCTGAGTGACTCGTAACGCTACCAGTCTCCATGATGATTCCGACGATGTCGAGGTCATCACGCTCACGCAGCTGGAGCATGTCAGCTGGACCAAGCTGATCAGCAATGAGAATGAAAGAGTCGTCAAATTCTTCGGCCTTCAGCAGGCTTGCTGCAGAGCGTCTCCCGGCGAGCACGCGTTGAATACGTTGGAATACGCCGGAAATGTCTTCAAGACGGTTTCGGAGGTAATCATCGTCAATTTGCTCAAAATCGCGTCGGATTTGTTCGAGACGCAGTGATAGTGCCCACTCGGCGTTGACGAGTTTTTCACGAATGATGTCTGCAGTTTCCGTGATGAGTGACGGATCTTGCAGAATTGTTTGGTAGACATCTAAAAATGCTGAAGCTTCTGCAGGAGCATCTTCATCAAGGGTTTCTGCAAGTTGTTCAAGTTGTTTATTGGCTGATGCTGTAGCCATACGCAGACGCTGTATTTCACCACGTACTGCGGACTTGTCGATCGCGAATTGATGGATTTCCAGATCTGAGGAAGTGAGCTGAAGCGTAAGCCCCCAAGCAACGCCAGGGCAAACTTTAAGTCCTGTCAATAGATTCTCTTCGGCACCTCCTATTTGCAGCTCGACTGAGGAGTCAATCTTTCTGCTATTGACAGCTGATGCCTCTAAGGTTTGGGTTGTTGCAGCTTTGATTTCAACAGTATCAGAAGCTGCGGATGACTTGGATTTCTCCTGAGGCGGAAAGGAAATATCAGCGTCAGATTTATTTGTGGTTGGTGCAGTGTCAGTTTTGTTTTCTTCAGTAGCCATAGTCTGCGCCTCCGTCGCTAATCTTCTTCACCAAAGCGGCTTTCAAAGAGTTCGATGATGCTTTGCGCAGCAGCTTTTTCGTCGGGGCCGTCTACGGAGAGTGTGAGCTCCGTTCCGCAGGGAAGCGCCATCGTCATTAAGCCAAGGATAGATTTGGCGTCTACAGTTCGTTTTCCGCTGGTAAGGGTGATGGAGGAACGAAAAAGACCAGCAGTTTTAGCTAGTAGAGCTGATGGTCTGGCATGCAGGCCGAGCTTATTTTTAATGGTGAGCTTTATTTCAAGCATTGTCGGATCGTCCCGATTGAGAACTTAAGCCTGCTCTAGCAGCTGCTTCGGCAAGAGTCATCACTTGAGAGACGGGGGCGTCGGCAGGGGCATTCAATGCAGCAATGATGGCGGGTAGATTCGCTCCGCTAATGACGCAGATGCGCGGATCGTCGAGCAGCCGATGAGCAATGTTTGCCGGTGTGGCACCGAGAATGTCGGTGAAGACAAGGACACCTTCGTGAGACTCTTCAAGCAGACGGCGTGTGCGTTGCTGTACCTCGATGAGTCCAGCTTCCGTGTCGACGGTACTGGGAACGTCGTATGCCTCGATGCGTTCGGCGACCGTGTCGCCCGTCATGCTGTAAATATGCATGGCACAGGTCTTTAGCGCGGACGCGAGCGGTGCATGGGCAATGATGCATATGCCGACAGTCACGATCTCTGGCTCCAAACTACAATAAATAGGGGGAGCTGGAATTTTAGCAGTTCGAGATTTTTAGCTTATGTAGATAAATTTATCTCTCATGAATTTGTCTATATAACATTTTGTTTACTGGAGTAGGCGACAGATGGCTCTGATTCAATTCAGCTGCATTGCAACAGGCCCGTTCATTACATTCAAGGAAACGGCAGAGCGTATTTTTGAGGCTTTGGGAGAACCCTTCCACGAGCATGGCGCTTTCGCAGCAGAGGATTTGCCGAGTATTCTCGCTAAGCTTGATGCAGCCGCTGCGGCAGACAGAAAACTTGAGCAGGAAATTGAAATTGAACGTGAAAAACGGCTTCGTACAGGATCTTACGATGCTGAGCTTCGGGCGCTTGAGGCTGAAAAAGAACAAACTGACAAAACCAAGCATCATGAAAACTCGGTCCGCCTTTACCAACGGATAGCTCCGTTACAGGACATGATCCGACGAGCGATCAAACATCAGAAAGCTGTAATGTGGGGACCGCTCTAAAGAGCTCAGCGTCCGCAGTTCACAAAACTGAAACGCTATAGCCAATTTTTGCATCGTTCCGGAAAATCAGGGTTTCCAGAATGCACGCGAGAACAGAACAAAGACAGTGAAGAGCTCAAGTCGTCCGATTAACATGAGGCTCGAAAGAATGTTGAGCTGCAGATCTGAAAGTGCTTGATAGTTGCCTGCCGGTCCGACAGAGCCCAGGCCTGGCCCAAGATTGGTAATGGATGCGACTGCAGCCGAGAAGGACTCAAGTGGGGACATACCGCTGCCAAGCAGCAGTAATACACCTGTCAGTGCAGACAACAGCCAGATGAAGGCATAGGAAAGGACAGAAAAGACGATTTTGTTAGGAATCTCTGCGGCATCTATAGTGACTGGCGTAACAGCATTTGGATAAAGAAGCCTTGTAAATTCATGTCGAAGCTGACTGAAAATGATCGCGACTCGTAGCATCTTGAGGCCACCCCCTGTGGAGCCAGCGCACGACACTACGGCCGACGACAACAGCAGAATAAAGGGGATGCCGTAAGGCCAATTAGACCAATCAGCGGAGGCATACCCCGTTGTTGAAGCAGTGCTCGCTACGGCAAAGAATGCTGTGCGAAATGCTTCCAATGGTTCTGGATAAGCGCCGGTGTAATAAAGCGCAAAAGCCGTGCCGGCAGCAAGCATTAGGAACGCTGCTAAGCAGCAGCGTGCCTCTGTACTACGCCAGTAGGCCAGCAGGCTTTTACGCCGCCAAGCGACAAAGTGCAAGGCGAAGTTGAGACTGCAGATCAACATGAAAAAGATGGCAACAGTCTCAACTTCCGCACTTTTAAAAAATGCAAAGCTAGCATCGTGTGTAGCAATGCCTGAGAGACTCACTGTTGTCATCATATGCATCACCGCATCGCGCCAGTTCATACCGGCCAGATGATAGGCAATGACGCATATCGCGGAAATTCCAAGATAGATGATATAGAGCGCTCGAGCAGTTTCTGCAACACGAGGAGTGAGTCGTGTCTCCTTCATTGGGCCAGAGGTTTCCGCCTTCATAAGCTGTGCACCGCCGATCCCTAAGAGCGGCAGAATGGCAACTGAGAAAACGATAAGCCCCATGCCACCTACCCATGAAAGGAAACACCGCCAGCCATTGATGGAAGGAGGAAGTGAGTCGAGACCTGTTATGACGGTGCTGCCTGTCGTTGTAATGCAGGAAACCGTCTCAAAATAGAGTTCAGAGAAGTTGTATTGAGGTTGATTTAAAAGCAGTGGAATCGTCGCAAAAGCGCTGGTGAGTGTCCAGGAGAGCGTTACGAGTAAAAAGCCATGGCGCGCGGTCAATTCTCGTCGAAAAGGAAGACAAGTGAAAAAAAGAATCGTTCCTGCGGCAAAGGTGATTCCGACGGAGTAAAGAAAATCCCAAACTGCCCCATCGCCTTCTGCCCAGCTGTAGAGGGCCGGTACGAGCATCAGTGCGGCAAAAGCTGCGAGCACAGATCCTAAAGCGTTAAGAACGGGAAAAAGGAGATATCTGAACATTGCGTCTGGCTCTAGAAGAACCCCACATCAACGGCAAAGAGTGCTTCAATTTTCGGAATTAGACGCCTGTTCGGGACAAAGATGATGAGTCGATCTTCAGCCTCTACAACAAGGTCGAACTGCGCCATCAATACTTCAGCATGCTCACCTTCACCGCGAATCAATGCGGCAACACTGCATCCGGCAGGCAGCGGTACGTCGTGAATGCGGCGACCGACTACTTTGGAGCTTTTTGTCGTTCCATGAGCAGCAATTTCCAACGCCTCAGCTGCGCCATGACGAAGCGTGCAGGCAGCGGTTACATCGCCGTGGCGAACATAGCGGATGATTTCGTCGAGTGCTGCCTGGGTCTGAGATACCGTGACGTCAATACGTGAGCCTTCAATCAGTTCGCCGTATATGCGGCGATTGACGAGTGCAATGGTTCGTTTTGCGCCCAGTTTTTTTGCAAGAAGTGTTGAAAGAATGTTGTTTTCATCGTCGTCCGAGAGTGCGATGAAAAGGTCACAGTTCTCCATACCGGCCGATAGGAGGGTATCTTCATCATCAAAATCTCCGCTCAAGACGATCGCTCGAGATTCAAGAGCCAGAGCGAGTTTTCGAGCTTCACGGCGATCGGCTTCTATGACACGAATAGCGGAGGGAATGGCAACGCTTTCGTCTTCATCCGCTTCGTAGAGTGCATTGACAATGCCAAGGCTTAATTCAGCATTGCCGGCAATGATGACGTTGCGAGCCGCCTTAGCCCGGCGTTTGAGTTGTGTGGTGACGAGCCGTGCATGACGAGCATCGGCGACAAAAGTGACTTCATCGCCTGCTTCGATTAAGGTGTTTCCCGTGATGCTAAGACATTGATTGCGTCGGAATAAGGCAGCGATGCGAGCGCAGGCATTAGGGATGTGGGCATTCAATTCGCCAACGGGACCGCCAACCATAGGACCGCCGGCCTCGGCACGGACTACTACAAGACTGACTCGCCCTTCTGCAAATTCTTGTACCTGAAGCGCTTCCGGAATGTTGATTAGTTTAACGAGGTATCGGGTAAGAGCTTGTTCAGGCCAAATAATTGTAGTGGCTGAGAAACCTTCCTCTTTTAAGATGCGAGGATAGCTTCGAAGCTCTTCGTTTCTCACTCGTGCAATACGAGTTGGAATATTGAAGAGCTTGTCGGCCAAAAGTGTTGTGGCAAGGTTGGTCTCATCGCTGGAGGTGACGGCGATGAGAAGATCGGTATCGTTGGCAGATGCTTCAGTCAGAAGCGCCGGGCTCAGCGCATTGCCTACGATGCCTCGCAGGTCAAAGCGAGCCTGAAGCAGCGAGATGCTTTCGGGATTTTTATCAATGACCGTAATGTCATTGTCTTCGGAGACGAGGCTTTCGGCGACGGATGTGCCAATTCGTCCCGCTCCGATGATCAGTATCTTCATGAACTTGAAGTCTGCCTATTTGACTGGCGACCGTAAGTTGTCAAGTGTTGAACCGGTAGGAAATTCAATGGAGTTTGTCATATCCAGACACACCACAGCATTTTCCGGAGCAAGCGGCCGCTCTTTAGGTTTTGTTTCTTCAAAATTCGAAAGGGCAGAGCTGTTGGGTTTAGCTACGGCTGGCGTATTGTATGGTGCCTGACGTGCCTCCTCACGCATGGCTTCAACGTCGAGACCGAGCATACGGATCTTGCGGTAGAGATGAGTACGTTCCATCCCTGCATGTCGTGCAAGGTCAGCCATAGAGTGATTGAGATGTTTGAGCACGGTGCGGAAATAGGCACGCTCAAAATCGTAGAGCATGTCGCGAAATGGTCTGTTGAAATCAATAGTGAGACCATATTCCTTAATATCGAAAGCCGGCAATGCTGGGCGAGGACCGCTGTTATTTGCGCGACGGCGCATGCGTCTATCGCGAGTTCGATCTTCGTCGAGCTGCTTCTGGCGATCACTCCATTTAGCTAAACCATTCTTGATTCCACTGAGAAGCAGCTTCAGAGAAATAGGTTTTTCGATAAAGTCGATGGCGCCATCCTCTATTGCACGTTTGGCGTGATCGAGTGAACCGTGCCCCGACATGACAATGACAGGAAACGTAAGTGCTCCGGAATATTTCCACTCCCGTAGAAGTGTTAAACCATCTCCGTCTGGCATCCAGATATCGAGGAGTATGAGATCGTAATGCCGTCCGGTTACAGCTTTTTTGGCTTCGGCGACATTAGCCGCCGTTGCAACACGGTAGCCCTGTTCACCCAGAATTTCCGACAGGATGTTGCGTATGCCGAGTTCGTCGTCGACGATGAGGATATCTGTCATTTTTCTGATGCGCGATGCTGCTCGTCGTAATTGGAAATCTGCGAGGAATGATCCTTGCGGCCGACAGCTGCAAGGTGCTCGAAGAGAATGTCAACTTGTGCGCCATAGACGAGGGAGCCGCTCGAATCTGTCCGATTGGAGAGTCGGATGACGGCGCGGTGTTCATCGAGAATTTTCTTGACCATCGGTAACCCCAGACCTGTGCCCGTGGGCTTAGTCGTTATGTAGGGCTCGAAAGCGCGATTGAGAATATTTTCGCTGAAACCAACACCATTGTCATGCAGATGAAGCTGAACGGCATTCATGCCGCTGTCCGTCACAATATGGCGCGTTTGTATGACGATACCAGGGTCTTCCCCTTCGGCTGCGTCAATACTGTTCTTAATCAGATTATGCAGGACTTGTCGTAGCTGCGCAGGATCGCCTTCAATAAGAGGAATGTTCTTTTCAAAGTCAAGTTTGATGGATGTTCCCGCCTCTTGGTAAAGCTGTGCAATTTCGGAGAGGAAATTGTTGAGATCCAACGCAGACAATTTAGCCTGCGGGAGTTTCGCGTATTCGCGGAAGTCATTCACCATTTGTTTCAAGGCGTCAACCTGAGTACTGATGGTACTGATTGCGCGATGAAGAATTAGCGCATCATCGTTGCTCAGTTTGGGGCCAAGGCGGAGCTCCAGCCGTTCTGCCGCAAGTTGAATCGGCGTGAGGGGGTTTTTGATTTCATGAGCCAACCGGCGTGCTACTTCGCCCCAGGCAGTGGCGCGCTGAGCTTCTATCAATTTCGTAACATCATCAAATACGATCACGAGTCCGAACAGTCCGTTTCCCAAAGGCATTTTCGAAAGCTTCAGGAACAATGGGATATCTCCTGTTGGGCGAGCAAGGTCATACTCTAAGTTAGCTGTTGTGGCATCAGGGCCGAGTGAAAGCGAAAGCTGACAGTTGCGCACAGCCTGTGCCAGATCAGCATTGACGCTACTGAAGGGCTTACCTCTCCGACAAACTTCTTCACCAAGGATGGCTCTAGCGGCGACGTTTGCCGTGACAATCTGCTCGGAGCGATCAAGCACCACTACGCCGGAAGAAATGTTGGCTAAGACTCGCTCCAGGTATGCCTGGACTTGTTCGGCTCGCCGGCGTTGTTCATCAATCGCTCGTCGGGAAGCAGACACTTCTCGGATCATCTGGTTAAAGGATTGAGTAAGCACATTGATTTCATTGCTGCCGGGGAATTCCCTAATAGGCTGAAAGTTGCCGTCAGCCAAACGTCGTGTGCCTTGCTCAAGTTGCTGCACAGGTGAGACAGTACGGCGTGCAAATGAAAGCGCAGAGGCTAATGCCCCAAGGGCTCCGAGCAGAAGGACAAGCAGTAGAGTACTTGCGTAAATGCTTTGGAGTGATTGGCGCGAAAGAATAAGTGTTTGATAGTCACGGTAACCAGCCACAAGCATGGCGGCGTTTTTTGCTGTATCGGCAGCTACAGGTTGAATGAGCTGCAAATAGAGCTGCTGACGATTGAGGGCTGCGGCATTTGAAGCATTTGCTGCGCCAGTGAGTCCTAGGGTTGACTGAGGTAATCCTTGTGATGGATCGTTGGTAATCGGAACAATCACGCGGATGGAGAGTTTACCTTCACGCAACGCGTCGTAATTTTCGAAAGCATCGCCGTCAATTACGCTGTAGATGCCTGTGTTTTTAACGGTCTGAAGCTGTGCAGCGGTCGGCATATCAGGCATCAGAACGTTGATGCGACTTCCTGCGGCAGCCACAGCTGTGCCGTTCGATAAAAAGACCAAAGCTTCCTGGTTAGGGCGATTTTCAAGTTGCTTCAGTAGTTCAGGGAGAATCATTGAGACAGGTGTGTTGGTCAGCAAGCTGGCCATGTGCTGTGCCTGAACTTCAATCTGCTGTTGTTGCTCCGTGAGAATGCCGCGGGTGATTGTGACGCCAGAATCAAGCGCTTTTTCGACGCGGACGTCAAACCAGGAATCGATCGAACGTGAAATGAAGACTGAAGAGACAAAGTAAATGAGTGCACATGGAATGAGGACCATCCCTGCTACGGTTAGGGCGAGTCGTGCAGTCATCTTGGCACCAAACACGCGGTTCCGAACGTTTTGTATAAGTCGGAATGCCATTGCGCTTACAACGACAAAGAGCGCAGCAGCGATCGCCTGATTGATGATAAGGAGAACCGGGAACCAACGCTCAAAAAGCTTTGAATCGGAGCTGGTCGCAGCCAGGACGAAAAGCGAGAGACCGGCCAATCCCAATGCAGTGAAGAATACGACGCGCAGCCAAGCAGGCATCGCTTTACTCCTCGGCAGCCGCAGCTGCGCTCATTACCGTGGTTGGAATCGGTATTTCGGCAGGGTCGCTCACGACATTCCAGTCATCAGTGTCTTGATTAGTAACTTGCATTGGTTTAGGCAGTTTCCCAACATCGAGGCCAAACCACAGTTCGGCGGTTGTTCCTGGTTTGGCATCGCCAGCTCCTGCCACTCGCCAACGGCGAATATTTTTAATATAGGGAAGCGCCTCTTCAAGGCTGTCGAAATTGAGCGAATAACCGCTATAGGAGACTGCGTAGCGGCGAGTGAGAGGATTGAAAGCCAGACGAATAGTGAAGGTGCTTGAAGCTACTTCCTTATCAAGCCAGTACCAACGACTTTTCGTTAGTTCGAATGAATAGGCGAAGTAAAGCGCAATGCCTCGATGCATCGCGTTGATCAGAGGGGTCGGAAGATCAAATTCGTAATGTGCTTCAACAAAGAGACCCGGCGGCTCGCCTGGTTCGTCTATGGTAATTTTTGCGCCCATCAGTTCCGCTCGGGCACACCATGCGACGTCGGCAGCCAGAGCGCAGGTCAGAACGATCGGCGCGAGTTTGGCAGCGTGACAGAGGATGCTTCGAGGGAGCATGAGATGAAAGCGTTTTTTAGAGCTTTGTTAGGAGGGCGTAGAAAAAACCGTCGTGCACGAGCGGTTCAGCTGCGTTTGGGTTAAATGGCAATTCGTGAACATGATCGGCAGGGACAAGACTCATCATACCTGTTGGGGCACCTTTGAAGGCAGTAAGTTGAGCGTCGCCATGATTGGCGGTGAAGCGACGGATTTGATCGGGACCTTCTTCCGGGAAGATAGAGCAGGTGCAGTAGAGTAGCCTCCCCCCTTTTTTCACTAACGGCCAGAGAGCATTGAGCAGTCTTGCTTGTTCACGAGCTAGTCGCGCGGGATCCTCAGGGCGCCGAGACCAAGGGACATCTGGCTGCCGCCGCACAATACCGCTAGCCGTACAAGGAGCATCCAATAGGATGGCGTCAAATTCGCGTCCGGAATGCCATTCACTCACCATCGCTGCGTCTGCTGCCCGGACTGTCGCTTCAACCCCCAGTCGTAAAAGTGTTGACTTAATAAGTTCCGCACGTTTTGGGTCGATTTCAAGAGCTGTTACATGGCAGTCTGCACTTTCTAATAAGTGAGCTGTTTTGCCTCCTGGCGCCGCACAGGCGTCAAGGATCTGCTCATTTTTTTGGGGAGCGAGAATTTCCGCAGCGAGCTGCGTACCGGCATCCTGTACGGATACGATGCCTTCAGTAAATCCTGGAATATTTTTTACGGGCAGAGGTGACTCGAGCATGACGGCTGAGCGTCCGACACGTAAAGCAGGAATACCGCGGGCCTTAAGTTCCTCTAGATATGCAGCCGGCGTAATTCGACGAGCATTAACGCGAAGTGTCATTGGTGCGTGAAGTGTACCAATGCGCAGGATTTCTTCCCAATTGGAGGGGTGGGACTCTTTAATTCGGCGTATCCACCAAAGCGGTGCGTTGAAGCGAACATCCAGGTCTTTTTGTAGAACTGCCGAAATTTGCTCTCGTTCGCGTAAAAATCGGCGCAGCACGGCATTGATGAGCCCTGCAAAGCGTACGGTTCGGCGGTTGTTGCGTGCTGCATTGACGGTTTCATTGACGAGGGTGAAGTCACTGTAGCGCCCTTCAACGACGAGTGCTATAGCGATTTCAAGAAGCCCCATTACTGGCGGCGGTGGCGGACTGGAAAGCAAACCCGTCGCAGCAGCATTAGCGAATGCTCGACGACGAATCACGTCGTAGACAATCGATTGGAGCGCTGCACGAGCTTGTGCAGGCAATCCAATTGAAACGGTTTCGAGCGCAGAGGAGAGCGATACGCCTTCAAGCATACGTCGCCGAACCTCGGCAGCAAGTTCAATAAGCTGCTGCAATGGGAGTTGCAATCGGTTTGCTGCTTTGTCAGTCGTATGTTTATTGGGGGCCTGATCCATCATTGAAGCACCTCACCCTTTTGGAGGTGCAGTCCCTGTACGGCTGCCTGCGCTGAGCTTCGAGTTTTGCCTGGACGCTGAAGTTCTGTAATACGGAGAGCTCCAACTCCGCAACGGACAACAAGGTCATGCTCAATCGAGAGCACTTCGCCGGATAAACCTGTATCGGCATCTTCGGCTGTGGCTGACCAGACTTTGACGACATCAGCACCTCGGTGAAATTCGAGTCCGGGGAACGGTGTAAAAGCGCGTAGTCTTCGAGCAATGACTGCAGCGGAATCGCTCCATTGAATGCGTTTTTCGCTTTTGAGCAGCTTTTCCGCGTAGAGAACACCCTCGTCAGGCTGCGGCGTGCAAATAAGCTCATTTGCATGTTGCAGGGATTGAACTAAGAGGTTGGCACCCATGGATGCAAGGCGTTCAGTAAGTGTTGCGGTCGTGTCTTCGGCCAGGATTGGCGTACGTGCCTCTGCCACCATTGGGCCTGTATCCAGCCCAAGCTCCATCTTCATGAGCGTAACGCCAGTTTCAGCGTCACCGGCTTCAATCGCCCGGGCAATAGGGGCAGCACCGCGCCAGCGCGGGAGCAGACTCGCATGAATATTGAGAGCTTTGATATCACCGAATTTGCCGATGCCTTTTGCACAATCGAGTACCGGCAGCGGGAGGATCAAACCGTAGGCGGCTACTACAAGAAGATCTGCGTTGAGACTCTTTAGCCGAGCATGCATAGCGGCTGCACCATCCGGATCTTTTTTGAGGCTCAACGTAAAAGGAGTGGCCACTTCAATACCCAGCTTCTGGGCCAGAACCTTCACGGGTGAAGGCGTAAGCTTCATGCCGCGGCCGCTCGGACGATCGGGCTGAGTTAGAACGAGCGGGATTTCATGTCCTGCATCGGCCAGCGCTTGAAGAGCGACGGCGGCGAAGTCTGGCGTACCGGCAAAAATAATTCTCATGAAGAAGGTGTTAGGTCATCGGTTGAGGAACGGCGTTATTCTAAAAGAGCCGCTTATGATGTGTTTCACTTGTGGTCAGGAGGAAGAGATGAGTGAAACAGCAATTTTAGAAAGGCAAGGATTCCGCTATGCCTACCGTCGACGAGGAGATGAAGATGCGCCGGCGGTGGTACTTCTTATGGGACTTGGACTTCCTAAGGAAGCTTGGCCGGAGACGTTGGTTTCTGGGCTGCTCGCCGAAGGTTTTCAGGTTATTACGCCAGACAACCGTGATGCGGGCGAAAGCACGCATATGACATCTTGGCAGGTATCTGGCCGCGATGTTTTCGAGGCAATTGCTAAAACGATGATCGGGCGGCCGGTCGTTGGTGAATATGCATTAGAAGATATGGCGCTTGATTTGGAGCGTCTGCTTGATCGTCTTAGTATTCGCCGAGCGCATGTAGTTGGTATATCCATGGGCGGCATGATTGCGCAGGTTTTTGCCGCGCAGTGTCCCAATCGTGCAGCAACGCTGACGTCGATTTCGTCTGCTGTGGGAAATCCTCGTACGGGATTTGGAAATCTTCGAGCGATTGCTGCGGTTGCTATGACAGGGTCCGATGGAAATTCGGCAGCTCAGCACTACACACGCATACTGCGCACATTGGCAGGACCCCAATATCCTCCTTCAGAAGCCGAGCTTACAGAGGCGGCCAAACTGAGGCTCGCATATGACGCTGAGGCTACCCGTCGGCAGTTAATAGCGTTGCTTGCGAGCGGTAACCGCTCTCGACAGGTGCGTGAGCTCACAGCGCCGACACTCGTTATCCACGGACGGAATGATCCGCTTCTGCCTTTTAAGGCTGGTGAGGAAACGGCGGCACTTATTCGCGGCGCGAAGCTGATCGCTGTAGATGGTTTGGGTCATCAGCTTGCACCAGCGTTGATGGAATCCTATGTCCGGTGGATCGCCGAGCATTGTCATGCACACCCGGCTTAATCCTTAGATATTTAAACGTGTTCCTTTTCTTTGTCTTTTTCACGTTCGCGATCTTCTCGGCGAAGCTTGCGAAGCTTTGTGCAGGCACGCTGTTTTTTTAGTTGGCTGAGGTGATCGATAAAAACAATGCCGTTAAGGTGATCGACCTCATGCTGAATACAAACGGCGAGAAGCCCCGTGCATTCAAGTTCGAATGTTTCACCTTTGATGTTCTGTGCGTGAACTCGGACTTGTCCCGGCCGCTTCACATGCTCATAGAGCCCTTTAAGTGAAAGGCAGCCTTCCTCATGGTCTACAAGATCGCCCTTTGTTTCGATGATCTCTGGATTGATAAAAACAAGAAGATCAGAGTTGTCGTCAGTAATGTCAATGACGACAATGCGCTTGAGGATGCCCACTTGATTGGCAGCTAAGCCAACGCCTGGCGCAGCGTACATGGTTTCAGCCATGTCGTTAACGAGTGTTTTGATGGCATCGTTGAAATCAGCGACAGGCTCTGCCTTAGCGGCAAGCTTTGGGTGCGGGTATTGAAGGATAGGCAGTTTGGCCACTTTCTGGCTTCTCCTCAAATGAATGCAGAACTCGGACTTTACGGCTTCTGAGTCGGTGCATTATAGATTTGCTGAGTTTTTGTTTTGGAAGGATGTCCATGCCGATTGCTGCGGATCGTCTTGATGAAGCTGAAGAATGGATGCGTCTCTTGCTCGTACCCAATCTTCCTGTACCGTTGGCACTTAGAGCTGTTCAGACTTTCGGTGGAGTTGCTGAAGCGCTGTCCGCACCGCTGAAAGAGCTTGCTCGGGAAGTGGGTGGTCGAATGGCCGAGGCTATGCGGGCTGTCGGCCGAGGAGCACGTGATGATGAGCTTGATGTAGCGCTAAATTGGCTGACGAGTAGACCTCAAACCGCACTTTTGCCGCTTTATGACCCGCTTTATCCTCAACAACTCATTGAGGCAGGCACTGCGCCGTTGGCACTCTTTCTTTGCGGGGATGCTGAAGTACTTCACAAGCAGCGAGTGGCAGTAGTTGGAACAAGTCGTCCTGATGCTGAAGGCCGAACGAATGCGGCAGATTTCGGCGCGGCGTTAGCTCGAGCTGGAGCGGTATCCGTTACTGCATTGGAGATGCCGGACGATGTGGGCGGTGCCGTGCTCGAAGGGGCATTATCTGTGAAGGGGGCGCCGATTGCTCTTTTGGCAACTGGACCAGATAGAGCTTTGAGTGCAATATCGCAGCTGCAGCATCGCGTGGTGGATGAAGGCGGACTACTCATTTCGGCAGCATTTCCAGGAGCGAGTACCGATGAGCACTCTAGGCGAGTACGGGACGCACTTTTGGCAAATTTTGCACCTAGGCTCCTTGTGATTGAGGCTGAGAGGAACGATTCGGTGATGAACATAGCTCGTCAGGCTGCTGACGCGGGCGTGCAGGTCGGTGCAGTCCCAGGAAGCATTCATAATCCAGCATACAAGGGCTGTCATCAGCTTATCCGAGACGGTGCTGCATTAGTGGAAATGATTACAGATATTGGGCTGCGAAAGGCGCCCGCCGGCAAACTAATGACATAATGCGCGCGTGTTTTTCCCGGACAAGTCTTTTCAATGTTCGGCAAACCCTTTAGAACAACAATATTTTTAGATTCTGCGCTTAGCAGTGAAAAGCGTATGAGGAGTAGGTGCCATGGGACAGACCTTGGTGATCGCAGAAAAACCTTCTGTGGCTGGCGACATTGCTCGGGCATTGGGCGGCTTTAAGAAGGACGGCGACTTCTGGGTAAGCGATGCCATGATTGTGGGGTCCGCTGTCGGACACCTGCTCGAAATTAAGGCTCCGGAAGAGTACGACGTAAAGCGCGGCCGATGGTCGTTCGCAAATCTACCTGTACTACCGCCCCACTTTGATTTGCAACCCATCAAGAAATCCATAAAGAAGTTTGAGGGGTTGGAGAAAAAGATTCGCAGCCGCAGCGTTACCGACATCATCAATGCATGTGATGCGGGGCGTGAAGGTGAGTTGATTTTCCGGTACATCATTCAGGCAACCGGAACGAAGAAACCTATTCGTCGATTGTGGTTGCAGTCGATGACGAAAGCCTCTATTCAAAAAGCTTTTACAGCGCTGAGATCAGATGCTGAAATGAAGCCACTTGAAGCGGCGGCCCGCAGTCGATCTGAGGCTGATTGGCTCGTCGGCATCAATGGCACACGTGCACTTACAGCGTTCAATTCCAAAGACGGCGGCTTCTTCCTTACTACCGTTGGCCGCGTGCAGACGCCGACTCTTGCTATCGTTGTTGCTCGAGAGGAAGAGATAACGCACTTCAAACCGCAGAACTACTGGGAAGTGCATGCAACTTTTGGCGCACAAGCGGGGGACTATGACTCCGTTTGGGTTGATGCCGACTTCAAAAAAACGAAGGGTCAATCTGCGGAGCTCAAACCAGAACGTCTTTGGACTGCTGCCGAAGCGCAAGCCATTGTCGCTAAATGTCAGGGCAAGCTTGGTATTGTCACAGATCACAAGCGCCGGGCGACCTCTGCTCCTCCTGCGCTTTTTGATTTGACCAGTCTGCAGCGCGAAGCCAATGGTCGCTTTGGCTTCCCCGCCAAGATGACGCTGGCGATTTTGCAGCGTCTCTATGAGCGCCACAAGGTACTTACATATCCGCGTACCGACTCTCGTGCGCTACCGGAAGACTATCCTGAAACGATGAAGGAGACTCTTTCGCATCTCCAGAAGTTGGAAGCTTATAACGCCTTTGCCGGGCAGATTCTGATGAGTGGTTGGGTCAAGGGAGATAATCGTCGGATCTTTGATAATAAGAAAATCAGCGACCACTTTGCCATCGTGCCAACTGGTGAACTTCCTAAAGATCTTGAAGAAACAGAACAGAAAATATATGACCTAGTAGTGCGCCGTACCATGGCGGCATTCTTTCCTTCCGCGGTTTTCGATGTCACGACCCGCGAAACGATCGTTGAAGGTGAAAAATTTGTGACGGAAGGCAAGGTTCTTGTTGAACCTGGTTGGATGGCCGTTGTTGGCCGCGCCGGTCGTACGCAGTCCGACCTCTGCCCCATTACAAACGGTGAAGCCGTTCAGACAAAAAATATAGCCGCTGAGGCTGATCAAACTCGTCCGCCAGCACGCTTTACGGATGCAACGCTGCTTTCGGCGATGGAATCGGCAGGAAAGAAACTAGACGCTGACGAATTGCGCGATGCTATGGCCGAAAAGGGCCTCGGAACACCGGCTACTCGTGCGCAGATCATCGAAGGGTTGATCGAGCAAAAGTATCTGCGCCGTGATGGACGCGACCTCATTCCGAATGCAAAAGCGTTCCAATTGATGCAGCTTGTACGGGGGCTGAAGATCGATGCGCTGACTCAACCCAGACTAACGGCGGAATGGGAATACAAGCTTTCTCTCATAGAAAAGAATCAAGTTTCGCGTGACGAATTCATGCACGAGATTCGCGAGATGACCGAACGTATGGTTGCGTCGGCCAAGCAGTATGAAGGCGATAGTGTTCCTATCGTCAACCCGATTCATTTCCACAATCGGTGTCCTGCTTGCGGAGGTGAAATTGTTGAAAACTATCGTCGCTACGCCTGTACGACTCCTGGCTGTTACTTCTCGCTTTCAAAACATCCGTCAGGGCGCACCTTTGAGATTCATGAGGTTGAAGAGCTTTTAGCAAATCACCGAGTAGGACCTCTTTCAGGCTTTATGAGTCGTCGTGGTTTCCCTTTTGAGGGGGAACTTCTTTTGGAGCGTGACAAAGAAACCGGACAGTGGGGTATGCGTTTTGCATTCGAAGAACGCCCAGAGGTTGATGCAGAAGAGATTGCTTCCGCTCCAGCGGTAGGAAATTGCCCCTTGTGTCATGGCCGCGTACTCGATCTCAATGATCAATATGTCTGCGAGCATGCAGTGAATGATCCGCGGACCTGCACTTTCCGCGTGGGAAAGACCATTTTGCAGCGAACGTTGACGCACGACGAAGTCGCTACGCTTCTGGCCGAAGGACGAACGCCGCTTCTTGACGGCTTTATTTCGAAGCGTACGAACCGTGCGTTTAAATCCTATCTTGTATGGGATTCGAAGAAGAAATCCGTGGTGTTCGAGTTTGAAAAACGCGAAAAACCTGCAGAGAAAGCGGCGTCAGACCACGAGGAAGACGGCTCTGCTAAGAAAACTGTTCGGAAGACAGCGGCAGCAAAGGCTGCCACAGGTAAACGCACACGCCGTACGTCATCAGGAGAGTAACCGATTGGCTTGATGGAATGAAAAATGCCGCACAAGACTTCATAAGACTTGTGCGGCATTGTTGTTCTGATCGGTGGTAACAGCAGTGCTTTAGGCTTCAGGAGGCACAGGCTTTACTGGGTCGTCAGGTTTTTTGATATTTCTAGTGATCAGAACCTGGTCAATCTTATTGTTATCGACGTCCATGACCTCAAAGGTGTAGTCAGCGTAGACAACCTTGTCGGTGCGTTTAGGAATTTTCCGAAGCATATACATCATGAAGCCAGCTACAGTTTCATAAGCGGAATCTTCCGGCAGTTCATCAATTTCAAGTGCGTGTTCTAGATCGTCAACTGGGGTCGCACCGTCAACGAGCCAGGTATTGTCATCGCGCTGAATAATCTGCATATCTTCGTCAATGGTTACGAGGTCCCCCATTACTGTGGACATGACGTCATTGATGGTGATAATGCCGACCACGAGCGCGTATTCGTTAAGAATGACCGCAAAGTCTGAGTGCGTGCGTTGGAAGGTGTTAAGCACTTCTGAGAGCGTAAGTGAGTCCGGAATGAACTGCACGCTTTGCACGAGCTCTGGATCTTTGAAGGTAATGGGCTTTTCCTCCAAGACGCAACGGAGTAGATGTTTGGAATCCACAAAGCCGATGACGTGATCAAGGTCTTTGTCGCAGACGAGGAAGCGGTTGTAGGGGACCGTACCAATCTTTGCTCTGATACTCGCTTCGGTTTCATCGAGCGTGAAGTAAACAATACTTTCACGTGCAGTCATAGCTGACGGTACGAGACGGCTTTCCATTTCGAAGACATTCTGAATAACGGCTTCTTCCTGCGGAGCAATAACGCCGGCAGCTGTACCTGCGCCGATGCTCGCAAGAATGTCTTCGGAGGTAATCGCTTCCTGGCGCTTTGTAGGTACACCGAGAGAGCGAATGCAGGCATCAGAAAGGCGCTCAAGAATGAAAACGCACGGTTTGAAGAGCGTAATGATGCAGTGCATTGGGCGCACAACGAACATTGCTACGGCTTCCGGACGTGCAATAGCCAGTCGTTTTGGGAGGAGATCCGCAAAGATTACAAAGAGTGTCGTTGCGATAAGGAACGAAATAACAAAACTGATGCGTCCCCAATCTTGCCCCGGCAGAATTTCCGCAAGCAGCCATTGAAAGAAAGGCGAAAAGGCTGCATCACCTACAATGCCGCCCAAGAGCGCGGTAGCGTTTAGTCCAATCTGCAGAGCAGAGAAGAATTGCCCGGGGTGTTCGCGCATCTCCAATACCATGGCGGCTCGACGATCGCCGTCTTCAGAAAGCGCCATCAAGCGAGTTTTCGAAGCGGCTGAAAGAGAAATTTCAGCCGAAGAGAAAAACGCACTCAGAAGAACGAGGCAAAACAGGCCGACGACTTGCGGCAGGGAGGAGATCATGAGGAATCCGATAGGCAGAACGGGCGGAAAAAGGAATAGCGGACGGCGGTCGAGGGACTTTCCGATAGTCCGCAATTTTTACGCCGGCTCGACTGCAAATTAGATGCAGATCATGAAGTGTAGCATATTTCAATTACTAACCGTTTGTTTTTTCGCATTATTTTTTCGGATATTGGGTGTTGATGGATAATGAAGACGAGGTTTACTTCGTTCGTCAGCTACACTCGGAAGCCCAGACGTTGATAATTCCCTCCGCCAGCCGGCGATCTCTTCAAGGACGTTCTGCCGCGACGATCTCTTCACTACAAGGAAACCAACTATGAAGACCACTCTCCTTTCAGCGGCGGTTGTTGCCGCAGCCGCAACGGCTGCCTCACCCGCTTTCGCCGGTGCCGTGCTCGATAAGATTCGTGCCAATGATCAGCTTGTTTGTGGCGTGAATACGTCTGCTCCGGGTTTTTCCAGTGCCGACAGTAAGGGACATTGGGAAGGTCTCGACGTCAATCTTTGCCGATCCGTGGCTGCAGCGGTGCTTGGCAATGCAGACAAGGTGAAGTACGTTCCTTTGAGCTCTACGCAGCACATGACCGCACTGGCTTCAGGCCAGATTGATATGCTTGCGCGCAATACGACCTGGACGATGACTCGTGACGCAAGCCACGGCAACGTATTTGTGGCCGTTTCTTACTATGATGGCCAGGCCTTCATGGTTCCAAAGAGTCTCGGCGTGAAAAGTCTGAAGGAGCTTGATGGTGCGACGGTATGTGTCCAAACGGGCACAACGACCGAAAAGACTACGGCGGACTACTTCCGTTCGCATGGCATGCAGTACAAGACAGTCGTCTTCGATACAACAGAGGCTACGCAGGGGGCATTCCTTTCCGGTCGTTGTGACGCTTATACGTCCGACATGTCCGACTTGGCCGGCGTTCGTACGGTGGCTCAGGATCCCTCCAAATTTGACATTCTGCCGGAAACGATCACCAAGGAACCTCTTGGACCGGCTGTTCGACGCGGAGATTGGGAGTTTTTTGAAATCGTTCGCTGGTCCTTTATGGCGTTCCTTAATGCTGAAGAACTTGGTGTAACGCAGGCAAATGTTGATGACATGCGCAAGACTTCTAAGGATCCCAACGTGATGCGCCTTGTGGGAACAGGTGAGGATATGGGGCGTATGCTGGGTCTCGACAAGGATTGGTCTTACCGTATCATTAAGCAGGTCGGCAACTACGGTGAATCATGGACTAAGTACTTTGGTCCGACCTCACCGCTTAATCTTCCTCGCGGGATGAATAAGCTCTGGACCGATGGCGGCCTGATGTACGCCATGCCGATCCGCTGATGCTTGCCGCCTTGCGGCAGCAGGGAGCGATTTGAGCAGCTCCCATCAGAGGCTCCAGGACTTAGTCGAGACCTGGAGCCTCTCAATATGTTGATTTTCTAATAATTTGAGCCACCAACATGTTTGCTAGAGACAGCTTCAGCATCGTTCCAGGCGATGAAGCCTGGATTGCACGAGAAAAGGCACGTCGTCGTCGGGAATACACACTTCAAGCCGTGTTGATCCTCATTTTGGTGGCTTTCATTGCCGTATTGGCAACTAATGTTGCAGACAATCTCGCGGCAAAGAATATACACAGTGGCTTTGCTTTCTTAAATCATCGAGCGGGATTCGAGATCGGCGAACAGCTGATTGCCTACTCGAGTAGCGATCCGCTTTGGAAAGCTTTTTTGACAGGACTTCTCAATACACTACGGATTTCAGCCTGTACGATTGTTTCGGCAACAGTTCTTGGTGTCATCGTTGGACTGATGCGCTTGTCGAGAAACGGTGTCGTGCGTTTTCTCGGTGCTGCACATGTTGAGGCCTACCGCAATGTGCCGCTGTTGGTCCTGCTTCTTGCACTTTATTTGGTGGTAACTGAGCTCCTGCCAGGCGTTCGTCAGGCTTGGCATTTGGGCAATTGGATTTATCTCTCTAAGACAGGATTGCTTTGTGCCGTACCTTTATGGGGAATGAAAGCGCTTCTTGGCGCTTTGGTTGTCGGCGTCTTTGGTGGATGGCTAGCCGCAAAAAGACTTCAGAGGGTTCAAACGAATCTCATTGCCAATATGGGTGGTTTTTTGATTTTCGTTATTTTAAGTGCTCTCGTTTGGATCCTTTGCGGTGTCATAGGTGGTTGGGATCATCCGACTGCGACACGATTCTCAATGCGTGGCGGAGCGGCGATGACACCGGAATTTCTCACTCTTTGGCTGGGACTGACGCTTTTTACTTCTGCGTCGATTGCGGAAATCGTTCGTGCGGGGGTTGAGTCGGTAAGACCTGGGCAATGGGCTGCAGCGGCGGCTTTGGGGTTGAAGTCCGGGGAAGCAGTGAGTTACGTGATCTTCCCGCAGGCGATGCGTTTAATCATGCCGCCGCTCGCCAGTCAGTTCATGACGCTTACCAAAAATTCATCCCTTGCTGTCATGGTGGGGTACCCGGATCTCGTCAATGTTGGCACGACAGTGATGAATGTGACGGGGCAGGCATTGGAAGTCATTTGCATCATCATGGGTGTTTATCTCACGGTGAATATCATCATCGCGTTCATCATGAACCACTTTAATGCGCGTATCATGCGCGCCCCGCAGTAAGGAGGCCGTCATGCCGCAGATTCAAACAGTCGGCAATCCTGGCAGCTGGGTTATGAAGTTGCGTGAAAACTGCTTCTACTCGCCCGCTGCGAGCGTGCTTTCCGTTGTACTCGGTCTCATTATTTTGGCCGTTGTGGGCTATGTTTTCGATTGGGGCATCGCGAATGCCGTTTGGGATCCCAACCCTGCGGCTTGCCGTGAGGCTTCAGGGGCCTGTTGGGGTTTTGTAGCCGAAAAGTGGCGTCTCATTATTTTTGGCCGATTCCCCTATGAACTGCAGTGGCGTCCGGGGCTGGCAACTTTGATCATCGTCGGAATGCTTGTAGTTTCCGCAATCCCTGCCTGTTGGACGCGTCAGGGTGTCCGCATGTTGCTGTGGGGGTGGGTGGCCGCTTTTTTTGCCTTTTTTATTTTGATGTTGGGCGGCGTTTTCAATTTAGAGCCTATTGGTACCGATATGTGGGGCGGTTTGCCTCTCACCGTCATCATTACGCTTTTTGGTATGGCTGCCTCGTCGCCGCTTGGTATTCTGTTAGCGATCGGTCGCCGTAGCCGCATGCCGATTGTTTCAGCACTATCAACAGGTTACATCGAATTGGTTCGTGGTGTGCCGCTTATCACGGTGCTCTTTGTGGCCACTTTTGTCTTTCCGCTGCTTTTGCCTGAATGGTTGCAGTGTGATGCCTTCTGGCGCGTTGCTATTGGCATTGCACTCTTCCAGGCGGCATATATGGCAGAAACTGTGCGGGGCGGTTTGCAAACCATTTCCCAGGGACAGTATGCGGCAGCCCGATCTCTGGGGTTTACCGAAAGGCAGTGCTACCAGTACGTGATCCTGCCGCAGGCTTTGGTAGCCATTATTCCCGCGTTTGTCAACAGCCTACTTTCCTGCTTCATGGACACGTCCCTAGTTACCGTCGTCTCTATGTATGACTTGACGGGTAGTTTGAAACTCGCACTGGGCGATGCTGTTTGGCGTGCCTATTTTATTGAAGGGTACGTATTCATTGCGCTTGTCTATTTTATTTCGAGTTTCATTATTTCTCGGTACAGTCAGTGGCTTGAGTTACGGCTGAAAGGTGCAAAGGCGCGCCACGTTGTCCGTATTTGAGGTTTCCATGAAATTCCACGAACACATCATTCGCGTTACTGTTCCCGGACTTCCTTGTGAGGTTACTCGGGAAGAACTTTCAGGCGAGCTTGCGGATTTCGCGCATCGGCCGGAGCATTTTTTGGAAGAAGTCACGAAGTCGGAGGTTGTTTCCCCAGAGCGGCGCGGCAGCGAACCAGGAAGCATCGCATTTGAACGCAACATCTACTTTGGACACTTGGTCTTTCATGAGACAGTACAGATTGGAGCAGATGGGAGCTACCGCTCCCATGCGGCTGGTTCCGGGGAACGGCCGGCATCTGACTTTTCCATGCAGATCGAAGAACCAGAGCCTGGGCAACTCTTCATCCGCTTCATTTATTTCGAAGATCGCCCAGAAGTGCCGACAGCAATAGAGATGAACTCCCGTGAACAACAGGTCGACTATCTGCGTCGTCTTGCTTATGAGAGCAAAGACCAGAGCATTGTGGCGCAGATGCTTACCGATATTGTTGAGCGCAAAATGGCGCTTAAGAACTGATTATTGCTAACAGCTATTATTGCGGGCGCTCCGTCCTGAACCGATGAGGTTCTGGGAGAGCGCCCAAATTTTCTGCAGGATCTTCATGACAGAATTCTCCTCTCGCATCACTACGCGTATTGCTCAGGAAATCTCGGCTCGCCCAAATCAGGTGGAGGCGGCCGTCGCACTTCTTGATGGCGGCGCAACCGTTCCATTTATCGCCCGTTATCGCAAGGACGTGACCGGTAATCTTTCGGACGCGCAGCTTCGCATCCTTGAAGAGCGTCTTATTTATTTAAGGGAGCTCGACGACCGCCGCGGAGTCATCCTCGCCGCAATAGAGGCACAGGGAAAGCTCAGCGATGAGCTTCGTGAACAAATTTTAGCTGCCGACGCTAAGCAGACACTTGAAGATCTCTATGCTCCCTATAAGAGCAAACGTCGTACGCGTGCAATGATTGCCAAAGAAGCAGGGCTCGAGCCGCTCGCGGATCTTATTTTGGCAGACCGTACGGTTGATCCTATGGCGGCGGCAGAAAACTTCATTAATGCTGAAAAAGGCGTAGCTGACGCAGCGTCGGCACTCACGGGAGCCCGCGATATTTTGGCCGAGCGCATCAGTTTGGATCCTGGCTTACGCGAGACACTGCGTGAGTTCATGTCCACTCGCGGCGAGTTGGTCTCCAAGTGGGTGGAACTGGGGGGCGATCAGCCTGCTGATGCCGATGCCCAGAGTGCGAAATTCAAAGATTATTTCGAATTTCGAGAGGCACTTTCAAAAATTCCTTCCCATCGCGTGCTTGCTGTGCTTCGCGGTCGCCGTGAGGGTGTTTTGGCTGTCTCTGTCGAACTCACTCCCGATGAAGAGCTGCAGAGCCCGCATCCGGCAGAGTCGCTTATCGCGAAGCATTATGGGATTGAGCGAACAGGGCGGTTGGCCGATGACTGGCTTCTTTCCGTCTGTCGTTGGGCATGGCGCGTGAAATTGCGTCTCTCCATTGAAACAGATCTCCTTGAAGAGATTCGTGAGCGAGCGGAAGAAACGGCTATAGGAGTCTTCGGAGAAAACTTACGTGATTTGTTATTGGCTGCTCCTGCCGGGCATTATGCGGTGCTTGGTCTGGATCCAGGCTTTCGGACTGGGGTAAAGACTGCAGTTATCGACTCAACAGGTCGAGTACTCGCACATGATGTATTGATGATGCATACATCGGCAGCCCAAAAGCAGCGGGCTGAGGCACAGCTGATTGACTTATGCCATAAATACAAACCTGCGTTTATTGCTATTGGCAATGGGACGGCAAGTCGAGAAACTTCCGCCATTGTGGGAGATGTTCTGCGTACGCATTCAGATATTGAGGCGCAGCGCGTTATGGTCAGTGAAGCAGGCGCTTCGGTTTATTCCGCTTCGGAACTCGCCACGGAAGAGCTGCCAAATCTTGATGTAAGTTACCGCGGGGCGGTGTCTATCGCACGCAGACTGCAAGATCCTCTTGCTGAGTTGGTAAAAATCGATCCCAAAGCAATTGGTGTTGGTCAATATCAGCACGATGTGGATCACCTAAAGCTAGCCCGTCGTCTAGCAGCAGTGGTTGAGGACTGTGTGAACTTTGTGGGTGTTGACGTCAATACCGCAAGTCCGCAGCTTTTGTCGCATGTTGCGGGGCTGACTCGTCGTGTGGCGCAAGAAATCGTTGCTTATCGCGAAAAGGAAGGAGCTTTTCCCGACCGACAAGCATTGAAGAAAGTGCCATTTCTTGGGGATGCACGCTTTCAGCAGGCTGCTGGGTTTTTGCGCATTCCGCAGGGAACAAATCCACTGGATGAAACAGGAGTGCATCCAGAGGCCTATGGACTTGTTAAGGAGATGACCAAGGCTTTGGGCTTAACGAGTGTGCAGGATTTAATGCGAAATGGAGCCGTTTTAAAGCGCATTAAACCTACGGATTTCGTTGATGAAAAGTTCGGTGTTCTCACGATTCGCGACATTCTTGCCGAACTCGAAAAGCCTGCCCGCGATCCTCGAGCGGAATTTAAGACAGCATCCTTCAAGGATGATGTGCAGACGATTGATGATCTGCGTCCAGGCATGAAGCTTGAGGGTGTTGTTGCCAACGTAGCTGCTTTTGGCGCCTTTGTTGATATTGGGGTGCACGTCAACGGTTTGGTGCATGTGTCGGCACTAGCTGATCACTTCGTTAAGGATCCGCGGGAAGAAGTGCGAGTGGGGCAAGTAGTGCACGTTGTCGTGATTGAGGTAGACCCTGCGCGTCAACGCATTGCACTCTCCATGCGTTCAGATGGCAAGGGAGGTTATACAAGTGCCTCTGCCGTCAGTCGTAAGGGAGGCTCCGGCAGAAACGATCACAGTGATCGGAATAAGGGCGGAAAAGTTGCCCAGACGGCCCTTGGAGCAGCTTTCGCTGCACTTAAGCGATAAAACGGATCCGGGAGATTAAAGGCTCGAAGTTTAGGGATAACTTCGAGCCTTTTTGCGGCATCACTAAGATTGTGGTTACTCAGACTACCGTCAAGCGGCTAAGGATCGTGCAGCTCTCTTTATAGGCGGGAGGAACAAGGTCGTATGCTCGGTGAATGTATGCGCCGACGAAAATGCATGAATTGCGGCGACAGTGGGGCTAGGGAAAACGCATCAATACATTGTGCATTCGGCAAAGCACCTGAGCGACAAAGGGATCATGTCCGCATTTCGATTCGCAGCAGCATAGAGCTCAAATGACAGGATTTTTTATGCATAAATCGCTGGAGGATTTACTGGCCTTCTCAAGCGTTTCATTGTTCGTGATGCGCGTTCTGTAGGAGTTGCGATGGGAGGTGATAGAGCTCAACGCATGGCACTAGCCTTCGTTAATCCTAGCAGGGCGCATGCAGTTGCAAAAAAAACGGGAGAGACCGTGAAGAAGGCATGTCGCTGCAATAGGAAAGGCCCAAACGAGCAGTTCCGTTTGGGCCTTCAATGGAACGGAGGGCGACAAGAATTATTGTTTGTCAGCCTGAGCGTCTAAATTTGCTTCATGCGGTTCCTCTTCAATCGTGCCGGAAACTCGACGTTCACCGAATTCCATCAGTGCGTTGAGGATGATCGCGCCAAAGGTAGCAGTGCCGATGCCTCCGAGCGTGAAGTTCCCTAAGTGAATAGTGAAGTCGCCGCCACCCAAAATGAGTGTTACGGCTGCAACGATGAGATTGCGGTTGTCGCCGAAATCGACATGGTTCACCACCCATACGCGAGCACCCGCAACAGCAATGAGCCCGAAGACCACGATTGATGTACCGCCAAGAATTGGCTGCGGAATTGTCTGAATGACTGCACCGAACTTGGGTGAGAAGCCCAGGATGATTGCAAAACATGCCGCCACTGGAAAGAGCAGCGTCGAGTACACGCGGGTGGCAGCCATTACGCCGATATTTTCGCCGTAAGTCGTAACGCCCGTACCGCCGCAGGAGGCCGAAAACATGGTGGCAAGGCCGTCGCCGAGGAATGCACGGCCCATATACGGATCGAGATTACGGCCAGTCATAGCGGTAACCGCCTTGATGTGACCGAGGTTTTCGCCCACAAGGATGATTACCACAGGGGCGATCAGCGTGATGGCCGAAAGAGAGAAGACGGGAGTTTCAAATTGCGGCATTCCGAACCAAGCAGCTTCGGATATCTTGGCGAAGTTGATAGGGGTTCCTAATCCCATACCGTTTGTGAGAATGGCGTAGATAACGTAGGCGAGTGAAAGGCCTACGAGAATCAGAAGCTTCTGAATGAGGCCTCGGGTGTAAACAGCAACGCCGCCCACGCAGAGCACTGTAAGGATGGCAATCCAGGCGTCAAAATCTGTGGGACCGACGCTCTTAACAGCGGTGGGTGCGAGATTCAGGCCGATTACCGCCACCACTGCGCCGGTAACAACTGGCGGCATCAGGCGCTCAATCCAACGTACGCCTGTGCTCATAACGATGAGCCCAACAATTGCATAGATTAAGCCGCATATGACGATGCCGCCTAGGGCCGTTGGGATGTTGGGATTCATGCCCGAACCGGCAACGTAGCCGGTTGCTGAAATGACAACACCGATGAAGGCGAAGGAGCTGCCAAGGTAGCTCGGCACATGACCGCCCACGAGCAGAAAGAAAATGAGCGTGCCAAGGCCGCTCATCAGAATGCAGAGATTGGGGTCAAAACCCATCAATAGCGGGGCGAGCACAGTGGAGCCGAACATGGCGACAACATGCTGAACGCCCAGGGCAAGCGTTTGTCCGATAGGGAGGCGCTCATCAGGAGCGATGATGCCGGAGGTCTTCAGTTTCCAGGTAGGAAAGTAGCTCATAGCGAAAGTACGGTGCAAAGGTAGGTGAAAAGGTCAAACGGCCCCATTTTAGAGCTCGTCGTATCCAAATGTTTCGAGAATCGTTTGTGATACAAACTTTTTGGCATGGTTGTCGATAGCCATTGAAGCTTGGTTCACTGGCAATTCCTAAGGTTTTTCATGGGGCCTCTGCTAAAATGGCGAACCTTTCGGCTGCCGCGCCAATGCAATCGCCTTGCCAGAGCAGTCAGTCCATTGTCCTGAAGAAGCATGACAAGCCCTAATCCTGCGTTAGTGCGAGACGTGGAAGAACGCCGCACCTTCGCCATCATTTCCCACCCTGACGCTGGTAAGACGACACTTACCGAAAAACTCCTTCTTTTTGGCGGTGCCATTCAAATGGCTGGAGCGGTTAAAGGCCGCAAGGCCTCTCGGCATGCGACCTCTGACTGGATGGAAGTTGAGAAACAGCGCGGTATTTCGGTGACGAGTTCAGTGATGCAATTTCACTACCGCGATCACGTCATCAATCTGCTTGATACGCCGGGTCACGAGGATTTTTCGGAAGATACTTACCGTGTGCTTACAGCAGTCGATGCTGCAGTCATGGTGATTGATGCCGCCAAGGGCGTTGAGGCTCAGACGATCAAACTGCTTGAAGTCTGTCGTATGCGCAAGACGCCGATCATCACGTTCATCAATAAATTCGATCGTGAAGTCAGAGATCCTCTCGATCTGCTCGGCGAAATCGAAAACGTGCTGAAACTTCAGTGCGTACCGATTACGTGGCCGATTGGCATGGGCAAAACCTTTCGCGGCGTATTTTCATTGTTGAAGAATCATCTCGTGCGATTCACCGCTGGCGAAGATCGCCTCACGGAAGATCGCGAATTGATTGAAGGGCTCGACAATCCCGAGCTTGATGAGCTTTATCCGATGGAAATGCCCTACGTGCGCGAGTCGATCGAACTTGTGCAGGGGGCGACGGATCCCTTTGACCTTAGGAAGTTCCTTGCTGGTGAACAGAGCCCGGTATTCTTCGGTTCTGGTGTGAACAATTTTGGTGTTGAAGATGTGCTCAATGCGCTTGTCGATTGGGCTCCTCGCCCGCAGCCGCGTGATGCTGGCGTTCGCATGGTAGACCCATTTGAGGATCATTTTTCTGGATTTGTTTTCAAAATCCAAGCCAATATGGATCCTCGCCACCGCGACCGTATTGCGTTTTTCCGTGTTTGTTCTGGACGCTACCAACCTGGCATGAAAGTGCTGCATGTTCGCGAAGACCGCGAAATGAAGATTCCGAATGCACTTACTTTCATGGCGCAGGACCGTGTGATCATGACGGATGCTGTTGCTGGAGACATCATCGGTATCTACAACCATGGCCAACTTCATATTGGCGATACCTTGACACAAGGAGAAAAACTGCAATTCACCGGCATCCCCAATTTTGCGCCAGAACTTTTCCGTGCTGCTCGTTCCAAAGATCCATTCAAGGCCAAGCAATTGCAGAAGGGACTCCAAGAACTAGGCGAAGAAGGTGCAATTCAGGTTTTCACGGGCGAATTCGGAAACATTCTTCTTGGTGCGGTCGGTCAGCTGCAATTTGAGATTGTTGCACAGCGCCTGGCTGATGAATACAAAGTGGATGCACTTTACGAATCTACTGATGTTTCCACTGCTCGCTGGCTCTCGTTCCCTGACGACAAGACTAAACGTGAGTTCGAAGCGGAGCAGAATGCGCGTCTTGCCACCGATGTCAACGGGAATGAGGTTTACCTTGCAACATCGATCTACAACCTTGAAACCACGATGAAGCATTGGCCACAGGTGCAGTTTCACACTACTCGTGAAATGAATCAGGTCTTCTGATCGTTTCCGAGAGCTAATAACAATAAAGCCCGGCAGTTCACTTTGACAGAACGGTCGGGCTTTCTTTTCTTAGGCTTCCTTGGCAAGTGCTTGGCGATAAGCGGATAGTGCTTCAGGATGACAGGAAAGAACTCTTTCCAAATACCCGCGTAAACAGCAGATGGCAATGCCATAGTTTGTCATCGGGACTCCTTGAGCTTTTGCCCTGCGCAGACGCATCAGCATGTGTCTGCGCGTTACAACGCAGCCGCCGCATTGGATCAGTACTTTGTAAGGACGAAGATCATCAGGGAAATCTTTGCCGACAGCCACATCAATCGTAAGATTGACTTTGGTTTTCTCTCGCAGCCAGCGAGGAATTTTCAGGCGTCCGATGTCATCTTTCTGCGGATGATGGCTGCACGTTTCACAAATGAGAACTTTGTCGCCGTCCTTGAGATGCGAAAGGGCTGCTGCTCCGCGAGCAAGTTCAATCAGATCGCTTTTAGCGTAGGCCATCTGCAGAGAGAAAGTCGTGAGCGGAATGTTGTCGGGCGTTTGGGCTGCGACATCATCAATCGCTTGCGAATCTGTCATTACGAAGGCAGGGTTCACCTTAAGTTCATTGATGGCTTCAGCTACGCGGTCCTGTTGCACGACCACTACTTTGGCATGAGCGTCAAGGAGTTCCCGGATTGCTTGCACTTGAGGAAGAATCAAACGTCCTTTGGGAGCTCCGCTATCGATTGGGGTAACCAGAACAACGGTATCTCCGGCATGGGCAAGATCGCCGGCGATTGGGCGGTCAGGCTCCGTATCATCCTGCACGATCTTAATGATGGCTGTTCGGAGGGCGTCTACGCCGCATTCAGTTCTTGCATCCGTGATGACAATGGGCAGCCCTAGAGACTCGGCGTCAGACAGTACTTCAGCGGAAGGGGCTCCTCCCGCAAGATCGGCTTTGTTGAGAACGAGGATTGCTGGGGTGCCGAGATGTTTGGCATCTGCAGCAATTTCTCGATCATTGTTTTCGAGGCCTTGGGCCGATGCAACGATGAGCGCAAGATCGACCCATTCAAGTACGGTCTTGGAGCGTTCGACGCGGGCGCGGCCAAGTTCTCCGACATCATCAATACCAGCGGTGTCGATGAAGACTACGGGGCCGATGGGGGCGAGTTCACAGGCTTTTTCCACCGGGTCCGTTGTGGTGCCGGGAACATCAGAGACAATGGAAATGTGTTGGTGCGTCAATGCATTGGCCAGTGAACTTTTACCGGCATTGCGTCGACCGAAGAGACCGATATGGATGCGTAGACCTTTGGGCGTGTCGAGCATGGTGAATTCCGAGGTACTTATGAGAGGAGCTGCTTGAGTTCTGAGGTTTGAGGAATCTCAGACGTGTGCGGCTTTTGTTTGATGGTGGTGGTATAGCGCAAAAAGAAAAGGCCGGATGGAAAATCCGGCCTTTAGCACATTGCTGCGCCTCATGTGAATGAGGAAAAATGCAGCGGCATGCTCACATTACTTCTCGATGTCGGTGCGAACAACATCTCGTTCGAACCAGATCGGAGCATGGTGTTCTGCTGCTTCAACCGAGATGGTGCCCGGGCCAAGACGCCAGATGCCCTTGAAGTGCTCGAGCGAGAGAAGTGCGAGCGGGATATGAGCGCAAACCACGAGGACTGAGATGATGATTGAACCCCAGACGTGGAAATAGAAGGTGGCCCAGTATACAAACTTGCCCGTGACCGGTGCACCGATCCAAAGGAGCCAGCCCGTCACCGCCAGCGCGGCAATCATACCCATGAAGAGCAGGTAAGAAGCCTTCTGGCCACCGTTGTAACGGCCCTGCGGAGGAACTTCAACTGGACCGAACGGGATCTTGAAGAAACGGCGGGGATAGCCACCGAAGTTGCGGAACCAGTAGATCGTATTGCGATCCCACTCCAAGCAGGCACGCATGATCAGAGCAAAGCGGTCCGGGGCAATCACGATGAAGCCGAGCAGGTTGAACGTGAACACTGCGCCGAGAATCAAGTGAATAAGCATGGCCGTTTCGGCAGCTTCATCCGACGGATTCAAAAAGTAAACGTACATGCCCGTAAAGAGCAGTGCGAACCACGTGATGGCGTTGAGCGAGTGAAAAACCTTATCCGGCGCATGAAAACGCAGAATACGGTCTGGAGCAAGGGCGGGAATATCAGACATGAGCAGCCTCCGTCATGGTTAGCATGGAACGGGAGTAGAAATGGGTGTGCAGGAGCTCGTGCATCGTATGATCCACGGGCTTGGCCTTCATGGTCTTATAGACAGACATCACAACCGGATTGTTGTGCGAAGAGGCAAGTCCCATTGCCTGACAAAGCTTGTCATCTTGATAGAGACCGGCTTGACGAGCAAGGATGATTGAACTGCGGCGCGACACCATGTCGCCAATTGCCCAGCCGCAAACGACTGCGGCGCCGATGCAGAGGCCGCTCACCTTCAGGAAGCCTCGACGGCCGAGAATCAAGGCCGCAGGACGTTCCGCGTAGGAATAGTTTTGAGAGAACATTTTTTTGAGAACCTCTAAAAATTAGACGCGCAGGGGAAGCGGTGTGGTGGGCTTGAGCCAAGATGTACCAACTGGCTGAACCGGCTGGCCGCCGCCGTTGACGCAGCCGCCAGGACAGTTCATGACTTCGATGAAGTGGTAGCGGTTCTTATCGACGCGAACACGGTGGAGCACTTCAGCGATACCCTGGTTGCAGCCGTTAACGACACAAACGCGGACTTCAAAAATCTTGCCGCCGAGTTCCTTAACGGGAACGGGGATTGTGGCTTCAATAATCGCGTTGTTGTGGCCGCGAACGACCTCAATGTCCTTGTTATCGAGTTCCTTGCCAGCGAGGGCAAAGTAGGCGGTGCGCAGCGCCGCTTCCATCACGCCGCCGGAGCAGCCGAAGATCGTGCCAGCGCCAGAATAGACCTCAAGCGGATGTGTTTCGCTGTCGCGCTTGCGGGTCTTCGGCATAAGGAGCGGGTTGATGCCCTTGCGACGGAAAAGTTCGGCAAGGTCGCGCGCCGTGAGAGAGGCGTCAATATCTTGGAAGGAAGGCGTGTTAGCCGGGATTTCCTTGTGCTCAATGAGCCAACGCCAGGCGGTATTCATTTCGGGACGGGAAGCCTCGAAGATCTTGGCCGTGCAGGGCGTCATCGAAACAAAGTAGACCTTGCGGGGATCGCACTTGAGAATGTGCTTGGCTGCCCACGTCTTCGCGAGCGTGCCACCCATCTGCAGAGGGGATTTCGCGGTGGAAAGGTGGGGGAGCATGTCGGCCGCATAAGTTTCGGCGTACTTCACCCAGCCCGGGCAGCAAGATGTGAAATGCGGGAACGGGTGTTTACCCTGCTCGTCGACTTCAGGCCCACGTTCGCCGAGTACCCAGTATTGCACCTTCTTCACGAATTCGGTGCCTTCTTCGATAATCGTCTGGTCCGCAGAGCTGTTGCAGTCGTACGTGACGCAGCCGAGGGCTTCCAGAGCGTTGACCATTTGCTCGGTCGAGAGTTCACCGGGTTCCCCACCGAATTCTTCGCAGATCGATACGCGCACGGCTGGCGACGGCTGGGCAACCACGATGCGGTCCTTAGCGTCAAGAACGCGTTCGACCTCATCAACGAAGCTCATCTGCTCAATGGCATTGAACGGGCAGGCCACAAGGCACTGGCCGCAATAAAGGCACGCATCGTCAATGATCTCGTGTTTGGCGCCGAGACCACCCTTAATGGCATCTGTCGGGCAGAACTTGCGGCAGGTGTCGCACCCAACGCAGTGATCTTTGTTGATGTGAATAATCCCGCGCAGCTCACCCTTGCGCAGATTGCCTTCGTAGGCGCCACCGTTCTGACCGTATGCGTTTTCGCCCGGCCCGAAGGTGTGGATCGTCATCGTATCCTTGAACATGGACATTTTCTCCGAAGTCGGAAAAACACCTAAAGGGGCGCACCCCTAGGTAGAGGGCGTCCGCAGCGCAGTTCCTTCTTCTTGTTGCAGTCCGAAGTTTCAGCGAACCGTCGTGCAGCGTGAGCGCCCGACGATTGGGATCGTTGAAATTTCTGGACATGTTTTTAATTTTGAGCGGGAGCAAGTCGAATTAGTAGAAAGTTAATCCGAGACTCCTGCGAACGCCCGCATTTTATCGTGCAGCTAGCTCGAACGTAATGCCCCTGTTTAATACCAAGTAGGTAGACATCGGTAGTTCTTTGGAAGTGTTTTGAATTGTTTCTATGCGGTAGTTAATGCAAATCAAACTGGAACTGCATTGTGAACAATTCCCTTCATATTCCTGAGAAATTTCGTCAGGATTATCAGTGAAGCATCTTGCATTCAATTGGTACAAAAACTGGATTATCAGAAGAGCAGCTTCAAAGGGCTGAACAAGATGACTTTTATCGTTCGGTTTGCCTTGTTTAGAGGGATATCCATCTAATTCTGCAGAGTTGATTGCTTGCCGGCGTCATGAGGACTGTCGAGGATGCTTGGGGATTATCAATAAAAATGGCAGCTCTTATTGAGCTGCCATTTTTAGGAAACTTGAACAGTTTTTTTACATGTCCTCTTCTTTGAGCGGGGCACGAAGTTCCGCACGAACGTGATCCATGCCGGCATAGAAAGCTTTCATCATGACGAGACCGAGGAATTTGCCGGCATCCGTGACGATAATGCGGTCAGGATCGTTTGGGTCATCCTTGATGGCGCCCGAAAGGCGCAATCCCATCATTTCCTTCATGAGCGCACGGTCGAGATTGACACCGTGAACTTCACGGAAGTACTTGCGCGAAAGGCGGTGAGAGAATAGTCCGAGAAGGAGTCGATACTGCAGAATTGAATGTTTGTCGAACGTACGGCGGCGTTCGACACCAGTATTGCCAGCAGCGATACGTTCGGCGTAGCGGCGAAGACTGAAGGTATTGACGTAGAGACTGTCACCGAGGAAGCTGAAAGCACCGGAACCAACGCCTAGATATTCGTCGTGGTCAACAACGTACTCATCGAACCCTTCGTCGTTTGTACGTCCAAAGGTCCATGAGGTGAGTTGGCGATAATGATTCTCGAGCGAATCCATGATCACGCGATATTGATCTGCGAGCTCAAGGCCCGTAGCGGCAATCTTGGCTCTGGCACTTGCACGCGTCTGCGAAGTTACCATCAGCGGATAGGTCGTTACCTGACGAGGATTGAGTTTCACAATCTTTTCCATGTCTTCATGGAGGACATCAAGCGATTGACCGCGGAAGCCGAACATCATGTCAACATTGCAGGTGGGGAAGAGTTCCTGCGCATATTGAAGGCGTTCGTAAATCTGCTCTCCGGAACCAAATTTCTCATATCGGTCAGAAAGCTTCAAAATTTCATCATTGAAACTCTGTACGCCGATGGACATACGGTCGACGAGCCCTTGCAGGTTGCGAAACTGCGGCGTCATGATGACTTGCGGATCCGTTTCGCATGAAATTTCTTTGATGGATGGAAAGAGCTTTTTGGCAAGTTCGAGCGTCTTGACGAGTTCGTCCTCAAGAATTGTGGTCGTACCGCCGCCCACATACATCGCCGTGAAGTCATATCCCAGTGCTTTTACATATTCCATTTCCTTGCGCAGGTTCTGGAAATATTCACGCGCTTTCCATTCCTTGAAAAGGAAGCGATGGAAAGTGCAGTATGTACAGAGCGTGTGGCAGAAGGGCACATGCGCGTAAAGCATGTACTGGTGTCCTTCCTGCGGTAACGGCGGATTTTTTAAGATCACCGGTTCGCAGTTCAGATACCGCTTGGTGTAGTAGTTCATCACTCGGTCGGTAAGTCCGACCATCCAGTCCGGAAGCAGCTCGCGCGGCTTGGGAACGTAGGTGCTGTTCGTCATGAAGGTCTGGCGGGGCCGATTTCGGGCCCGAAGATGTTTTTGAAGTTCCGGATTCTAAACAATGCGCATCCGGAGTTTCCTGAAGAAGCGTAAGTCTGATGGAGATAAATCAACGCCCGCAGATCTTTCTGCGGGCGTTGATTTCACTTTAGTCACAAGGTTAGTCAGCCGTGAACGGCGTACAGCTTTTTAATCTCGGCGGCAAAGTGCTTTGAGAGCGGGCCGCGTTTGAGCTTCAAAGTCGGCGTTATCAGACCGTTTTCGATCGTCCAGGGTTCCGTCGTAAGAATTACGGCACGCGGAAGCGCATAGTTGGGGAAGTCAGCTGCCGCAGTCTTAGCACGCTTAAGTGCTGTTGTACGTACTGCAGGTGAAGCAAGGCTTTCAGGCGCATTGGGATCAAGATTAAGCGATGCGGCAAGGCTAGCCCATTCATTGGGCTCTACGACGGCAAGGAGGCCAAGGTAAGGTTTGTTCTCTCCCACGATGTAGGCTTGTGCGAAGAGCGGATCGGTTTCGATAGCGCTTTCCAAATCAGCAGGAGGAATTTTTTCTCCTGTGCTGGTTACGATGATTTCCTTGATGCGTCCCTTAATCTTGAGCATCCCGTCAGCATTGAACTCGCCGACGTCACCGGTTTTAAGCCAACCGTCCTTAGTAAAAGCAGCCGCAGTGTCTTCAGGGCGGTGCCAATAACCTTTCATGATGGAGGGTGCGCGGACCTGAATTTCATTGCCCTCGCCTAGGCGGATTTCGACATTACAGAAAGGTTTGCCAACAGTGTCGGGCTGATTGAACTCAACACAGTTGCCAGCAATGATAGGACTGGCTTCGGTCATGCCGTAGCCTTGAATGATAGGCAGTCCCAAGCCGCAGAAGGTGCGGGCAACTTTGTGATTGAGCGCTGCGCCTCCCGAAATGGCAATACGAAGGCGTCCGCCAAACTGCGAAAGAAGTGTATTGGCCATTTTGTGAAGCAGCGTTGCGCGAACAATCCCGTCGAGCCACGAACGACCGGATTTTTCTACTGGAAGATGGTTCTTGCGGCAAAAATCGCGCCAACCCACTTCAACAGCCCAGTCAAAAAGCTTCTTGGCGATAGGACGGGACTTCCGAAGCTTATCCTGCACGCGAGCGTAAATACGTTCATACACACGGGGGACCGAAATGATTACCGTGGGCTTAATTGTTTTCAAATCTTCGGCAAGCAGCAATACAGAGCGGTTGTAGGCAATGATGCAGCCAGTGGCCAAGGCGAGGTAGTATCCGGCCGTGCGTTCGAATGTATGCGATAGCGGCAGGAAAGAAAGAAAGGTGTCCCCCACTTTTGGGGACACACATTCGAGTGTTGCCTTTACATTGCTCACAATGTTGCGATGCGTGAGCATCACGCCCTTTGGGCGACCGGTAGTGCCGGATGTATAGATGATGCCGGCTAAGTCATCTTCAAGCGGACCGGCAGGGAGATCTTCTGTCCCGGAAGCCCCTTCCAGAAGGATCGACTCAAGACTGCGGATGTGAAAACGTCCTTCAGACTTGTCTTCGGTTTCTCCCGGATCGGTAATGATGATGTTCTTAAGGTCGGGTAGCGGGACGCCTGTGGCGCGGATCTGCTGCCAGCGAGTCAGTTTGTTAGTGACTAAAGTCGCAGCTTGACTATCGATGGTAATAAAAGCACTTGCTCCCGGCGTATCAATTGCATGCAGCGGTACCGGAATGAGACCATTGGCAAGCGCAGCCTGATCGGCGCAGACATGGTCACGTCCGTTGGGCATCAGGATCGCGATGCGTTCCCCAGGTTTTAATCCCATCGCCGCAAAAGCTCGGCGCCAGGCCAGCACGTGCTCGCCCAGTTCCTTATAGGTCCAGCTTTCCCATTTTCCGGTCGCACGGTCGTACTGGCGCAAGGCTTCACGGTCGCCGTTCTTTTGGATGCTCTGCATGAGCAGTTCGGGGAGTGTGGTCAGCCCATCGAGTTCACTTGATCGACCCATTCTCTGATAGATCCTTAATGAGATTCTTTTTTTATGCGCTCACGAACTTTGTGAACAAAGTTCGGATGCACTAAACCAAGCGTAAAACTATAGAAGAAGTTGCCTTGTTTCTGTCCTAATTTATCCGTATTTACCCTGACACCTTAACTAAATCGTTATATGATGGTCCTTGGTCGGAGCAACGAATGCGGCTTCTTTACTTCATAAAGCCGCACGTGATGGAGGATTATCTAATGAGTAAGTACGCTTCCGTGCTCGAACTTATCGGCAATACGCCGGTGGTGCGCCTGTCGCGTCTCTTCCCGGATCATGATGTTTGGTTGAAGCTGGAGCGCGCCAATCCGGGTGGATCTGTTAAGGATCGTATTGCATTGCAAATGGTGCTTGATGCGGTTGCCCGCGGTGACCTCAAAAAAGGAGGCACTATTATCGAACCAACATCAGGCAACACCGGCGTGGGACTTGCGATGGTGAGTGCTGTGCTGGGCTTCCGTATGATTCTCGTCATGCCAGAATCGATGAGCGTGGAGCGTCGTCTTCTTGCTCAGGCCTATGGTGCGGAACTTGTTCTTACACCTGCTGCACAGGGTATGAAAGGTGCCGTCGACCGTGCGCTGGCATTGCAGAAGGAGCTGCCTGATGCTTGGGTGGCAGGCCAATTTGAAAACCCAAGTAATCCCAAGGCGCACGAATTGCGCACGGGGCCGGAAATTGTCGCTGACTTCCCTGAAGGGTTGGATGTCTTCGTTTCGGCTTTTGGTACCGGCGGCAATGTTTCGGGTATTTCACGGGTTTTGAAACGCGCCTGGCCGACCGTGAAGACCTATGCTGTCGAACCGAAGGGCAGCCCACTTCTTACGGAGGGGCACGCTGGTCCGCATCGCATTCAGGGTATCGGCGCCAATTTTGTGCCGGGCAATCTTGACAAGAACGTGATTGACCAGTTCCTGGATATTGAAGACGATGCTGCTTTTGCGTATGCACAGGCGGCAGCTCGTCAGGAAGGTTTGCTCGTTGGTATTTCCACTGGTGCGGTACTCGCTGCCGTTGCAGGGCTTTTGCCGACCTTGCCGAAAGCTTCGCGAGTTTTAGCGCTTAACTTTGATACTGGTGAGCGCTATCTGTCGGTTCCAGGTTTCGTGAAGACGAATGCCTAATTTTTGAAGTCAGCAATCTTTCAATAAAATCAGCCCGTTTTTCCTGAACTCCCGGTTAACTGATCCATAAATCAGCGGAGAGTTTTAGGCGGCAGTTTCAATCCAAGCAGCGCGAGCATATCGCGCTGCTTTTTACTTAACTGACGCACCA
>NZ_QNRV01000001.1:263624-296140 GCF_003315195.1 Sutterella wadsworthensis | reverse complement strand
ACTGATTTCACACAACGACGGATATGGGTACGCGTGGCTCGGCCACGCACCTCATTCCTCCCCTGCCTGAAGGCAGGGGTCTCCTGAGGTATTTTTGATGACTGCCCCTGTGTTCGCGCTGATTGACTGCAATAAGTTCTACGCTTCCTGTGAGAGGGTCTTTCAGCCGGAACTGCGCGGGAAACCTTTGGTCGTTCTTTCGAACAATGACGGCTGCGTTGTCACGCTCACTGCGGAAGCCAAGGCACTCGGCATCCGCCGTGGCATGCCCGCATTTCAGATCGCTCATCTGTTTAAGTCCGGTCAATGTGCCTGGAGAAGTTCCAATTACGAGCTTTATGCGTCTATCTCGCGGCACGTGATGAAGATCATCGCCGGCATGGCGCCGGCTATCGAGGTCTATTCCATCGATGAATGCTTTGCCGATCTCTCTGGGCTCAATGAACCGCTTACCGACCTCGGCCGCCGCATCAAAGACCGCATCTGGCAGTGGCAGCGCATTCCGACCTGTGTCGGCATCGGAGAAACAAAGACTTTGGCGAAATTAGCCAATCATCTTGCCAAGGCATGGCCAGCATTCGGCGGCGTGCTCAATTGGACAGAACTCGCACCCAGCCGCCGCGAAAAGGCCATGTCAATCACCCCGGCATCGGAGGTCTGGGGAATCGGCGGACGCACTGCTCAAAAACTCACCGGCATGGGCATTCATTCTGTGTTCGACTTTTACTGCATGGATGCATCCTTTGTGCGACGAACTTTCGGCGTGGTGCTTGAACGCACCTGGCGGGAACTCCATGGCGTGCCGTGCATCCCGTTGGATCCGTCGAGCCGTCCCAAGCTGGAAATCAGCCGTTCACGCTCTTTCGGGCACCCGACAAGCGACCTCAATCAGCTGATTTCAGCCGTCTCGACACATCTGGGCGAAGCCGCGCGGCAGCTTCGCCGGCAAAAGAGCCTCGCCGGCGAACTCACAGTTTTCTTTCAAACCAACTTCTTCAGGCCCGATCTGCCGCAGCACAATGCCGCGCCGACGGCACAGCTGCCGCACCCGACAGCTGACACGCTTGAATTGACGCAGGCTGCGGCAAACCTCGTTAAAGCGCATTTCCGCGGGGACTGCGCCTACCAGCGAGCCGGCGTCGTGCTGCAGGATCTGCGCCCCGCATCCGGCACCGTCAGCGCGCCGACGACTGCGGATTCGCTCTTTGATGAAGCGGATACGGCCGACACTGCTTGCGGACGACTGACGCCCTCTGAACTGCGCCGCACCGAACTCATGCAGACAATCGATGCACTCTGCCGCCGCTACAGCTGCGACATTGTGAAGACAGCAAGCTCCAGCCTCGCCGCAGGATGGGAAATGCGCCGCGGGAACTTGTCGCCCTGCTTTACAACCCGAATCGATGAAGTCTGGAAAGTGAACTACGTCGATCAGCGCGAAGAGCAAATGGATGCGGCCGGCGAAAGGCCGGCAGCCTCCTGACTCGCCTGAACGCCGCGTTCACGCATGCCATTCGAGCATGCGTCCGAAAAACCGTTGAAGTTCCGGCGTCTGCGGATGAGCAAAAAGGGCTGCACTGGGTCCGGCTTCGACGATTCGTCCCTGATGAAGAAAAGCTGTCGCATCGCAGGCTCGGCGTGCGAAGCCCATCTCATGGGTGACAATCACGAATTCGATGCCTTCACCGCGCAGCTGTGCGGTGAGATCGAGCACTTCCGCCGTGTACTCGGGATCCAATGCAGAGGTGGGTTCATCGAGCAGCAGCAGCTTCGGGCGCGGGGCCACTGCACGGGCGATGGCAGCACGCTGCTGCTGTCCGCCGGACAGTTCGGAGGGGTGCTTATCGGCATGTTCGGCAAGACCGAAATGCGCCAGAAGCTCAAAAGCCCGAGCATCAGCCGCCTCCTTTGTCCATCCATGTACCTCCCGCAGCACCAAGGCAATATTTTCCTGAGCCGACAAGTGCTGAAAAAGATTGCCCTGCTGAAAAACGTAGCCGAGCGTCCTTCTGAAGGCGATGCATTCGCGCTCCGTCTTCGGCACGAGGCGGCCGTCCATTCGGATGGATCCGGACGTTGCCGGCAGCAATCCGCCCAACATGCGCAGAAGGGTTGATTTCCCGCCCCCAGACGAACCGATCAGTGCGAGCGCGCTCGTTTCCACCGAAAAAGACACGTCGTCAATAACGTTTTCGCCGCCGAAACGCTTGACCAAATGCTCAAGCTCAACCTTCATAGCGGAACCTCTTTTCAAGCAGCCGGCTCACAAGCGCAACAGGAAGCGTGAGAATGAGATAAAGCACACCGAGGAAAAGGTAGCACTCCACGAGCTTGAGATTGACCGCACTCACTTCGCGCATGGCTTGCGTAAGTTCCACAACGGAAATCATTGAGAGCAGCGACGAATCCTTGATGACCGACGCAAACTGGCCGGCCAGTGCAGGAAGTGTTCTGGCTGCCATCTGCGGGACAATCACAAAGCGCAGCTGCTGCAGCCGCGTGAAACCCACCGCTTTTGCCGACTCAATCTGAGCGGGATCGATGGAGAGATAACTTCCGCGGATAATCTCTGAAATGTAGGCGCCTTCAAAAACCGAAAGAATGATGACGCCCGCCCAAAAGCGATCGTCAACGCCCCATGCTGTCCCTACCAGATAGAAAAAAAGGTAGATCTGCATGATGAGCGGCGTCCCGCGGATAAAGACCACATAAAGGCTCGAGAGGTCGCGAAACAGGAGTACGCGGGAAAGCTTGGCCGCCGCCGAGAGAATGCCGAGCAGGAGCGAAAGCACCATGGCCGCTGCACTCACACCGATCGTCAGCAGAAAACCGTCCCAGATGCGAATGCGGGAATCAGGCAGAAACGAAAAGTCCGGCCGATAGTCAATCTGCGCAAGTGAATACCAGAAAAAGGCAACGACCAGCGCGGCAGCTGCAACAAAGCTCGCCGCCTCCTTCCACGGATGACGGCGAACATCAGATGCATCCGACTGCCCGCTCTGCTCATCCTCATCGGCAAGCAGCCACGACCAAAGGCAGCGTGCATTGAAGCCGCTCCTTGTGCGTTCAGCGCCCATTTTTTAGCTGCCCGAATCCTTCTTCACTCAATCTTCGTGCCGATTTGCAGCTGTCAGCGCAAATCGGCTGTGTCAAAACTGAAGTCTACTGGTTTTGAGCAGGCGTCATGTCGAAGAACCACTTAAAGCCCAGTTGGTCGAAGGCCGCTTTTTCAGCCTTCAAGTGCTTTTCGGTGAGACGATCAAAACCGCCCTGCTTGCGATAGTCTGCAATGAAGGCATTGAGCGCATTGAGGAGCTTGGCGTCGCCCTTGCGGACGGCAACACCCCACGGCTCAACCTTCTGGAAAGGAATGAAAACGGCTTCCGTCGTCTCCGGGTTCTTCTGCCAGTTGCGGTAAATGGTGAGCTGATCATAGATGAAGCCGTCGGCCTTGCCGGTAGCTACTTCCATCACACACGCACTTTCATCAGGCAGCGCCGTCACGGCAGCATTTTTCAGATTGTTTTGCGCGTAAAGATAACCGGTCGACCCGATCTTCGCCGCAATGCGGCGCCCCTTCTGGTTGAGATCTTCAACGGACTTAATGCCGCTGCCTTTGTGTGTCAGGATGCCGAGCATCGCGTTGGCATACGGATCAGAAAAGTCTACGGTTTTACGGCGCTCATCGGTGACGGTCATCGAACTCATCACCATGTCGACTTTCCCCGTCAAAAGCGCCGGAATCAAACCGTCAAAAGCAATATTTTCAATTTTGATTTCCTTGCCTGCGCTCTTCGCGAAATCCTTCATGAAATCGACGCTGACGCCCGCCGGATTGCCCTGCGCATCCTTGCCTTCAAAGGGCGGGTAAGCGAGCTCCATCCCGACCACAAGCGTCGGTTTTTCAAGCGTATCAGCCGATGAAGCAGAAGCCGATGAGGCGGAAGACTTCGCATCATCGCTCTTTGAGCAGCCCGTTAGGACAAGAAGAGCAGCCGCAGCGGCGGCAGAAAGGACAGTACGGCGAGCAGCAAATAACGGCATGTTTATCTCCAGTCTCATATAAGAAGACAGCCCGAACTCAAAATCAAACAGCGTTTATGCGGCAGCTCCAATCATTTGGATTAAATCCTGAAATGCTGACAAGTTCGAATGTCTATGTTGACTGCATTATGCCTGAGAGATCCGCAATCTGAAGATTAAATTCTGCGGACGAAATTCGTATGCAAATATGAAAACACATATATTTATTTTGTATACCGCTTTATACAAAGATAGATATACACGGTTGTGCGTTCAAAGTGGCGATGCATTAAAACTAAATACGCTATAGAGGAGATGCGACTGTCAAATATAAAAGTGCATCTGGCCGTTCGCTTGAAATTTCCTTTATTACAAATAGTTAGATACGCTCACTACTCGAGAAACAAACGATCAGCCGCCCTTTCAATCCTTGATCAACATTGAAATTTGCCTAACCAAATAAAAGTATTTCATCCGCAATGAAGACGAGCGTTTATTGGCAAATGAAACAATAAACATTAAAATTTAATCGTACAAATCAATAAGTTAGAACAAATATTCACTCAACAAATCACTCCCTAGTCTGCCATACAGGCATCCCTTAAAAGACGGACCATACCCTCCAAGTCAAAGTTTTATTTTTGGCATCAGGGATGCCTCATTACGCCAATAATGGATTCTTTCATCAATGAATTTCATCCATGTCTGTTGGAAATCACTCTCCTCAGCATCTTGAGGAATGACTGCAGCTGCGGCTTAAGGAAGCGCCTTGGCTAGGTGATCGAGCAGACGCTCAAGCCGCCTTTGTGCCCAACTGCGGGGCCGGCCGATCTCATCCGCGAGCTCGAGGAGCTGCAGTGCATGCAATTGATCCCATTTGTTGCGCGCAATGAACTTGCCCCCCAAGATATGCCCAATCGGGGGGCTTAATTTAGTAAGCCAGAGGGCTATTTAACGTTTAGTCAACGGCTTAATTTCATCCTTCACAAAGTACGCTACGGCATCACGCAGCTCACGCAGATACTTGAGCTTCGTGTCAGAACCCCCAGCAGCCTTGTAAGCGGCATAGTCACCCATTGATGCATCCACAGTCTTGGGGGAGATGTCTGCGGCCGCTACCGTATTCGCATACACCTTCAGAGCCGCAGGATTCACACCCCACTTTGCAGAGAAGTTCTGGATGTCCTTAGCAATCAGTTCATCAACGCGATCTTCCATGATGGAGAACGCATCCTTATCTCGGAAGTTTTCCGGATTGAGCTTCACTTCAAACCAGAGCTGACTCAGCACCTCACCAACCTTCGGATTGTTCTTTTTGTAGTCCTCAATGAACTTGCTGATTTGCTGATCTTCAGCACTGGTTGCAAGCTTCGGGGCATCAATTCCTTCCGGCATGTGTGCCTGCAGCAAAGCCACAAGATATCGGTAGTTCACTTCGATGCGCTTGATTGACTCCAATTCGTAGTCCACATCAATGTCAATGATGTCATCTCTCTCCTCGGTCAACTCTTTGATGCGTTCAATGATGTTGTGATACCGCCCAGTTAGATGCTCGAATTCCTCACGGCTCATCTTGAACTTCGTTGTGAGCATGTCTTCTTGGAACTCGTCGTACACCTGAACTTCACCAATCAACCGGTCCACAGTCTGGTAGGCCCTCGCAAAGTTTTGTAGTTCCTCAAGCGATCCATGCACCTGAAGGTCGTCCAATTTTTCCATTGAGGGTGCAATCGACCGCAGTTTTTCGACTGCTTTGATCAATTTTTCAGCTGTTTCCGACCAAGAAGGAGCCTGAACATCATCCATTCCGCCATTGGTGTAGAGCCTCAACGCTTCATCAATCTTGGCCGCATAAAGTTCTGGCGTTTGCAGCGTAATGATCTGGCCGTAGCGCTTTTGCTTATTGAGGATGCGATTGGTACGCGAGAAAGCTTGGATGAGGTGCTGCGGCTTCATTGGCGGACGATCTAAGAAGATTGTCGACAAGCACGGAGCGTCAAAACCAGTCAGCAGACGGTCCACCACAATCACTAAATCGAGCTGCTCGCTGCGGTCTCGATATTTCGACCTCTTGCGAGCAAGACGTTCGTTCAAATCTGCGTTGTAAGCCCCCAGGGTTGAAAGATCCCAAGATGTGCCAAACATCGCGTTGTAATCGGCAATCGATGCTGCCATCTCGCTTTGGTTGGCAGTTGCACCGTCTTCGTTCTCACCAACGGTGTAGGTAATCGCCACTTTGGGAAAGTCGGGAAGAATCTTCCGGATGTCTTCCTTGACCTTTCCTTCGGCAACAAACTGTTTGAACAGCTTGTAATAGCGTTGGGCTTCCTGAATGCTGCTCACCGTCAATAGCCCTTCAAACGCTTCACCAGACGGAGCATTCAAACAAAGCTTGGCAGACGAGCGATTGACGATGTAATCAATGACATCCTTGCGATGCCGGTCATCGTCATAAAGGTTCTTACCTGTTTTAATGGCGTAAGCCTTGACAACAGCGGACTCTAAATCCTTGTCAGATATGCCTTCCATCTCTGCATCATCCATGAGGTTCAGCTTCCAGGCCAAGTCCTCAAGCGTACTGCGCAGAAAACCCATCCTCTGAATATTGAAACCCAATACAGCTCCGTCCCCAATGGCTTCTTTGATCGTGTAGGCATGGAGACATTTCTTGGTGGGATCGTGGGGACGGCCGTACATGCCTGCCGTAGTTCTTGGCAGATCTCCCTTCTGGGCGCGCTTATTTTCCTCAAAGATCGGGGTGCCCGTGAACCCGTACCAAAGGCTGCGATGGAAGAATTTCTCAATCACACGCTTGCTTTCCGGCGTAACCGCACGGTGGCACTCGTCCACAATAAACGCAATGGTCTTCTTTGAAATTTGATCCTTGAGTTTCAGATACTTTGGAGTTGCATCAGTATCCGTACAGCGTCGAATGATGTTCTGAAGCTTTTGGATGGTCGTAACAATCGCACAGCGATCCTTGTTCTTGAGCTTGTCTTCAAGATCACTTGTGTTTTCAGTATTTCGAACATCCACATCATCACTATCCGCATAAGACAGGAAAGAATCGGCAGTCTGCTGATCCAAGTCCTTACGGTCAATCAAAAAGATAGCTTTATCCATGGACGGCACATCAAGAAGATTCTTCGTGACCGTGTACGAAGTCAAAGTCTTTCCCGAGCCCGTGGTATGCCAAACGAAACCGGATTCTCTGTTCCTCGAAGCCTTGCGGATAGCTTCAATAGCATGGATCTGATAGGGACGAAGAAGAATTACCTTCTTACGATCGTTGTCCAGAACACAGTATTTGCCCACCATCAAGTGCGCAGCGGGAATATTGAGCGCAGCTTTGGCAAAAGCCAGATAGTCCTCGACAGGCTCATTCTCCTCGTTAACCCAACGCATCAGGAACTTTTCATTCATGTTCCCGTGATTGTCGGCGGCGATGTAGCGCGTCTGCTCGCCGTTACTCACGACAAACATCTGCACCAAGCCCATCAGACCACGGAACTTGCCTTCTTCGCAGTATTTCGTGATCTGACGGAAGGCATCCATAAAGGGATGGTCGCGATTCTTTAATTCAATGTGAATGAGGGGAAGGCCGTTAATAAGCAGCGTTACGTCAAATCGACGATTTCTCTTCGACACCTCCCCCTTTACGGCCTGGAATTGGTTGATGACCTCATAGCTCGAATTGCCGCCAGCTATCTCTCGGCTGTTAACAGCCATGAGGCTGACTTCACCTAACGAAGCATCCTCGCGGTGGAGCGGAATCTGGGCGACCTGATGCTCACCAGACAGCCAACGCGCAGCCTTATAAGTTGTCGCGGCCTGATCCAGCAAGAACTGCTTAATCTGCCTCATCTCTCCCTCTGTCAAGGGAATGCCTTGGAGCTTGTCGATGTTGTTGCGATTGAGCTTCTCACGAAGGTTATTCCAGAGAGCCTCTTCCGTCCTCAGATCAGGACGGTACGTCCACTGAGAAACACCATGAGTAAGCTGCTTAATCAGCAGTTCTTCCATTTTCGATTCAATCATTTCTTTCCCCTATTATTCTTCGTCTTCAGAGAGACCTTCCATATCAATTCCGATATGGTGTTCGGCCTCGGTGCGCAAGTCAGTCAACGTTTGTCCCTGATACGTGAAGTACTTTGGCCCCTGATAAGCGCCGGAGGTGTTCCGCTGATCTTCGGGGAGAAAAGTTGGGACAAAAGCCGACATCTTGTAGATACGGCCTTCATATTCAATCGTTCGATCGCCGGCAACCTTCACAACAAGCCCCGTTGGCGTGAAGGTCAATTCATCCCCGACCTTGAGACCAATCATGCTGAAACGAAACGGAGCACGACGAGGCAAAGAAATTGCTGTTTCGTCTTTTTGCTGATGCTCTTGCCCAGCCTCGATCGGCGTGTTGTTGCGGTAACACGTGATAACCGCGTCATCGATCGTAGATGCGATGTCCTTGAAAATATCCAAAGCCACATCCGGCGCAACGTTGAAGAACTCGCGATTCTGGCGAATGCGAAGATCCGTGAGGCGGTCGATCGTCTTGTGGACGAGCTTTTCAACCTCGTTGTACTTCGCAGTTCGCTTGGTGGCGTAGATCTTGAATGGCAGAGGCACAGCTGTGTTGTTCAGCTCTTTCGAGCGGACATCCACGGGGCGCGAACTCTTTCCGATCTTGACCCAGTCTTCACGGAAGCTGTCGTTAGTGAGTATGTAAACGTAGCCGGCTTGTGTCATGGTGAAGGTCTCAGACGAACATTTGCTGCATGAAGAATTTCTTTAATTTTTGCAAAGACAAAAGTTTTTTCGTTCTTAAAGAGATCTTTATTTTCATTGCTTGCAATAGTTCTGAAATCCGCTGTTGTTCTTCAAGGCATGGAATGAACCATTCCTTACTCAGCAGATCTTTTGAGTAAATTCGCTTAATAGTCGATGACGACAATTCATTCCAAGTTAGATTTTCCAAAACAGCACCCAAATAAGCCTTATTATAAATATATTCTCTATCTTTTGCTTCTAGCCAAACGATGTTGGAATCTTGAAAATAAGAAGGCTCACCATCAAATTCAACACACCGTCCAACTGTTCCGCTACAAGAAATTAACGTATCTCCCTTTTGGGGATAGCTATACTTTTTCGAATAATACTCAAATGTTTCCCTGGAAATATAACTATCAGCCTCACCACAAAACGTACCAATCTTGTAAAAAGGAATATCCCCCTCTTCGGAAGTCTCCTCTTTAAAGATTCTTTTGCACATTTTTACATTAAAAGCATCGCCAAGTTTACCTTTTTGCCAGTCAGGATATCTCGATCCATCAGACTGGAAACATCTTTTTTCACCAGAAAGAAGCGCTTTCGCAATGGATAGGTTTAACTTGTTTATTTGTTCGAGCTGTAATTTTGCGACAGCAATTTTTTCATCCAACGCCGTGAAGAACGCAGCGATTTTTTGTTGTTCTTCCAAAGCCGGGATCTTTACTTTCAATGTAGACAACCGGGAACTTGATAGGTTGTACCTTGAAATTCCCTGAGCTTGTATAGAAATACTCTTTCTATACACTGGAGATCTCAACAAATATGTTAAATACACAGGGTCGACATTTTGTTTATTTTTAATCCGAAGCCCAAAACTAAAGCTATTTAGGTACACTTTCTGTTTATGTGTCCAAACTGAAGCCATACCAACTTCTTCAGGCGTTTCAGACGACTGAGTAAACAAAACATCTCCATCAACTACGAGATTTTGTTTTTCATTGTGCCCCACCATCACTAAATCGCACATGTCTTGTTTAGCGATTGTATTTGTAAACACATTCATGTACGTTATAAACTTTGAGTCACCAAATCCGAAATCACTCTTTGTCTTGCCAGACAATCCTCCGTAGAAATTTCCTACCTCGGATAATGAAACTTCCCTTAAAAGTTCATTCGACTTAAATCTGAGTTTTGGCATCGTCATTACTTCACCTCTCCTCCAAAGTCGATCCCCAATTCCCTAAAGAACTCCGCCAACTTCGCATCAACTTCCTTCTCTTCCTCTTCCAACTTCGCCAATTCATCAAAAGTCGCCTGAAGATCAATTCCCTCCTCTTCTTCAGAGCTATCCACGTAACGAGGAATATTCAGGTTGAAGTCGTTCTTCTCAATTTCATCGTAAGTAGCGAGATGAGCATACTTTTCAACATCCTTGCGATCGACATACGTCGTATAGAGTTTTTCAATATGCTCAGGGTCAAGGAAGTTCTTAGCGCGTTTTTTGCGGAATTCCTTGGATCCATCAATGAAGAAAACACTACGATCTGGATTATTCTTCTTCAGAACAACAATGCACGTCGGAATGCCAGTCGAGAAGAAAATCCCAGCCGGAAGCCCAATGACAGCATAGATATTGCCCTTCTTGAGCAATTCTTCGCGAATCGTACCTTCAACCCCACCACGGAACAGGACACCGTGCGGAAGAACAATGCCCATCGTTCCGGTGTCCTTTAAGTGATAGAACCCATGCAGAAGGAAAGCAAAATCAGCCTTGCTGGCTGGTGGGAGTTTCTTGTACGGAGCAAAGCGGGGATCTGTCAAAAGACCATCAACGGCGTCATACTTCTGAGAATAGGGCGGATTCATCACCACAGCATCGAAGTTTGTCGGTTCATCCGTCGGCCAGTCTGCATCCAACGTGTCACCGTTACGCAAATGTTGAAGACTGCCAGGCACACGGTGAAGCATCATGTTCATGCGTGCCAGATTGAACGTCTGATTCTTTATTTCCTGGCCAAAGTACTGTACGGCATGCGTCCTATCGATGCCGTTCTTTACATCATCCTTGATGAAGTTTCGTATCTGCAAAAGGAGAGAACCAGAACCACAGGTCGGGTCATAAACAGTGAATCCATACTTCGTATCCTGACCATGGGTCACGATTCGAGCGATCAGCGTAGAGACAGCGTGCGGGGTATAGAACTCTCCAGCTTTCTTTCCGGATTCAGAGGCAAATTGAGAAATCAGATATTCGTAGGCATCCCCCAAAGCATCTTCGGGATAAAGAGTGAAATCAATAGCCGCGAGTTTAGAAATCACCGCGGAAATCAAGCTATTACGCTTGTCTGGGGTCTTACCTAAATCCTTCGAGTGAATATCAAAATCATCGAAAAGGCCTTCATACCCCCCCCCCTCCAGCAACCTCAACATCACGAAATGCCTGACTAATGTTGCCCAACATAAACGTGCGATCATTTATCTGCTGATAAAACGCCGAGAAAGTCTTTGTGGGCTCAATTGCGCAGCCAAACCGATCTTCCAGTTCTGCCTGAAGATCTCTCCAAGTCTCTTTATCTGCGCCTGCCTCTTCATAAATTTTCTGCGCTACTTCCAGATTTTGAGGCTTCTTATCATTGAGTAGCTCGTACGCCTCAACGAGAATCTTGTCTGAAAGTGCTTTATAGAAAACCAATCCCAAAAGATAATCCTTGTAGACATCGGCTGACATGACCTGACGCATTTCGTCAGCAGCAGCCCACAAGGCAGCATTTAAATCTCTGGCAGTAAATGACATTTAGTTTTCCTTCGTTGGAATATTGTGATCGATAGATCGATTGGTGTGCGCAAGAAATTGAACCTCTACCCTCGCGAAAAAACTGAGCCCCATGGATAGGGCATTCTTCGCTTTAAGTGCTTTCCCTCTATACACAGATTGAATTGATGGTATGAGAGATTCTATGGTACTGGTAGCAACCCCCCTGTGGCGAATTCGGTGATTTTCCAAACAGCCTCTTGCATCTCGTCAATGAGACGTCTGCTGCTGATCTGCACATTCGATACATTTTTATCTTGCGCTTGATATTTTGCCTCCACGACGTCCAATTGAGAACGGGCTCCGAGGGATCTCCTGAAGTTCAGAACCACTGGGCATCATCCGCAACCTCCTCTCTTCGGACATCTTTGAGCTTGTCATGCTCTGCCGCTTCAAGCACTTTCTTGGAGGCAGTTGAGAAATCCAATGACAGCCCAAGCCAGCTCAATACTGTCGTCAGTGTGGAAAACCGTACATCCTCACCTTGCTCAAGCTTGATCAGCGTACGTTTAGAAATGCCGCTCGCCTCAGCCAGATCATCCAAAGTATTGCCGAGCGCTTTGCGTCGAAGCCGGATAGCCTCGCCAATTGCCTGAGGCGTCAAAGCATCAAACCTCATAAACACACGTTTCATGCAGCCCCCACAGATGAACTTTTCTGCACTTTAGAGCGATTTTGTCTTTTTAGTGAAGTTTACTTCACCAATGCAGGCTGGATGATCTCAGTTTTTCCCGTCCGCTGCGAGGCTTTGGGCAATGAAGGGGTCAGAGTTCCGCGAGCTGCGCAGCCTGCTGCAGCGCTTCTTCACTGCGTCGGTCGTATTTCGCTGTAGTCGAAACGTTGGCGTGTCCCATGAGATTTTTAACAGCAACAATATCTACGTTCTTAGCGAGCAGCCGTGTCGCAAAAGTACGTCGCAGGTCATGGGTCGTAATGGGAGCAATCTTCGCTAAATCCTGAGCATGCTTGACGACCCGTCCGATAGATGCCGGATCGAGCGGATTTGTCAAAATCAGCTGACCGCCTTTGGTCAGACGACCGAAGAGCCACCCCGGTTCAGTACCGCGAAGATCAAGCCAAGCATTCACCTTCTGTGCAACTTCCGGCGTAAAGAAGACTTTCCGTTCCTTATTCCCTTTGCCGATGACTCGGAGCGTACCTGAGGACCGTTCCAGGTTCTCCATTCTTAAGGTCGTCACTTCCGCGCGGCGCAGTCCGCAGCCGAGCAAGAGCGCAATCAGTGCGCGGTCGCGAACCGCTTTAGGTCCTGAATCCTCATCGACAGCAGCCAAAAGCTTCTGAGACTCATCGGCCTGAAGCGCACGGCCAGTTGGTTCCCGGTGAACCCGAAGCTGTTTGACGGCTTTAATTTCAGCGTACGTCGTCAAGTCGATCTGTCGAAGCCGCCAGGCCGTTTCCGCCACCCCTTTGAGTGCCGAGAGATATGCATTGACTGAAGCGGCGGCCAAGCCTTCTTTATCGGCCAATGCATGCATAAACCCGAGCACATGCACATATCGAAGCCGCCCCCACTCGCAGCTGAAGGCATCGGCGGCGCCAAGCCAGCGTGCCGCAATGTTGAGCCGCGAACGAACTGCCCGTCTGGAGTCGCCCGAATGCAGTTCTGCCAGATAGGCAGCCGCCGCATTCACAGTATCTCCGGAAAAATCAAGGGGTTCCTGCAAAAGTGAATTTTGACGCGATTCGCTCCGCCCGCCTTCATTGGGCAAGGGTGAAACGACTTCAAAGTGCGTCTCCATACTTTTGCCTCCTCATTGATACAAATAACCCGAAATGCTGCTCAGACGCCGTCAGTCGTCACTCGCCCCCGACAGGCGCACCGAACTTTTTCGTTCACACGAATTCCAGCCACATTATGCACGATAACTGCAATTATATGGCGTAATAATTTGGGCGAAATGAATACCTAAATCCATTATTGAATGACGCTACTCAGACCTGATACATGCAATTTAGTTTTGTTCATATTCCGCATGATGTTATTCTGAACAGATTCAATATGCAATTTAGTTTGTGAGTCATATACGACTAAGTTCATTCGCCATCATTTATTAGAAAGCGTGCCGTATCGAGTACGATAGTAATAATAGAATTGATGATAGGTTGGTATGGATGCTTTGGAGTCAGCTGCAGTATCTTCGTCATTCATTTGCTCAGCACTGGAATGAGTACGATCATCATCACCCTTATTAATATTAATACACATCCATTCATAAACCTCTCGTAAAGTCAATTCTCCATCGCTATCTCGATACTTAATACTTGCCTTTTCCATATTACTCAATAACTCATCTGTCAGTGCTGCACCTTCACTATCCGATTTCCCTTTCCTTCCTCGTTTAGCGCCGCTCGATGTCCTGCCAGTGTTCTTGCCATAGTCAGGCACTAGTGAATATATGCTTTGTCCTCTTCGCCAGTAGTTTCCAATCAACATATTCATTCTTCTTTCTAAGTGCTTATCCCCCTTTGAATAAGCTTGCACTAATCTCTTTCGGCCATTTAATTTATAGAGATCAGGCGTACTGATAATAGGCTTAATTAGTTCATAGTTCTCTTTAGCAGTCTTCAGCATGACATCTGTTAGCTTTCTGTACTGAATGTCAATCCAAGCATCCTTTTTGAGAAGGACCGTTCCTTTTAAAATGCCATCATTCAGCTCATCTGCATCCATACTGATTAGATCCACTGACTGACCTTTCATTGGAAGGATGAGAGCTAAACATCCAAATAGCTGAATGACTCTATATTCAATTGAATTAAGTTCTAAAATGTCATTCACTTTAATCATCTCAATCTCCATTACATCAATTGATGTTAACACATCTATTTTACACTATATGAGGTTTAAACAAGATGTATTTACACATATCTATTTTGCATTTTCTGATTTTCGGCCTGAAAAAATCAAGGAGACCCGCTGTTTCAAGTCTCCTTATGCGTTTACAGCGTAATTCGTCTATTACCTAGCGTTTTCCCGTATAACTGAACAGGCTTTCAGGTATTCTCGGTGGAATTTCACGCGTAAAATTTCCTGATCATCAACCTCTTGCATCGAGCTAAAGCATGACCACGGACGAAATCCTCAACAAAGTTGCCAATCACCGCCAGAAGCAGCGTGAACTCGAAGAAGAATGGGGTCAGCTGCGCGAACAAGCGCTTCAGGAATGCCTGCGTTTGATCGAAACCTTTGAATTCAGTGCATCTGAACTCAACTTCGGCAAGGATGGCCGTCAAGCCAAACCCGTGATTAAGAATGTCGGGGCACCTAAGTTCCAAAATCCGGACGGACCGGAGACTTGGACCGGCCGCGGCAAGCGTCCTGCCTGGTACATCAAAGCCAAGGAAGCCGGGTTTACCGATGAGGACATGTTCATTGAGCCGGCCGCTGCAGACACGGAAGCACTGCCGACTTGATCGCAAAGCAAACAGAAGATTGCTGACAGCCATTCCTCAGACAGAGATTCATTCATGTGTCAGGACGCCCTTCTTGTCATCGACCTTCAAAACGATTTCCTGCCGGGCGGCGCCCTTGCCGTTCCGGGAGGCGACCGAGTCATTGACCCCATCCGCGGTTTGATGACGCTGCCGAATTGGCGTGCAGTTGTGCTGACGCAGGACTGGCACCCTGCCGATCATGTGTCTTTTGCATCCAGCCATCCCGGCCGCAAACCCTTTGAAAGCATTGCGCTTTCATATGGCCGGCAGACGCTGTGGCCTGATCACTGCGTCGCGGGTTCACAGGGCGCTGCCTTTCCGCCTGATTTTGACACCTCGCCCGCCAGACTCATCCTCCGCAAAGGCATGAATGCGGCGCTCGACAGTTATTCCGCATTTATAGAAGCTGACGGCAAAACCCCGACGGGCCTCGACGGGTTCTTAAAGAACTTAAACATTCACCGGGTTTTCGTCTGCGGGCTCGCTCTCGATTACTGCGTCAAGTTTGGTGTGCTTGACGCACTTCAAGCCGGTTATGAAACCATTGTCATTCCGGATGCCTGCGCAGCCATTGCTGTCGGGCAGGAAACCGACATCTTGAATGAAATGCGGGCTAAGGGTGCACGCACCATGACAGCATCGGAAGTGGCTGCCCGCGCTTCCTATACCCAGTTTCAACCATCGAATCACTGAATCAACGGCCTGGACGCTGTGCCGAAGTGCACCGTTGAATTGTATCAATAAAATAGAGGTTAACTATCGAATTGCTATTTCAGATTGTTGGAAATGATTCGCATTGTTGCAGTCTCTTCGTTCTGCGGCAAACGACCTGTAGGATATGGCCAACTTTAAAGGGCATCCAGCCCTTTCACCTCTACCACAGGACGTTCGATCATGTACGTAACAATGAACCGCTTCAAAATCAAGCCGGAATTCGCCGATGCCTATATTCAGGTTTGGAAGGATGCCGGTGTCCGCACCAAGGATGTGGACGGGTTCCTCGAATTCAAGTTCTTCCGCCTTGACAGCAAGGAAGAAGGCTATGTGCTCTTTTCCTCTTATGCCGTCTGGGAAAACAAGGAAAAATTCCTCGCCTGGACGAAGTCTGAACATTTCCGCAAGTCGCACGCGACGGGTGTGGCGAACCGCGAGATGTATGTTGAGCACCCGCACCTCGAATGCTTCGACGTTCTGTTTTGATCAAAATGGAAGCAAGGCGTCTAAGCGCTTGACTGCCGCTCAGCGCCTGCTGAAAGCATATGAGCCGCCGTTCTGATGAGACCGGAACTCCCGGATAATTGGTCCCTAATTTTTCAGGACCCGGGGCGGATTCTCTAAGCCAAGCAGCGCGAGCATATCGCGCTGCTTTTTCGTAATGGTGGGGTCCACTCATGCGTAGGCTGCAACCGCAATCATCGAACGTTTGATGTATCACTGCACTGCCATTGCAATCAATGTCGACAGCTACAGACTGAAAGAACACAAGCTAAATAATTGCTTAACCAATAACCTACAAGCTGCCAAGGAATTAAAACCTGAGTGGCATAACTGTAGGGGGCAAAATTTGTCCGCTAGGGGGGGGGGGGGCAGCTTAGCTGACTGTTGACATCTGCGCCGGCGCAGTGTGCGGAACTTTCAGCGCTCCCTGCGCCGGAAGCGCTTTGAAAGCGCTCTTTCGATACTGGCGCATGCAAAGCATTCGAGCATCTACCGAAGCATGCTTGCACAGCTGAAAGCTGCGGTCGGCGAGGTGGACTACGGTCGGCTTTCAGCGCGAGCAGCGAAGGAGGCAGGGCTTAGCGCTCGAAAGGTCCGGCGCGCCAGACGGGTGCGCCGGAACCCGCTTCTTCAGATGAAAGGGCCCGAAATCGCGCTTTCGGCCGTCCGCACTTTGGGCGCGGTCGAGCGAAGGAAAAAGAGGAGGAGATGATGATTGTGCTCTTACACGACTTTTTGCTGCGGGGTGCCAAGCGCGTCCTAATTGCCGTTGCAGGCATCTTCGGAGCGGCTATCTCTTTCGCTTTCGTAGACATGATGCCGTTCCTGATCTGGATGCTGATCTTCGTAGCAGCGGATTTCGCGACCGTACTCTATGCCGCGCGGTCGACTAGCACCTATCAGAGCGGCGCCAGTTGCCGCCGAGTATGAGAAGAAAAAGGGTTTCATTTCTGAAGCCCTATATTCTCACGACATGCCACAAATTTCTTTACACAGGAAAAGCAACTTGAAGATGATTCTTTTTAGGCTCTGATATACGGGTTATATGGGAGATATCAATTGAATGTTCAGCTTGCCAAGCGTCGTAATCCGCCTGCATGGCAAGCCATGCCTCGGGGCTCGGTCCAGAAATAGCCGCAGAAATTCGAACAGCCATTTCCGGAGTTATCGGACTTTTTTCTTTGATGATGCGAGTGACAGTACTGGGAGCCACGCCGATATGACGAGCAAACTCCCTGGCACTGATTCCGAGATACTCTAAAGTTTCTGCAACCATTCTCCCCGGGTGCGGGGGATTAAACATCCGAGCCATTAGTGATAGTCCTCATAATTGATGATTTCAGGATGAGAAGGAACGGCGGCTCTTTTTATGGACGCCGAGAATCTTCCGGACGCCCCTCGCGGTCGGCCTGATCAAGCGCTCCGGCCGATTCGGCTTTCGCTGCATCCGCATCAGTCGGTTTTGAATCATGATTGAGCACTCCCGATTCAGATTGCTCCCCATGATCGGTCTCAGCCGAGCTGCTCGCCCCTGCATCCAGAACCTTTTGGATTCGAGTTCTGCGGAAGTCCGCCAATGCTTTGATCAGCAGTCCCTGAGCATAGGCTGCGAGCGACTGGCACAGTACCAATGTGAGCGACATGGCCGCTTCACTGCCGCTCGCCAACTGTGGCTGCACATAAACCAACACCAGTGTTGCAATCGTATAGACCCAGCTGCGCAACCACAGTTTGCGGTACTTCACCTCGTCTTTGGAGAGCGTTCCCTTTTGCAGCAGAAAGATTGCTTCGCGAATCGGCAGAGCAGCCCGAACCGCATTTTCGTCTGCCACAAGACCAAGCCAGGATTGCGGATCCACGGCTTCTTTACGCATTTTGGCCGTGAGTTTGAGCATTCTCAAGGGCCAAAAGAGCTTCAGAAGCTGCACCCCAAGGAATAAGTTCGCGAACAGAAAAACAAATATGGCGAGCGCCCATTCCCAGGTGAATGACATGGCTGTGAAAAATCCGATCAAAGGTGAAGAAGGCTTCGGCAAATGACTAGGCCGGCCTTAGCTGATAAATTATAGATTTGCTGTTCCGTCAGACCATGGCTGGTGCTGACGCGGTTCGGCCGGCTACACCCGGAAAGAGGCACTGTTCGGCAATACCTCATAGGTCAATGAGTTTACAGCCTCCCGAATACATTCCGGCAGGTATTGTCAAACAACCGTTTCTTTTTTTAAGGGGATTGACCATGCCCGCCACCACCATCAAACCTGCCGCGCCGGCAGCCGTCCTGCCCGCTTCAGCGCAGACCATCAGCCGCCGCCGGCTGCTTACTGCCGCGGGTTCCGCAGCACTGCTCACTGCGGGCGCAGCATTGACGCCCAAACCCGTTCGCGCGGCTGCCGTCGGCTCGAAAACACTCCGTATTGCGGCACTGCCGGCCATTGACGCGCTGATTCTCTATGCGGCTGAAGCTGACGGCATCTTCAAGTCTGAAGGTCTCAACATCGAAATTCTGCCTTTCAAAAGCAGCGTTGAAATGACTGCGGCCATCCGTGCAGAAAAAATCATTGGCCAGTACGCCAACATTCTCGGCACGATTGCGCAAAGAGCAAACGGCATTGGTCTCTCGCTTGCCGCGACGACCTGGCACACTTCGCCTGCGCAGCGCGCCTTCGGCTTTGCCGTATCACCAAAGTTCGCCGATCAAATCACTTCCATTGAAGTCTTGAAGGGCCTCACGGGCGTGAGTTCAACGCGCAGCCGCGGCACCATTATCGATTGGATGATTTACCGCATGAAAAATGCCGTCAATCTGCCCGAAAAGACGCTCGACCAAATCGAAGTCGCTCAGATTCCGATCCGGCTGCAGATGCTGCTCACCGGGAAAATGCAGACGGCCCTCTTTTACGAGCCGCTTCTTACCCTCATTGAGTCAAAAGGCGGACGCGTCATTTGGGATGACCGTCAGCTCAATGAGCCGCTCTCCGAAGTTGCGCTCACAACGCCCTATCTCACGCCTGACTTCGTGCTGCCCTTCCGTGCAGCACTGGCCAAAGCTGCCAAGGCGATTGATCAGGACCCGCAGAAATACGTTCCCATCCTTTCAAAGAAGGGTCTTGTGCCGCCGGCTGTTGCAAACACCTATAAACTTCCCAAATTCTCTGGGTTCGCAACGCCGGACGGACTGCCGCCGCTCCCAACCGATACGCTCGTTCAGGAGGCGGCTGACTGGCTGGTTAAAGTCGGCATCCTTAACCAGGCACCCGACATCACAGGAACCATCTGTAGGCTATAAAAAATGACCATTGCTCCTGAAGCCCGAACCTGCGCAGCAGAGCTCAATGTCAAGGATCTTGCCATTGGCCATAATGGCAAGACGCTGCTTAAACAGCTGACATTTTCTGTGCCGGCTGGTTCCTCGCTTGCCATTGTCGGCGAATCCGGCTGCGGCAAAAGTACGCTGCTGACGACGCTGGCAGGTCTCCTGCCGGCGCTCGGCGGTGAGTTGTCTTGGCGTGATGCGCAAGGCAGCGTGCTCAAGCACCCGAATTCGAGCTTCGTCTGGCAGCAGCTTGGACTGCTCCCTTGGAAAACGGTGCAGAAAAATCTGACGCTCCCGCTTCTGCTCTCGCAGCATAAAATCCCGGCAGCCGACTGCGCCGACCGCGCGGCAGCCATGATTGAAGAATTGGGTTTGAGCGGACTTGAAAACCGTTGGCCGGCAACGCTTTCCGGCGGTCAGCGTCAGCGCCTCGCACTGGGTCGCGCGCTGATCGCGCAGCCTGCAGTGCTCTTTATGGATGAACCGTTCTCCGCACTGGATGCACTGCGCCGCGAACGCCTTCAAGACTTTTTGGCCGGCATGCGCCGCCGTCGGCCCACCACCATGATTTTCGTGACACACGACATTGGTGAAGCGGCATTCCTTGCTTCGGATATTCTTCTGCTGGGAGCGGGCCCCTCGAGACTGCTCGAGCATTACGCCAACCCGGCCTGGCGCTCGTCCGAACAATGTGCGGACCGCGATTCGCCAGAGTTTGTCGAATCTGTATACCACATTCACAATGTGCTGCGGCAGTGCGCCGCGCACAATGCCGCGTCTTGTGATCCTGCTGGGAGTGCCGCCTGATGAAAGCCTCCATCTTTATTCGCTACTTTTGCGGCTCTGTTGCTGTTTTGCTGCTTTGGCAGCTCGGAAGCGTCACTTTAGGATCGGACATTCTGCCCGATCCCCTGCGGGCGCTCGGCGGCTTCTGGGATGCCCTCAAAGATCCGGAATTCATCGGTCACATCGGTCTGAGTCTCTACCGGCTCCTCTCCGCGCTCGCACTCGCCATTGTGGTTTCCTTTCCGCTCGGCGTCCTTTTGGGACACAGCAAAGCCGCTGATTGGCTGGGCGCACCGGTAACCTTCATCACGCTGCCGCTTCCGAAAATCGTGCTGCTGCCCGTTTTCTTTACCATCCTTGGGCTGGGCGACTCGTCGCGCATTCTGCTGATTGCGCTGGCTACGGGTTATCAGATCCTGGTAATCGTGCGCGAATCGGCTCTGGCACTCAATCCTTCCTATGAACTTGCCATGCGTTCAATGGGCGCAAGCACTGCTGAGCGCGTTCTTCACGTCTACATTCCCGCGGCGCTTCCTTCACTCTTCATGGCTTTGAAGGCCGCTTCCAGCACCGCTGTTGCCGTACTCTTTCTCGCAGAAAGTTTTGCTACCGATGCCGGTCTGGGATGGTACATCATGAATGCCTGGGGACTGGGCGATATGGACGGTATGTTCGTCGGGATTCTCGGCATGTGCGTGCTGGGCGTTGCGCTTTACGCGGGCATTGGTCTTCTCGAACGTCTGGCCTGTCCCTGGGCATTGCAAAAATAAAAGGACTGCATCACCTGTCCGCTTGACCGGTGATTTGAAACCGGGCATCCAAAGACCAAACGTCTTATGGATGCCTCGCCTCACCAACGAAAAAAGACAGCGGACTTAAAGCGCATCACAGATTTAGTGATGCTTAAATGAAGATCATAAGATCGTCATGCCTTCGGCCAGCATAGGATAGATATTGGCGAGCTGAGGAATAACGCGTTTCCTCAAGCCATTTTGGAGAGCCTCGACTGCCTGATTGGCTGCCCGGCTGAATCCTCGAGACCGAATTGCCGCATACTGCCGTCTCTGCGCGGAGACGAAAGGCAATTGAGTGAAACGCAGGTCGGCGCAAAAATCTCGTCCCATCCAAATATTGGACGGCAGAAGCAATGCCCAGCCGAGTCCCTGAGCGACAAGACCCATCATAGTTGTCGAAGACTCTACTAAGACGCTTCGCTGCGGCGAGATCCCGGCACTGCGCAGAATACGTTCTGAAATCAGCTTGTCGCTTGCCGCTGTCGTATAGGAAAAATAAGGCAAATCGCGCGCAAGCTGAAGAAGATCCGCCGGCGTCGAAACGGTCCTCGTATTTGATGCGGGCGTCACAAGGAAGAAAGATTCAGCAACGACCGCCTCTTCCGTCACTCCATCCATATCCGGGAAGCTCACCGGTGAAATCAGCAAGTCGAAATCGCCGTTTTTAAACTGTTCGCTCAGCTGCAGTGCCATGGCCGTGCGTACCGACAATTGCTTCGTGCAGGGAAAAAGCGCTCCCACGATATCTGCCCCGACCGTACAGCTGACGCTCTCAGCCAGCCCAAGCCGCAAAAGCGGGAGGATTGGTGAAGATGCCGTAACCGCCGTTTCCAACTCTCGAGCATCCCGAAGCAGTGCTCTCGCACCGTCGAGCAAATTACGCCCCGCTCCCGTAAGCATTACCGGGCGGCTTTTTCGGCTGATCAACGCAACCGCTAACTCTTCTTCCAAGGCCTTGAGCGCCTGAGAAGCGGCCGATGTCGTCATTCCCAAGCGCTTGGCAGCTTCAGTGAAACTTTGAGTATCTGCCAAGGCCACAAAAACTTCTAAGGATCCTAAGTTCCGGATACCCATGCTGCTGCCCTCCTTCTGCAGAGAGTCTAAACCACATTTTTAGTTTTACTTCATTTGATGGTTCTCGAAGAGCTTCCGCGCAACGATACCGTCGTTCATTCAGAAAGCATCTCTAGGTCTTGTGAGACACAAAGCATGAATCAACCGACACTTCTTTCAGCCATAGCACGATGGGTAGTCTCCGCTGACTTTCCGGATCTTCCGGACGGTGAAATAGCCGCGGCGCGTGCAGCTCTGGCGGATTTTGTTGCGGTTGCCGCAGCCGGATCCGGTACGTCCGTGGTGAGAAATGCGGCTCTGTATGCCGCACAAAACGAAAGAGCAGGCACTTGCGTACAGCAGCTTGGACGCTCGGTACGTTTCAGTCCTCGAACTGCTGCATTCCTCAACGGCACGGCGGCTCATGCACTCGATTTTGATGATGTAAGCTGGACCACCATTGGTCATCCAACGGTTGGAATTGCACCGACCGCTTTGTCCCTTGCCGTTGCTCAAGGACTCTCCGGACGTGAATTTCTGACTGCATATGTTGTCGGAGCGGAGTGTGCACATCAGATCGCACGTTGGACAATGCCCGAGCTCTCTGAGCACGGTTGGCACACCACTTTAGCCAACGGCGTGTTCGGAGCAGCCGCAGCAGCAGCCTGGCTTCTGAAAACAGATGTGTCAACGACGAGCAATGCCTTGGCGATAGCAGCCAGTCTTGCTTCAGGCATTCGTGCCAACTTTGGTTCACAAACCAAAGCAATCCACGCAGGGCTCTCCAATCTGCACGGAATGATGGCCGTTGAGCTCGCAGCGGCAGGGATCACCGGCAAAGACGACGCTCTTGAAGCTTCGGACGGCTATGCGGCATGCTTTGCCGTCCGCCTTCCAAGAGAAAAATGCACCGTCGATTTAGGCAGCCGTTGGGACTTAATGGAAAACGGACTCGTTTTCAAACAATATCCCTGCTGCTCCGGCACGCATCCCGCTTTAGACGTTTGGGGAGAGTGGGTAGATAAAGTGCACCCCAAACTGGACGATATTGAAGCTGTACACCTGGGGGTCAGTCTTCTCGGTCCTCGAGAACTGATCAGTCACTGCCCGCGAAATGCAGTTGAAGCAAAGTTTTCTATGGAATTTGCTCTGGCATCTCGTCTTGTCTACCAAAGAACCGGCATTGAGGAATTCACTGACGACAAAGTGCAAGATGCTCGAATTCAAGCTCTCATGAAGAAGATGACGATGGAAATAGATCCCGACCTAGCCAAGTTGGGGTTCATCGGCACAGCGCCCGTTCGAATTCGCATAAAAACCAAATCCGGCGTCGTATGCCTGGCCAACGATCTCGCTAAAGGCAATCCCGAAAAACCGCTTTCGGAAAGCGATCGAAAAGCGAAGTTTTCATCCTGCGTCAGTCCTATTGCCGGCAGCGAAACTGCCGCACGTTGGTGGAACGAGCTAAGCACTCTTGAATTGCTGTCTCCAAATCAACTTTCTCTATTGGGTGCGCTTTAAGAATGCCCATTTTCTTGACAACCAGAGGAGCAATCAAATGCTTTGGCTAGAAATTTTACTGCTCGTAGGCATCATCGCCTACAGCGCCAAACTCGGAGGCATCGGTGTCGGTATGGCCGGCGCTGTCGGCATGATCGCCGCAACTGCCGTTTTCGGGCTAAAACCCGGATTCATTCCGGTAGACGTCATGCTCATCATCATGACCGTCATATTGGCCATCAGCGTCATGCAGCGCGCCGGCGGCCTTGCGTTCATGGTGAAATGCGCCGAGAAACTGCTGCGGAACAATCCGAAATACATCAACGCACTTGCACCGGCTGTCTGCTTCATGCTGACGACTTTGGGCGGTACGGGCTACATGGCAATGAGCGTTTTAAACGTCATTCAGGAAGTGGCCAAGGAAAATAATGTTCGACCTGCCCAGCCCCTGACGAGCAGTGTCATAGCAAGCCAAATAGCGTGTACCGCGAGCCCCATTTCTGCCGCTACCGCAGCGATGTTTGCAGTGGTCGAACCGATGCATGTTTCTTTCGCTGCAGTACTGCTTGTCATCATCACGACTAGTGCATTCGCCGCCGCCATCTGTGCGGTCATCTCGAGTCTGCAGGGCAAAACAGAACTTTCCGAAGACCCGATCTTTCTGGAACGGCTGAAAAAAGGACTGGTCTCCATGCAGTCCAAGGAAGAAAAAGCGAAGCCTACAACTCACGAAGCAAAACTATCCGTGATGATCTTTTTGAGCGGCGTATCGGTCATTGTTCTTTTGCTGCTCTTTAAAAATCAAATTGGTCACACGCTCAGCAGCCGGGACCTCATCGTCATGATCATGATGTTCTGTGCTTGGCTGATGTACCTCTTTTGCAAAGTGGATCTCGCCACGATCAAAGACGCCCCCATCTTTAAAAGCGGAGCCGAAAGCCTGATCGTCGTACTCGGCATTGTGTGGTTTTCCTCCACCATCATCAATGCGCATCTCCCGGAGGTCAAGGAATCTGCAGTAGCACTCCTCGAGCAGTATCCGTATCTCTTGGCCGTGGTGTTCTTCTTGGCGTCTTCCGTCCTCTTCAGTCAGGGATCAACCGCTGCCTTGATCTGTCCCGTTGCGGCAAGTCTGGGTGTTGACGCCGCCACCATCGTGGGCTCCTTCGTTGCCTGCTCTGCTCTCTACATCACGAACGTTTACCCGACAACGGCCTTTGCAATTTCGTGCGACGACACGGGTTCCTTCATGGGCCGCCGCTGGAACGGTTCGTTTGTCATCAATCACCCTTTCTTCATTCCTGGGTGCATCAGTCTTGCAGCCGCGGTGCCTTTCGGCTTAATGCTGGCTCGCATGCTGCTCTGACATACCCGGAATAACCCGCTCATCTTGTTTTCTACAGGAGTTTTTCGAAAATGACCAATATGCGAATCGAACGCGATTGCTTGGGCGAAATGGAAATTCCCAACGACCGCTATTACGGCATTCAAACCATCCGCAACATGAAAGTATCGGGAGCAGCAGGCTTTCCTGTCGTTGCCTATCCTGACATGCACAAAGCACTGTGCCAAATCAAAAAGGCCTGTGCCAAAGCGAATGCCGAAATCGGCGCTATGAAGCCTGAAATCGCCCAAGCGATTTCCGAAGCCTGCGGCAAGGTGATCGCCGGCGGATACGAAAAGGAATTTCCGCTCGACATGTGGCAAGGCGGCGGCTACACATGCGTCAATATGAATGTCAATGAAGTGATCGGCAATCTGGCAAATGAAATGCTCACCGGTCACAAAGGACAGGACATGGTTCATCCCAATACCCATGTCAACATGGCGCAGTCCACTAACGATACGATTCCTTCCGCAACGCACCTGGCGATTGCACCGCGGCTTGACAAAATTGTTTGCGAAGCCGAAAAGCTCGCCGACGCCTTCGAGGCAAAAGCGAAGGCCTTCGAACACATCGTCAAAGTCGGACGTACCTGCTGGCAAGACGCGCTGCCAGTGACCCTTGGACAGGAATTTTCTGGGTTTGCTTCTGCGATTCGGCGTCAGGCACGAGCACTGAAGGCTCTGCGCCCGGGCTGCTTTGAACTGATCATGGGCGGCAACGCCGTCGGCACCGGTCTCGGAGCCCAACCGGGTTACATGGAGGCCTTTTATAAGGCAATTTCAGCCGAACTGGGCGAATCTGTCAGGCCCAATCCCAACCTTTTTGACGGCTTCCAGAATTCAGACTTTATTCTCACCGTTTCCGGCGCCGTGAAAACCATTGCCGCCACACTCTCTAAGATCTGCAAGGATCTGCGGCTTATGAGCTCCGGTCCGCGGGCAGGCTGGATGGAAATCAACCTTCCCGCTTGTGCTCCGGGCAGCTCCATCATGCCGGGAAAAATCAACCCAACCGTGCCTGAAATGGTCATCCAGATCGGACATCAGGTCTGCGGCAATGATGTCGCCATCACGATGGCTATTGATGAGGGTGAACTCGACCTGAATGTTTGGGACGCTACGTTCTACAAATGCCTCTTTGAAAATCTCCAGCTCGTTGGTGAAGAAATCGTGATCCTGCGCCGCGACTGCGTCGAAGGCATCACCGCCAACGAATCTCGCTGCAAAGAAGAAGCCGAAAGTTCCATTGCCCTCTCGACGGTAGTCGCAGCGACCTTTGGATATCCCCAAGGCGTTGAAGTCGCCCATTACTGTGAAAAGCACCGCTGCAATGTGAAGGACGCTGTTGTCGCGATGGGACTTATGACGCAGGAACAAGCAGAGATTTTGGTTGATCCATCCCTTATGGCTAATCCTGAAAAGATGGCTCCGATTGTTGCAAGGTTCAAAAAAGAACTGGGAATTCTCATCTAAAACAATAGAAAAGTCCCCTCTCAGAACGGTACGGCTTAAGCTCGGCAGAGCCGTACCGTTTCTTGCGCAGCCGCCCAAACCATAGGAGCGCAGTCAATCATCTTAGCGTTTGATGCTTAACTCGCCGCTTCCTGCTTGGCTTCCGTCATTGACACTTCAGCAGGCTTCTCGATGCCGGTCGGCACTGCGGTATCGAGCGGCACTTCGTGCGGTTCAGCAGGCTGAACTTTAACTGCACGCCGATTGATCAGCTGGTCAATCCATTTGGCAAAAAGTCCGATCATCAGCGCCGAAGCCAGCGTTCCCTCTCGAATACCGATCAAATGACCCATCTCAAGCAATGCCATCAGCGCTGCAACTGCTGTGAGAGAAATATCATTGGCAATTTTCATTGATCCGAATGAAGACTTCACAAGTGCCGCAATGGCAATCACAAAACCTTCTCCTGGCTGGACAATCGTTTTGGAGCGAATCTGAATGACAGTGCCGAGTGCCAGAATGAGATTTCCAAAGAGAGAAAGCATTGCCGCCAAAAACCAATTCGGCATCTGAACATTGCCTATGAGATGCATTGACAGATCAATGAAAGCGCCGAAGATGAAACCAATTGGAATTTGCAGCAGATTAAATGTCGAATACCGGCTGCGCAGCACCACAATCTGCCCAGCAACGAAAAAGAAGTTGAGTATCACCGTACAGGTGCCAAACGACAGCCCTGTTATCGCAGAGGCCGTATAGGGAACTGTGCTGATCGGCGTCGTGCCTAATCCTGCCCTTGTCGTACAGGCGATGCCGAAAGCGGCAAGAAACATGCCGAAGATGAGCAGTACTGTGCGGCCGATGATGTGCTTAAAACGCTGACGACGAATAGTGGTCATGGAATGCTGAAATACGCTCAAAAGAAATGGAAGAAAAACCGCCGACAACTCGAAAATTTCCGAGAGGTCGGCGGAAAAGAACCTTCAGCGGAGGAATCCATGGAGTCGCTGGATATGAACTGAAGGAGAGGAAAATGTTTTAGAGACCCGTTTTTTCAACCGCATTCAATGCGGTTTGATTTTCTTCTTCAGCTTCGTGAGTTGGGCGCCATTTTCAATCACATGGTCAACCTGAGACTCGTCGAAAATAGACCAAGTCTCGTGACCGAGAGTATTTACGGTCTGAGAGAAAGATATAGTGCAATGGCCGGACCGCAAACTGTTGTGCAGAGAAATCCGGCAGCAAGTGCGGCGACAAAGTGCGTCGAGAGACAATCAACATCCTTCGAATGAACCTCTGCAATGCTCGCCAACCGACAGGTCTGCAAGTCATGAATAAAAAAGAGCTGCCAAGCTGACAACAATGAAAACAACAGCACCGTCATCCTTGATAACGCTCAGTTTGGCGCGCTAAAAATTTCACTTCATCCGTAAGCGCTCCGTTGTTGAGCACTCAACAATTCGGGCGTTTTTTTTTTTGCGGCATGCCGCTGACAGCACCTTGCGCACTGCTGAGCAATCAAGAGCTGCCGTTCAAGCGTCGGCTAAGCCCATACGGCGGAACTTCAGAACGAAACCCGCTTCATTGGATCAATTTGAGCTAAAAAAATGCCGACATCCGCACCTGTCAAATCCGTATGTACCGCCTGCTTGGTGCTTGGTGCTGACCGCCGGGCTGACCTTAGGGGCCGGCCTTTTGGTATAGGGTGCCGTCGACCTTTATGCGGCGGTCAACAATATGGGCGACAAACGACCGCTGCGCTGACTTCGGGCGGCTTGACCGGGAACTCTGCCGGCATGCGTCATCCGCTTTTGAGCCGCTCAGCTCAGTCCTGCCCGCTTTCTTCGAAGTTCTGCGTAGTGCTCGATCGGTTTGGGCTCAGCCTTGAGGCCTTCAGGAGAGGAACGCAGGTTTTGTTTTCCGCAGCCCCAATCCCAAACCGAATCAAAGAGACGGCCGTGCAGATAAAGCTTGCGGCCGTCTTTTCGTGCGTCGCCAAGCTTTATCCAATCATTAACCTTCGTGCTCACCCAACTGCGGTCCGCTGACAAAATCCGCGAAAGTTCCGTAATGGTGAGCCCGAGCGGACATAAGTTCCAGCCGCCGCGCTGCAGTTCAGCGAAGCTGGTTATGGCTGACAACAGAAAAACTCGCAGACGCGCCTCAAGATCAAGCGTGAAGTTAGCAAGCATGCCTTCCAGTGCGGACTCCTGCTTCAGGATGGCGAGGTCAGCATAAATTTCCATCATTTCAACGGACGCACGCAGTGACTCCAGAAAACGTGCGCGCGGAACAATCAAGACGCTGGAAGGTCGGATGAAATCGACTTGGACGGCGACGCGGTGCGGGTTAAGTGCATCGAGGTCACCTAAGGCTCGGCCCGGAGCAAGCAAAGCGAAGATATGCGTCTGCGACTGCACGTCCAGACAAGAGAATGTGGCCAATCCTTTTGTGAGAAAGCCGACTTGGGCCGCATCTCCCTTGCCGCCGTGCTCCATGACGGCACCTTTGGCAAACTCGCGAATCACACCATAGCGGACAAAAATTTCCTGAATTGCCTGAGGTTCGGGCGGGAAAATCCACGGCCGCATACGGAAAACCTGACGCATGCAATGAGTCTCCATTAGAAAACTGCTGAGGACAATATCAGAATCGATGTTCAGGAGTAGATAGATTCAGCAATTCGTAAACTGCATTAATACAAAACGAGGCAGATCCGCAAACCTGCCTCGTTTGGATTTGAGATGATGCCGGCCAACGAGGCCGATATCCATCAGAAGTTACTGATTAAAGGCCTTATCAAGACTCACAGGCATTGCCTGATAGCCCATCGAATCGATCAGCTGGATTTCGACGGCCGGTTCGGTTTCGCCCCACTTGAACTCTTCGATGAAGGGCGAAGCGCTGCCAGCCTTTTCGCCGGGCTTCAATTCAGACGGACGGCGTCCCATACCGGCAGTGGCCGAATAGACCATGATCGAATCCTTGTCCGCGCAGTACTTGGTGAGCGACGTCACCGGGCTGTACCACGGGAAGCCGCGCTCCTTGCCGTATTCCCAGACCTGCTCAATGGTCTTCTTATCCTGATCAATACGGTAGACCACTGCACGCGAGTACTTCATTTCGGCAAGCGCCGGCTGATCCATGCCGCGGGCATCACCGTTGTCGAAGGCGGTGACGTAAATCACATGCTTATCGGACTTCTCGTCAATGCGGAAGGCCGTATGCTGCGTCCACGTGTAGTCGAAATCCCCTTCGCAGGTCGAGCCATGGCAAGCGATCGGCTTACCGTCCTTCACCGGCGTGAGGAGTTTTTCCTTCCAGCCGTCGCGCCAGCCTTCCGGCGAGGAGAAGATCCACTTGATCTTCTTATCGCGGCCGATCTTAATAATGGCTGACTGATGGCGCGAGCTGATAATGATGGAGTCATCGGTCGGATCGTAGTCAACCGAATTGACGTGCGCCCAGTTGCGGCCTTCGCCCGTACCAACGATATCGCCGAACTTATCACTCGTTTCAAGCTTTGCAAGATCTGCTGCCGACATCGTCTTGCCGGCCTGCGACGCATCAATGTTGAGGCAGACAGCACCCTGGTCGAGCACCTTCATAACGTTGTCACGATACGGATCCAGGATCTCCCAGAGACGCCATTCATCGACAACCTTGCCGTTCTGATCGATTTCAGCGATTACGTCGCGAACGGTATGGACACGCTTGCCGTCGGCACGGCGGTGGTCAGAGCTCGCAACACGGATGAACGAATGACCGTTCTGTGCATTGTCGAGCGAATGCGAGAAATCAGAATAGCCGACCGGAAGACGGCGGTTGTAAATCTCACGCCCCATCAAGTCGTACTTGACATAGCGCTGACCGTAACCCCAGGTGAGGTTGCCGTCCTCATCCTGCTGGAACCCCATCATGACGCCGGAGTGATAAATGGTCTCGACGTTGTAGATCGGTTCAACGTGCATGTACCAGCGCACTTCGCCCTTCGTGTCGATAATGGCATTCTGCGGATAGAAGTTCCACTCCATCGCACCGCCCATCGGATTGTTCCAAACTGCGCGCGTGGCCTTGGCGTACTGCTGCATCAGATTGTTGACGAGATAAAGGCGGTCGGAGAACTTCGCATCAACCTTAGTGACCTTCGTCTCAAACATATTGTGATGAAGACCCGGTGAGCCGCTCACTTCGTGGTAGACGGGCGCAGCGTAGATCTTGTAGGTGTCCGTGAACTTTTCGGTCTTACCATGGAACTTCCGGGTGTAAGTCGTTTCCACGGTATTCATGTAGTCCGGGTAGAGACCGAAAACCGGAATGCCTGCATGCGTGAGCAATTCAGAGCGGCTCACCTTGTACTTAATTTCCTGACCCTGAGGTTTCGGAACAATGCGCACCGTCGCTTCGGTGAGTTCATAGCCGCCGTTGCGGATGATGGCCGTGAGCGGAGCAATGCTGTAGGGATTCACAATCACTTCACCGATGTGACCCTGCGTCGCGAAAGACACGTGAGGTCCCGAAGAGCCGCCAGAGGCATGTGCGGCGGTAGCGGGCAGCGCACTGCTGACAGCAGCTGCAACGGCGCCAAGGAAGAATGAACGGCGACCGATCGTGATGTTCTTCATGATTTGAATTCCTATGAAGGAGCGATTCCCCAAACAGAACCGCATTGCCAAAGTGAGGATGAAAGGATTAACTCAACGGTGTCGAGCGTTTGAGGGCGGCGTTTTGCGCCTTAAAACAACAAGTACGGAGTGCAGTCACTGCGCTTTGTCTTCCATCCACAGGTTCACAGTCTAAGTAGATCTTTCGAACTAACCCATTCGGATTTTCAACCTCTTTTTCGTAAAATGGCTCAACAAGTCTTTTACGTTTTGCGGAATTGATCGGAAAACACCTGACGCCATGCTTGACCTGAAAATCAATCACCTCCAACTGCTTGCACAAATTGTTTCGACGGGCTCACTCACCGAAGCGGCTCAGAATCTCGGACTCTCTGCCGCAGCCGCGAGCCGAATGCTCAAGAAGCTCCAAACGGAAATGAATGATCCGCTCTTCATCCGGGTTTGGCGCGGATTAACGCCTACCGACACCACCACGATGATGCTGCCGGTGGTGCGAGAGCTCCTAGACCAAATGGAGCGGCTGGAATATCAAAAATCCTTCACGCCGGCAAAACTCTCCGCCACCATCACCATCGGCGCTGCCGACAACTCCGTCATCAGCATTCTTCCGCCAGTCGTGCGCGCCATTCGCGAACAAGCACCGAAAGTAAGTTTCCGAATTCTTCCGCTCGAGAGCCGTCAGTTTCAAAAACTCGCTGACGGCGGCATGGACTTTCTGCTCTACCCGACGCAGAACCTGCCGGATCTTCCGACACATTTTTTTGGGCTCAATCTTTTTCGCATTGAGCGATCGGTACTGATGAACCGTGCTCATCCGCTCATCAAAGCGTACGCGGCAGGACAAACGCTCAAAGCCGAAGACTTCCGCAAATATCCGAGACTTCTTGTAAAGCTTCAAGATTCAAGCCGCGGGGCAATTTATGACGTTACGGTACCCGATCCTCGCTTAGGCGAAGCCTTTATCGAGCTGCCTTACTTTCTCGGAGCTCCCTATTTCCTCGAAGGCACAGAGTACACGCTGGTGCTGCCGACACGAACCGCGAAATCCTTTGAGAAACAATTCCCCAATCTCGCTGCGGTCCCGTATCCGGGCGAATACAGCGAAAACTTTGCGCGGCTGATCTGGCACGAGCGAAGCGACAAGAGTCTCGTCATGCAATGGGTACGTTCAATGTTCGCTCAGCATGCCGGAGAGTTTGACCGCTGACGACATTCCGGTACGAATGGCTTTTGAGCGCTTTTGAACTGTTTGACAACCGCCTCAATCAACAGCTAACAAGCTTGCCCGCGGCCAGTCGTGAAGTATCCAGAGGAGCGCCGAACAACGCATGAGG
>NZ_QNRV01000001.1:0-263529 GCF_003315195.1 Sutterella wadsworthensis | reverse complement strand
GCGCTTTTGAACTGTTTGACAACCGCCTCAATCAACAGCTAACAAGCTTGCCCGCGGCCAGTCGTGAAGTATCCAGAGGAGCGCCGAACAACGCATGAGGGGCCGCCCTTTTAGGAGAACGACCCCTGCGACTTAACGCCTCATGCGGATCAGCACCAGCATCAGGACAACCGCAACGAGGAAGAGACCATCAATATGGACTCCGCCCTCAATTGCGATCGAAACCTGCTGTGGTATGATCGGACACGAAGCAAGGGGATTGTGTTTCATATCGTACCTTGCTTATTGACTTAGCCCATCGTTGCAGCGGTGGGCTTTGTCGTTTTGCAACCCCTTTCAGGGACCCGTTCACGGTCTAAAAGACCATGAATCCCTTTCCTCGCGCGCGGTAGGTATGAACGGGCGGCCCGCATGCTTTCAGTCCCGCTTCGTGCCGACGCGCATTATTGCACACGAACGTATACGACTGTGCAGTCCTTTCTTGGGCCCTCTTCCCTTACGCCTTTTCCCGGCCGCGGCCCTTCTGGATCCGCCTGAGTCTGCGGCGCATCTAAAGACGAGTAAACCAACTCGTCGTTCGGCCATAACGTCAGTACAAGATCGATCGAGGCAAAGCGTTCTGCTGGAATGCATTCGGCAGCATGCTCGCTCGTGCGCAGCCCCTCCCTAAGATGAACCCCCTATTCCTTACTTGTTTAGTCGTGTATTACTCCCTCATCCGTTGACGTCGATCGCTCGTACGTAGTGTGCATTGAGCGCATAAACCAATGTTTGACCATCAAAGGAGAACAAACGCTCAAAGCCGAAGACTTCCGCAAATATCCGAGACTTCTTGTAAAGCTTCAAGATTCAAGCCGCCGGGCAATTTATGACGTTACGGTACCCGATCCTCGCTTAGGAGAAGCCTTTGTTGAGCTGCCTAACTTTCTCGGAGCTCCCTATTTTCTCGAAGGCACAGAGTACACGCTGGTGCTGCCGACACGAACCGCGAAATCCTTTGAGAAACAATTCCCCAATCTCGCTGCGGTCCCTTATCCGGGCGAATACAGCGAAAACTTTGCGCGGCTGATCTGGCACGAGCGAAGCGACAAGAGCCTCGTCAAGCAATGGGTACGATCAATGTTCGCTCAGCATGCCGGAGAGTTTGACCGCTGACGACATTCCGTTACGACTGACTTTTGAACTGTTTGACAACCGCCTCAATCAACAGCTAACAAGCTTGCCCGCGGCCAGTCGTGAAGTATCCAGAGGAGCGCCGAACAACGCATGAGGGGCCGCTCTCTTACGAGAACGACCCCTGCGACTTAACGCCTCATGCGGATCAGCACCAGCATCAGGACAACCGCAGCGAGGAAGAGACCATCAATATGGACTCCGCCCTCAATTGCGATCGAAACCTGCTGTGGTATGATCTGACACGAAGCAAGGGGACTTTCTTTCATATCGCACCTTGCTTATTGACTTAGCCCATCGTTGCAGCGGTGGGCTTTGTCGTTTTACAACCCCTTTCGGGGGCCCGTTCACGGTCTGAAAGACCATGAATCCCTTTCCTCGCGCGCGGTAGGTATGAACGGGCGGCCCGCATGCTTTCAGTCCCGCTTCGTGTCGGCGTGCATTATTGCACACGAACGTATACGACTGTGCAGTCCTTTCTTGGGCACCCTTCCCTTTAGCCTTTCCCCTGCAGCGGCCCCTATGGCTCCGCCTGAGTCTGCGGCGCTTTTGCTTCGAACGCTCATGACGGCTGAAAGCCAAGTCATTTCGGGCAGCGTCGTTCTCAGCGGCGCATCTAAAGACGAGTAAACCAACTCGTCGTTCGGCCAAAACGTCAGTACAAGATCGAACGGGGCAAAGCGTTCTGCTGGAGGACATTTGGCCGCATATTCGCTCGTGCGCAGGCTCTTCCTAAGATGACCCCCCTATTCCTTACTTGTTTAGTCATGTATTACTCCCTCATCCGTTGACGTCGATCGCTCACAAGGGCAAAGTATGCAGTGTGCATTGAGCGCATAAACCAATGTTTGACCATCAAAGGAGAACCGAAATGAAGGAGCTGTGCAGTATGTGCTGTTGTAGTGACTTCTACCATCCGGTTCAAAGAATTTGATTCGGCTTCAGACAGACTGAACATACGCATCAACTTACAAAAGGACCGGCTGGCTCGCGGTCCTTTTTTGTTGCCTCTCAATTGAGACGCTTAAAAGTTCGCCCAAGCCGCCGTGCTGAGTTAATTGCTTGATTTGGCTTTTATGGGGAAAGTTCTTCCCCTCTATTACGAAGGAGCGCTGCTGACACTTCGTGTAGGTACGATTGGAATACTCCTCGCACTTGCCGTTGGAATGGTCACAGCTGTCGCCCGTTATTGGCGGATTCCAATCCTCAATACGGCAGCGGTCATTTATACGGAATTCTCGAGAAACACCCCGCTTCTCGTACAGCTTTTCTTTCTGTATTTTGGTCTCCCCAAAGTCGGCATTCGGATTTCCGGTGAATGGTGCGCCATCATTGGGCTCGCATTCCTTGGCGGCAGCTATATGGCAGAGGCGCTTCGCGCGGGCCTTGAGTCCGTCTCAACGGTGCAGACAGAATCGGCACGCGTACTCGGCCTCACACCGTTCCAGACGATGATGCTCGTCGTGCTGCCGCAGGCGTTTGCGGTATCAGTTCCGCCGTTGGTCGCCAATATCATCTTTCTCATTAAGGAAATTTCAGTTGTCAGCGCCATTGCGCTTCCAGATCTGATGTACGTCACGAAGGATCTTATCGGCAATTCCTACAAAACCGACGAATCACTCATTCTTCTCGTTTCGGCTTATGTAGTACTGCTGCTCCCGATTTCACTCTTAGGCTATTGGCTTGAAAAGAAGGTGCGTTATGCAGGATTCGGGAATTAATGTCTTCTTTCAAGGCATCAACTCACTCCTTCTGCTTAAAGGACTGTGGACAACACTGCATATCAGTCTCTTATCTGCAGGCCTTTCCATTCCGCTTGGTATTCTTCTCGGCATTTTCATGACGCTAAAGAATCCCATTGCGCGAGTCGTCTCTCAGATTTACCTCGAAATCGTGCGAATTATGCCTCAGCTGGTTCTGCTATTCGTTGTTTATTTCGGATTCACTCGAGCCTTTGGATGGAATCTCTCTGCGTATTGGAGTGCAATTATTGTTTTTACCTTTTGGGGTACTGGAGAAATGGGAGATCTGGTTCGCGGAGCACTCATCAGCATTCCGAAGACGCAGTATGAAAGTGCCCAGGTTCTCGGCCTCTCAAAACTCCAGACAATGCGCCTGGTGGTGCTCCCGCAGGCTGTTCGTCAATTGATTCCGCCTTCGATCAACCTTATTACCCGCATGATCAAGACGACTAGTCTTGTCGTGCTCATCGGCATTGTTGAAGTTTTGAAGACAGGGCAGCAGATCATTGATGCCAACCGCTTTGAGTATCCGACTGCAGCGCTTTGGGTGTACGGCGCAGTGTTTCTTCTTTACTTCCTTGCATGCTGGCCGGTATCACTTGCCGCCAAGGCCCTTGAAAAGAAATGGAAAGCATAAAAATGGCCAATGACATTGTTTTGGAAACGCGCGGTCTCGTAAAGAAGTTCGGCGACGCTGTGATTCTCAACGGCATCGACTTCACGCTTCACGACAAAGAAGTCGCGGTGATTCTCGGGCCGTCGGGCTGCGGCAAATCCACGTTTCTGCGCTGCCTGATCGGTCTCGAACCCATCCAAGGCGGCAACATCTTGCTCAAAGGAAAGCCGCTCGAATTCGGCAGCACCCTGCGCAGCGGCATCGGCATGGTTTTTCAAAGCTATGACCTTTTCCCGCACCTGACGGTGCTCGAAAACATCTTGCTCGCCCCCCTGCATGTCGCCAAGCGTTCCCGTGAAGACGCGCTCGCTCAAGCTGAAACCCTTTTGAAGCGCGTGAAGCTCTGGGACAAACGCGATTTTTATCCGCGGCAGCTTTCAGGCGGACAAAAACAACGCGCGGCCATTGTCCGCGCGCTCTCCATGAACCCGAGCGTGATGCTTTTTGACGAAGTGACCGCCTCTCTTGACCCGGAAATGGTCCGTGAGGTGCTCGACGTCATTGTGGAGCTGGCCGACAGCGGTCTCTCCATGGTGATCGTCACGCACGAAATGGAATTTGCGCGGGCCGTCGCCGACCGCATTGTCTTTCTCGAAAACGGCCATGTCGTTGAAGAGAATTCGCCGGAAGCGTTTTTCACGACGCCAAAGACGAAGCGCGCAGCGGAATTTCTCAAAACCTTTACCTACACACGCCATAAGCGGTCGGACGAAACCCCGTCGCCCAAATGAATCCAACAACCTGACGACGCAGCTGAGACGAAGCAGCTGCATCAAAACATCCGAGGAAGGCATGGACCGCCGGCGCCCTGCACTTCTCTTGACCTCATAAAGTGCCGGTGTATTTCTGGAGGAAATTCCATGTCCATCATCCAAAACTTCACGAAGAAGATTGCCGCCGTCGCGGTTGCCGCAGCGGCGCTCTCAGCCGCCACTGCTGCCGTCGAAGCCCGTCCGCTTGACGTGATCAAGCAGAGCGGCGAAGTCGTCATCGGCGTCTTTTCCGACAAGGCTCCGTTCGGCTACGTTGACTCCCAGGGGAAATACGCGGGCTATGACGTCTACTTCGGCGACCGTCTCGCCAAGGACCTCGGCGTTAAAGTGAAATACATCTCCGTCGACCCGGCAAGCCGTGTTGAATTCCTGGTCACTGACAAAGTGGACATTATTCTTGCCAACTTCACGGTAACGAAAGACCGTGCAGAAAAAGTTGACTTTGCACTGCCTTACATGAAGGTTGCGCTTGGCGTCGTTTCGCCTGAGTCCGCCGTTATTACCGACGTGAAGCAGCTTGACGGCAAGACGCTCATCATCGCCAAAGGCACGACCGCAGAACCCTATTTTGAAAAGAATCATCCGAAGGTAAAGCTGCAGAAGTACGACCAGTACACCGACGCCTACAATGCTCTGCTTGACGGCCGCGGCGACGCCTTCTCCACCGACAACACTGAAGTCCTCGCCTGGGCCTTGGTACATAAGGGCTTCAAGGTCGGCATTCCTTCCTTGGGTGATCTTGACACCATCGCTCCGGCCGTCCAGAAAGGCAATAAGGGTCTTCTCGACTGGATCAATCAGGAAATCGTCAATCTTGGGAAGGAAAACTTCTTCCACCAGGACTATGCAGCCACGCTCGCCCCGGTCTACGGCAAAACGTCCAATCCCGATGATCTCGTGGTTGAAGGCGGCAAGCTCTGATTGAGCCAGTGCTTAATGAAAACACTTGGGCTGTTTTCTTAATGAAATCGGCAGATTAACCGTGAAGTTAACCTGCCGATTTTCATGAGAGGCTTGAGCGTACGCTCACAAAATGCCGTTCATTAAATTTCGAACGTCCCTTTAACGACAACCTCGCCGTCACGCATCATCACGCGTCCGCGGGCGACGACGTGAGTGAGGTTGAAATCTTCGGTGAAAAGACAGGCATTGGCACAGGCGCCGACTTCGACGCGTCCCTGATCCTTGAAGCCGAGCGCGTCGCCCACATTCTTCGTTGTGAAGAGCAGTGCCTGTTCGATCGGCATTTTGCAGTCGCTGATCAAACGAATCGTTTCTTTGAGGTTGCCGTCAACGCCGCCCACGCCGAGTCCGACCATTTCGCCCTTTTCATTGAAACGCGGAACAGAGCCGTGGCCGTCGGTCGAAAGCGTTATGTGCGTCGGATCAACCCCCATGCCGATCGCTTCGATAACGGCCTGAGCGGGATGATCGAAGCAGCAGGATGCGCCGGTTGTGATGTCAATCCAGCCGCCCTTCTTGCAGAACTCAACAGCAGAATCAAAAACGTGGCGGATACGGCCGCAATGGGTCGGACGAATATGCTTGATCGGGAACCCCTTGGCCAGGATCTCGTCATACATTTCGAAGGCACCCGGAATATTGCCCGTGTGAATATGCAGGAAACCGGTCTTGCCGGCAATCATTGCGCCGACACGAACCTCAGCGAGCACAGCAAGAACCTGCTGCGCCGTCGGGAATGATGAGCGGTGGTCGCCGAGCGCAATTTTCACGCCAATAACTTCGGGCACAAAGAACAAGTCATTGGCAATAGAGTCCGTGAGCGTCGTTGCCGGATACTTGTAGTTGGAGGTATACATCCAAGCCGATACGCCTTCGGTCTGCAGCGCCCGAACCTTCGCCAGAAGATTCGGAATGGAGCGCGTCGTATAGTCCGTACCCGAAACGCCCACGACGGACGTTGTGCCGCAGCTGATCAATTCCGAAAGCACGAGTTCCGGCGTACGTGTTGACGGTCCGCCCTCGCCGCCGCCGCCCGTGACGTGAATGTGCTGATCAAAAAAGCCCGGCGTGAGAATCTTGCCGCTGGCATCCAGGATCTCCAGATCCGGCAGCTGTGGCGCGAGATTTTGTCCGACGGCAACGATGCGGTCATTGACCATCAGAACATCGTTTTTGCCGAGATCCTGCGGCGCGAAGACGCGCGCATTTTTAATAAGGAGTGCTGTCATTATTTCTTCTCCAAAGCGGGGTCAGGAAATTAGAGGAAGATGGCCGAAGCTGCGACATTCATGATGAGCGCGAGGATCATCACCGGCGCTGTACGGCGGACAAGTTCAAAGGGAGAAAGACCGGCAATGCCGGAAACCGCGATGATGACGCCGGCAATCGGGCACATCGTACGGGCGATACCGGCAGAGAGCTGCACCGGGACGGCGAGAATCGCGGCGTTGATGCCTACGCTCGCGGCAGCCTCAGGCAGAAGTGGCGAGAACGCGAAAAAGGCCGCGTTGCCCGAGCCAGTCACCACGGTAGCAACGACCATGATTGTCAGCATGATGAGCAGCATCACCCACACGCCGGCGGACTCCATGGAGGCTGCCATGGAAATCAGCGTGCTGATGCCGCCGAGTTTATTCATGCCGAGCGCAAAGAGTTCCGCGCAGCAAATGAGACCGACGGTCGAAGTGAAAACTTTGCCCATGCCTTCAAAGACGGCTTGGGTGTTTTTCGTGGATTCGCGGAAAGAGCGGCGGGTAATGAAGTCAACCACAAAAGCGATGATGATCGAGACGATGAGACCCGTCTGCAGCGAGAGTTTGATGCCGTCATAAACCATCGGCGAAAAGACGATCAGCAAAACGAGCGGCAGCACCGGCAAAAGTGCATAGTGCACGGGACCAGCACCCTCAAAAGCCTTTTTGAGACGTTCATCAGTCGATTCGGCCGGCGCTTCGGCAGACTCGGCTTCTCCGGCATGCTGAGCCTTGCGGTCAAACCAGCGCTGGATGAAGAAGTGACCGACAGCAACCGTGGCAATCACGCAAAGCGCTACCGGAATCTGGCTCTGTACGAAATAGGTGACCACGTCCGTTCCGAGCAGGTCGGCAGCACGCATTGCATTCGAGGATGAAGGTCCGAGATCCAGACAGCATGTTGAGCCGATCACTGCCGCAGCAGAGGCTCGCGAAACGCCGAGCGCGATGAGGAGCGGATAAATGGAAGCCATCAGCAGCAGGCCCAGACCCACTGCGGAATTGATAAAGAGCGCCATGAACTGACCGACCACATAGGTGACGGCAAGGAGCACATAAGGCGAGCGGATGGCGCTCAGCGGCTTCACACAAAGCTTAACGAGCGCTTTGGAAGCGCCAATGCGGTCCATATAAACCGAGAAGCCTGCAATCAGCATGATGTTGAGGCCAAGGCCCGGCAGGCGTCCCTTCATCAGGTTTGTGAAGGCTTCAGCCAGATCAAACCCAAAGAAGTGCGTCGACTTAGCGTCGGCCACCGGCATGGTTCCGTTCAGGGCTGCGCAGATAAGCATCACGAAACCAGCAAGCAGCAGGATAATCGGCGGGTAATAATTCTTGAGGACGCAGTACGCAACCCCTGCGATCACAAGAAGGGTTATGAGGATTCCGAGCATAGCGGTAGGTCTCCAGTGGTGGTGGCGGTTTGATTTTTTTGTTATCTGCAGATCGGCTGCGGGGTCGACCTGCAGATATTGGCTTTCGGGCCCGGCTCCATTAGTGGTCTGATTTAATCCCTGCGCCGCAGAGCGTAATCAGCACGTCAGTGCTCGGTCCGTAAAGTTCGCAGTAATGATCCCATGCGGCAAAGTTGGCGGCGGTCGTGTGCTCGATATAGAGCCCGGCCCGTGCAATCTTGGCGCGGGCAGCAAGAATCTTGTCCTCGGGAGCTGCTACAACGGTAATGTCGTGCTTTTTCATCATTTCAAGCAGCTCGCTGCCGCGAAGCGGCTTGCCGATCGCGATGCCTTCGGCAATCGTCGGCTTCACGTCTATGGAGACCGGTGCGTCCAGCCCCAATTCGCGAGCTTTAAGGAGCGGATCGCAGTATTCGCTCTGAAGCGCCACAATCTTCGGGAAATGGTCAATCGCGCCGGATTCCAGAAGATGTTCGAGCGCTTTCACCGCACCGATAAAGAGCGTGCCGTTGCCGACGGGCAGAACAACGTGTTCCGGGATACGGCCGAGCTCTTCATACACCTCATAGATATAGGCTTTCATGCCTTCATAAAAGAAGGGATTCACCACATGGTTGGCATAGTAGATGCCCTCTTCACGCACTCGAGCGCGGCAAACATCGGCACAGTGGTCGCGCGACCCGGGAATGACATGCACTTTGGCGCCGTGCGCCTCAATCATGGTGATCTTCTTGGGGCTCGTTCCTTCCGGAACATAGATTTCGCACTGAATGCCTGCTCTGGCGCAGTAGGCTGCTACGGCGTTGCCGGCATTGCCGCTCGAGTCTTGCACACAAGACTTCACCCCGATCGCCTTCATATGTGCAACCAGCGTAGCCGCGCCGCGATCCTTAAAGGAGAGCGTCGGCATGGCGTAATCGACCTTGACGTAGAGACCCGGTTCGAGTTCCACCAAGGGCGTCATGCCTTCACCCAGTGAGACGCTCTGCCAAGCATCACCGTCAACGGCCATAAAGTCGCGGTAGCGGAAAATACTCCAGCACTTCTGATCAATCTTGGCGTCATCCCACTTCGGGCTCTTGAAATCGAGTTCGAAGAGCCCGCCGCAGCCGCAGACGGGCGCAAGCGTATCGGCAGGTGTTTTTTTGCCGCAGGCGGTGCAGACATAGCTGAACATAGTTCTTCTTCCCCTTTGAATCAGTTGGAATCAGTCATGCGCTTCGAGTTCGGCAATGCATTCGATTTCAACGAGGCAGCCGAAGTGAAGCGGAGTAGTCGAAACGACAACCCGGCCGGGTTTGTGTTCGCCAAAAAACTTGGCGTATACAGCGTTGATGGGGCCCCAGTATTCGTTGGACGGGGTATAGACGCGGCAGAAAACCACTTGACTGCGCTCGACACCCGCGGCTTTAAGCACTCGGTCGAGATTTTGGAGGGCCTGCGCAGCATGCGCCTGAATGTCGCCCGTGCAGACCTCGCGCGTATCCGGATCCATGGACAGCAGCCCGGAAACGTAAAGCATGCCGTTTGAGACCACTGCCGTGCTGTAATGGCCGGGGTTGTTCCCCTTGAATCCGGGATCGATGAATTTCATATTGTTTGCTCCCAGCCGTTTCCGGCGGTGAAGGATTGTTTACAGTTTTGGCGTGTTCTTCACTTTTTCTGCCGTCCTGAGGCCAAAGAGCCGGCTGATTCCGATTCGCGCCTGAGGAGATCCAAATCGCTGTAGAGCGTCACCTTTGAGACCCCTAAACGCTCTGCGGCATAGTCGAGCGCGCCCTTAACAAGAAACACGCCGCGCGTATCCATGAAACGAACGAGAGGAAGCCGTTCTTCGCGGGTCAGAACGGCCGACGACGACCTTCCGGCCCGAACACGTTCCGTCATGCGGTCGATCATGGCGTAAACCGTTTTGAGTACGCTGCCTTCCAGTTCGATATCTGAATCTTTTTGAAGATCTTTGGCCTCTGTGTTTCTCGAGACTGCAGACGCCAATTGCGCCGCAGCGTGTTCGGACGCGAGAGCGTCTGCAGATGCCGATGCTTCCGGAAGGATGGAAGCCTCGCCGGGCGGCAGAAGCGCTAAAAGCGCCTGAAGCTGCCCCGCGGCAGCAGACACATTGGTGACATCCTGATTGATGCAGAGAACGCCGACCACCTCGCCCGCATCATCTCGAATCAGGAGCGACAGTGCACGAATCAGACGCCCGCGGCTTCTGAGCCAATAAACCGGCAGGAGATTCGGGCTCTCGGAACTAAGTCCGCCGTCATCGGTTCTGGGCATTCGCAAGAGGTTAGGCACTAAGTGACGCAGTCCCTGACCGACAGCACGCCCCGTCACTTCCCCGTTTTCCACACGCACGACGGAGTGCACTGGATCCGAAAGATCATGAAGCACGACTTCACAGTTCGGCCCGCTGAAAGCCGCAAGGAGTTTCATCACATCTTCATAGGGACGAAGTGCCGCAGGAAGCGGCGGCTGAAGGGCTCGATTCGTGCTCATTATTGAGAAATGGCTGTCCAGCGTCTTAGGCATACAGCAGGAAAACTCAGATACAGGCATCTTAACATAGATTTTTTTATATGCAATATGCTTTGAAAGTTATAGAAATACACCCATAACGATTAGAAAAATCGTCTGTCAGACCGTTTGCCTCGCCAATGGTATAGAATTTTTTATATACCCTTTTCTCCGCAAGCCCCAAAGGAAACCGCAATGTCTGTTGATTCCCGTTTTGCCGCTCCGGCACTCGCCAGTCTCAAGGATTGTGCGCTCGATGATCCGCGCCTTCCGACGCCGCTCTTTGTGATCGACAGCCAGAAGCTCGAAAAGAACCTTCGACGCGCGCAGGACCGAGCGGCAAAGCTCGGCGTGGCCTTCCGCCCTCATCTGAAGACGCATAAATCGATCGGCATTGCGCTGCGCCAAATGACGACGCCGCAAGGTCCGGCCACGGTATCCACGCTGGCCGAAGCCCGTTATTTCGGCGCGAGGGGCGTGACCGACCTCATCTATGCTGTTGGCATTGCGCCGCAAAAGCTCGCCGAGGTCAGCCGTCTGCGCAGTCTCGGCGCCGACATTAAGATCATTCTCGACAGTGCAGAAGCCGCGCGCGCCGTTTCGGCATTCTGCAGCAGGGAAAAAACGACGATTCCCGTGCTCTTGGAGATCGATGTCGATGGTCACCGCTCCGGTATTCGTCCTGACGGTGCAGAGCTTTTGCCGGCTGCGGCGGCGCTCGCTGACGGAGCAGAACTCGTGGGCGTCCTCACCCATGCCGGAGACAGCTACGAATGCAAGACAACTGCGGAAATCGAAGCTGCCGCGGAAGCCGAACGCGCCGGGATCGTTCTGGCTGCAGAAAGACTGCGCGCTGCCGGCCATACCGTCAAAATTGTCTCTGCGGGTTCCACACCGACCCTGATGTTTGCCAAAGACGAAACGGGCGTCACGGAGATGCGTGCCGGCGTATGTGCGCTATTTGACCTCTTCATGTCCAATGTCGGCGCATGCACCGTTGACGACATCGCCGGATCCGTTCTGGCTACTGTCATCGGCCGCCAGGTCGATAAGCGCCGCGTCATTTTGGACTGCGGCTTCCTCGCGCTTTCCCGCGACCGCGGCACGGCTCGTCAGGCACACGACTACGGCTACGGCCTGGTCTGCGGCCTTGACGGCAAGCCCCTCGCAGACGGCACGATTGTCCTGACGGGCACCAATCAGGAGCACGGCATTCTCACCCTTCCGGAGAATTCCCCCCTCACGCAGGAGGACTTCCCGATCGGCAGACGTCTTCGCATTCTGCCCAACCACGCCTGCCCCACGGCCGCCCCCTACGGCTCGCTCGTGCTGATCGAGAACGGCCGTGTCGCGGAGGTTTTGGACCACGTCCGCGGATGGGACTAAAGCGCACGCCTATCCCAATTAGAGCCCTGGGGCATGCCTCTCAGGGCTGCCGCACGGTGAATGGGTAACGCTCGGCTCCCCTTCTCAATCAAAGATTTCAGGCTTCAGTTATGTCCCGCACTTTGTACCAGAAGATCGTTGACGAACACACCATAAAGCGTATTGACGCCCAAACGGTGCTTCTTTACTGCGACGTGCATTTTGCCAACGAATACACCTCGCCGCAGGCCTTTGCAGGGCTCTCATCCCGAAAACTGCCTGCGGCGGTGCCCGACGCTCATCTATGCGTCGTCGACCACATCATTCCCAGCACCGATGAGTCGCCCAGGCGAATCACGGATCACGACAGTTTTGTGCAGGCGCAAACGCTTGAAGCCAACTGCCGCAAATTCGGCATCCGTGCGTTCTACGGTCCAAATGACCCGAATCAGGGCGTCGAACATGTTGTGATGGATGAACAAGGCCTAGTGCGCCCGGGCATGGTGGTCATTTGCGGCGACAGCCACACCACCACCCACGGAGCGCTCGGCGCTTTGGGGTTCGGCATCGGAACGTCTGAAATAGAGCATCTTCTCGCGACTCAGACGCTTGTCTACCGGATGGCCGGCACCATGCGGATCTCTATTGCCGGCCAACTGCCCGCCGGCACGGAGCCCAAGGACCTCGCGCTGGCCGTACTGCGGCGCATTTCCGCGCGCGGTGCGCTGGGCAAAGTGGTTGAATACTGCGGTTCGGCTGTCGATGCCCTCACTATTGAAGGCCGCATGACGCTCTGTAATCTGACGGTTGAGGCTGGAGCCCGAGGCGCATTGATCGCGCCCGATGACAAGGCGTTGGAATGGGTGAAAAAACACGCGGCCGGGTTAAGTGATGAAGACTTCAGCGCCATGGCTGCCTATGCGAAAGAGCTGCGCTCGGACCCAGGCGCCTCATTTGACACAGAAATTGAATTGAATGCGGACGATACAGCGCCAATGGTGACTTGGGGAACGAGTCCGGAGCAGTCCGTCGCCATTGACGAAGTCATTCCGGATCCAAACGCTTTCACCGATGAAATTGAGCGTTCTGCGGCGCTGCGCGGACTAGCTTATCAAGGCCTCTCGGCTGGCCGCAGGATGGCCGGGGTTCCGATTCAGCATGTTTTCATCGGAAGCTGCACCAACGGCCGAATTTCTGATCTCCGCGCCGCAGCCGCCATCCTCAAAGGCCGGAAAGTCCACCCGTCGGTTTGTGCACAGGTGATGCCCGGATCCATGGCAGTACGCCGTCAGGCGGAAATGGAAGGTCTGGACAAAATCTTTAAGGAAGCGGGTTTCCAATGGCGCAAAAGCGGATGCTCGCTCTGCCTTGCCATGAACGGCGACATGCTCGCAGACGGCGTTCGGTGCGCCTCGACCACCAACCGAAACTTTGAAGGCCGTCAGGGCCGCGGCGCAAGAACGCATCTCGTCAGTCCGACAACTGCCGCGGCATCGGCCGTTGCGGGCGTTATCACTGATCCTCGCACGATGACGCGGCTTTAACGCGTGAAGGAAGTCTTTATGGAACCGTTTACTCAGCTTTCCGGCATTGCCGTTCCGCTTCCCATCGACAACCTCGATACGGATCAGCTCATGCCGAAACAATTTCTGCGCAGCATTGACAAATCCGGGCTTGCACGCGGTCTGCTCTTCAACATGCGCTGCGCTTCGGACGGAACGCCTAAGCCCGACAGTGTTTTCAACAGACCGGGATTTGAACATATTCAGATCATCGCTGCCGGCCCCAACTTCGGCTGCGGATCCAGCCGAGAGCATGCTGTTTGGGGCCTCCTTCAATTCGGCATTCGGGCGGTGATTGCGCCCTCTTTTGGTGAAATTTTTTATTTCAACTGCTTTAACAACGGACTCCTGGCCGCACGAGTAAGCCTCTCGGATTCGAAGGCGATTCTGGATGCACTCTCAACAAAAAAACCTCAGTCTCTGACCATTAACCTAGAGGACTGCACGATCTCACTCACCGGAAACATCGCCGAGCACTGGTCTTTTTCCATTGCTCCGCGCCACCGTGCAATGCTGCTCGATGGGCTCGATATGATCGATGCCACCCTGAAGGACCAAGAGGAGATCAGAGCATTTCAGCAAAAACATGAAGCAAAATTCCCATGGATGGCTCGGCTACCGGGCAAATGGCGAATGCTGCGCGACAATCCGTCCGTCTGACTGAGTCACCCTTCGAACAAGCCCAACGCCTGAACGGGAAAAGAGAAAGCCCGGTTCCTCTGCGAAAAGAAGAAACCGAGCTTCTAAAGCTCTGCGGAACTTCAGGTGCCAGCGCACCCGAAATCCCGATTTTTAAGGTTTAGGCCTTGGCAGCCGTCTGACCTGCTACGCGGCCGTAGACCAAGCAGTCCAGAATAGCAACCGAGCCCAGACGCACTGCGCCGTGCACGCCGCCCGTCGCTTCACCGGCGGCATAAAGCCCCGGAATCGGCTTATACGTGCGGACATCGAGCACGCGGCATTCCTTGTCGGTGACAAGGCCGCCCATGCAGTGGTGAACCTTCGGCTGCAGTTCGCAGACGTACCAGGGGCCGTCAACTAACGGTACTTGATCGTTATTGATGTAGCGGTTCCACACCGGATCAGCCTTGGCCTTCACGACCTCATTGAACTTCTCGACCTGAGCCTTAAGCGCATCGGGCTTGATGCCGGCAGCCTTGGCAAGATCTTCAAGCGTGTCGTACTTCTCAACGATCTTACGTTCAAGCATGCGGTCGAGCAGACCCGGACGCTGTTTCTTCAGCGGCCCGACATTGGGTTCATTGCAGATAGCGAAGCACTTGCGGCCATTAGCTTGTTCAACCATGATCGCATCGGCGCGAACCTTGCGGTTGGCGAGCTCATTGACGAAGCGTGCGCCGTCAGAATTCACCCAAAGACCATATTCAGCGGCAGCCGTTTGATTGAACATCCAGCCAATGCCCATGCCCTTTTCACGCGGGCAGCCCCACGGGCCGCACTGAATCCAGTCGTTTTGAACCTGAAGAGCGCCGATGGCTGAGGTTTCACGCCAGAGCTCAGACGTTGCGCCCGGCTGGTTCGTCGTATCAAGCGTTTCGTTAAGCTTGGGATCCTGATACATACGGTACGTAACGTCGGCCGAGAAGCCGCCGTAGCAAAGCACAACGCCCTTCTTGGCACGAATGAACTTGGTCTTGCCGGAGTCTTCACGCGGGAAGCGATAGCCTTCACGCACCTCAAGCCCCTCAACACGGCCGTCTTCGCCGCGGATGATGCGTTCAACAAACACACGGTTGCGAAGCGGAATGCCGAGTTCCTTGCACTTGTCGATTTCCTTGGAGACGATGCCCGAACCCGAACCGTTCTTCGTTGTGACATAACGCGGGACACTGTGGCCGCCTTCCTGACCGATGGCATCGGGCAGATATTCCACGCCGAGATAATTGACCGTCCATTCATAGTTCGACAAGGCGCGCTCCGCCATGAAGCGAACCTTATCGACATAGTTCATGTAATTGCCGGCCGCCAGAATATCTTTTTCGAGCAGGTCGACGGAGTCCTTGATGCCGTGAAGCTTTTGCTGCGGACAGCCCGTAGCCGTCAGAATGCCGCCGTTAATGGCAGAGTTGCCGCCAAAGACGGCCATTTTTTCGAGAACAATAACGTTCGCACCAGCGTTCTTGGCTTCAATCGCTGCGGCCAGGCCGGCAAAACCTGAACCGACGACGATGATGTCTACCGTTTCATCCCATTTCGCCACGGGTTTGGACGCAAAAGCGGACGTTGCACCGGCGAGCGCAGCCGTACCGACAATTGAGCTCTCAATCAGGCGGCGACGAGAAATATTGGCAGTCATAACTCTCTCCTTTTTTTATTGATGTTCACCGGCATTCCGTTTGAAAACGATTGGTCTTCATGCCGAAAACATCAAACGTTTTGTTCGAAGCACGAGCGCACTTCGAAACCGGCAGACAGGATTGTGATTCCCGCCTGCTGTTGCCGAGGGTTATATCGCTGCCCATTTAAGATTTACATAAGAATTAACCCGATAGATACGTCACGAATACAGTGCATCCAACGAATAACACTTATTAATCCGTTTCTCCCGTATGTATTCAGTAATTGTTGCCAATTGCTACTTTTTTCCTTTGGCAAAATTTTGTCATACACCCGTTCGATGATAGATGCGGCTTCCAGCGCCTACCGCCGCCAGCTTTTCGAGCTGCAGCCAACCCGAATCTATTTTTTGGTCAATGGGCTGTCTTTGAGCGGTATGGCTGGGCAGCTGCCAAATCAAATCGCAAGCCGCCTGATCGGCTGCCACGGGATCCAACGATCCAATAATCCCTAGGTTTCCGGTTTTCGGCGCTGCGCCGCCAAAGGGTTCGGCATGAATATTGGAGAGAATTGAGATGGCTATCATCTTGCGGCCCATACGCGCTTTTATCCCTTTAACGGCATCCGCAAGGTTCGTGAAGAATGCTTCTGAGCGCTGGTAGCCCGGCTCATGCACGGGCGCCTTGCCGTCGGGCGACGCCAAACCGATGCCGATGTTTTTCACTGCACCGGTATAGCCCGCAAAGCTGGGAATCTTGAAATTGGTGAGAACAACGATGCCGCCATAGTCTTCGAGCATCGCACGGCACACTTCAATCTCTTTCAAGTTTGCGCCGTCAGGAATCGGAAGTTTCACATAATCCTCGGGGCGCTCTGCTCTGTCGAGCACGTCCACCGGCGCAAAGTCGACGCCCTGGCTGCGAATTTCGGCAATATGCGTTGCGTATGCCGGCGGCTGCCGCCAAAATCGCTCGCCCAATTGGTCTCAACGAAACGGCTTCCCGGAATATGGGCCTGAAGCGCACGAAAAAGCGGGAGATTCACGGCCGCTTCGCCGCCGTGAATCTTGATGCCGACGCGACCGGACAAATCACCCGAAAGCTTCTCATAAATACGAATCAGCGCATCGGCCGAAACTTCGGGCGAGAAAAATACTTCTGGGGGGCCTCCGCTCCCCGTACGCCGGGCGCAGAGAAAGCCATCCCGACCGCCAGCCCAAGTTCAATCGTGCGCCGGCGTGAAAGCGAAAGCCTCAAGCCGCTCATCACATCACTGGCCGTTGTGATCTTCTCTTTATGCCCTGCGCCCATTTCAGCATCTCCCGCAGCAAAAAAACATTCCATCCGTTTTTTCGTCAAAGCCCGCTGCGCTTAAGCCAAGCGGCCAAATCATCTCGGCTCGAGGCTGCACGGCTTTCCGTCGTGTGAAAGCCTTCGGCAATCTGAGCATTCGGACAAAAAGTGCGCACATCGGCCCATGCACCGGAGGGCGACGAACTTGCCGAAACACAGAACGGCAGCACACGTTTGCCCGCAAGCGGATGGTCCATGAGGAACGTACGCATCGGAATGGACAAGCCTCCCCACCAATAGGGACTGCCGATCACAACGACGTCATAGCCCGAAAGATCGGGAATCGCGGCGGCTATTTCTCGCCTGGCATTGTTTGCGCGTTCGCTGCGGGCGATGCCCGTCATGGCCGAATAATCATCCGCATAAGGCTCCTTCAGCGTGAGCTCGAGGAGATCTGCACCGGTTGCTGCGGCAGCAGCTTCGGCGAGCCCTTTGGTTGTGCCGGTCCTTGAAAAATAAATAATGATCGCTTTCGCACGGGTATCGGAACCTGAGGCAGCCAGGCTTCCCCGAACCAACCCGGCACTGGCCAATGCACCGGCAGCGAGCTGCATCACGTGACGGCGTGATAATTGCTGAGCATTCATGATTATGTCTCCCAAAAGAGGTTTGTTATCCAAGCGATTCAATGCGGTATCGCCTCACGCCCATGGCAAGCCTTTCCATGGCATCGAGCTGCGTAAGGCCGCTTCGTGAAGCGATGCGCTCCTCGAGCGGGCGGCGTTCTGCCGGCGGAAGCGTTCCAACCCAATCAATGGAGGCCAGATCGACGGCCAAAATGTCAGTCGAAGCCAGAATGCCGAGATCGCGAGCTTCGGGCTCGGCAGCCGATGTGCCTGTACAGTCGCAGTCCACCGACATGCGGCGCAGCACGTTGATATAGGCAATGCGGCCCTGAAAGTGATCCGTCACTGCCTTCCCGGCATCAGCCATGCGTTCGAGAAATGCCGGGCCGCGTTCCCAGCCCTGATGAATCTCAGCCTTTCCCTCGCGTCCGGAAGCGCAGCCGATAGCAACGTTTTTGAGCGATCCGCCGAAGCCCGCCATGCCATGCCCTTTGAAATGGGTGAGCACCAGCATCGAGTCATAGCGATCCAAATGAGATCCCACCGTCACGGACTTGAGCCGACTGCCGCCCGCAATCGGCCATGGTGTGCCGCCCTCTTCATCCAAGATGTCAACGGGCGCGAAAGTCCAGCCGTTTGTAACGAGCGTTTCACGATGTCGGGACGCTGCAGCCCGCGGCCCGCCGTAAAGCGTATTCGTTTCAACGATCACGGCGTCCGGCAGCTCATTTATGAGAGCTTTCACCCATTCGCGCGGCAAAATGTTGGGACCGTGCGGTTCGCCCGTATGAAGCTTCACCGCGATGCGGCCTTTAAACGTGCTCTGCACGGATCGCAGAGCAGCAACTAACCCTTCGGCCGTCAATGATGTCGTTTGATATACAACTGCTTCTCGGCCGGCCGAAGCGATCGATAAAGATTCCGCGCTCACCTGCGAGAGCGCTGCAGCCGCAGCTGTTCCGGCGATTAAACGCCGACGCGAAATACCGCAAAGGCTCATCGCGGCCTCCTTGCAAATCAGAGTTTTTTCTTGTCAGCGAATAATTGAATAAGCATTGCTTAATTAAAATGCCAACTTATTTCAATATTTCGCTGCGCACCATCGGCCGCCTGCAGTGCTGCTGCACTTTAGGAGAGAGGTCCGTTAAAAGAACAGACCGCAGGTGGGTTCGTGCGAATACATTCTCTGTTTCAAGAGCAGTGATGTCCAATGCTTAATAGCAATGCCTTTTTATGCGTTTTTTGGATGGAGAAAGCCCCCTGCACTTTGATGCCGGCCGGCCCCTTATCCGCGGCGAATAGGGCTCAGCCGACACATTGATTCAAACATGCAGGGCGTATGCCGGATTGGGTGCCTCACCCGAGCTCATCGGAGCGGCGGACAGGCTCAGCAGCATCTGCCGGACTCACCAACGTTACGGTGAAGGCGTTGCCATCGGGACCCGAAGCAAGATTCACCTGCCACCCCATGCGCATACAGATGCGCCAAACGATGGACAGTCCCAGACCAAACCCCGTCTGTTCGATATCCGCACTCGCCTTTCCCCGGACAAAAGGTTCGAAAATCCGCTTCTGCTCCGCTGGAGGAATAGGGTCGCCATGATCGGCAACGACGATGCCCGTACTCGTCTCAGTCACTTTGATCTCCCCTTCATGCGAGTAGGCGAGCGCATTCTTGACGAGGTTCGACACCACAGTGCTCAGAAGAAGCGGCGAAAAGCTCCCCGGACAGCAGTCTTCTTGGCGAAAAACAAGCTGGCGGCCAGCCTTTGCGGCCTCCGGGATCCATAAGCGGCCGACAGCCTGAAGCACGTCGCTCACTCGGTCGCTGCCCGCGTTTTCAGAGAGCCGAGCAAATGCGAGGAACCCTTCTACAAGCTCGTGCATCATTTTGGACGACCGTTCGATCTTGTCCACCTGCCGCTGCTGGGCAGCTGTGAGTTCGGTGAGCTTGAGGAGCTCCACGCTCGTCTCGATCACGGTCAAGGGCGTGCGCAGTTCGTGACTCACGTCGCCTGTGAAAGCTTTTTCTCGCTTCAATGCTTTAAACAGACGATGCATTGAGGCCGAAAGCTCTGCAGCAAGATTCCCCACTTCGTCTCGGGTGATCAGCTCTTTGGGAAGCGGCTTCCAAGTATTTTGTGACGATGCCGCACGAACGGCAGCAGCGAGTTTTTCCACCGGCCGCATAACCTGCACCGCCAGACGTTTGCCGGCCGCAGCCCCGACCAAGAACACCACGAGCAGCACAGCGAGCATCAAGATAAAGAGCTCCTGCTCCTTTTCTTCGAACCCTTCCTGATCACGCACGATCATCAGGCTCCCGCCCTGCCAGGCACGCCGCCATACAAATACAGCCGGCGCTTCGGTAATTTCAGTAAACCCGAACGGGCAGTCCTGAAACTGGGCCGGCACAGGCTTCAATCCCGGCGCGTCGCCATACACATCAGCGTGCGGCAGCCCTATTGCGGTATCGCCTCGTTCGATCTGCGAAACCACATAATCCATGTCGTCCTCAAGAAAGCTCGAAATAAGCTCTTCTTCGGTATAGCCGATGACGCCTACCATCGCTGCGGAATAAAGCGCAGCCAAACCGGTGAGGAGCACCGTAAGCGCAAGCATAATGCGCTGTGAAAGACCTCTCGGCGGCTTCTGATGGAGCTCTCGCTGCTGATCATGCGCCTGAGGCGATGCTTGGGATAAGCCCCCTTGCGCTTCATAGGGACTGCCTGACTGAACAGCTGATGAGGGAGAAATCCTCTCCTCCTGCGCAGCGCTCAACTGCAGGTTTTCACGACTCCTGCCGCTCAAATTCGTCATCTTGGGTCTCGCCGTGCTTTGCGGCCGAATATATTTGTTTACAATAAATGCTCTGGCGCTCACTCCTTTCCAGCCAGCAGCATGAAGGTTATCCCTTCACCCCATCGGGCGCACAGACAGACCAGCCGGCACCGGGGTGCGTTTTCAGCATTGGAACATTGAAAGGTTTGTCGAGCGCCTGCCGAAGAAGATAGAGGTTGCTTCTGAGACTATCAGAGATCGGCGCACCATCAGACCAAACTTTGCTTTCCAATTCCTCTCGGCTGACAACGCGGGGACTCGCCCGCATCAGCACCGTGAGAATGCGGAAACAAGTTGGGTTAAGACGAAGCGATTTGCCCTCGCGTTCAACTGAGAGCGCATCCGGGTCGAGCACTAGGGGGCCCACCTGCAGTTTCTTTGACGCACCGGCAGTCATGCCGCTTCGTCCCGCACGCCGCAGAAGAGCTTCCACGCGGGCATTAAGCTCAAGCAGTGAAAAAGGTTTGATGACGTAATCGTCCGCTCCGGACTCCAGCCCCGCCACGCGGTCGTCAACGGCATCGCGCGCCGTGAGCATCAGGATCAGTATTGAAGACCCCGCGAGACGAAGCCGGCGGCAAAAGCTCATTCCGTCTTCCCCGGGCAGCCCCACATCCAAAACAATGAGCGCAATGTCTTCTTCGGCAATCAATTGAGCGGCCGATGCAGCATCCGAAGCGCCGATCGTTTGATGGCCGCGTAAGTTCAGGTATTCGCATATGTTTTCTCGAATATCTGAATTATCGTCCACGACCAGGATGCGGTTAGCCATTCGTTCCTCGCTGCATTGAAGTCTGCCAAAGATGCGCAAAACGGACTGTCCATGTCGTCAACGCATCACAGCACCACATTTTATGGGACGACGTCTTCGTTAGCATTCGCAGCGTGAATTTTGTTTACCGATCATCTTGTTTTCACTCATGAATTCTCTTTTTTGACGGGCTTTTGACGGACGCTTTACACCGCCTTGACAGACATTGGGAAAAATCACCACCGTCAGAGTCCCGAGAGGGTCAGGACTCGCAAAGCTCTGAGCGTCACCGCTCAGTTTGTGAATCATTATGTCGTCCATTTTCAACCTGTTCCGCAGCAGTTCCGCATCCGACTTCAGTTTGCCCTATGCACGCAAAACGGCTGACTGGAACATCGTCCTTTGGCTGCTCGTACCCGCCTGGCTGCTTTTTTGGCTGTGGACCAATCCGCCTCACGGGTTCGATCTCGCCTTTGAACATCAGTTCTATGTGAACAATGCCTGGCCGCTTCATGCAGACGGCCGTATTGAGTTCTGGCTCCACTTCATGCCGAAGGTCATTTCCGGCGTGCTTTTCGCGTGCGTGCTGGGTGCTCTCACCTATCTGCATCAGTGCCGCCGCGCGGCAGTCATTCTCGGCGACCACGAAGATGCGGCGCACTGCAATCTCATCCTCTCGCGTCTTTACTATGCCGTGGGCGCTGCGCTCCTCTGCGTGGGACTCCTCTGGTGGTTGAAGCAGTCCACCGGCGTCTCCTGCCCCTGGAGCGTCACTGAATTCGGCGGCAGCGCCGCCGTGGCGGATCCCGGTCTGCCCTTCCTGCCGAAACCGGGACGCTGCTGGCCAAGCGGCGCTGCCGGCAGCGGCTTCTGCCTGCTTCCGCTCTACTTCGCTTTCCGCGACTTCAGGCCCAGACTTGCCCGTCTGCTGCTCGCACTGGCACTCCTTTCGGGTTTCGGCGCAGGGTTCGCCCGCGTGGTGGTGGGAGCGCACTTCCCGTCGCATGTTTTTGCCGCGTTGGCGCTGGACTGGCTGATTTCTGCGGGCATCTATATTGCCGCTTTTGACCGCGCCGGACTGGTGCGCAAGCTTCGCGCGCTGCTGCCTTTCGGCCGCCGTTCGACTGAGGATCAGCCCGGCCGCGTGACGCTTTATCTTTTCACGAGTCTCTGGTGGGCCATCGTCTTCAATGGTCCGATGACCGCCAAGCTCGCGATTGACAACAACCTCGTCACGACCGACTCGCTTATCCTAAGCCTGGGCACGACGGCCGCCTTTGCATTCGTCTCCGCAGCAATCATTGAACTCTGCGGACTGCTGCCGAAGATGGTCTTCCGCATTCTGCTGCTGATTTTGAATACGCTCGGAGCCGCCGCTTTTGCTGCCGCCTATCTTTACGGCACGGCGATGACGCCGGACATGGTCCGCAACTTCCTTGCCACCGATCCGGCAGAAGCACAAGCCTATCTGAGCACCCGCTCCGTTCTCCTCTTCCTGGCCGCCTGGCTGCCGCCGATGCTCGTCACGCTGGCCGCGAATCTAAAGAAATCCGCCAGCACTGCTCGCCCGACGCTGCTGCGCCGTCTGCTGGTATTCCTTCGCCGGCTCTTTACCTCCATTGGGTTTGCTGCGGTAGGCGTTGCGCTCATCGGCCTCAATTTCCAGGCTTTCGCCGGTGCGATGAGAAACGACAAGTCACTGCGCTACATGATCGCGCCGGTTAATGTCGTCTATTCAGGCATGCGCACCATCGTGGGTGACTCGAGCCCGGAAAACAACGGTCCGCGTGTGGCCGTCGACCCTTCCCCGTCGCTTGCCGTCAAGCCGTCTCGTCCGGCAGTGCTCGTTGTGATGGTAGGCGAAACCACGCGCTCAGCCTCCTGGCAGCTCGCGGGTTACAGCCGCGAAACCAATCCGCAGCTCTCCGAGCTTCAGATTATCAGCATCCCTCGCGTTGAAGCCTGCGGGACGTCCACCGACGTTTCTCTGCCCTGCATGATGAGCCGTATTGGCCGCAGCGACTACAACCGCGATCGAATCCTCTCTGAAGAACAGCTCCCGAGTCTCTTAAACCGCGCCGGCGCCAACGTGCTCTGGATTGACAATCAATCAGGCTGCAAAGGTGCCTGTACGGGCGTCAGCTCCCGTGCGACGACGCCTAATCCGCAGGACTGCCCCAACGGCGAATGCGGTGACCGGGTATTCCTCTCGGAATTGAAAGGCGAACTTGGGAAACTGCCCGCCGACCGTCCGACGGTACTATTCCTTCACATGATGGGGTCTCACGGTCCGGCCTATTCGCTTCGCTCCGACAAGGCCAGAAAGCTCTTCGAACCGGAATGCACCGATGCAGACCTTAAGAGCTGCAGCCGCGAATCGGTTATGAACGCTTACGACAACAGCGTGCGCGAAACGGATTACGTTCTGGCGTCTCTGATCCGCATGCTTAAAGATACGTCCGGCAGCATCGATTCCGCACTCGTTTATGTCTCCGACCATGGCGAATCCCTCGGTGAAGGCGGTCTCTACCTCCACGGCGCCCCCTACTGGATGGCGCCCAAGGAACAGACTGAAGTGCCGATGGTGCTCTGGATGGATCCGGGATTTGAAAAGACCTTCAGCATCAACCGCAGCAAGCTTGAAAAGAATGCCGCCGGCCGAGTGACTCATGAGAACCTTTATCACTCCGTCCTCGGACTGCTCAACGTCAAGTCAACAACCTATGTGCCGACCTACGACCTGACGCACTAAACGATCAAGTCGTCCATCAGGCGAAAACGAAGAAGGACTCGATAGCCGCGCAACAGGCTCTCTATCGAGTCCTTCTCTTTTTTGGAAGTGTTTTCTCAGAATAACGGCAGACACTGCGGTCCGTTATTCGCCCTGATCAATACGTCCGAACAGTCTTCGGCACCCTGCTGCCTGAGGATGGAGCCCATTGAAGAGACTTCGATAGTGCTTATCCGCCGATTCCAGAAGCTGCCGGCGCTCTTCGGGTTCAGGCTTATTCACCAGACCAGCTGTGCGGTGAAGATTGAGCGCGAGCTCGCCAGCAGCAAGCAGCAGCTCATCAGGATGCGGCACACCCAGTTGATCACCCGGAACCGTCAGCAGCACGCGCGTCCAGAAGCGAAGATCCGGATTCTCAAGCTGTGAAAGCGTATCGGCAGCCAATTCAACAGCAGCGGGCAGCATGTCGCCGTCCAGTGATGACGGCAGAAGCTCAGACCAGTCTTCCACAAGAGATGCGCGCAATTCACGGTTAGCGTCGCCCAGCCGCTTGATGGCCACATCGAACTGTCCTGTACGCATGGCCAGCGTGCCTTCAATCAGCGCAAACGGTGCGCCGACACTCCCGCCGGCCGTCGCAGCAGCCCGCAGCGTAGGCAAGAGATTCAGTGCAACCTGAGCCGGCGCAAGCGTCGTCTGAACATCTGCACCAGTCTGAGAGAAACCTTCCACCATGGCGCGCAAAAGCCGCCGGGCATAAGCCGCATCCAAAAGTGTTTCCTGAGAAATTGCAGAAAGCGCAGCGGCGATCACGCGTGCACGTCCAGAACCGGAATATGGGAAGGCTTCAAGCAGGGCCACCGCTTCTTCATGCGCCGGCGATGCCTCTTCCTGACGGCGAGCATGTTCCTCACGCCGAATGTGATCCGTCTGGGCAAATTTAGCCATATAACGATCAAGCCATTCGAGCATGCGGACTCCTCCTTTCCTAAACCGTTTCTGCGATCTCAATCCTAGCCAATAAACATGCGGCTTGTCCTACGCATTTGCCTCTACCAAAATGGAGAAAAGTTAGAGGATTGATCGCGAAATATGGGAGAAAACGCATATAGAACCTCTGCAGCATCGATCGACATGAAATCTTTCGCCTAAACACTGCATAGCCATTCATGTCGAGATCAAACATTCTGAAGACCGCGTAATCAACGTGTCGTTGGGCGTCTACAACTTAGGGTAATTACTGCGCATAAATTTTCCTTACTGTCAGAACGATAAAGAATGCAAACATTTGCCAAGCGAGGACCGCGAAACAGTCTGAACTGATGCAGGCTGAGACTGCAAACAGCCAAAAAAGATAATTGTTTTTTATGGGTTTTTAGACTGCACTCTTCAAAAACAACTGTTCATTTAAAGACGCATCAATGATATTTATTGGCATGACAAATTCGTTCTATCAAGCGATGCACAGAAAGTTATTGCGCATAACGCTTTCGAGCAAGATAGCTCTGTCAAACAACATCTCGTAGGATAGAAACAGATTTGTGAAAACTATCGCAATGGCAAATATAAATCAACTAGCCACAAAATAGATTCGCAAACTTGTCAATCATTAAATATTCCGTTCGCAATTATGATCTTCCAGTACAAAAAAATTACCCCTCCCCCTATCAAACTTAGCAAATTATGGGCATTAACGGTGGTCGCTGCCATCACAATTCATCCTTGCATTGCAACTGAATTGAATAACCTTTATTTTGATGGAATCACAAATAAACATGGCAACCCTGAATTCGATAATAAATACTTGAATTCGGACGGCTCATTTAAAAATGAGTATGACAACATACACATTCATTTAAATGATGTATCCCCTGATTACATTCCGCCATATGCCATTTTTTTGGGTGGGCTCATTAAGATATCTAAAGGTACAACTGAATGCCTAGTCGTTAAAAATAAACTTACCGTTCAGGGCGAAGGTAAAACAGTAGAAATAATTAATACCGTCCAGGGAAAGAAAAAAGGACAAGAAGTTGATAACAATGGCGGGATATACGCTGAAAATGGAAACATAGAATTCATAAATGCAGACAATGTGTACATCGCCTCTATTGGTGGAAATGAATATGGTAATCACAGCACTGCCATGACCGCCAGCGGGTCAAATGCCAATATAGAAATTTCTGGAAAGAAAGTTCAGCTTATTGGATCAATGGATGTAAAAAAAGGGCAAAACGCTACTATTAAAGTTGAGTTATCCGGAAGAGAATCTTTCTGGTACGGCAGTGCCATTGGAGAAAGTGAAATAAATAAAGTGAATATTTTTCTTTCCAACGGAGCAACATGGATAATGAACCCGCACACTTCACAATCAGTATCAAAACCTCTCCTGGGTTATGATGGCGATGGATCAAGCGGAAAAAGATTAAGTCACCTAACTTTAGACCAAGGCATTGTATTATTGGCAGACGATCTAATTCGGGAACGCTATAATAATACAGTCATAACTAACAATGATATCAACTATAAATTAGCAGATTATCGACCTGGTGGAGACTACTCCGAAGTTAATATTCTTAACTTATCCGGTCCAGGCGGCATTTTCAAAATAGATCTGGATTGGCAAACCAATAAAGGCGCAAAGCAATACACTGATACAAGCGACTTCATCAAAATTGGCCAAGCTGAAGATAATTCGAACCAAACGGTATGGTTCGACATCAGCAAGGCCCATTTGGATGAAATGAAGGATGGCGACAAACTTTATTTTGCGAGTGTTGAATCCGGAGATACGACCTTCTCTACCAACGCTGATGGTGAAGTCAGCAGCGCTGACGAAATCTACAGTTTCAAATACAGCTCTCAAAGCGAAGAATCTGACAACCTCACGTACTGGTTCCTGACGAAATCTCAGGGAGGCACCAACGAAAATATCGCCCTCTTGAGAAACGCTGCACTGGCATCCTATTCACTGGCTTCGGATCTGGATCGCTTCGACGAGCGCCGGGACGAAGCTCGTTATGAAGAGGCTGGCGCCGGCGGTCTTTGGGCTCGCTATCGCTACTCCGACATTGGCCGCGACAACACTTTCGACATGGACAAAAACATGATCCAAGTGGGCTATGACAAGGAAGTGTCCACAGCCGACAGCCGCAAAATCGTGGGCATTGCGTTTGACTACACCCATGCCGATACCGATCTCACCGGTATTTCCGGCAGCGGCAGCAATGATCGCTAAGCCTTGAACCTCTACTATTCTGTTCTGGCCGACTGCGGCGGCTATGCCGACTTCACCGCGAAAATCGGTCGTCTCGGCAGCGATTATGACCTCCGCAATCAGGCGGGGCAAAAAATCGGCAGTTCGTTCTGGCAGACGTTCTACGGCGTGAGCGCTGAATTCGGCTGGCGGTACGCCTTGAATGACACCTTCTTCATCGAACCGCAGACTCAGCTCCAAATCATCCGCATTGAAGGCGACCAGTTCGAAACGGACGGCGGCATCAAAGCTCAAATTGCAGACACCAACAGCGTCATTGGCCGAATCGGTCTTCGTGCCGGCAGCACTTTCACGCTGAGCTCTGCAGAACAAAAAAGCACGGCGTATGTCTTCGCTGACGCACTCCGCGAGTTCAAGGGCGATTATGCCTTCTCTGCCGCAGGCCATTCGACAGCGGGCGACTTCAGCTATTCCGGCAAAGAGACCTGGTATGACGCAGGTATTGGCACCAATGTGGCCTTGAGTTCCAATGTCAACTTCCGCCTCAACGCCAAATACATTTTCGGCGGCGTTTTTGAGAGCAGCCGACAAATTGATGCCGCGATTCATTTCGCCTTCTAACCCATAGCGGTGAGGCCTGCGGCCACAACACGGGCTGCGGGACGACCACTCTCACCGATAAGTCGGGTTGCCTAGCCGGATCACCACGTTTCTCTGCGGGTGGTCCGGCTAAATGCATTCTGCGTGTATCCATACCTGAACGGCGCTGTTGCATACAGCTTACAAGACCAATCGTTGCCTGTCTTTAAATTTTCGCTTTCATTTGATAAACAAAAAAATCGAATGCGCTATTAGAAATTAGCAATCACACCAATAGATTGAAAAATAATATCTAACATATAGATGTTATATATGGTTTTTAGAATAAACCAAACCAAATCGAAGGGATAAACGGCAAAAAAATGCCGCTGCCGTCAAACCATTTAGTTGGAGCCCCACAACTTAGGGAAAACTCTCTAAATCGATAGATGTATAAAAATGAAAACACATCTAAACAAGCTGGTTTTCATCTGTCAACAAAAGATGATATGAAATACATCCAAATCGCATCATCGGCAATGAAAGTCTTGTTTGTAAACTACATTTAGCACGAATGAGCTGGAAATGCCTCTGGCTAAACAGTAATCAATTTTTTATATTCTGAAAACTTACTGATATGCATTTTAAGCAATGCATCGTGCTTCCATTCAATATTTATTCACAAACATCAAAGATACGCATCTCACTATAGGATTGGATTCGATTTTTTCCAAAATCATCTTCAATTGCGAAATCAAGCTATTGAAAAAAGCAATTATCGCAATAAAAGATACATTTATAAACAATCCAATCTTGGTTGCTTGCGTGATGACGAACTACCTCCATAAAGTCCTGCCACCTCAGTATTCACACGTGAATAAGGTTTACTGTCTTTTGGCGGCTACAGTATTTTGCGCACTTCCGCTTTGCTCAACAGAAGCTGCCGCAGAAAATATTCTCAAATACAGTGGCACAACGAATATTCATGGGGATGCCAAAACATGGGCAGCCAAAGATGAATATGACGGTATCGATATCCGAGTAACAGGTGTTGATCCCGGCTATTACACTGAGACTACGGAAGCACTCGTTCTAAACAATCGATCCCTTAATGTTAAGGGCAAAGGCAAGTTCGTCAGCATCATCAATACCGCTCAGAACGAACGAATCGACAACAACGGCGGCATCTATGCTAAGGGCGGATCGACCGTTAATTTCACTGACGTCGATTCGATTTATATTGCCGCCATCGCTGGAAAGGAAGGCGGCAATGACAGCACGGTCATATCTGCTAAAGATCCCTTTATGGGAGATAGAACAGGACACACAAACACCATAAATATATCGGGTACTGTTGTTCAATTGATTGGATCTATAGATGTCTTTCATAGTCTCGGATCTCTGCTGAACCAAAATGCTCGTCATACAGTCAATGCCGCCCTGTCCGGTTCTGACTCTTTTTGGTATGGCAGCACTATTGGGGAAGACGGGAAACGAACTACAGTTAATCTCTCATTGTCTGATGGTGCTACTTGGATCTTTAACGCAGGAAAGTCCTTCCTAAACGATGGCGGAAAAATACACAATCTGAAGCTTGACAAAGGCGTAGTTCTTTTTGCGGATGCCGAGGTTTGGGAAACCTATCGAAATACAGTGATTAAAGGTACGGATTACGTATTGGCGAATTATCGGGATCCCAACCAAAGATATTCCCGAGTTGAAATTAGCAATCTCACGGGGCCTGGCGGCATCTTCAAAATCGATCTGGATTGGCAGTCCAACAACGGCGAACGGAAATACACTGAGAAGAGCGACTTTATCACCATCGGCACAGCGGAAGACGGTTCACGCCAAATCATTGAATTCGACATGGGCAAAGCTCATCTGGACGAAATGAAAAATGGCGACAAGCTCTACTTTGCAAGCGTGGGATCGGGGAGCACAACCTTCTCTACCAATGTCGAAGGTGAAGTCAATCGTGCCGATGAACTCTATCGCTTCGGTCTTCACACGCAAAGTGAACAAGATGGAGCTGATCAGCCTACCTATTGGTTCCTGACCAAGTCCATCGGCAGTGCTAACGAAAACGTCGACTTCTTGAATAATGCGGTGCTGGCCTCCTTCTCACTGGCCTCTGATCTGGATCGCTTTCATGAGCGTCAAGGTGAAGCTCGCCATGAGGAACGCGGCACCAATGGCCTTTGGGCTCGGTATCGCTATTCAGATATCGGTCGTAAGCACGCGTTTGACATGGATAAAAACATGATTCAGGTCGGCTACAACAAGGAAGTATCCACGGCAGACAGTCACAAAATTGTCAGCTTGGCCTTTGACTATACGCGTGCGGATACAGATCTCTTCGGCGTTTCCGGCAGCGGCAGCAGCGATCGCTATGGACTGAACCTCTATTACACGGTCTTAGGCGAGAGCGGCAGCTATGCTGACTTCAATGCGAAGATTGGTCGTCTCGGCAGTGACTACAACCTCCGAAACGATTCCGGCCAGAAAATCGGCGGATCGCTTTGGCAGACGTTCTACGGCGTGAGTGCTGAGCTGGGCTGGAAATTTGAGTTGAATGACTTTCTCTTTATTGAACCGCAGACACAGCTTCAAGTCATCCGCATTGAAGGCACTCGGTTTGAAACGGAGAGCGGCATCAAGGCTCAAATTGCGGATACCAACAGCATCATCGGCCGAGTTGGTTTCCGTGCCGGCAGCAGCTTCTCGTTTGGTTCTGCTGAACGCATCAGCACGGCGTATATCTACGGCGACGTGCTCCGCGAGTTCAAGGGAGATCACGTCTTCGCTGCCAGAGGCCATTCCACGTCTGTCGACTTCTCATACGCCGACAAAGAAACTTGGTATGACGCCGGTATTGGCGCCAACTTGTCTTTGAGCAGCAATACCGATCTTTGGCTCAATGCCAAATACATCTTCGGCGGCTATTTCGAGAGCAGCCGACAGATTAATGCGGGCGTCCGCTTCTCTTTCTAACCCTCTCGCAGACTTCCGCGGTCTCCATTCAGACCGCGTGAAGCTCTGCATTTCCAGAAAGTCGGGTTGAGTACCCGGACGGACCGTCAACTTCCCCCATTGACGAGCCGGCCAACACTCAACCCGCGTTTTATTTTGTGCTGAGCAGCAGGACATAAAATCATCCGGCACCCCCCTGCCAGACTTAATGACTGCCGTTTTCACCCGCCGCGCCAGCCATTGACCGTTTTTCGTTGATGAGCGCAGGAAGCTGCGAATCGCCTGCAGCAGGCTCGGAGATTTTCGTCAAAGAAGAGTTGGCTGGGCTGTCTGCCTGCCATAGCCTCAAATGCTTTAATTGTTTATCAAAAGATTAACTAGAGCCGTGGACTGGCAGCGAAGCCAATGAAATTTTGAAATTTCCGCTACTGATATCAAGCGCAATATAAAAGTGCTTCGCAAAAATCGGAATCGGGACAGTTGTTACCAGAAAAGCTGCCTAAGTACTGACATGAGACGGCACAGTCAGGCATTTCGGTGTGAGCAGCGAGGCACTGCAGCGGTTCAAAATGCTTTTTCTTGGCCGGAGATTGATTGGATCCTTCAAGTACTCTCGATATTTACGCTTTGTTTTGACGGAGGCTGTGAGGAATATTCACAGGTACCCATACCAGAATTCGAGAAAAGGATAATTTCTTAATTTTCAATGCATTAACAGCATACCCAGAAGCAACTGTTCATAGCTAGAATTACAGTAATCCTTCGTTGGAAACTTCTCATGCGTCGCGCCGTCACCTTCTCTTTAGTTGTCCTTACCGTCTTTCTGTGGGCTGCCAGCCTTTGGCGGCTTTCAGCCCGCGTCACCGGGATGGATCTCGTCTACGCCGGCATTCCAGCCGGACTGGCACTGCTGCTTCTGATCGGTTTTGCGGTCTCAGGGCGCATCTTTAATCCCAACGACAATGTTCGGCGGGTTTTCTCTGCCGTCCTCGCCGTCACGCTCCTTTTGACGATAGGGCTCGTCTACGCAGATATTTTTGTTTTTTCAGGCGAAATCTTTGAGCGGGGTCTCGCCATCTGGCGTCTTGATATCTTCTATCAAGAGCGCTTTGCCTACACGCTCGCTTTTGCCGGAGGCATCGTGCATCCGATCCTCTTCATCATTGCGGGTGTAGGCCTGCTCTGCCTGCCGCCCCCGAAGGACGGCTTCACGATGCGCTGAGCCAAAAGCGAGCGCAAAAATTTAGCCATGCTCCCAACGGTCGCTCCAGCCTTGAGCCGGACCGCTGGGATCAGAAGGATCTATCTGATCATCGTCGAGCGGCAGAAACGCTGTTTTTGGATGCCCGCAGTCAGGGCAGACGAAAGCATCAGGCAGATCTAAAAAGGGCGTGCCGGGGTCTATTGCCTCTTCGGGACACCCTTCGTCCGGATTGTAGACATACCAGCAGACCTTGCACTGCATGCGCGTATGAGCACCCACGCGGTCTCTTGCGTATTTATCAAGCAGCGCCTCCACCTCTGCACCGGTAGCAAAATGCGGTGCGCCCGTATCCTCTTCAGACATTAAGCACCTCCTCGGCCTTGATTTCGCCGCCGCCCAAAGTGCCGCGCTGTAAATCGTGACGCACCCATTCAATCAAGTCGGTGCATTTTGCCGCGCCATCGGCGAATTCTTCTGCTGAAATCGGAATTTCAGGCGGCACCTTAGCGATGACGTAAGCATCGAGGAGCGTCTTTCCTGCATTGTTGATGATCCGAGTTCTCCAGAGATTACGCACTTTGGTGTTCTGAATATGAGAACGAGTAATGCCCTGAAGCTCCACATCAATATCCCCCTGACCCAGGGTGGAAAGGAGCGCAGTCATGTCGCCGGGCGATAACGGCTGACGCTTCAATTCAAGCATGAAGCAAGGATCGGTCGGCATATCCGGCACGCCGGCATCGGCATCAAAAGCATCCAGCCGGTACTGCAGTTCCTGCAAAATGGCCGGCGCAGCAAAGACATCTGCACTCGGATTAACGAGCTGCGGGATCTTATCAAGACCCCGAGTACCGACCACCTGAACCGTACGCGGCAGCCGTGCCAAAACAAAGAAATTCTCCTGCCCTGAGCGGCCGCTCTGAACGCGCCAGAGTCCAGGGACGCTCGTGTCGCCCGCTTTGGCCTCACCGCCGAAGAGCTTGATGCGAACTTCACCCTCGCCCAAGGTCGCCAGAAGAAAATCGATGTGTTTGGGATCGAAGTGTGAGAAATCCCAGACTTCCTGCAAGCCGCTGCCGTCAGCAGGCGCACGGCCAGCTTTGATGTCTTCCAAATGCGCTTCAATTTTCGAGCGCACATCGGTCAGAAAAGCAATCGTTGCCTCCGCCGCCGCGCGTTCGGTTTCCGGATCAAGTTTGGGTGCCGAAAGCCAGCGCCGTGCGGCTTCTTCAACGGTAAAGGTCTGCATGGGTCTCTCCTCTTGAATTCATTAAGATGCTCAGCGTTCATCAGCCGCAGTGATGATCAGCTTGGCCGCCAGCGGGCAGAATGGAAATCGTGCGCTTGGGAGCCTCCGTACGCGCCGCAATCTCTGCGAGTTCGCGCAGGTATTCATCCCAGTCCTTCAGTCCCTGACAGGCACCGAGATAGACGCTGCCGCGAAAGAGCGCCACGGCGGGGAGTTTGCGCATTCCCCAGCGGGCAGCCAAGGCACGGCCCTCCTTCACATCGCTCATCCAAGCACCGTTTTCGGGTGCGAGCGCCGCCTCAATCGCCTTTTTGAGCTCTGCACCGATCACGAGAATGTCGAGCGTTTCTTTCTGATTGTTGGGATCATCACCGAAAAGCGCGATCTTGAGACCGGGGGTGTCCAGGAATTTTTCAACGCTCTCGGAGGTAAGCCGCTCAAAACCTTCTGTCGTCCACAGACGATTGAAGAGCGGATGATTTTCCGGGTCAATCTGCGACACGCGGGTGTATTTGGCCATTGTGAAGATTCCTTTTGCTCTGATTGGGGTGCGAAGCGCCGTTAAAGCGGCTTTCCGGGGGCGCGGCCGACAAGGGCGCGCAGATGTTCCGGGAGCTCCGGACCGCGGTCAATCAGATCGCCAAACCCCGAGCGGATTGTCTCATCATCAACATCACCCGCCATGACGCGAGCCGTTGCGCCGAGAGCAGCTTCAATTTCGCCGGCCTCTGCTTCCTCAATTTCGCGCAGCGCTCGATTTTGAAAAACCAGCAGCCATGCGCCGACCGCCGGCTGATCAATCATGGAGCAATCCACCTCAAGCCTGCGGCCGTTGCGTTCACAGACAACCATCATCGGGCCGCTTTCGAGCACCTTCATCGGCAGCGCAATGCACATTTGCGACGTTTCCTTTTCCAAATTCACTGAAAGCACCAAACCTAAGCAAATATCTGATGCCTCAGGATTCTTCCTTATTTTGTTTCTTCGGGATTTTCCACGGCGTGCCCCGCCGTCCGTACAAGGAAGCGTTCATCGCCGAAACGGCATGCTTCCTTGGCATCCGGACGCCCGGCTTCATATTCATTGAGCTCGAGCACACTGAAGCTGAGCGGAGTCACCTTCGCTCCCGCCGGACGCGGGGTAAGCTTTACACCCCATTCTTCAAGGAATTTGGCGCCGAGCTCAACAGCCTCGTCAAGGCGGCTGCGAATCAGCGGCGAAAGACTTCCGCCGTAATCATCGAGCAGTTCCGGCTGAATACCCACGACCGCTAAATCTTCAAGCTCGTAACCCAAGATGGCAGCCGATGCAAGCAGATCATTGAAGCCCGTCTGGTGCGGTGAAATCTTGGTTGACGACCAGATCTTCACATCACTTTTCTGCAGCACCTTGAGCGTACCCGGTTTTTCCTTGAAGTCGCAGCAGTCGAAAACAAGCATGCGGCGAGTCGAAAGAATTTCGTCAAGGAGCCATCCGCCGAGCGTGCCGCCGTCCATCACTTCGACGCCTGCGGGTGTTTCATAGCGCTGGTGAACCGCTTCGGCCGCGCGAGGGCCAAAGCCTTCATCGGCCCAAAGAATGTTGCCGATGCCAAGGATCAGCACGTCACGGCTGGCTGAACCGCCCTTAGGCAGTAAATCGGGGTGCACGTTCGCTTTCATCTTGAAATTTGAGGTTTTTATGCGAAAGAGATCTAGGCCGAAGCCTGACCGTCACTATAGTCGCGCGGAGAACTAGTCCGCCATAGCCCAATGGGCGGTCGAGCAGATTACTTATGCGACACTTTGTAAGTAGTACTCCTATGAAGTTCTCTAAATATTTTTGATGATTTCTACGGGTTAGTGATGTTTCTATCCTATCCCAACAATACGTATAATCAAATCAAACCTTCGTTTCCCCGCAAAAAAAGAGAGGTTCTGTATGCCAGAAGTCATCTTCGGTCCGCGCAGAAATGCGGCAGCACGAAAGCTCGCAGCCTCGCAAAATACCGACAAGCACCCCAATTGGGGCGGCAGACGCCCCGGCTCCGGACGAAAACCCGCCGGAGAGAGACCGCTCGACGCCATGATCGTCGTGCGCATGACGGATAAGCAGAAAGCATTTTTCAAAATGGCCGGCGGCAGCGCCTGGCTGCGCCGCGTTCTGGAAGTCTGCATGGAAAGAAAACAGTTCAATATGGCGTCTGACCGTGACCCCAACGAGAAGGAACTTCTCGGAGGTCTTGAGATTGACGACATCCTGCCCGAGTTTCTGTCCTCCAAATCTACTGGATTCTGACTCTTCAGATTCAGATCCCATTTTTGCCGATACCGAATGGGCATCAATGGGCGAAACGGTCTGCCGCAGCCCTGCAGCAAGCCGCAATTGATTCTGCTGCGGTCATTGAGCTTGACCGCACAGCAGAGTTTTTTGCCTGCAAATTTTTGGATCGGCGTCGCGCCTTATGCTTCCTGAGCGTAAGGATGTGGTCCAGCCGGGAACCATTCACGGCTTTCATCGGTTATCCGGCTGAGTCCGCGTGCTCGTGTGTGAAGAAGATCCCTCGAAGTGCGCCGCAGACTGGACGGTCAGCGAGGCAGTTCCTGATCAACCGAAGTTCCGCCGCGGGTCGGCAGGCCCTCAAAGTCCGCGGACATTGCTGCTGCGGCAGCAACAAGCCGTTTGGCGCAGTCTGACTGCGGATCAGCAATCACCGCGTCCGGCGTACCGGACTCGACGATGCTGCCGCGGTTCATCACAAGCATCTCATCGCAAAAAGACTGTACGAGTTCCAAACTGTGGCTGATGAAAAGGACGCTGAGTCCGGATTCGCGGCGGAGGTCCTTCAAGAGCGTCATGATCTGACCGGCCACGGTGACATCAAGCGCACTCGTTGCCTCGTCGCAGATGAGGAGCTCGGGCGAAACCGCCAGCGCCCGGGCAATGGCAGCACGCTGACACTGCCCGCCGCTCACTTCATGAGGATAACGCGCAGCCATGTCAGCCGTCAGTCCGCAGCGTTCGAGCAGCTCGGCTGCGCATCGATCCGCTTGATGCCGGGTACGACCTTGATTGCGAAGCGGCTCGCCGATCCCGTCGCCCAATGTTCGGCGCGGATCAAACGAGGCCGCAGGCTGCTGAAAAACCATTTGCATCGTGCGGTAGACCTCGCGCAGCGCCCGTTCATTCAAATGCGTAATATCGTGCCCTTTCAAGAGAATCGTTCCAGCTGTTGAAGGCATCAGACGCATGATGAGCCGCACGAGCGTACTCTTTCCGCAGCCTGAATCGCCGACGACGCCAAGCGCCGTACCGGCCGCGAGGTCAAACGTAACGTTGCTGACGGCAGTGATGGGTTCCCTTTTAGGGATTCCAAACACTTTAGTGAGGCCGCGCACCGACAAAATGGGGATCATTCTGCGCTCTTCCGTAGTCGAGGTGTTGCTGCAATGAGTGCTCTGGTGTAGTCGGCCTGCGGATGACGGAGGACATCTGCCGCAGAACCGATTTCCACCATGCGTCCGTCCTTGAGCACAAGCAGCCGGTCGGCCATGCGTGCCGCAACACCCATATCGTGCGTAACGAGCATGATGGCCATGCCGAACTGCTCTCTCAGAGCGAGCAGTTCGCGCATCACTTCGACCTCGACAGAGGCATCGAGCGCACTCGTCGGTTCGTCAGCGAGGAGAACCTGCGGGCGCAGAAGCATCGCCATGACGATGCCTACACGCTGACACATACCGCCGGAAAGCTCAAAAGGATAACTTTCCCAAAGCCGTTCCGGCGTTTCAAAATGCAGCGTTCGGAAAAGATCGAATGCACGTTTGCGGACTTCCCGTTCTGTAGTGCGTTCATGAGCGGCAACCGCTTCAAACACTTGTTCTCCCACCGTGCGAACTGGCGCGAGCGAGGCGGAGGCATCCTGAAAAATCATCCCGACAGAGGCCCCGCGAATAGGCCGCAGAGCCCTCTCGGAGAGCGCCGGAAGATCCTTGCCCTCAAACCAGATGTGCCCCCGGGTGATGAGTCCGCTCGCTCCGAGCAGTTTGACTGCAGCCCTCAGAAGCGTACTTTTGCCGCAGCCCGATTCGCCGACGACAGCGAGAATCTCTCCTCGGCCGAGGGAGATGCTGATGTCGTGCAGGACAGCACAGCCCTTGAAGCTCACGTCAACATGCTCGTAGCGAAGCAAAGCCTCATCAGTGTGAAAACTCATTTTCAGGCGTTCCGGTTATTGCTTGGCGGGGGCCGGTGCGAGTTTTGCCGTTATTTCATAGAAGTCCGTCGGGTGTGCAGTGAGTCCGACAACGGTGTCCTTCGTGATCATGCTCATCTTCAGGTGCGAGAAAAAGATGAAAGCGTCATCGTCAAGGACGGTTTGCTGCATTTGAACGGCCAGTTCCCCGCGTTTTTTAACATCAAAGGTGTCATTGAGCTCGCGGGCGAGTGCTTCGAGTTTGTCGCTGTGATAGTGTCCGTTGTTGACTGCCGAGCGATCTAACGCATGGGTCGTAAAGAAATACGCCGGATCACCCGTGGGAGCCGTCACCATGGCGCTTACATAAATGTCCCAGAGTTCAGGCCGCACACGAATCGAATTGTGATCAGCCGTATTGTTGATAACGACATCGATGCCGATCGCCTTGAGATTAGCCTGAGCGGATTCGGCAAGCAGGGGCTGCTCCTGACGGCTCGGATAAGTGAGCCAGCGAATACGCAGCGGCTGGCCGTTTTTATCTCGAATGCCGTCGCCGTCTGAATCCACCCAGCCGGCTGCGTCAAGCGTTGCTCGGGCGAGATCCGGATTGTAAGGTTTGGCCTTTACCGAATCGCCGCCGAAGGCAAAAGTTGAAGGAAAGGCGCCTTTGGCTACATAACCGTTGCCGTTCAGCAGATCGCGCACAAAGCGCTCCTTGTCCACGCCCATTGCAATCGCCTTGCGTACGGCAGGATCCTGCACAATCGGACTCTTGAAGTTCATATGCGCAAAAAACGTGCGGCTCGTGGGGGTGCTCGTAAAGGTATAGCCGCCCTTTTGGAAAATCGGATAGCTGGCATACGGCATGCCGTATGCACCGTCAATTTCACCTGACTGAAGCGCCATGGTAAGCGTGTCGCCGTCGGAAATCGTGAGCACCTTCACCTGATCAAACCCCGGCGTACCGTTCCAGTACTTTTCATTGCGCACGAGCTCGATCGTTTCGCCCGAAACCAGTTTCGTCACTTTGTACGGACCCGTGCCGACAACGATGCCGTCATCCGTAATGCCCGCTTCCATGTCAAAGATGATCCCGTAAGGGTCAGAGAGATAGTTCAGAAGCGTCGGATTGGGCCGCTTGGTTTTGATCGTAACCGTTTGACCTTCAGCGGAGATCGAGTCGATCATCAGGTCGCCTTGCGCTCGGTCATGGACCTTCACGAGATGTTCAAGACACGCTTTGACGGCAGCCCCAGTCATCGGACGGTCATTTGAAAAAGTAATGCCTTCGCGCAGGGTGAGCTTCCATGTCAGAGGATCAATGAGCTCATAGCTGGTGGCGAGCCAGGGCTCGATCTCCATTTTGTTGGAGTAGCGAAACAGCGTTTCGCCGACGCCGTAGCGCATCGCTGCCCATCCGGCATATTTGAAATGCGGATTGACATTAGGCTCTTCGTTTTCGGGATTGAAGGTAGTGTCTCCAAAAACAAAAGTCATGGGAGCAGCTGCCGTCTTGCCCTGCTTTGCCTTGTCTTCTCCCGAGCAGCCTGCGGCGAGACCTGCTGCAAGGCATACCGATAGGAGCAGCGTCAGAGGGCGATTGCTGAGTTTGAGGTTCATCATGGTGATCATCTCCAAAAAGGCGGTTTTTAGTTGTTTCCCGCCGGTGTTCATTCGTCTTCCGATATGACTTATTCGATCGGTCAGCGTTGTGTGTTTTTGGGGTCAAGCCGATCCCGCACGGCGTCGCCCAAAAGGTTGAAGGCCACGACAGCGAAGAGAATTGCAGCTCCTGGTGCGAGAATCACCCAGGGATAGGTCTGCAGCATGCTTCTGCCGCCGCTCATCATGTTGCCGAGCTCAGCTGTGGGCGGCTGAGCGCCAAGACCGAGGAATGAAAGCCCCGCCAATTCCATCATCATCGTGCCGATATCAAGCATGGCCGTGACGAGAATCGGTCCCATGGCGTTGGGCAGGATGTGCCGCCAAATCTGCGCCGCGGTCGTTGCGCCTGACATCTTGGCGGCTGCGAGAAAGTCTGAATCCTTCAGCCGCAGCGTCTGACTGCGTGCAATTCGTGCATACTTGGGCCAGCTGATGGCCGCAAGCGCAAACACCGCATTGACCAGGCCGCCGTTAAGGAGCGCCGCAATTGCAAGCGCAAAAACGAGGCCCGGGAATGCGAGGCAGACGTCCGAAATACGCATCATGATCGTATCGACGTATCCGCCGCGATAGCCGCAGATCATCCCCACAATGGTGCCTGTCGTCATAATGATGAATACAAGGCTCAGAGTGGCAAAAATGCTGGTGCGCAGTCCCACCAGAATGCGCGAAAAGAGGTCTCGCCCGTAACGGTCTGTCCCTGCCCAGTGCTCCCAGGAAGGCGGCGAAAGCGAAGCAAAGATCTGTGCATTGGGATCGTATGGCGCAATCCATTCGGAAAAGAGCGCAGTAAGGCATACTAATGCGGCTAAAGCTGCAATTGCATAAAACCCCCATCGCTGCCGGCCCTTCCGCCGACGCTGCACGGCAGCGGGCATGATGATCTGCGCGGTCATGAGACTCCCCTCCCCAAACGAATCCGCGGGTCAAGCCACTGATAAGAAAGATCCGTCATGAGATTGACGCAGACGTATATGATCGCCATCCACATCACATAGGCCTGAATCATCGGATAATCGCGCATATTGATGGCGTCCACCGCAAGCTTGCCCACGCCGTCCCACATGAAGATCGACTCCACAATGGCCGTGCCGCCGAGAAGACTGCCGATGGAGAGCATCAAAAGCGTAATGATCGTCACCAGGGATGAGCGCAGAACGCTGAAGATCAGCGTGGCAGCAAAAGGGATCCCGCGGGCCCGGGCAGCCAATACGTAGTCTTTGCTTAGTTCGTCGAGTACCGTTGCCCGCACCTGCCGAATATATTTGGCAGACATCGCCAACGCGAGCGTGGAAGCCGGAAGTATCACACTTTCAACAGTGAGCTGACGTGAAATCACCGGCAGCCACTGCAGTTGAATAGCAAAGATGTAAAGCAGCAGGAGCGCCGCAAAGAAGTTGGGGATGCTGTTGCCCACAAAACTCAGACTGCGGATCACCCAGTCGCCCCAGCGGTTTTGATTGACCGCCGAAAAAATACCGAGCGGCAGTGATACGAGAAGCGTGAGACCGACAGACACCCCGGTAAGCAGAAGCGTTGCGGGAAGTTTTGCAATGAAAGTCTCAAAGACTGGGCGTCCCGAAACGTAACTGCGTCCCATGTCGCCTTGGAGGAGCTTCCCCAGCCAGGTGAAGTACTGTGTGAGAAACGGTTTGTCGAGTCCCAGTTCCGCGCGCGCTGCCGCCACAACAGCATCAGAAGCGGCCATCCCCGTACGCTCCATGGACTGCAGGACAACATCACTGCCGGCCAGACGCATCATCGCAAAGGACAAAAACGTAATGACGAAAAGAATGGGGATCAGCTGCAGCAAGCGCGAAAACACATAGTGTTTCACTGCGATCCCTCCTCAGCCGCAGCAGTCTTGACTGCCTGCACCAAAAACATCGGTGTCGAAGCGTTGTTGATGCGCTCATCCTCAGTCCAAACCTCTTTCCAGATGTCTTCATTGCTCGTGACGCACATGGAAAGCGCACGGAGAAGAGCGTGGTCCCACGCAGGCCGCATTCGGCGAGAAAGGGCTGCGCGGCGGGCAATCGCTTCCATAGCGGCGACATCGGTCCCTAAGGTGTCATCTTCGGCGCCTGATGCATAGACGTTGGCGCGATCTTCGAGATGGGCAGCCTGTGCAGAGGCGTCATAGAGGTAGCGATACCAGTTAGCATCAAAATTAAGAAGCAGCCCGTTGGGTTTGAGAATGCGTGCCCATTCAGCATAAGCGCGCTCAGGGTGCGGGAGATTCCAGGTGAGATTGCGTGAGACAACAACATCAAAACTCGCATCCGCAAAACCGAGTTTCTCAGCATCCATACAATGAAAGTGAATGTGCTCAGCTGCTTCACCCGCGTTGAGGCGTGCCTCATTGAGCATTGCATTGGTGTAATCGACGGCGGTCACCGCATACCCCAACGCATTGAGAATGACCGCAAAGAATCCCGGCCCAGTGCCGACATCGAGCACACGGATGCTGCTGCGGGCACGATCGGGAAAGCGAGCCTGAATGCGCACGTCGAGTGTCTGAGTCCAGATACGGCGCTGTGCAGTAGCAAGCTCTTTGCGGTTCACGTCGCCGTAGCTCGGCGCCCGATGTGTCCAATAGGTACGGTTGGCCTCCGCGTAGGTCGCTTCGTTCATCATGGGATTGTTTCCTGCGGCAGGCGTGCTGAGAGTACAAAAATAGGCGTCGGATTAAAAAATTCGTCAATCTCACTGTAGATGCGCTGCCAAACGCCATGATCGAACGCAATGTCAGCAAAGCCTGCTGCCCGCAGGAGCACTGCGTCCCAATGGGGCCGCACGCCCTGACCGGGCTGAAGCTCATGCTTGATGGCTTCATACTCTCTCCAGCACGCAGGCGATATATCTTTGTGAGCATGAAGTTTCGGCAGCTCATCACAATGCTCTCGGCAGTAATCCGCATCGAAATTGATGAGAACCCCGCCGGGACGCAGCAGTTTTGCCCAGGCGCGATAGGCTCGCTCGAGATTGGGCAGCGTCCAGGTGAGATTGCGGGATATCACCGCGTCGAAACTGCCGGGCGCAAAGCTCGGAGCTTCGGCGTCCATTACAAAAAACTCTGCGGAGATGTTGAGATGCCGGGCGAGTTCTTTCGCCTTGGCAATCATTGCCGGCGTAAGATCAATGCCGACAACTTCATGCCCAAGCGGCGAAAGCAAAAAAGTAAAAAAGCCTGTGCCTGCACCAACATCGAGCACTCGCAATGGCTTGTTGTCTGCTGATTCGGGCAGTTTCGGAACAATCTCTTCGAGCCAGCGTCTCGCTTTCGGACTGTCGAGTTCCCGCAAACGCTGATCGGCAAAAGCCCGAGCGCGTATGGACCAGTAATGCGTTATTCGCTTTTTGAGGACGGTCACGATGAGGAAGGAGTCTCTGAGAAAATAGGAAGGCCGCGCGCTGCGGCGGCGGGCAATAAATCGTATGAAGATTTTTTAAATCATCATAACTAATGAAATGTCTGACGACAACTCGCCTTGGCTGCGGCCGAGGCAAGCGCAGGCGCCAGAAATCAGCGCAAAACGGCCATTTCTAGTTCAGAAGGCTTAGGTCGCAATCTTTGAGCGGCTTAGGACTGCATCAGGGGCATGAAAAATGTTTTTGCAGCATCCGAGCGCCTCTCTTTCACGGGCTTTATGCCGACCCTTTCCAGAACAGTGCGGCCGGCACGCTGAGGCGCTTAGTGTTAATAGGATTGGCCTCGACAAAAAAAATCGTGCCGCTCGTGAATCGGGCCGCTGCTGGGGAGCAGAAAAACCTCAGCGCTTGCCCGCTGCGTAAAACTTTTTATGCGCGGCGTTAATGACTTCGACCGCTTCAGCCTCCATCTCCGCATAGGTGCGCGCCGTCCGCGGACGGATGCCGAAAACGAACTGAATCTGACGCGCGGGGTAGCGCGGATCCTCACGTACCATCGTCTGAAAAGTAAGACCGCGCCCGGCCTTGAAATCTTCATCGCTCATTGCGCGCATGGCAGCAAAAAAACTCGCTCTGGCAGCCAAGTCAGCGTTGTTCATGGCCGGACAAGTGCGCTTGAAGATCACCAGCGGTTCCCCGCGTTCATCGAACTTCGGCCCCTCGTCCTCGTCCTTTTTCTTCTCTTCATGCTTCACGATTCAGGTCTCCAAAATGCTTGAGCAGTGCCGGAACAAACCGTCTTTAGGCAAAACGTCAGTTCAAATCCAAGCCTGCGCGCGGATGGAAGCATTTTGCCTCATGGGGCATGCCTTCGGCGGCAGTTCTATGAAGAGAACCCGTACCAAGAACCCGAAGGAAAAGCCGTAACGCACCAAGAAAGTGCGCGGCAGCAGCTTCCGATCCCCCGATCAATATACGCACCAGTGCGGTAAACAAATGCCTCGCAAGACGACATTCACGCACTGTTACGCATCCATGCGGCGCGGCAGCGGTGCGGAGCTCCGCTGAAATCTCGCCTATTCCACGCGGAATTCTGGGCAATAGAAAAGCAGAACCATCCGGATTGGCGCGCAGTATGCATTGTCAGCGGTGAGAAGCAGCCCCGGCGCCGAACTCCAAGTCAGCGTAAGCGCCGGCCGTCCGCACCCATGACCGTGAACGCACCTAAAAAAAGAAGAGATATCAGGGCTAACCCGAGTTTTGGCACGCTTTCTGCTCAAGTCCTCATCAAAGCGGCTGCACGTCACAAACGATGCCTGCCGCTCCCCTTTGATTCAGTACTCAACATCAGGAGACCCTTCTCATGAAGCTCGTCACCGTCATCATCAAGCCCTTCAAGCTCGACGACGTCCGCGAGGCCCTTTCCGCCGCCGGCGTTCACGGCCTCACCGTTACGGAAGTCAAGGGCTTCGGCCGTCAGCGCGGCCATACGGAGCTCTACCGCGGCGCGGAATATGTCGTCGACTTTCTTCCCAAAATCCGCATCGACATCGCCGTCACTGACGACGCGGTTGACACCGTGATTGAAGCTGTTCTTGCTTCCGCGCGCACCGGCAAGGTCGGCGACGGAAAGATCTTCGTGAGCCCGCTCGAACACGTCGTGCGCATCCGCACGGGTGAAGAAGACGAAGGCGCCATCTGAAGCAAAGCCGCACAAAACATATACGCACGCATTCAGGAATTAAACCCCTTTGAAGAAGGTGGCAAACATGACTTCCCTTAAGAAACTTCTCCCCTCGCTGGCCCTCGGCATTGCGGCCATTCCCGCCTTTGCGGGCGACGAACCTGTGCTTGACAAGGCTGACACGGCCTGGATCATGATCGCCGGTCTCTTGGTGCTCTTCATGACCATTCCGGGCATCGCCCTCTTTTACGCAGGCATGGTGCGCAAGAAGAACATGCTGAGCACGCTCGCCCAGTCGGTTGCAATCTGCGGCCTGATGTCGATTCTCTGGTACGCCGTCGGCTACTCGCTTGCCTTTTCAGAAGGCACCCCCTTTATCGGCGGTCTCTCCAAGGCCTTCCTTTCGGGCATCAGCATTTCAACGCTCTCGGGGTCCATCCCGGAACTGCTCTTTGTCTTCTTCCAGATGACATTTGCCATCCTGACTCCCGCGCTCATCACCGGGTCGCTCGCTGAACGCATGAAATTTTCTTCGCTCTGCGTCTTCATGGTGGCCTGGAGTCTTCTCGTGTATGCCCCGATCTGCCACTGGGTTTGGGCTTCCGACGGATTCTTCTTCCAGATGGGTGCGCTTGACTACGCCGGCGGCACGGTCGTGCACATCAATGCCGGTATTGCCGGTCTCGTCGCCTGCCTGATGCTCGGCCGCCGCACTGGCTACGGTTCGCAGCACCTCGCTCCGGCCAACCTCACCTTTGCGATGATCGGCGCCTGCCTGCTCTGGTTCGGCTGGATGGGCTTTAACGGTGGTTCCGGTCTGGCTGCGAATGAACGTGCTGTGATGGCGATCCTTGTCACGCAGATCGCTGCGGCTGCCGGCACCATCTCCTGGATGGCGGCCGAATGGATTTCCCGCGGCAAGCCCTCGCTCCTCGGCATGATTTCCGGTGCGGTTGCCGGTTTGGTCGCGATTACCCCGGCTTCGGGCTTCGTTGAACCTGCCCCAGCACTTTTCATCGGTCTTGTTGCCGGCGTCCTCTGCTTCTGGATGGTTGCCGTCGTCAAAGCCAAGCTCGGTTATGACGACTCTTTGGACGCCTTCGGCGTACACGGCATCGGCGGCATGCTCGGCGCCGTTCTGACGGGCTTCTTTGCAACGAGCGCAGTGACGGGCTCCGAACTCCCGCCGATGATGACGCAGGTCGGCATCCAGATCTTCTCGGTCGCAGCCACGCTGATCTACGGCGGCATTGTGAGCTTCGTCATTCTCTTTGTGATCAAGAAGACCATGGGTCTGCGCGTCACGAAGGACGAAGAGCTTACGGGTCTTGACCTGGCGATCCACGGCGAACGCATTGAATAATGCGCAACTGGGTGAGATTCAAAACCCAAAAGAAGGCGCACTCGGGAAAACTCGACCGAGTGCGCCGTCCGGGTCTCTTCACCCGTCACAAAATGAAAAGAGCCCGCAGGCACTGCTGCGCTGCGGGCTCTTTTCGCTTTCAAGAAGCGCAATGCCTCAGAAGAGCTTCTTATTGAAGTAGACGCGCTTGAGCATATCTTCAGCATCGGGGCCGCGAACACTTACCCCTGCGAATTCAGCATCGTTCATTGAGGTAAATGTCACCATGGCGATCTTGAACTTTTCGTCGTCGCCCTTGCGGAAATCGAACTGAACGAGCGCGCCGTCGTCAAAAGTGCAGCTGAACTGCACGTCGCCGTCTTCGATCTCTTCCCAGACCTGACTGCCAGGCCGGCAGGAGCCGTACTGCGCGAAAGCTTCCGCCACCGTCACGGTATCGTCAATCGGCAGCACCATGGCTTTGACCGCTTTCACGTCCGGCGTTTCAACGGGCGCAGGCGCCTGAGGCATCGGAACCGGCCCGTTGGTCGTCGCGCAGCCGGCAAGCAGCACCGCTAGGCAGCAGGCAGCGGCCGTCATTTGATAAGCGTGCGTGCGAGTCATATTCGAATCCTCCAATGCGTCTCACCGTTTGCCGAAATATCCCTTCGGTCAGACAGAAAAAAAGCGCCGCAGTTAGAGTGAGCGGCGCTCTTCATTGATCAAGCAGCTGAGTGTCAATTTATCACCCGCCACTGAAGCTAATCTTAGGGAGAGACTGAGCAGAGCCGCACTTGCTCTCAAAATCAAACCGGCCTCGCAAAGATTTGCGAAGCCGGCTGAAGCTAAGGATTAGATTTTCATCGCATCCATTATTTGATCACACCGCAGGCCATGCGGGCACCGCCGCCGCCGAGGGCAGCAGGATGATCATGGAAGTTGTCGCCGCCGACGTGAATCATCAGCGCATGGCTGCGCACTTCGTCAAGCGTCTTGAGCTTCGGCGCCAATACCGGCACATTAGCCACGCCGTCAGCATTCACATAAAGACTCGGCAGATCGCCCTTATGCCCCTTGTCATCCCACGGATAGGAATGGTTGCCCGTCTTATCCGGGTCCCAATGTCCGCCAGCCTTCATGCCAAGGCCCTTTTCGGTCAAACCGCAGTCCGGATTGGCGTGAACGTGAAAGCCGTGCAGACCAGGCGCAAGATCCTTCAGCTGCGGATAGAAGGCCAACCCATAGGCATTCTTGACAATCACAACATTGCCGATCGGTTTTGCACCGTCCTTGCTGAGGAGCTCAACGGGCACGACGATCTTTTCGGCTTCAGCCATCGGATCGTAGAGCTTGGTTTGGTCTGCGGCAACGGCCGGCAGAGCAATAGCAGCGGCGAGCATGGCGCTGGCAAGCATCGAAAAAGCTTTCATAAAGCACTCCAAAAGGGTGGATCGGAACCTGAGGAGAATCCTCTCTTCCGATGTAGCTGTAAATTAGCTTACCGTTATTACAAAACTATTTCCAATAGTATTTGTTAATTTTTGTGATTGATTATCCAATCACAAATCATCGGTATTTCAACGCTTTTGGAGATCGTACATGGGACCAAGCGGTCCTTCGACAGGGCTGCCTTCTCCATCCAAAAGTCTCAGACCATGCTCAGTCGAATCAGCAAGCCAAGCCGGGGAATGGTCTTTGGGCGTGAAGGTGAATCGTCTGCCCTCGAGCTTCCAGCTGCCGGCCTCAGAAAAAGAAGGCGTGCGGCCGAGGTCATCCTTTTCACCTTCGTAGGTATAAATGCGCGTATACGTTCCGTCGGCGCGAACATAGATCGTCGTTCGAAGGCCGGCACAGTCGCCGCAAGGGAGGAGCCCCTCATAAACGCCGATCGATGCGGCGGAGGCTTCAGACGGCTGAAGACTTTCGGCTGCGGCAAATGCTGGAGAACGCTCTCCATTCGTGGGGGCCGAACAGCCCGCAAGCGTCACGGTTAGGACGCCGGCTGCAGCGGCAATCAGGGCAGTGTGTGCGAGTTTCATTTCGCGCTCCCGAAAAATAATAAGAAGGCATCGGCCGAAATCAGGCCGATGCCTTGGCTCAGCTGAGTCTATCGGGAGCGCTGGTCTGTCTTTAGGGACAGCAACAACTCATGACCAAAAGATGTGTCTGTTAACGACTTACCCTCATTGATTGAAAATCCCCGTGGAGAGATACCGATCTCCGCGGTCGCAGATGATCGTGACAATCACAGCCCCGGGATTGGCCGCGGCCACACGAAGCGCTCCTGAAACCGCACCGCCCGAACTGATGCCGCAGCAAATGCCCTCACGGCGAGCCAGAGCGCGAACGGTATCTTCCGCATCTTTTTGCAGAATATCGAGTGTTTCATCAACGAGTTCCGGACGGTAAATCCCGGGCCGATACTCCGCCGGCCAGCGGCGAATACCGGGAATGCGGCTTCCTTCTGCCGGCTGCAGACCCACCACACGTACATTGGGATTTTTTTCTTTCAGAAAGCGCGACGTGCCGGTAATGGTGCCGGTCGTGCCCATGGCCGAGACGAAATGCGTCACGCGGCCGGCCGTCTGCGTCCAAATTTCAGGGCCTGTTGTGCGGTAGTGCGCAAGCGGATTGTCAGGGTTGTTGAATTGGTCAAGCTGCCACCCTTCACCGCGCTGAGCCATGGCATTAGCCAGGTCGCGCGCACCCTCCATGCCTTTTTCAGCGGGCGAGAGGATCAGTTCCGCACCATAGGCCTGAATGGCCGCACAGCGCTCCGCCGTCGAATTGGCCGGCAGGATGATCTTCATCCGATACCCTTTCAAGGCCGCAATCATGGCGAGCGCGATGCCGGTATTGCCGCTCGTCGCTTCAACGAGTGCGTCGCCCGGCTTGATATCTCCGCGCTTTTCAGCCTCTTCAATCATGGATCGGGCAGCGCGGTCCTTGATGGAACCGGCAGGATTATTGCCTTCGAGCTTCACCCAAACTTCACTGCCGTTATGGGGGACAAGGTGCTCAAGACGCACGAGCGGCGTAGCGCCGACAACGTCGATTACGGTTTCAGGGGACATACTTCATCCTTAAATACATACCAATCAAATGAAAAGCGCAGCTTCATGCTTAAGCGCCTTTGGCGGTTCGGCAGCCTCTGGCGATGAATGCTCATGGCCGTGCTCACCGACAAACGGCCAGCGGGGTTTGCGGACATGAACCGGCAGACGCTCTTCGCCTCGATAGAGGTAAGCGCGCTCAAAACTCATCAGATAGCCGCGCCCAAGCCGCGGCAGCGCATCCTCGAGCACATAAGCGTTGAGGGTGTTCTCGTACCAGCCTTCCGGTTCGGCTTCAACCTGAATCGCGCCGCCCTTGGGAACGGCGCTGCGGATCACCACCGGGAGCAGCCCCGCCTTTTGCGCGGCAGCAGAATCTTCCTCAGCTTCCAGCCGCCGCATGCGGGCATCTTTTGGACGCAAAAGCAAATCCGCCGGACCGTCCGGAATGGATTTCGGATCGACAACCGGCCTTCCGTCAGCGCCGCCGTCAAGCGCCAGATCAATCGTTCCGACGTGAAGCCGCCCGTTCGAGATCATCGCCGGAATCCGGTTCACATCGCTCAAAAACTCAATCACAAAGCGTGTCTTCGGATGCTCCCAGATTTCCGCGGGCTTATCAGCCTGCTCTATGCGGCCGTTATGCATCACGACGACGCGGTCGGCAACCTGCATGGCCTCTTCCTGATCGTGCGTTACAAATACGCCGGTAAACCCGAGCTCTCGGTGCAGACGTTTGATCCATTGACGCAGCTCCTCGCGCACCTGAGCATCCAATGCGCCGAAGGGCTCGTCAAGGAGCAGCACCTGAGGTTCCACCGCCAGCACGCGGGCAAGCGCCACGCGCTGCTGCTGACCGCCCGAGAGCTGCGCCGGATAGTGACCAGCTTTATCAGAGAGCTGCACCATGGCCAAAAGCTCCGCAACGCGCTTCTCAATTTCGGCTTTCGGCAGCCGCTCGCTGCGGGGCTTCACCGTCAGTCCGAATGCCACGTTTTCGGCAACCGTCATATGGCGGAAAAGCGCGTAGTTCTGAAAGACAAACCCCACGCGCCGTTCTGCGGCGGTGAGTTGGGTGACGTCGCTATTTCCAAAACGGATGCGTCCGCTCGTTTCGGTCTCCAGTCCGGCAAGAATGCGCAGGAGCGTCGTTTTGCCTGACCCCGAGGGACCCAAGAGCGCAATCATCTCGCCCAATGCAATCTTCAGATTGATGTCGGAAAGCACTTCAGCATTGCCGAAGCGCTTTCGGATGTTTTCTATATCAATGCTCATTTGTATTTTGTGTCCTCTCCGAAATCAGGCGCGGCGGCGATGACGGCGCAGAAAAAGCGTGGCCAGCGCAAGCAGCGCGAGCAGCGCGGCGGCGGTAAAGGCGCCGACGGTGTTGTAGTCCTGCTCTAAGAGCTCAATCTGCAGGGGCAGCGTCATGGTTTCACCCCGCACGGATCCGGAGACGACGGAAACCGCGCCGAATTCGCCGATCGCGCGCGCGTTGGTGAGGAGCACTCCATAAAGGAGCGCGCCGGAAATTTTGGGCAGCGTCACACGAAAGAACATCTGCCAAGGCGACGCACCCAACAAAAGCGCCGCCTCTTCTTCGCTCGACCCCTGACTGGTCATGAGCGGAATCAGTTCTCGGGCCACAAAGGGACAGGTGACAAAAATCGTGACGAGCACCATGCCCGGCCAGGCAAAGAGGATCTGGACCTGTGCCGCATCGAGCCAAGGCGCCAAAGGACCATTTGCACCGTACCAGAGCAGATAGATAAGACCTGCCACCACCGGTGAAACCGCAAACGGAATGTCGATGCACGAGAGGAGCACCGTTTTCCCAGGAAACGAGAACCGCGTGACAGCCCAAGCAAGCATCACGCCGAAGATCATGTTGACCGGCACCGTGATGAGCGCAATGAAGACCGTGAGCGCAACGGCATGAATCATTTCGGGGTGAACGAGATTCTCAAGAACCGGAGCAATCCCCTTCTGAAACGCCTGAATAAAGATGAAGGCAAGCGGCACGGCCAGAAAGAGACCGGCCGCGAGGATGCCCAGACCAATGAGCGCCCACTGCGCGGGCGTCTGACGATTTGCCTGTAATTGCACACTCATGACGGACTCCCGATGCGGCGTGCAAAACGCTTAAGCATCTGATTGGCTGCAATGAAAAGAACGAGCGACAGTCCGAGCACGACAGATGCAATGGCGCTCGCTGCCGGATAGTCGAATTCCTGCAGCCGCATGAAAATGGCGAGCGAGAGCACTTCCGTTTCGAAGGCAATATTCCCGGAAATGAAGATAATCGCACCGAATTCGCCGAGGCTGCGGCAGAAAGCGAGTACGGTCCCCGCCGCCAGTGCCGGCGCGATTTCAGGCAGAATCACCCGGCGAAAGATCTGCAGCCGCGATGCGCCGAGCGTGAGCGCGGCTTCCTCGCAGCTCCGGTTGACTTCAGCAAGCACGGGCTGCACCGAACGCACAACAAACGGAATGCTCGTGAACGCCATCGCAGCGACGATGCCGAGCCAGGTGTAGCTCACCTTAATGCCAAAGGGCGCAAGCACTGCGCCGTACCATCCGTCGGCAGCAAAGAGTGCCGAGAGCGTGAGACCCGCCACTGCAGTGGGGAGCACAAACGGCAGATCAATCAGCCCGTCAAGCAGCCGGCGCCCGGGAAACCGGTAGCGCACCAGAATCCACGCCAGAAGGAGCCCCAGCAGAGCGTTGATGACTGAGGCCCAAAAAGCCGAAAGAATCGTCACCCGAAAAGCGGCAGTCGTCTGCGGATGAGTGAGGATCGCCCAGTACTGCGCCCAGGTGAGCTCGGAGAGCTGCACGACGAGCGCAGTCATGGGGAGAAGCAGGACGAGCGATACAAAAAGAACGCTCGTCCCCAAGGAAAGCCCGAATCCGGGCAGAACCCTGCGTCTGCGCATGGCAGTTCGTCTCAAGGGTTACTGACGGCCGGCAGCGACCAAACGGTCAAACTCCGCGCCGGCTGCAAAGTGCTCCTTCATCACCTTTTCCCACGAACCGAATTTGTCTTCGACCGTAAAGAGCTTGGTGGCGGGGAAGCGGTCCTTGAGCGCATCCATGGTCTTTTGATCGTTCACACGGTAGTAAAAGGAGGTGACGATCTCACGGGCTTGCGGACTGTAGAGGTAATTCAGATAGGCCTTAGCCGGCTCAAGCGTGCCCTTGGCCTCAACAACCTTGTCGACCCAGGCAACCGGGAACTCCGCAAGAATGTCGGTCTTAGGCACTACAACAACATAGTCCTTGTCTTTATAGAGATTACGAATGTTGTTGATCTCTGACTCAAAGCTGATAAGCACGTCCCCAATGCCGCGGTCATTAAACGTGGTCGTAGCGCCGCGTCCGCCCGTATCAAAGACGGCCACGTTCTTCAGGAACTTCTTCATGAATTCTTCGGTCTGGGCCTTATTGCCGCCGTTGGCCTGATCTGCTGACTCCCATGCAGCCAGATAGGTGTAGCGGGCATTGCCCGAGGTCTTCGGATTCGGGAAGACAAGCTTCACATCAGGACGCGCGAGATCAGACCAATCCTGAATGTTCTTGGGATTACCCTTGCGGACGAGAAAAGCCATGGTCGAGTACCAGGGCGAACTGCGGTTGGGCAGACGCGCCTGCCAATCTGCAGGAATGAGTTTGCCTTTGTCATGCAGTACCTGAATATCGGTCACCTGGTTAAAGGTGACGACATCGGCCTTCTGTCCCTGAAGGATGGCCAGAGCCTGTTTGGACGAACCGGCATGCGACTGCCGAATCGTCAGCTTGTCGTCGGGATGAGCCTTATCCCACTCCGCAATGAAGGGTTTGTTGAGCGCCGTGAACAGTTCACGGGCAACGTCGTAGGAGGAGTTGAGCAGTTCCGCGGCCGAAGCGGGCACGGCAGCCGAGGCGCCGAGCAGCGCAGCAAGCGCAAAGCCGGCGGCTGTTTTCTTGAAAATGCTTGTATTCATCAGAGGATCTCCGAGACTATGAGTGAGTCTTTCCAGGGCAAGATCGCTTGAAGGGCGAAGCGCACCTGCAGAAAGCGCAGGGTGTTTTCATCGGGTTTTCCCGAAGAGTGAAATCACTATACCCCATTCCTTAGCAATTTGGTCATGTATTGCTCAAGGTATTACTCCGCCCCGTATTTGCGCTATACATCCTCAAATGAGCGCCCTCTTTTCCAGATCTGAAGGCGAGCTTCGGGGAATTCCTGAGGTCTGAAGATGGAAACCTCCAGTAACATGCGCCCTGAGGTCAAGAGAAAACGGCGTCTGATCCCGTAAGGGAACGGACGCCGTTTCCTTATGTAAAAATTGCCTGTCACCCAACCGGTGAAACGCATCATCTCCGAGGGTGCAAAGCTAGATATCTGTAAGCAACGATCCGCCGCGCAAGCTTCGCGGCCGACAGTGCTGAGCGCTTCTGAACAGCCCGCAGACAGCCTACAATGGCGCGGCTACTCAAGGGAGAATCTTTTTAATCATGACCGACAGCGCCAAGCTTCCCAAAATCGTAATCCTCGGCACCGGCGGCACGATCGTGAGTTCGGGCGACGATCCGCTCATGCTGACGGGCTACCGCATCAAAGGCCTCAATGTTGAAACATTGCTCTGCGCGGTGCCTGAACTGCAGCATTTCGCACGCATCGAAGCCCATCAGGTCGCCAATATCGACTCCAGTTCGATGACCTTCAGTATCTGGCTTGAGCTCGGCCGAGCAATCGAAAAGGCAGCCGCCGATCCCGACACAGCCGGTATCGTGGTCACGCACGGCACTGACACGATGGAAGAGACGGCATGGTTTACACACCTGACAGCCAAAACCCAGAAACCCATTGTCTTCACCGGTGCCATGCGGCCGGCGACCGCCCTCAGCGCTGACGGGCCGCTCAACCTCCTCAATGCCGTACGCATTGCTGCGGATCCGAAAGCTGCTGGCCGCGGCGTTCTCGTGGCACTCAACGACGTGATCCTTTCGGCTCGGGACGCCATGAAAATCAGCCCGACGAACGCAGCCGCTTTTGGTCCTAATGTTCAAGGTCCGCTTGGACTGATTGCCGGTGCGGAAATCTTATGGCTCGGTCGTCCGGAACGGGCTTTCGGTTCTGAGACGCCCTTTTCCATTCCCAAGCTTGCTGCGCTGGAGATTCCTCGCGTCGACATCGTTTACTCTCATGCTGACGACGACGGCGTGATGGTGCGTGCGGCCTGCGCTGCAGGCGCACGTGCAATTGTGCATGCCGGCACCGGCAATGGCTCGATCCACTGCTGCACGGATGAAGCATTGGCAGATGCCGCAGATGCGGGCGTGCTGATTATCCGCGCCAGCCGTGTGACGACCGGCGCAGTAACAACTGGACTCGCCGAGTGGCAGGAGCGCGGTTATGTCCCGGCCGGGACGCTCACCCCGCAGAAAGCTCGCGTGCTTGCACAGCTTGTCGTTGCCGAATACGGCCAAGTGCAGCCAGCTTTGGCCGAAGCCTTTTCCAAATACTGAAATTATCAGCGGCGCTCGAGTTCGCAGCAGTCCTTAGGGAGCGGCTGATCCGGCGTTGGTTCAGCCTTCAGCCGTTCGCCTTCAACGATGAAGGTGAGCCGCTGCGCGCCGCCCGTTGTCTTCAGAACAACCTTGCCGTCCTGAACGGTATAAAAACCCGTTTCAATGCCGGGATCACGCTTAATGGAAAGTGCATAGCAGCCGTAGTGATCAAGCGTCAGCTCGGCTGAAGATTTTTCGCCCGTTTTGAGTGAAACCAGATCTCCGCCCCAGTGTCCCTCAAGACCGGTATCTTCGCGGGCAGCGGCCGAACCGGAAGCAAGAACGGCAAAACCGCAAAAAGCGGCAAGAAGGAGTGCGGAGGTCTTAGTCTGCATGAGAGGTGCCTTTTATATTCAGCGCGAAGTAATCGGACGAACGCGTGACCGACCGTAATCAGCCGCTCTGTTCTGATGCCGCATCATAAGAGCCGAAAACCTTCATCAGGCTTAACGCTCCGCGTGATACGGGAGTCTCCTGCCGCTGCGGATGCTCGACGACGTCTTTCGACTGGCGCTTGAAAAGCATCACACTTATTCATATGCATAACCAGCGCTTCTGCAGCACTGACGACCGTGTGTAAACCCATTGCGCCCCGAGTACTGAAAAATCAGCGATCCGGTATTCGGAAGTTCCGGTATGATCCGACTCACGGTTGAGCGGCAAGGTGTCGCTCGCCTCCCTCCAACGCGGGGCGGCCTCAGAATTGGCGGTTTTTGCCGCCATGACAGTGCCGTGCGGCACTGCCAACAAGGCAAAGGCCCAATCCGCGCCAACGGAAAGGGCCTTGTCTTTTCTAGGAGGGCAGGCGATGCACTTTCAAAAAACTTCGCCAATCTCCGTAGAGATAGTAGCACGCTCGGGGAAGAAATCCATCCGAGGGCATGTGTTACCCGCACCATATCGGGTAGAGAGTGCCCTTGCGGACACTCCCTCCCACACCGCAGTGCTCAATCAGTGCTGAGCGTTCGGACGTGCCGTTCGGCATCCGGCGGTTTCCGAGTTAGTAGTAGAGGGGGACTCAGCGCATCGCGAGGAGGCTGTAGAGTCCGTGTTGTTTGAAGAAAGACAGCGGGAACGCGTCGCGCATGTGGCGTGCGTTGGCATTCCACCACGCTCCACGCCCGTTGTTGGCGGACTTCCACGCGCGAAAGTCATCCAAGCCGCGACGTTGAAGTTCTCGTTCGCGTGTTCTCGGTCGTTTCCATGCAATCCACACCAACTTACGAAGATGGCGTCGGATGTGTATGTCGAGCGCCGCGAATACGCCCTTGCGGTTGTCCAACCTGAAGTACTGCCGCCATCCGCGGAGGATCGCATTGAGCTCCCCAATCGTTCGAAAGAGTGACCCGCCGCGCGCCCTGTAGAAGACGGCACGAAGCTTATCCTTCAGCCGCTTGAAGCTTTTCGGGTGAACTAGCGGTTGTCCCGTCTTCCCCACGAAAGTGTAGCCAAGAAATTTCGCTCGTCGAGGGCGAAAGACGCCGCTCTTGTCGCGGTTAACCCGCAACTTGAGCGTCTCCTCAATGAACTTGATCGTGTTTGTCAACACGCGATTTCCTGCGCGCTCGGACGCAACGTATATGTTGCAGTCGTCGGCGTATCTACAAAACTTCAACCCCCGTTTCTCCAGATACTTGTCCAGTTCGTCGAGGACGATCAGGGACAGGATCGGGCTGAGGGGGGACCCCTGCGGCGTTCCTTCGTCTCGGGGAGTCACCAGCCCATCGGCCAGAATGCCCGTACGGAGGTAGCGCCGTATGAGACGGATGAGCATCTTGTCCCTGCAGTTCCGTTCCAGCACCGAAATCAGTCGATCGTGATTGACGGTGTCAAAGAATTTGGCAAGGTCCATTTCGACAATCCACGAGCATCCTTCCGCTATGTAGCGTTGCGTTTGCTCGATAGCCTGATGTGCACTGCGCCCCGGTCGAAATCCGTAACTGAATTCCGAGAATGTGGGATCGAAGTGCTCGACCAGCACCTGTGCGATGGCCTGTTGGATCAGACGATCCTGTACAGTGGGAATCCCCAGCATACGCGTGCCGCCGTCAGGTTTTGGAATGTCCACGCGCTTCACGGGCGAAGGAATGTACCTCCCTTCACGAATGTGAGCGCAAATGCTCGCCCAGTGGCGGCGAAAGTGTCCTTCGAGCTCGTCGACGGTCATTCCGTCTACGCCCGGAGCACCTTTGTTGACTCTCACACGCTTGCATGCCAAGAGCATGTTCTGCGCCGAGAGGACTTTCTCCAGTGAAATCACTGAACCTCCTGCTTTCGTCCAGTGCGTGGCCCCTCTTTTCAGCTTTTGTCGGCCTTTGGACTCACGTCCTCCCTCAGGCTTCCGGCCATCGGTTGGTGTGGGCTCTACTCTTCAAATTCGACTTGCGCTACTGCCGTCGCATCGGAGAGTTCCACGCTCTCTACTTACATAACTCAGATTCGGCCCTTCATGACGAATAATTCGCCTTACTACGGCCTCGGCTGACTTCCATACCGATATCCCTCAGCCTCTCGACCTCGGTAGCCTTGCGGCGTCGGCATGGATCTCCCCAGGTATCACACATGTGCTTCGCCCCCTACCTGCCGGATATACGTGCATCCCTTCCGTAACAGTTTCGGGTTAATCGATCGTCGCCGACTCTCCCGAGATACACGCCTCACATCCGATTCCTGTTCGTCAGGCTGGTGCTTTGTTATCGGCTTCCTCCATCGAGGTCGTTGCCTTCCCCGACTTGCCGAGTTGCTAGTCCTTCCCCTGTTCGGGCGGACAGCGGACTTTCACCGCATAGACACATGTGCGCTGCTGGGCGCACAACGAAAAAGCAGCGCGATATGCTCGCGCTGCTTGACCTAAAAACCCTGCCCCGGGTCCTGAAAATTAGGGATCAGCAAACCAGGCGTTCCGGAAACATGACAGGGACAGTCTCCGTTTCAGGGTAAGCAAAGGTGAGTTATGCCTTTTTCTCGGCGATTTCCTTGCCGACAAGACGGCCGAATGTCAGGCAGTCCGCAATGGCATTGCCGCCCAATCGATTGGCGCCGTGAATGCCGCCCGTCACTTCGCCGGCAGCATAAAGATTCGCAATGACCTCTCCGCGGCGGTCAATGACTTCAGCCGCCGTATTGATCACCACACCGCCCATCGTATGATGCACGCTCATGCCGACATAAGCTCCCCAGAAAGGCGGCTTTTCGATCGGGAAGAGATTACGCTGGTATTTGCCGAGCTTGTCTTTGCCGGCCTTGACCCCCGCATTGAATTCATCCACGGTCGCCTTCAGCGCTGCAGGCGGAAGCCCCATCTTTTTAGCGAGCTCTTCAATCGTGTCTGCCTTCCAGGCATCACCCGTTTCAAGCCCCTTGTAGGCAGCATCCTTCTGACCTTGATTGATCATGTCAAAGCGCGTCTGATCAAGGATGCCCCAAGCGGTTGCCTTAGGCTGAATCAGCACAGCGTCGCGGATCACGTCGCGGCGTTCATCTTCACGAATGAAGCGTTTGCCGTTGCGGTCAACAATGATGAAGCGGCCGCCCTGATGCAGCGGTACGCGATGCGTACGTCCCGGAGGGCAGCCGGGGTTGCATTGGATGAAGTCCATTCCGGTCAAATCCGCCCCGACATCAACCATCAGCGGCAGCAGGTCACCTGTTGCTCCCGGATGATTTGTGGTCGTGAGGTCTGCGAGACGCGGATCATGCAGCGCCCTCATCTTCTTATTCGCGCCGAATCCGCCGGCCGCCACCACTACGGCTTTAGTCGCGCGAACCGTGATGAGCTTGCCGCCTTTTTCATACTCCACGCCAAGAACCTTGCCCTTAAGCGGAGTCTCACGAATGATGCGTACGACTCTAGCCTGTTTCTCAATAGGAATGCCGTATTTCTTGCACTGGTCCACCAAAACCTTGATGTAGTCCTGTCCAAGCGAACCGAGCGGCGCATGTCCGCGCGGATAAAGCGACCCGTAGACCTGATAGACCTTGTCTTTAAACTTCATGCCTATCGATTCGAGCCAAGTCACCGTTTCCGGCGCATTCTCGACGAGTTCCTTCACCAAAGCAGGATTGGCACGATAGTCACCGCCCTTGAGCGTCTGCTCATAATGATTCTCGATGGAATCTTCAATGCCCTGGGCTTTTTGACGTGCAGGATCGACAGCATTCATGCCGCCGCCGGAAATGGCCGTATTGCCGCCGATATAAGCCATCTTTTCAAGAATGAGCGTGTCTGTGAGACCGTTCTGCGCAGCGGACACGGCAGCCGTCAGCCCAGCGCCGCCGGCACCCACGATAAGGAGCTTTACCGTGCGGTCCCACTTTTTGGGAACATTGTCCGAAAGGCTCGGATCTTGGGCAGCGTGTGCGGCAGGCACCGCAGCGGCGGCAGCCCCTGCGGCGACGAGCAGTTTCCGGCGAGATAGTTCCATCATATTGGTCCTCCTTTTCTGGGCCTCCCCTAAGAGACCCGGTCCGTTGGTATTGACTGGAATCAATTGTGCGACAGGCGAGTACTCCGGTATTGCAGGGGTAGATCAAGCAAACAGTTCGCCCATCTTCCCTAATGCGCTAAGGTATTTATCGACTGAATCCTTTGACAATCCTGCATGCTTTTTATCCGCACGACCTTCACTGCTTTGGCGCTGGGCTTCATGCTTTCTGCCGCTGCTGCGCCGTCGCCTTCAGAGCCGGTACTGCGCGTGAGTGTCCTGAAGCTCACGCTCTCGGACATGCACAGTGAGGTCATTTCCGAAACACTGGAGGTGCTCAGACGCAGGCTTTCAAACTATCGGCTGATCGTCTCCAGCGACGACCTTGAAGCGCAGCATCTTGCCGCTCAGCGCGGTACTGCAGATCTCTTCATAGGTACTGCGGGGTTTTATTGGGAAATTCATCAAAAAGGGTTCACAGCCCTGGGAACACTCGCCTCCCCCATGGCGCCCAACCCCAATGAAGGCATGGCCGGCGCGATCATCGTCCGCAGATCCGATGCGCAGATTAAAACGCTCGAGGACCTGAAAGGAAAAAGCGCCGCCGTTACACGCAAAGATGCGTTTATGAATGCTCAGACGGCCTTGGGAGAAATCAGTGCGCGTGGTTGGGATCCTGACAACTTCTTCTCCCGCATTGAAGAAGTCGGCCGGCCGATGGAACGCGTCGTTGAAGCCGTAGCGACGGGAAGAGTTGATGCCGGTCTCGTCAAGGCGGGCCTTATGGAGCTCATGCTCGCTGTAGGGAGCCCTTTTGCAAAAGAAATCCGCGTGCTCGAACCGCGTTCCGGCGACAGTATGAAATACCTCCATACTTCCAGCGCCTACCCTGGCTGGACAGTCATCGCCTCCGCCGGACTGCCTCCTGAGACACTGCGCAATGTGACAATGGCGCTCTATGCCATTTCACCCGAAGAGATTTGGCACAGTCAGTGGCTTCCCGCCACCGACTTTGCTCGGATTGACAAACTCTTCAAGGAGCTGCGCTTCGGTCCCTACGAATATCTTCGCCATTGGACTGCAGAACGGATCTGGAAAGAATACAGCCTGTGGATTCTGCTTTTTGCCGCAGCGCTCCTCTTTGGCCTTCTCCACACCATTCGCAGTGACATGCTCGTACGCAGGCGAACCGCGGAACTGGCAGCTGCATCAGACCGGCTCAATCGATTGGAAAAAGCGAGCGTAACTGCTCAGCTCTCCAACATTGTTGCTCACGAACTGCTGCAGCCTATTTCAGCCGCAGGCTATTACTTGGCGGCCATTGACAAACTGCTGGCACGCAATCCGAACGCCTTTAATACAGCCCTAGGGCAGCAGCTGAGCGCACTTTGCGGCAAAACACGCACAACACTTCAGCGCTGCAGCACGATCATCGAACGCGTTCGTCTCTACGCTCGTTCGCGCGCCAGCACGCCCGCCAAGATCGAACTCTCAAGCTTTATCAGAGTGCTGGCTGATCGCCTCAAACAGATGCACTCGCTCAAAATTCCGCCGCTCCTCAAACTGCAGCCCGGCGCCGTTCTGGCCGATGCCGTAGAACTTGAAGTGCTGCTCACGAACCTCCTAAAGAACGCCTCGGAAGCGGCCGCCTCAGCAGATGTCCCTTATGTTGAACTGGACATGGATACCCTCCCAAACGGGGCTGTGAAACTCACTATCACCAACAGCTGTCAGCCATTAACGCCGGCAGAGCAAGAGGCACTTTCGTCGCCGCTGCATTCCTCTAAAGAGAACGGACTGGGTCTTGGACTCGCTGTCGTGCGAAGCATCGCCGAACGAAACGAAACCGATCTTCTCCTCTCAGAGGATGTTCCCGGGATATTCAGAGTGGTGCTGACCTTTCAGCAGACGGATCCTCGTCAAGAAGGAGCTGCGCTATGAAGCCCACTGTCATTCGCATTGTTGACGACGATTCCGATGTCTGTGACTCGCTCTCCTGCCTGCTTTCGCTCGAAGGCTGGGAGATCCGCATTTATACCGATCCGAAGGAATTTCTTGCTGGGGACCTCCTGACCGATCCGGGCTGCCTCATCCTCGACTTCCGCTTCCCGACGACCAACGGGCTGGAGGTGCAGAAGGTTCTCATTGAACGGCAGATTCGCATGCCGATTATTTTTCTCACGGCGCACGGAGACATTCCGCTTGCAGTGAAGGCCATGCAGCGCGGAGCCGTTGACTTTCTCACCAAACCCGTAGACAAAGATCATCTCATCGCGGCTATCGAGCGAGCACTGCGCGTAGATACGCTTCATCGGCACGGCTTCAACGCCCAGGCCGATCTCGACTGGACGTTAAACGACTTGCGGGATCGAGAAAAAGATGTTCTGCGGCTGCTCCTCCTGGAAAACTGCTCCAATAAGCAAATTGCAGAAAGACTCCGGCTTTCTGAAAGAACGGTTGAGAATTATCGAGCCAATATCTACCGGCGTCTGAATGTGCATGGGACCGATGAGCTGCGGCAGCTGCTCAATCGCCCGCAGACTTGAGAAACAGACGCTGCGGACCTCACGGTTCCTCCCACCCAATGCTCAGCGGCAAGCCTGGCATTGGATGGGAAATTCTGCTCGAAGCGTTAAAGCGGCCAAATGACCGGATCAAATGTCCCGGCAAAGAGAATCGCCGCACGCAGCGAGAGTGCGCCGATGAGCGCAGCTGCGCCGCCCAAAGCTGCTGACGGCAAGCTCTTCAGACAAGCTGTAATACACGGGATCAGCAGGCCGCAGCCGACCGCGCCGCCCCAGAAAAGCAGACTGGTGCTGCCCGAGACGAGGCTTTCTGCACCTGCTGCCGCACCCGGCGTACCTGAAAGCGCCGTGAGAACGAAAGCAAAAAGCACAAAGGCTTCGCCGCCGTGCACCGCCCAGCCCGCAGCATGCAGCCAGCGGGGAGACTCTGCGTCGAGCTTGCCGGCCGCTGCCAGGATTTCAATCAACCCTACCGCACAGGCCAGTCCCGAAAAAATCCAGAGCACTGGAATCGCCGCCGTTGTCCAAAGCGGCACACCCACTGCCTGAGTCAGGAGAAAGCCCGAATATGCCGTAGCGGCAACGCCCAGGACTGCGTCAAAAGCAAGTAGTCCGCAGCGCATCCCGAGGGCTGACCCTTTCGTCATCAGCCATGCCTGAAGCACAGTAACAACGCAAAGCACAGCGAGAATGCAGATGCCGATAAACATCCAGCTGGTGAAACCAAAACTCCAATGGATGAGCGCATTGAAAGCTGCCGCGGGCAAATTGAGGATGCGTCCAAGGTGGCTCACGACCAAAAGCGTGCCGACGACGGCAGCAGCCGTTGCCGCGTAATGGATCCGCCGGCTTCTGACCCAATAATTGAGAAAGAGCGACATGCCGGAGAGACCGACAAACCATAGGAAGAACGCAATCGTCCATCCCCAGTGGCTGGTGGCCGCCTGTGCGGTCAAATTCATGTATTCAGCCGTCATTTGTTCACCACCACGAAGAAATTAGGACGAGTACCTTTTTGCGGCATCAAACGTTCGGAGCGACCGTGCTGCAGACGCTGAGAAATAGCGCTTGAAGGATCGTTGATATCGCCGAATGCACGGGCCGATGCCGGGCAGGCCGCAACGCAGGCCGGATCCTTGCCGGCCTTCAGAAGCGACTCACAGCCTTTGCCCATGCATTTGACCGGAAGTCCCGTTTTTGGATGCATCCACCGTGCATCGTACGGACACGCCGTCACGCAGTAGCCGCAGCCGACACACCGGCTGGGATCGGTTTTCACCTGTCCCGTTTCCGGATCATGGCTGTTGGCGCCGAACGGACAGACCGTGATGCAGGGCGCATTCTCACACTGCTGGCATTGGACAAGCAGTTCAACGGGTCGTCGGGCGAGCTCGGCGGATACGCGCCGGATGTTCGCCGGCAGACTTTCCCATCCGGTATTTTCAGCATTAAGCATGTCCGGATAATTGGTTTGGGCACAGGCCACAATACAGGCCGAGCATCCCACGCACTGGGTAACATCAAGAAGATGCGCCAGCTTTTTATGATTTTCCATGGCTTTCTCCCGGATGACCGTCAGACGCGTACGCGGACCGAACAGTTATTGGACAAGGATCCGACCACCGGTTCACGGTAGCCCGTGCAGAACCAGTGCGAATTAATGCCTTCACGCACCCATTCGTATGCGCCGAGGTTCTGCTTGGTGCGAACGCCTCCCGAGAATCCGTGAGAGAAGAGAACGCCCGGCATGACGCGGTTGGTTATTTTCACTGTCGTGCGCCCCTTCACCCCGGTGTCGAGCCCCTCGAGCTCAACCTCCTGACCGTTCTTAATGCCGATTCGTTCGGCATCGGCCGGATTCATCCAGATGCTTCGGTCACCCAAGAATTTCGTGGGCCACGTCCACATGGCAACACCCGAGCAGGAAGAACTGTCTTTGCCCGAAATCAGCACAAACTCGTTGGAGCGAGGTTTAGGCGGCGTAAATCCCGGCGATTCCACCCAGCGCGGCAGCCCTGAAGCACCTTTGTCTTCGTACTTCTGCGTGAAATAGAAGGAAATGAGTTCAGCCTTGCCGGTAGGCGTGCCAAAGGGCTTCACGTAGGGATAAACACCCCACTTCTTCACCGCGGTCTGAGACCACCCTTGCGCTTCGACTTCCGCAGCAATACGGTCGCCGTCGCCGGGCTTAGCCTTATTCTTCGCTGCGATGAACTTGGCCCAGGCCGCATCCATCATGCCGTCATACCAGGCTTTAAACGCCTCGCGAGTCTTCAGCTCCTCCTCGAGCCCCAAGCGCTCTTTGGCACGATCCGGATAAGCACGGCGGAGGATTTCCGCAAACTGCCAGACCTCTTCGCGCGCTTCGCAGCCCTGAGGCGGCGCAATGCCCGCATCGTTTTTCTGAACGTTGCCGTTCAAAGCCCATTTGACGCCTGCATACTCATGCCACTCCAAAAAGTATGTGCACGGCAGCACGTAGTCGGCGTAGTCACATATTTCATGCGGGAAAATGTCTTGAACGACAACGAGCTCCAGCCCCATCAGCGCCTTGGCGAGCCGCGCGGAATTTGCCTCGCGGTGGAACATCGTCGTGCCGGTGAAAAAGGCAGCGCGCACCGGATAGGGCTTGCCGGTCTCAATGGCCTCAAAAACGGCGGAATACGTGCCGGACCCTTCCGGATAAAGGATCTTGTCGAGAGACTTCTTCTCGGGAGCAGTCCAAGTCTCGCCGTGCGGTCCCTTGCCTTTGCCGCCCGAAAGCGAAACGCCCGGCGCCTTAAAGCCTCCTCCCTGCGTAACCACGAAGCCGCCAGGCTGGTCAATGCGGCCGGTAAAGGCATTAATAAGGGAAAGAAGCGCAAAGTCGTGCGTGTCGTTGCCGTTGCGCGAGGCATACCAGCCGTCATCAGCCACGCCGCCCTGCGTGAAGAATTCACGCGCGACGCGAGTGATCGTTTCGGCCGGAATACCGGTTGTGCGCGCAGCTTCCTGCGGCGTCCAATGCGCTGCCGATACCGCGAATGCGCGGAAGCAGGTTTCAGCTTCAAGTTCTCGACCGTCAAGAGCCGTAATCCGAGCCGCATGATCAAGCTCAGGATCGACCCCCTCGGGTTCTGCAAAGCCTACAGCATTGCCTTTATCGTCTTTTTTCAGTCCCATCACGACATAAGAAGCCGTCTTTCGATCCATGACGACAAAAGCGTCTTCAGGCGCGCCGGCAATTATTTCTGAAGCCGCAATCGGACGGCGCGTACCCGTCTCAACGAGATAGGGCGCGTTGGTATGCCGACGAAGGAATTCAAAGTCGACAAGCTTCTCCGTAATGCCAATATGGATGAGCGAGAGCAAGAAAGCCGAGTCTGCGCCTGGGCGGATCGGTATCCATTCAGAACCCGTCAGCGCGCCTTCAGGCATGCGCGGATCAACAAACACGACTTTGGAGCCTTCGGTCTTCGCGCGGGCAACCACCGCAGCGACGCCAATCGCACAATTCAATGTGCGCCCGACGCAAAGCAGATATTTCGCGCGCGCATAGTCGGGTTCAACCTTTCCGGCGCCGTCAAAGCCCTTGCCGAACACCATGCGGCGCCCGGCAATGGATGCGGAATTGCAGGTTGATGAATGGCTGATCACATTGGGCGTGCCCAAGGCGCAGCCGAACCACTTCTGCATGGCCGAAAAATTGTGCGAAGACATGGTGACAGCTCGTTCACCGTCTTTCTCAACAATCGCCTTTACACGTTCGGCGATTTCATTCAAGGCCTGATCCCAGGAAATTTCCTGAAATTTGCCGTCACCGCGGGCACCAACGCGCTTTAAGGGCTTCTTGAGGCGCATCGGATGATTCCAAACCCACATTGCCTGTGCTCCGCGCGCGCAGCAGCCGCGCTGCGGATGGGTTGGATTCGGCATGATGCGCACCGTTTCCTGCGAAACCGGCGCACCTTTCTTATGCATTGCCAAAAGGCCGCAGTAGCCGCCGCAGACATTGCAGGCGCAAGGATGCGCCTCCCATCCGTCTGCCTTCAAAGCCTCAACCTGTTCGGCAAGCGCCTTATCAACGGGCATAAGCGCCGAGAATCCGAACGTGCCGGCCGCACCAGCCGCCGTAGCGCCGCTTAACAGCGATCGACGTGAAAAGCCGATGCTGCCCGGTCCGTCGACGGTTTTGTCTTCTCTCATGAGGGGATCTCCGTGGAAGGTTGCGCCGAAACCGTTCATGCCGCTCACCTGCGAAGAGGTTCAGCAGCGCAATAGTTCAGCGCGAAATGACCGCTTCAGCCGTTTTCATTTTTCTCATCAGCCAAAGGATGTAAGACTTTTAACCTAGCCGCTCCCCACAGGACCTCAAGGAATAACCCTTTGAAAACGGCCCTCGATATTCAATTTTCGAATAGCGTATCAGCTGAGAATCGTTCTCAACAAAAATAAAGCAACACAGAATCAAAGCTTGAGAGTTGAATGATTCTCATCCGCACCTATTTGGTACAAGTGATATCCCGCAGAAATCTGGACGCCCAATCATTTATTTTATTTTTCGGTTTATTAGATAAAGCCTATTGATTAAGGTGCTTGCAGTTCGCCTACAATTATCAGATTGAACATCCCGTCGGCGTATTCCTCTGGAAACGCCTGCATTTCCCCATTTTGAAGAAAGGCTTCATCACAATGTCCGCCATCATTCTCGGCCATAAGCACCCCGATACCGACAGCATCGTCTCGGCCATCGCCTGCACCGACCTCTACCGCCAGCGCGGCCTTGACGTCAAGGCTGCTGCCCAGGGAACGCCGGCTCCGGAAACCGCCTTCGTGCTTGAGCGTTTCGGCCTGCAAGCGCCTGAAGTCGTGACGAGCGTCGCGGGCAAGGACGTGTACATCGTCGACTACTCCGACCTCAATCAGGCGCCCGATGATTTCAAAGACTGCACGCTCAAGGGCATCGTTGACCACCATAAGCTCGGCGACATGACCTCTTCGGCGCCGCTCGAAATTGTCATCATGCCCGTCGGCTGCACGAATACGATCCTCAAGCGCATGTATGACTACCTCGGCTTTGTGCCGCCGAAGAATATCGCCGGCGCCATGCTCTGTGCGATTCTCTCGGATACGGTGATCTTCAAGTCCCCGACCTGCACCCCGGCCGACAAGGCTGCCGCGGCTGAACTTGCCGAAATTGCAGGCATTGAAGACATTGAAGCGCTCGGCATGGAACTCTTTACCGCCAAATCCGCTGTCAAGGGCGTTGCCGCACGCGACCTCATCATGCGCGATTTCAAAGACTTCAACATGTCCGGCTCGAAGGTCGGCATCGGCCAGCTTGAGCTCGTCGACCTCAAGCTCCTCGAAGACCGCATCCCTGAGCTGCTCGCTGACCTCGCCGCGCTCAAGGCCGATGGCCGCCATACCGCCATCCTGCTCCTCACGGACATCATGAAGGAAGGTTCGCTTCTGCTCATGGTCTCCGATGATCCCGCAAAGATTGCCGGTGCGTTCGGCACAACTGCTGAAGGCACGCCGTGGCTGCCCGGCGTCATGAGCCGCAAGAAGCAGGTTGTCCCCAACCTTGAAGCCGCCTTTAAGGCCTGAGACCCAAATAAGCCTCATCCCAGGCAAAGCGGGAAGATCAATGATCTTCCCGCTTTCAAGCCGTCATGAAAAACCCGCTGGAAGTTCGAAACCTCCGGCGGGTTTATTCGCTGCAGAATTTGCAGTTCTTATTCGTCCTTGACTGCCGTTCCCTTTTGAGCCTTCAGCAGATCGCGGATCTCGCGCAGAAGCTCAAGTTCTTCAGCCGAAGGAGCCGGAGCGGGCGCCGGGGCCGGAGCAGCGGCTTGGGCAGCCGCTTTGGCTTCTTCCTCTTCCTTATGCTTGGCATTGAGCAGACGATCAGCTTCAGCTGCAATGCGGGTACGAGCCGTCACAACAATTTTAATGAGCCAAAAAACGGCAAATGCAAGGAGCAGAAACTGCACGATGGCCGTTAGAAATGCGCCGTAGCCAAAAACCGTTGCGCCGGCCTTGACGAGGCCTTCATAAGTCTGCGGACCGGTGTAATTCGGGGCATCCTTGAGCACCACAAACAAATTCGTAAAATCCGGACGACCAACGAGCACGCCGAGGATGGGATTGATGATGTCCTTTACGAGGCTGTCGACGATCTTTGAGAACGCAGCGCCGATGATCACGGCCACAGCAAGGTCTAGAACGTTGCCTTTAGAAATAAAGGCTTGAAATTCTTGAAAGAATTTACGCATCTCTTGTTTTCCTTTGTTTGTGTGATGAATACTCTTTTTTGGACTAAATCAAACCTATCCTATAGGTTATAGAGCGGCACTCGGAGGCGTGCCTTTGAGGCGCTTCCTTCGAAATGCCGGTACGCCGCCAGCGGGCTTGCTGTTCCGGGCGGCAGGCAAACTGCCTGCCGGCATGCCGTCGAGCGCTTTCTGAATATTCTGCGACAACATTGCTTTTTCTGCCTGAGCCGAGCGAAAGGACTCGCGAACTTTCTGTGCCGTCCGCCGAGCTGTCGCGGGATCGATACGTTTGTTGACAATGAGGTCCGCGACGACCCGCTCCGCAAGACTGAAGTCATGAACGGCGTAGACGGAGAATGCCCAGGCAAGCCCCATGGAACCGTAATAGCTCTGAGCGGCGCAGGTCAGCACTTCGGGTGCTGAGGACAACTGAACGGCCCGCTTAAGCGGTCGTGACCCGGCCGGCGCCATGTGCGCGAGCATAAGCACCAACGCAAGCCGTATGCGCCAGAGATTCCTCGACTTGATGAGCGCATCCAAAAAGGCAAAGGCTGACGCTTCATTCTGCGGAAGTGTGAAATCCTTGACCGCTTCGCCCAGAAGGTCGCACGAAGCCCAGTTGTCTGCGCATTGAGCAAGCTTGTCGAGCCACTCCAGGCGTTTTGCAAAGGGAATGCCCTCTACCTGACTGGCAGCGAGCATTACCGTCCACAAAACTTCCTGCACATATCCCCTGCCCTGCGTACGTCGGCACTGCGCATCGCTCAGAAATGCCGCAAGCAATGACTCCACATTTTCCGCGCCCGAACGGCAAAGACGTTTCGCAGCGCTGCGGTATGCCGAAGCACGACAGCCGATTCGACCGGCAACACCCGGCATCATGACGCCGATGGTGTCGTACTGCTGCGGGATGGCGGCATGGAGGAGCTCCAAATGGAGCGCATCGAGCTGACTCACGTTAGAGGAAGCGTTCATGGGCAGTTTTCGAACCTAAAAAAGAAAGGAACACCGAAGATTAGCGCAGAAGTCACGCGTGATTACCCATCGTTTTGTGCTCAGCGTGCTCGGAGGTTATTTCGCCTGATGCAGACTCGGCCATACCTTCTCCTTGTTAGCACCCATTACATTGAGTCACATTCCGCGGGTAGAATTCGCCCACAATCGCCGCGCCGCCGCTGCTGCCATTCGTCAACACTTGGCGAACCTCGCCGCGTCCAGCGTAAAACAGACTGAAATACTTCAAGAGGACGCCAATGAGCGATACCCCCAAAAAACCAGCTGCCGATCAAAGTGCAGAAGCGGAACTTTCAAAGGCTCCCGGCATCGGCGGCTATATTTCCTTCATCGTCGCCATCCTTTTTTTCTCGGGACTGCTGATCACCGACAAATGGTGGGGCATTTTTGACTACACCATCCTCAACGGCAGCTTCGGCAACGTTGTGGCGAATGTGACGGATAAGGGCGGCGAGCTTTCGACCACCTTCTCCAACTTCCGCGGCAAGGGCGGCTCCGGCGCGATTGACGGCTTCGTCTTCGCACTGACATTGGTTCCCTCAATCATGCTCGCTACGGCCATGATTGCCGTTTTTGAATACTACGGCGCCATCCGTGCCGCCACCCGCGTGCTTAACCCGATCCTGCGCCCGCTGATGGGACTGCCGGGCTCGACCTCGCTCGCTATCGTTGCTTCACTGCAGTCGACAGACGCCGGCGCAGCACTCACCCGCGCACTTAAGGACCGCGGAGAACTGACTGAAGATGAGGTTTCTATCTTCGCAACGTTCCAGATGACCGCCGACGCAGCATTAGGCAACTTCCTTGCCACCGGCGTAGTGTTCTTTACGCTGAAGAACGCTGCCGGCGACCTCGTCGTGCCGACGACGATCGGCGTCTGCCTCGGCATCATCCTGCTCGGCAAAGTCTTCGCAGCGAATGTTATGCGTCTGCTCTGTCTGCGCAGAAGAAAGCCGTCGGCCGCGGCATAAACGCAACGAATAACGCTTTCCCCCAAACGCCTTTGCACACCAGTGCAGAGGCGTTTTCATATGGATGGTGCGATGCTTCATGTTCGCCGACAGCACTCCTTAATGAGCCCGCACGACAGCATTCGTTAAAATTAAAAAATTGATGCTACGTGGAACTTCTTTTATGCGCAGCTGGTCCTACCACCTCCTAGCCCTTTTTGTTGTCCTCTGCTGGGGCATGACGCTCGTGAGCAGCAAGGTGCTTCTCAATTTCGGAATGCAGCCCTGGGCGCTCGTTGAACTCCGCTCGGTGCTGGCCTACGGCATCCTCATCTTCCTCGCCCCCATGCAGCTCTACTCGGGCACCATGCGAGGAGAAATCACCGTAGCGCTCCTCGGCCTTACCAGTATTCCTCTCTTTTTCGGCCTGCAGACGCTGGCATTGGAACACGGAGTCGTTTCGACAACAGCCAGTCTTATCGCCATGGGGCCGCTTCTGAGCGGCCTCTTGGCCATGGCTGCGCTGCGCACCTGGAAACTTCACTGGATGACCTTTCTGGGGATCTGCACGGCAGCAACCGGTACGTTTCTGCTTTACTTTGACAACGCCGTTCTGCAGGACCTGCCGCGGCTTGGGTTTTATCTCGGCCTTGCCGCAGCCGCTGCCTACGCCGTGTATTCACTGGTCCTACGAGCGCTTGCTGATCTGCCCGCCCTTTTCGTCATGCGCAAGTCCACGGGCTACGGCATCCTGGGGGCGCTGCCTTTTTACCTGAATGAACAGCCTACCGACGCAGCCATTCTCTTTGAAGTGCCTGCTGCCGGCGCAAACCTCGTCTTTCTGGCACTTGCGGCAACGGTCATCGGATACACACTCTGGCATAAAGCTGAGCAGGAGATCGGCGCATCGGGCACGCGTTGGTACACCTATCTCAGCCCAGCTGTCGGCATTATCGGCGGCCTCTGGTTCCTCAATGAAGAGATGAGCTACATCGGCGTCATGGGCGTAGGCATGATTCTCTGCGGCGTCGTCTGCGCGCAGACAGGCCTCGTTCGAGTCGCTGCCGAAATGGCTAAACGCTGGTAGCAAATGAACTCGTTTCACGCATTCCAGCACACATTTCTGAGCTGAAACCACTTCAAAATGCATCTCAAAACGCCGGTACTGCCGGCGTTTTGCTTTTGTACATCCCGTGGAACCTATTCAACTTACCCATGTCCGAGTCAGTTCATCGCATCAACGGAAGAGGACTACCCATATACGGGAGGCGCGAATTGGGATTGAGACATACAATTTCACGCCTGCAAACAAAACTCGTCTGAGAGTGAAAAACGAATGGCCTGAAGCGATGAAGCCGGTTTATGCAGAGTTAGCTCAAAGAGGATTATTTGGTAAGTACGCTATTTTTAACGTCTCCAATTTGAATGGATATCTGAGCACATCGATGAATTGATATTCAGTAAGCTTATTTCATTCAATACTCTCTCAGCAGACCACTTAACTTGGCCACCATCTATTCCATCATTTCCATTCAATTCAAATCAGCACCCCTATATAATCAACGACAATCAATACAGAGGATACTCTCTGAACAAGCCCCTCTCATCGACCCTAATACCGCATATCGGACTCATTGCTGCATAACGATCTATTCAAGATAATTTTTTCATCCGCAGCAGCTGCAACACCATATGACTTATGACGATTAACAATTACTCGACAGCATATTCGTCTTATTTCATTCATCAATATTGCCAATACATGCCTTATGGCTTTATCTGATCGTTCTAAGATCAATAAACTTATATGCTCATCTATCTCATTGAATTGATGGATGTTGAGAGACGCTCTATCTGTGAGCAGATCCACCCATTGAAGACATCATCAGCGCAGGGCAGGCGACAGACCATTTATCCATAGACAGTCCCAAACCAAATCGGCTGCTCCGTACTCAAAACCAACTCATCTGGCGCTCAGGCTTACCATGCGAGCAGGGAGCAACGGTTGTACAGAAAATTTTAATACACATTAAAATGCGTGTTAATCAATTTAACACTAAGCAAAATTTATATAAATCCAATAATTACCCGGGATCAAGGCATCTGTTGACAACCAAAAAACACGTTCTAAACATACTTTTGCTCATTGCTGAGCGATATTTTTTAGTTTATGTTAGTTCGCATAGTCCTGCGTGTTATAATTTTCAACATCGCTTATAGGAGATGTTATGCGTCCTTCCATAGCCGTCGAAGAGTCCGTCATTCAACTCGGCTCCAATCTCCGGTCTGCCCGGCTCCGCCGCCGGCTTCCTCAGTCTGTCGTTGCTGACCGAGCGGGCATATCACTCAATACCCTTTCCAAAATTGAAAATGGAGACTGCGGTGTCTCTATTGGAAACATTGCGTCCGTGCTCAATGCGCTTGGCTTGTCCCCTCTTCTATCCGGCCTGGCTGCAGCGCAAGAGGACTCTGCAGGATTAATGCTGGAAGAAAGGAATCTGCCTCAGCGAGTGCGTTCAAAAAAGAAATCTGCCGGGCTGTGACTTGAGTCAGCTGCGTCTCTCATTCAATTGACTTATATTGAAGTGCATTCATTTCACTATTAATGAATGTCATTTCCATTAAACGCATTGGCCAATAACAAACCAGCGCTCCTCTCTATTCAAATCATCATTGACGCAACTCATTTAAACCAATCATCTGCATCCTATGTCCAAATGCTCATTTAGAAAATGGCTGATTCATTCCGATGCCATTCAGGATGAACCATTGATCGGGGAGCTTTACTTCCCGACACTGCCCTCTGAGATTGCCGCAGAGAGGACATCTGAAGAAAGCCATTCCAATGGCGAATCGATGACGGCAATGAATGAGCGGCAGAAAAAATCCCTGAACCGTCTGACAGCTGCGGAGATGAAATGGAGTGCACGAGCTATGGCGTCGCTTCAGGACAGCATTCGCTTTCGATATTCAAAAGCGTGGCTCGACAACGGTTTTCCGATTGGTGCAGATCTGCCTTTGCAGGAAGGCTTGATGAAGCCCTTGAATGCAGCACGACTGTTTGGATTTCTCGCAGATCGTGCGCTTGACGGGACTTCCGCCCTTTGGTTTGAGCAAGCTTCTGCAATGGGATCTCAGGGGACGGCAGTGCCGGCTGATGCATCCTCAATCGAGCGGCAGTCCATTTTGCTGCCCCACTGCGAAGCCCACGCCGGCGGCATTCGCATACGCAGCACAGAGGGAGAAGCGGCCGGAAGCACTCTGCCGATTCCGATGGAGTCCAATGCTGCGGCAGGCATTCCTTTAGCCATTCAGAATGCTGAACGCGGCCGCACCGATTTGCGGTCGCTTTTGGCCATTGCAGCTGCCACGACCTTGCCTGGGCGGCATTCTCCGCGCGTTGTAGTCTCTGGGCGAGATGAAGAGGTCATGACGCTCAGTCGGCTCGATGACCTCTGCAGCATCCCTGTTTGGCGCGAAATTTACATGCGTTTGGCGCGTGAGAGCGGGATTGAAACCGCTCAAACGCGTTTAAAAGACGTCCGCGGAAGCACTGCACTCCTCACGAGCCGCATTGACAGAGCAGCGGGGAAGCCGCTCTTCACGCTTTCAGCGCGAACACTGACTGCCGGCCGAATGGGTTCCTATCTAGGCATCGCCGACATCTTGAACAGCGACGGCGCCTCCCCTGCGGAGGATCTGCCCAAAGTTTGGCGGCGAATGGCCTTTGCGCTGCTTACCGGCGCAGCTGACGCCCCCGAGCGGTGGCTTTTTGTGCGGGAAGAATTCGGCTGGCGGCTGGCTCCGGCCCACGGATGGCGTCCGAATACGGGAGCCGCACGGCCAATGACTGCTGACGGGCGGCGGCCGATTGCCGCAGCCGAAGATCTGGTTCGGCTGGCGCCCTACTTTGCTATGAAAACCGCTGACGCCAAGAAAGTCCTGCTCGCCATCCGCCGTGCGACGGCGGACTGGGAGGACCTGGCTTTTTCGGCGGGGGCCGGCGCTCAGGAGGTGCGTGAGCTCGAACCCTGCTTCACCACCTACTGATGCTTGACGGCTGCTTGAGCGAAGCGGATAAAGGACGAATCCGCTTCGCGCCGTGCTGAACTCACTCAGTAATCACGCGGCTTTTCACGGAAATCGAGCTCCATGTCATACCACACCGCTCCGCCGTGCACAGACTTGGAAACGCCGCAGTTGACGTAGCCAAAGCCCTCATAAAAGGGAATGAGCTTTTCCTTGCAGGTGAGAATCAGTCCGTCGCGTCCTTCCTGACGCGCTTTTTCAATGAAAGCACGCATCAGGGTTGAAGCGCAGCCCTGATGGCGCTTCGAAGGGATCACTGCAAGCCCGAAAACCGACTGCCACCGGCCGTTGGGCACATGCAGACTGGCATTTTCAAACATATCGTCGGAAATCGTACGGTTGTTGGTAATCATGCCGTCAATCAGGCCGACAGGTTCCCCGTCCTCAAAAAGGATCAGGAAGCAGTCGGGAAAGACCGCCAGACGCTTTTCAAAGCTTTCGCGAGTAGCCATTTCGGCCTCCGGGAAGCTCTGCGCCTCAATGCTCGCAAGGATGTCCACGTCCTTAGGCGTGGCGGCACGGAGAGTAAACAAGGCAGCACCTCATGAATACGTGAATGTTCCGACAGGCAGCACAGCAGCGGCGTGACGTGCGGCCCAAATCGCGCATTTTAACTGATTCGGTCTGATTGTCCGTTGTATTCAGATCATGACGCGGATCACACAAACTTCACCGGTTCGACATCAAGTCTTCATCGACGTGTCAACGGAGCGTCATGACAACTCTTGAAAATGCACGTCGTTGGAGGTCGATCCCTGAGCAGCTTGCGCAGCAAGCGCCCGAACCTCTGAAATCCAAGAACGCAGAATATTTTGGAGAACTCCATGCAGCGTCGTCTTTTCTTCCGCAATGCGGCCGGCCTATTCCTCGCTCCTGCCGCCATGCAGTTTGCCGGCACGGCCTCTGCCGCTACGCCGGCTGTCAGCCCGATCGAGCTGCCGCCCGCGGAAGACATCATTTCCTCCTTCGGCTGGGTAACGGACATCCACTACACCACCGCACCCACCCATACGATCCCGGCGGAAGACTCCATCCGCGTTTATTCGCACTCCCTTGCCAAACTCCATCAGGCCATTGACGTCTTCAATACGCGCAAGCTTGATTTCGCCATTGAACTCGGCGACTTTAAGGACTGCACGAAGACGGTTGACCGCGAACTGACCATCGGCTTCCTGCAGACGGTCGAATCGGCCTTCCGCCGTTATCAGGGCGACCGCTACCACGTCATGGGCAACCATGACTTCGACCAGATTTCACTCGGCGACTATCTCGCCAACACGAACAATGCGGGCGATGCCGACGGCAAGACCTACTATGCCTTCGTGAAGAACGGCGTGAAGTACATCGTCCTCGACGCCTGCTTCAACAACGATGAAGGCGAGCACTATTCGCTCGGCAAGCTCGACTGGCAGGTAGCCATCGTTCCGAAGATGGAAATGGAATGGTTCCGCAAAGAACTTGCAACCGGCAAGGAACCTGTCGTCGTCTTCTGCCACCAGCTCGTCAACACCTGGGACGAAAAGACGCAGAACATCCCCCACGCCTTCTTCGTGCAGAACGCCGCAGAAGTCGTCGATGCCATGGAAAAGAGCGGCCGCGTTCTGGCCTTTATCTGCGGCCACTTCCATAAGGGCGCCTACTCTGAACACAACGGCATCCACTACATCGTCAATCAGGGGCTTGTTGAACGCCCTCTCCCGCACAACGTTGCCGGCATGGTGCATATCGACAAGAACCACAACCTCTACGTTGAAGGTCTCTGGAACGAACGTTCCCACGTCTGCAAGAAGGCCTAAAACCCGCTTCGGGAAACGTTTCCAGCCAAACGCTCCCTTTGCGGCATCGGACTCTGCCGCGGGATGCGCCGAAGTTTTTGCGAACGGTCTTCGGCGCGCCCGCGGCGGTCCCGCAGCCGCACCCCTTTATTCGCCTCTATGTTCCTCTGAAGGCGCTTTCAGCCCGCTCTCGCCCGCTTTCTAAATGGGCCGAAGCGGGTTTTCTTTTTTTCGAGGACACCATAGGCGGATGCCGCTTTGGACATCCTGAAGAACAGAGTTCGGCCGCTAGAATAGAAGCAACAACTTCTTAGAAGACTTCCGCTATGAAGCCGCTGCGTCTATTCTCCACTCTCGCCCTGTCGGCCGTGATTGCGCTCTGCGCCGCCACAGCTTGGAAGCTACGTACTGCTGAAAATGCCGCGTCGGCCAATCGTGCCTGGGGCAATGTGGAAACACGGCAGACGTCGCTCGCCTTTGAAGCCTCCGGACGCATTGCGGCACTCCATAAAGAAGAAGGTGAATCCGTAGAAGCCGGCGAACTTTTAGGACAGCTCGATGATGAAGCGCTCCGAATCAGCCAGCGGCAGGCCGCTGCTGAACTCAAGCGCCTTCAAGCGCAGGCAGCGCTCGCGCATGAGGGCACTCGTGAGGAAGATATTGACGCAGCTCGCGCCAATGAAGCAGCAGCACGCGCTCAGCTCGAATACGCTTCGGCCACGCTTAAACGGCAGCAGGATCTGGTTCCCGTTGGCGCAGCCAGCCGCCAGATGCTCGACGATGCCCGGCGTGCCGAACATGCCGCACGCGAATCTCTGACTGCCGCAGCAGCCCAGCGCGCGGCAGCTGAAAAAGGACCGCGCGCGCAGGAAATTGCCGCTGCCGATGCCGCGGCAGAAGCCGCAGCTGCGTCGCTCGCAGCCCTTGACTACCAAATCCATCGGGGAGCGGTCCTCACGGCACCTTCAGCCGGCATCATTCGAGCCCGTCTTGCGGAACCCGGCGACATGGCCAGTCCCTCGCGAACCATCTACCAGCTTTCCGTTGCTGACCCCAAATGGATCCGCGCTTATCTCACTGAACGTCAGCTCGGCCTCGTGAAGGAAGGGACTTTGGCAACCGTTTTTACCGATACGGTTGGTCCCGTTGACGGCACCGTCGCCTTTGTCTCTGATACAGCCGAATTCACGCCGAAAACGGTGCAGACCGAGGACCTGCGCGCCAGTCTCGTCTATGAAGTGCGCATCACCGTACGAGATCCGGAGAACCGGCTTCGGCTCGGGCAGCCCGTGACCGTTGAGTTTGCGCAGCCGCGGAGTTCGCCGCATGACTGAGGCGCTGCCGCTCGTTGTCCGAGGGCTCGTTAAGACCTTCCCGGGCCCTGACGGCACGCCCTTTGCTGCCGTCGATCATCTCGATCTGGAATTGCCTGCGGAAGGTGAACTCGCTGCGGTTGTGGGTCCGGACGGCGCCGGGAAAACCACGCTCCTGCGGCTCTTGGCCGGCATACTGAGCCCGGATGCCGGCAGCATCAGCCTCTTTGGCCTCACTCCCGATACAGAAGACGAGCGCTTTACGCATACCGTCGGGTTTATGCCCCAAAAAACCGGACTCTATGAAGAACTCACCGTATTCGAGAACTTTTCCCTCTTCGGCCGGCTTCGCGGCCTTGCCGCTCACGAACTCCAATCCAAGTTTCAAGAGCTGATGACGCTCTCGGGCCTTGTCGGCTTTGAGAATCGGCTCGCAGGCAAGCTTTCGGGCGGCATGAAGCAAAAACTAGGCCTCGCCTGCGCACTTCTTGGAGAACCGAAGCTCCTGATTCTCGATGAACCTACGGTGGGCGTTGATCCGCTCTCACGCCGAGAACTCGGCCGCATTCTCGATGCCATGCGGCTGCGCTCGCAAATGACCGTAGTGATGTCAACGGCGTACCTGGATGAAGCCGAAACCGCTGACCGCGTCATCGTGCTCTCACGCGGCCGCATTGCCGCTCAAGGAAAGCCCCAGGCGCTTTGCGCTCCCCTGACGGGCCGAACATTCCGCGCTGAAGCGGTTGAAGCCGAGCACTCCTCAACGCTCGCCCGAACCCTGATGGAAGCAGCTGCACTCCCGCCCGGTCTGGCGCTTATCATTGACGCCGTGCCGCGGGGACGTTTCATTGACCTTTTGGCAGCCGCTCAGAGCGGCGCCAATGCATTATCACTTCGATTACGGCAGTCACTTCACTCGGGACCGTTGCCGGCCTTCCATTTGGCTCAGCGCCCGCCAACACTCGAAGATCTCCTCGCGGACCAAGGTTATCTGTCGTCTGATGCCGCTTCGGGCTCATCAGCATCCAAACTCAAGCATCTCCCGACGGCTGACGCCCAAAGCGAAAACCTCTATGCCCCGGCAGCACTTTTCCCCGGGGAATATGCAGTGGAGGCGATTGACCTCTCTCGGCGCTTTGGCAGCTTCACTGCCGTTGCCGACAGCACTTTTCAAGTGCGGCGCGGCGAAATCTTTGGGCTCCTTGGTCCCAACGGCGCCGGGAAAACGACGACCTTCCGCATGCTCTGCGGTCTGCTTGCGCCCACCACCGGCGACATTCGCGCAGCCGGCGCAGATCTGCGCCGCGCCAAATCCGCCGCCCGCGCCAGAGTCGGCTATGTTGCGCAGAAGTTTTCACTTTATGAACGGCTGACGGCACGGCAAAACCTCGAATATTTCGGCGAAGCCTATGGCGTCGCCGGTCAAAACCTTGCCCGCCGCATCGATGCATTAGCCGCCGAGCTCGGGCTTTCAGACGACCTTGAACGGCGCACAGCAGTGCTTCCCCTGGGTGCCAAGCGGGAGCTCGCTTTTGCCTGCGCGCTGATCCACCGGCCTGCCGTGCTTTTTCTCGATGAAGCCACGTCCGGAGCGGATCTCACTGCCAGACGCGCCTTCTGGCGGCGCATCGTCAGACTCTCCCAAGCCGGCACTACCATCGTCGTTACGACGCACTTCATGGAAGAAGCAGAGTACTGCGACCGAATTCTGATTCAAGACAATGGCCGTATATTGGCCTCCGGAACGCCATTAGAAGTCCGAACCCGCGCGAATGCCGAAAGTATCGATGAAGCTTTCCGGCAAATCGTGCTCAATGCTCGGCGCGCCGAAGCCGAAGACAAGCGCGCCAAGTCGTCGGAGGCCGCACGATGAACAGAGAACGCGGCAGACCTCAGCTCCGCTTTGGTGAGCAGCTTCTCATTTTGCTCGAGAAAGAATGGCTGCAGATGGTTCGCGATCCTGCCGTGATCTTCATGGGTGCGCTGCTGCCTGTCGTCCTCATTGTCCTCTTCGGCTGGGGGCTTTCGATGGATCTGCTCAAAGTGCCTGCAGTCTTCACGGCGGGCGAATCAACCGCCTTGACGGCAGAGGTTCGCGCCGCTTTCCGCGGAAGTCCCTACTTTGAACTCACTGAAGTGCCGTCGCGGCACGACGCCGAAAGGCTCTTTGCGGCCAGACGCACGGAAGTCATCATTGATTTGCCGCCCGGGTTCACGCGCGACGCCGCGATGGGCCGCGCTCAGATAGGACTTACCTTTCACGGCGTTGATGCGAGCGCAGCCTCGATCATCCGCACCTATGCCGCAGCTGTCGTCGCCGGACTCTCGCAGAAGATTGCGCTTCGTGAAGACTTTGCGCTGCTGGGAAGCTCTGCGGGCCCGCAGGCTCAGACGTCAGGAGCCGCAGCGCTTCTCTCCCGCACATGGTTCAACGAGGCCAACACCTCCGCCTGGTATCTGGTTCCGGGACTTTCCATCGTGGTGCTGACCCTCTCGGCAAGCTTTCTCGGGGCCATCATCATCGCTCGGGAGTGGGAACGCGGAACGCTTGAAATGCTCTCGGTAACGCCGGCGAGCCCAGGCGCCATTCTGGCGGCCAAGTTTCTCGTCAACTTTCTTTTGACGGCCGTGGGCGCCATGCTGGCATTTTTCGCAGCCGTATTCGTTTTTGAAGTCCCAGTGCGCGGCAGCCTCTGGCTGCTCGCGGCCACGATACTGCTTTATTCCGCCTGGGCCATTGCCTTTGGGCTGCTCCTCTCAGCCGTCTTCAAAAGTCAGTTTACGGCGATTCAGTTTGCCGTCATCGGCAGCTACCTGCCCTCCCTCATGCTCTCGGGATACCTCTTTGACTTGAGGAGTGTTCCTTGGTTCATCTCTGCCGTCGGCAGACTGATGCCGCCCACCTACGCCATTGAATCCGTGAAGATTCTCTATCTCTCAGGGGAGCCCGAGCGAATCGTGCTGGCCAACCTGGCCCTGCTGGCGGCCGCCGCACTCGGCTTCTTTGCGCTCGCGCTCGTGTTTGCCCGCAAGCGGCTGGATTGATATAGGTGCGCCGACATGATGATCAGGCAGTCTCTTCAGAACATTTGGGCGGCGTTCACCGCGTCGCTCCTGCGGTTGAAGGCACTCTCCAAAAAGGAGCTCATCACGCTCCTTCTCGATCCGAGTGTCCGCAGAATTCTCTTCGTGCCGATCCTCGCTCAGTCCATTCTGTTTGGCTACGGCGCTACCTTTAATCTGGAGGAAGCGCCTTACGTGCTCTATGACGCTTCTCAGACGCCGGATTCTCGAGCTTTGTCAGCAAGGCTTGAAGCCAACCGTATCTTTAAGCGCGCAGCGGAAGTGCCCTCAGCTCAGGCCTTTACGGCAGCCGTTGCCGACGGCCGCGCACTTGTCGGCTTTTGGATCCCTGAAGACTTTGCGCAAAAACTCGCACGCGGCGAAACCGCTCCCGTTTATGTCGCTGCTGACGCACGCAACACGACAACCGCCAATGTTGCAGTCGGCTACGCTGCGGCAATCATCGAAGAATTTAACGCATCCCGCCAAGTCCGATCGGTTCTGGAGCTTAAAGACCGCTACCGCTACAACGAAAACGGCATCACTCGCTGGAACATCATGACGGGACTGATTTTAGGCCTGGCGATGATTCAGGTGATGCTCCTCGCAGGGCTTGCAGTCTCGCGCGAGCGTGAGGAAGGATCCTTTGACATGATGCTGATGACGCCGCTCACCTCCGTCGAAATCCTCATCGGCAAGGCCGTGCCGCCAATCGTTATCGGCGTTCTTCAAAGCGCCATGATTTTTGCCGTCTGCCGCTGGTGGTTTGACATTCCTTTTGCGGGGTCGCTTGCTTTGCTCTTTGGCGTCGTGCTCCTTTTTGCGGCCAGCATCGTGGGGCTGGCACTCATGATTTCCGCCTGGGCGCAGACACTGCAGCAGTCGGTTGTAGCATGCTTCATTCTGCTGCTCCCTTCACTCGTCCTCTCCGGCCTCATGACGCCGACAGCAGCCATGCCCGAATGGATGCAGACCATTACCATTCTCAATCCCGTCCGCTACGGAATTCTCGTGGTGCGCATGATCTACTTTGAAAATGCCGGCATTTCTGAAATCGCCCCCTACCTCTGGCCGATGACACTGATTGCCGCAGCATCAGTGCCAGGCGCCGTATGGCTCTTCGGGCGAAAAGTAGCGTGACGCCATTAAGGCCGAACTCGAAGCCTTCCCACAAACATGCGGTTTCAAACTTCCGTCACTTGATTAAAAACTCCGGCGTTAAAGTACTCAGCAATCATCCATCATTTCAGCTTGGGCCAGTACGACGGCAAATGCTAAGGCTGCCGTACGCCTGCAATCATTTTGGAGCAGCATCATGAAGGGTCTCATTCTTATCAGTACCGTCGCTTTCTCGCTCGCTTCTTTTGCCGCCTCTGCATCTGAAGCCCCCTCCGAATCCGTCTGTTCACTCACTCACCTGAAACTGGTGGCGGATAAGGAGGGCCTCGATCCTGCAGGGGCTTTAGCCAAGGAATGCATCGGCAAAGGCTATACCGCCGCCAAGGCTTTCTTTGCGGAGGGCTACGACGCCGGCAAAGAGGGCGCCGTTTCGGGCTACGACAAAGCGAAGGAACTCGCCAAAGACGGCTATGAAGACGTCAAGGAAGGCTCCAAAGACGCTTACGACAAGGCCAAGGACGGCGTTGTCGAAGGTGCCGGCGCAGCTTGGAACGGACTCAAGGAAGCCGGGTCTTCTGTGAAAGAGTCGCTTTTTGGTTCCAAGAAATAATTATTGGAGAGAGCACCCGAAAAACCTCCGCGGTCAGTTAAATGTCCGCGGTTCTTTTCGGCCGGCAGACGTAGAATTCATTCTCTATGCTTTTCACTAGGACGGCAGGCTGACTGGGCGTAAAGCACATTGCACCCCTGCGGCAGCCCTTCACCATATAACAAGCAATTTCCAGACAATGTCAGGAGACAAGTTCATGACCGCATACACCGAAAAACAGTACGTTGAGGAAATGATCGCCACGCGTCGGAAGATCCACCAAACGCCCGAAGAAGGCTGGACGGAATTCCAAACCACCTGGCTGGTCGCAGAGCGGCTTCGTGCTTTAGGGCTTAAGGTGCTGCTCGGCACACAAGTCATCAATCCCAAAGCGGTGATGGGCCGTGATCCCAAGCTGGTGGAAGCCGCCATTAAGCGTGCGCTCGCTGCCGGCGTTCCGCAGAGCTTCATTGATGAAACGGGCGGCTACACCGGCGCTGTTGCGGTGCTTGAGACCGGCCGCCCCGGTCCCGTGACGGCTTTCCGCAGCGACATGGACTGCGTGCTCGTCACTGAATCCGACTCCCCCGATCATCTCCCGACCGCCTGCGGCTTCAGCTCCAAGCGCCCGGGCTTTATGCATGCCTGCGGCCACGACGGACACACTTCTGTTGCACTTGAAGTCTGCCGCTGGCTCGTTGATCACAAGGATCAGCTCAAAGGCACCATCAAGGTGCTCTTCCAGCCGGCCGAAGAAGGTGTCCGCGGCGCAGGCGCCATGGCTGCCTCGGGCGTGGTTGACGATGTTGACACTCTGATCGGCGCTCATGTCGGCACTTTCGCCAAGCTCGGCACGATCGGCCTTTGTGAAAGCGGGTTCCTCGCCTCCACCAAGATTGACGTTCACTTCCACGGCCGTCCGTCTCATGCGGGGGCCGACCCGGAAAAGGGCCGCAGCGCACTGATGGCCGCCTGCGCCGCCGCCATGATGATGCAGGGCATTCCGCGCAGCGGCGAAGGCACAACCCGCATTGCAGTAGGCCGGCTCAATGCCGGCGAAGGCCGCAATGTCACGCCCGTTCATGCCGATATGCAGCTCGAAGTGCGCGGCGAAACAGGTGAGATTAACCAGTACATGGTGAAGAACGTCGAGAACATCGTCGAAGGCGTCAAGCGCGCTTATGAAGTCGAAGCTGAAATCGTCAAGGCCGGCGAAGCCACAACGCTGCCCTCCTGCCCCGAAGTGCTCGATCTCATCGAATCGGTGGCCAAGACCGTTCCGGGCGTCGAGTCGATTGAACGCTTCAACAAGCCCTCGGGATCGGAAGACTGCACACTGCTCATTGAGCGGGTAGTTCAGCACGGCGGCCGCGGCGCTTATTTCCTCTTCGGCTGCAACCATCATGGTCATCACCGTGCCGATTTCGAAATTCAGGACGAAACCAGCCTGCCGATGGCCTTCAACATGTTTAAAGGTCTAGCACTGCGCCTCAACGGCATTTGATCGGCTTCGAGCCTGCCCGCTTTAAAGCGTCTGCGTTTACACATAAGTACTGTGCAGTCGGTTTGAAGCGCGCTTGAAAAGATGCCCTATCCCGCTGATTAACAAAGGATCGGCGGGATATTTTTTGTCCGTCAAAATCGCTTAACCGGTCTGTAGAATCTTTGTTCATACCTATTCACGGCAGCGGCAGGAGAAGAATTCAAATGGCTACCAGACGGCAGTACGGCACCACATGGTGGGGCGCAGCGTGGCTCGCTGCACTTGAAAAAGTCGATGATGCCAACCGGCTGCCGCGCGGCAAGTCCTACGCCAATACGGGACGCGTTGAACAGTTTTCATTAGCTGCCGACCGCCCCGGCTGCGTAGAAGCCTTTGTCTCAGGATCGGTCTACTATCCTTATGAAGTGACGGTCGGCATGAAGCCCATCTCGGCGAGGGATGCCAAACGACTGACCGCCGCCATTGCCGCCGACCCGGATTTGGTTGCCTCACTCATGGACGGCGAACTCCCGCACGGCATCGCCGATCTCTGCCGAGAGCTCGACATTGAGCTTTTTCCGCGAAGCTGGCGTTCCATGCAGCTTTCCTGCTCTTGCCCGGACTCTGCACGCGTGTGCAAGCATCTCGCCGCCGTGTTTTACGTGATGGCCGACCGTATCGACATCGACCCGTTCTTCATCTTCCGCTTCCGCGGGCTGGATCTGAAGGCCGAGATGCGTAAGTGCGGCATCGATGTGGACCGAGCTGTGAAGGTGAAGCCTCTCGATGCATCCGAAATTTTGTCCGGGAGCGCCGCTCTGATGAGCGAAAAAGAGAGCACTTATGCTGCTCAAAGCACCCCGCCGAACGAAAGCGCTCCAGCTCCTCTCGCCTCGGGATCCGCCGCCGATGCCGCCCTGCAAAGACTCCGAAGTCTTCCCTACGCCGGGCTTGAACCTTTAGGCGAAACCATCCTCAAACTGATCCCCAAGACCTCCGCCATCTCGAACAATCCAGACTGCACGGCCTTTACGCGCCAAGTCATGCGGCAAGCCAAACGAGAGGCCAGAAACGCCATTGCGGAGGCTTTCCTTTTAGAGAGCAGCCTCTCGCAAGGCATTGACGAGCGAATAGAGGCAGAAGCGGCCGACGAGGAACGGAGCAGCGGAACTCCTCTCCTCACGCCCAAAGCCGCCTGGAGCGCTTTTGCAGATCCATTTTTTCATGCAGAGGGTTCCGGCCGCAAAACCGCACAGCAGGCATGGGAGAAGGCTTTGGCAGAGATCAAAACACGTACGCTTCCAAAGCTCACGCTGGCCGCCAACAACCTCTCCTTTGTCATCGAGCTTGAACTGCCGGCAGCCTCAAGCCGGTCTCAGCCCAAATGTGTTCGGGTCGACTTCAGCGAATTCTTTTACGCGCTCCTCACCTCCCTTTCCCGCCGCGAAGCTCAGGCGCTCAGCCCGGAAATCGAATGCTGGCGTGAAACTGCAGCGGCCGCTGCGCACCTTCTCGAAAACGGCGCCCTCATCCCCGCTGCGGTTTCTACAGAAGCCATCAAGGACCCCGCGCCTCGCATCTGGTGGATACCGGCGCTCAGAAGCAAACCCGTGCGCCAATTGGTCAATGCTTTGGCTCAAGGCATTGCTCCGTGGGCAGACCGTATGGTCGAGTGCGACGCTGCACTCGGCCCTGACGGCGAAATCGACCCCAAACGTGCTGCGGTACTGCTGCTTTCTGCGGCCTTTTCGGGCTTCATCAACCGAGGCGTACTCGGCTGGAAGGCATTCAAAGGACCGTCCGACATCTTTGAAGCAGCGGCTGCCTGCTGCTCGCTCGACCAACTCGACGGCAAAGTCATGCCGTCAGCAGGCGAAGCGCTGGCACGCATGCTCAAGCCCTTCGCTTTGGGCGACGCCTATCCTTGGCGGCCGGTTCTAACCGTACGCAGCGCTAAAAAAGACTGTTTTGCCGTCAATTTCGGTATTCTCGGACGTTGTGCCGATCTGCAGAAAGCTGCTGAAAACGAACTATCGCGCCCGCTCTCGGCTGAGGATCTGCCTGAAAACGCTGCCCCTGAGGCCATTCCGAACATTCCCAGCAGCCCCGACATGCCGCCAGCCGCCCCGGATTCGGAAGCCCTTTTTCGCGAAGCGGATGCTGCTGCAGGTCGAGCCTCGTCTGCCTCCTTAAGCGCCGGCTCAAAAGAACCTCAGCTGCCGATGGATCGGCCGGTACTTCTGCGCACCTTGCTTAGCAATCCCGTCTGGGCAAACCACCGCTTTGCCGCACTCACCATTTTGAAAACTATTGCACAGGCCTTCCCAGTGCTCGACGGCATCCGCAAGCGCAAAGGCAAACCCGCATCGCTTCCCATGGAAGACTTGAAGGACTTTCTCTTTGACATTGCACCGCACCTCAGCATGCTCGGCATCACCCTGATGCTCCCGCAGGCCATGCGCAATCTTCTGCGGCCCAAGTTGGTGGGCGCTGCCGCCGCCAATATCGACTTCATGAAGAGTCCGCTGGGACGGGACGCCTTGGCAGCCTTCGATTGGAACGCTGCTGTCGGCGGCCGTCTTTTGTCGAAGGACGAATTCCAGGCCCTTGCCGGCAAAGCCGGACAGATCGTCCAGATCGGCGATGATTTCGTCTATCTCGATCCTGATGAAATCAACCGCATCAAGAAAACGCTTGACAACCCTCCGCCCATGACGGCGCTCGAACGGATGCGGGCCGTGATTACCGGCGAATTTGAGGGCGCCGAAATTGAAGTTTCCAATGACGTGAAGGAAGGGTTAAAGCGTATTACCGAAGTCACCGATATGAAGCCGCCCGAAGGCCTCCAGGCAACACTGCGTCCCTATCAGGCGCGCGGCTACTCGTGGCTCATGAAGAATACGAAGCTGGGCCTCGGTTCGCTCATTGCCGACGACATGGGACTGGGCAAAACGCTTCAGGTGATCAGCGCCGTGCTTGAACTGAAGAATACGGGAGAACTGAAAAAGAAAAAGGTCCTCGCCGTTCTGCCCACTACGCTCATCGCCAACTGGACCCGAGAGCTCACAAAGTTTGCCCCGACAGTGACTTTCGGCGTATACCACGGCGCCGACAGGCAGCTGCCGGCGGGAGCCGACATGCCCGACGTGCTGCTGACGAGCTACGGCACGCTGCGCAGAGACTATGACTTGCTCTCTGCCCTGAAGTGGCGCCTTCTCATCATCGATGAAGCCCAGGCGGTGAAAAATCCCGGCACGGCGCAGACTGCAGCCGTGCGCGGCATCAAGGCGCAGCAGGTGATTGCCATGACGGGCACGCCGGTGGAAAACCGTCTGATGGAATTCTGGTCCATCCTCTCGACGGTACAGCCCAAGCTCCTCGGCTCCATGAAGGAATTCGCGGACGTCTTTGCGCGTCCGATTGAAGCCGATCATGACGAACGCGCGGCAGAAGCTTTCCGCCGCCTCACGGCGCCCTTCATGCTCCGACGGGTGAAAACTGATAAGTCCATCATTGCCGATCTGCCCGAAAAGAACACCATCGATCATTTCGCTCAGATGCATCTCGAACAAGCTGTGCTTTATCAAGAAACGCTTGATCGAATGCTTAAGCAAATCATGGAGGCCGAAAAATCGCCTGAAAACAACACGCCGGCCGGACGGATGGCGCGCCGAGGCCGTGTTCTTAAACTCATTACGAGCCTGAAGCAAATCTGCAACTCTCCGTCGCAGTTCCTGAAAACTTCATCTCTGACGCCCGATTCCGGCAAGGGCGATGCCCTCCTGGAAATCCTTTCGCAGTGCGCTGATACCGACCGCAAGGTGCTCATTTTTACGCAGTACCGCGAAATGGGCGAACGGCTTCAGGATTGGATTGCGCAAGCTCTCGGCGAGCGCCCCGACTTTCTGCACGGCGGCGTATCGGCAGAGGAGCGCATGAGAATGGTCGACCGCTTTCAGGAAGACCGCACCGTGCGAAGTTTCATTCTCTCCCTCAAGGCGGGCGGCACAGGGCTTAACCTTACCGCGGCGTCGGCCGTCATTCACTATGACCTCTGGTGGAATCCGGCCGTCGAGGCGCAGGCCACGGACCGGGCATTCCGCATCGGACAGCGCCGAGACGTGCTGGTGTACCGCTTCATTACCGCCGGTTCCTTTGAAGAGCGCATCAACGACATGCTGATGCAAAAACGCGACTTGGCCGACATGACGGTAGCCGCCGGTGAAAACTGGATCGGCGACCTTTCAGCAAGCGAGCTGGCTGCTGTTTTTAAGCTTGGCTAACCCCGAGCTCAAGAGCAGCTTCCGATGCACCCACGGCAATGGGGGTTTAAGACTGCAGCTCAATGCTGGCAGTGCGGGCACCAGAAAGTGGACCGCCCGCCCTGTTCAATACGGGCAATCGGCCGGCCGCAGATCGGACAGGGCTTCCCTTCGCGGCCGTAGACTGCACAAGCGAGCGGAAACCACCCGGTTTCGCCGCTCACGCCGTGAAAGTCATGGAGCGTAGAGCCGCCCGCCGCAATGGCGGTCTCCAAGGTTTTGCGAACAGACTCCAGGAGTCTGCCGGCACGCGCTTTCGAAATGGCATCCGCGGGCCGCGTCGGCCGAATGCCAGCCGCAAACAGCGCTTCTGAGCAGTAAATGTTGCCGCAGCCGACGACGATCTTTCCTGAGAGCAATACTTCCTTGATCGATCGATGCGTCTTCTGAAGTTCCGTATAAAAACGATCAGCCGTGAGCGTCGGATCCCAAGGCTCACAGCCAAGTTTCGTCAAGGGAAGCGACTTTCTCGGATCCGTCGTCATAAAGAGAATGGATCCGAAACGTCTTGGATCCGTATAACGAACCAGTACATCGCCAAAAACGATATCCGCGTGATCATGCTTATGGGCGCTCGGTGCCGGAAGAGACCAGATGCGCCATGAGCCGCTCATGCCCATATGCGTGAGGAGCCAGCGCTTCTCTCCAGCAGCGCTGCGGAAAGCCCAGATCAAGTATTTCGCCCGCCGCTCGAGATGCTCAAGCGTGAGTCCCGGCAGCAGCGCCGCCAGATCTTGGAGCGGTTCACGAAGCTTGGGCGTGCGGACATTAACGGCTGTGACGCTGCGGCCGACAATGGCCGGCGCAAGGCCGCGGCGGGTGACTTCAACTTCTGGAAGTTCAGGCATGAATCAAGTAGCTGCAAGGAAACACGAATGCCTGCCATTTTATGCCGGCCGCTTCTTCATGCCGCTTCCGCTTTGTCACTAAGAGAGCTCGCGCGTATAGAAATGCTTCAAAGCATCAAACAGGGCTGGGAACATAACGGTTCCGTGCACCTCATCTGGGAAATCCTGTCGGCGCACCTGCATGCCTTGAGACTGAAGTTTGCCAATAAAGTCTGAGACCAATGGATCTGCTGACAAGCGAGCCCCCGCTGCCGGCCGCTCAGCACTGCCGGTGCGGTCCTGGCGCGGCTTTGTGGCAAAGCCGAGATAGAGCCGCCGTCCCGGGCCGGCAGCAGCCTTGTCGCCCAAGCCGTCAGCCGCCGCTTTTTGAATGAGTCTGCGCTGATCCCACCAAAAGCTCGGATCCGCCGCAATAAAGTCATCAAATGCATGGGGCTGAGTGAGCACTGCATTGACGGTAAAGAGTCCGCCGAAGGAGTGACCGATCAGCGTACGGTGAATAATCCGCATGCCGTCAGGGAGCTGCGCTTCAACGGTCTGACGTAGTTCACCGGTGATGAAATCCAGAAAACGCCCTGCTCCGCCGCCTTGCAGCGAAGCCGCCGGATCCAGACGGCCTTGCCGATCTGCCGTTGAAGCCGAGGGCGTCAGATCACGCGTACGGTTCTCTTTATTTTCAATCCCCACCACCATCACCCCGCCAATGGTGCCGAGACGGGATTGTTCAAGCCACTGTGCATAAGCAGCCGCCGCCGCGAAGAAAGTTTCGCCGTCAAGAAGGTAGAGCACGTGCACGCCCTTCAAAGCGGCCTTCTGCCGGTCCGGCATGCGGATGCGCAGTGTCCGGATTTCTCCGAGCAAGGGTGAACGAATCTCTGCCTGAAAACCCGTTTCGAGTTTGTGTCCTCTTTTAAAAAACACCGGCTGCGGCACTGCTGACTGCACGGAATGGGACGCATCATGCACACCGATCGGACTCGGCGAAGCCGAGGCGGGCAAGACATTGAAGCCGACAGCATCCAAGCTGCCCAACAGAGCGGCAGAAAAAAGAACCTTGCGGCGAGAGAACCCGATTGAAGACATGACTAAATTACAAAAGAAAGAGATGCCGCAACTTTACTTCATGCGAATGATTCTTGTTGTCAACGGCAACTTTATTTTCAGCAACATTTTCATCATTCCTTAACAAATAAACAAAATTGTTCGGTTTTTCTTTACTTATCGAGAAATTTGCTAGACTCCTGCCTTCATTAAACCATGCGGAAATACCCGCTCTTTTGAATCACATTCTCGTATGCTGACTACCCTTCCTCGCCGCCTGCGCGGTCTTCCGACACCGATGGCCGGACTTGCCCTTGGCGTTGCAAGTCTTGGCTGGTGCATGGAAAATGCTCTTCCGCTCAACGGCTGGGGACAGCTCATCGGTGCGTTTACCGCCTCAGCACTCCTTTTGCTGCTGGTTCTGCGCTTCGTACTGCACGCCGAAACGCTGTGGGAAGATCTGAAACACCCGGTCGTCGGCAGCATCGTCCCCACGTTTGCCATGTCGCTCATGGTGATCTCCCGCGCGCTGCTTCACGCTTTCCCGACATTTGCCGCCGGGCTCTGGTGCGTCGGCATCACGCTTCACCTGGCTGCCCTTATTGCGTTCATTTGGTTTCGCCTGCGCGACCCTGTGCTGGAAAAAATGGTTCCCTCCTGGTTTATTCCGCCAGTGGGCATCATCGTCGCTGACGTCGCCTTCCCCGGCGTTCCGGCATTTTTGCCTTTTGCCCAGACGCTTTTTGTGATTGGTCTTGTCTCTTATGCGATCCTTCTGCCGACGATGCTCTATCGGCTCTTCTTCTTGCCGCAGGTCGCCAATGCTGCCAAGCCGACACTCGCCATTTTGGCCGCGCCAGCTTCTCTGTCGCTTGCCGGGCTCCTCTCCGTCTACGAGCATCCTCACCCGATCCTCACGGCGCTCCTTTTCGGCATCGCCGTTTTGATGACCATCGCCATCTACTTTGCTTTTTGGAATCTGCTGCGCCTGAAATTTTCACCCGGCTATGCTGCATTCACCTTCCCGATGGCGATCGGGGCAACGGCGCTCTATAAGCTTTCGAACCTGGTCTCCCATTACACCGGAGCTCAGCAATACGCTTATGAGCTCAGGCTCTTTGCACACTTCGAATTAACGATTGCTGCCGTTGTCATCTGCTACGTCTTCGTGCTCTACATGAAAAATCTCCCTCAGTTCCTGAGGAATAATTAACGGCAGGGCTTTAGGGACCCCAAAAAACAGATCTGTTCAGGACGGCGCCCGCGTCAGTATTCTGGTCTTTCTCAAGCGTCATGAGGCTCAGTCAAGCATGGATGCACTTTCTCAGATACTCGCAGCGCTTTCCGTCAAAAGCTACACAGCCACAGGCGTACGCGGCGGCGGCTTTTCCATTGCTTATCCGGCTTACCCCGGGATGAAACTCTTGGTGCCGCGCACGGGAAAAATGTTTTTCCTGAAAAATGAGAACCCAACACCCGATTTCACTGAGAATGATTCTGAACATGGGACTGTCGGTTCCTCTGCATTGTCTGAAGCTAAAAGCACCTTTAATTGGATAGAACTTCTTCCTGGATCGCTTTTACTCATGGTTGAGCCGACAGGTTTCATTTTTACCGATGATCCCAAGCTTGAGCCTCATCCTTCAGCGCAAACCCCCTATGAGCTCCGGGGCGGTCTCGCAGATTACGGCATTAAGCCCGGTTACGAAGAAAATATTTTGCTCGCTGGGAAAATGACGCTGGACCCGACGGCTGCCGCTCAGCTGCGCGCTGCGCTCCCTCCGCTTCTGATCCTCAAGCCCAATGACAACGAGGCGGATCGCCTTGGATGGATGATGAAAATGCTCCATGAAGAGGTCGAATCTTCCGGGCCGGGCAGCTCACTGGTGACCACCCACTTGATGCAGCTTGTGCTCATCGAAGTCATTCGATGCTGGATTCATTCGCCTGAAGCGAAAAACCACCCCGGCATTTTTCTGGCGCTGCGCCAGCCGACGCTCTTTCGCGCGCTCTCTGCCATCCACAATGCGCCCGAGAAGCCTTGGACTGTCGAAACACTAGCCCGCACCGCAGGTATGTCTCGCTCGGGCTTTGCCAAACTTTTTAGAGAAAGCGTCGGCGAGACGCCGCTCGCCTACCTCACCCAATGGCGCATCACGGCAGCCTGTCAGCTCCTGCGTGACACCAACTTCTCCATCAAAGAAGCGGCCTCCCGACTTGGTTTTTCCTCTCCGGCCCTATTTACCGCTGTCTTCCAGCGCATTATGGGAATGACGCCGACACAATGCCGAGAGCAGCAGATGCGGGAACTGACGGCAAGCCTTGCTGCTTATGCGGCTTATGAAGCTTATGAAGCTTCCGGCAATATTGGCCAAGAAGCTCAAGTCCCCACAATCGGCACAAACCGTAAAATTTAGACGAATCCTAAAGTAATTTGGACTAAATGGCATTATTAGTCCATCATTTTGTTCCTAGAATGGCGTCCGTACAAATTCCATTCCAAGGATTCATGATGGCTCTCCGATCAATCAACAAACAAAACAGCCCTTCTGACGGCCGCCGTGCATTCACCTTCTCCGTAGCGGCGCTCTGCGTGATTATCTGCTTCGCCGCAAGTGCAATACCAGTTCCCCTCATTGCAATCTGGACACAGGCACTTGCGCTCACCACTTTTGAAGTTTCCATGACAGTCTTTGCCTATGTCGGCGGCTGCCTTGCGGTGCTTCTCTTTTTCTCAAAACTCTCCAATTATTTCGGCCGCAAAATAACGGTCATTCTGGCCCTTGCTGTCGGCATTGCCTCCTGCTTGTGCTTTATTGATCCGCACAATGCCTCAGCGCTCATTTTGGGGCGCCTGCTTCAAGGCGTGTTTGCCGGCCTGGTAACAAGCGCCGCCATGAGCTGGACGGTTGACACGGCGCCCAAGTCCCATGTATGGCTGGGAACCGCTCTGAGTGCTGCCGGCCCCGGCATCGGATTCATCTTCGGAACCGTGCTCTCCGGGCTCTCGGCGGAAACCGGCATCATCTCGGGAGATACCCTCTTTATTGGACTGGCCGTCACGCTTGCCGTCGTGCTCGCAGCAGCAATACCAGCAGTCGAAACGATGCGGCCGGGGGCTATGTCGCTGATCAGTGCATTGACCCCGAGCTTCGGCATCCCTCAGAAAGCCAGAAAGGTTTTCCCGCTCTGCGCAGTCGGTTATATCGGCACCTGGGCGCTCAGCACTTGGTTCCAAGGCTTCTCGGCCATGATCGGCAGTGCGGTTTTTGCAGATGGTCAGCCCTCGCCGGCCTATGCTGCACTCACGTACATGCTGTTAGTGACCCCCTTTGCTGCCGGCGGCATCCTTTGCGGAAAACTGAACCCGCGCAGAATGCTTTTGCCTTTAGTGACCGGGTATCTGGTCTCCGGAACCGGGATGTTTGCGGCAGCAGCCTATGCCCGCCCGATCCTCTTTGCCGTACTCCTTGTTCTATGCGGCTTCATCATGGGCGCGATCTGCTCTTTGGCGCTCAAGCTCCTCATGGAATACGCTGACATCACGGAGCGCGCTCAGACGATTTCGACGCTTTATCTGGCCGGTTATCTCGGCACGAGCATTCCGTCGTTTCTGCTCGGTTATTTTGTGCCGAACGCCGGTCTCGGCACCATCGGCCTGGCATTTTTCGGTTGGTTTGCACTGGTTTGGATCAGCGCTTTCGCCTTTAGGCGTCTCGCCGCACAGCCTGACGGCGGCTGCACGGCTCTGCACCCTCAGTCAGCCGTTGCGATGGAATGATCTTCCAGCATCTCAGTGAGCCCGCTAAACCGGGTTGACTCGCATAAGCCTCCGTTCGGCGCTGCTGACGGAGGCTTTTTTCTGCCTGGACTTTGAAAAGACTTGTCGTCCGTCCGGATGAAACGAACTCATCCCTTCCAAACTCAATCCGCAAAGCTCGATGCGTGTACTGCGAAAATCACTCTTTGACATGGATTGACGCCTTCAGAGGAGCTTCATCGTCCTAAACTGTTGTTCACGCATTAGCCGCCCGAACAACTTTTCTCTAAGGTTTGGAATATGCTCAACGACCGTCCCTGCATCGTCAATTTGATTTCCTCGCGCAATACCGGGCATCCGCTCTCACTTCAGCTGCCGCAGCTGGGAGAAGTTTTCTATCGTGATCAGCTCACGCCCGAAGCAGCGGCCAAACTCGGTCCCAGCGTTGATGTCCTTGTTGGTGCGTCCAACCTCAAAGTACCCAAATCCGAACTCGATCTTTATCCCAACCTCAAAATGGTTGCGGATTTCGGCGTCGGCTATGACGGCTTCGATACGGCGGAAATCATCCGGCGCGGACTCCGCTTCAGCCATACCCCTGACGTTCTCAGTGAAGACACGGCTGACCTTGGCCTCGCGCTTTTGCTTGATGTCACTCGCCGCGTCGCTCAGGGCGACGCCTTTATCCGCCGCGGCGACTGGCCGAAGAAAAACTTTCCGCTGGGACGCCGTCTTTTCGGCAAAAAGCTCGGCATTGCCGGTCTCGGACGAATCGGGAGCGTCATCGCTCAGCGCTCGCAGGCCTTCCGCATGGAGGTGGGCTACACCTCACGCTCACCCAAGAACGTCCCTTGGCAGCGTTTTCCCGACATGAAAGCCTTGGCTCAGTGGTGCGACTTCCTTATCGTGGTCATTCCGGGAAGCCCCGAAACGCATCACTTGGTTAATGCTGAAGTGCTCGATGCGCTCGGCCCTCAGGGGTATCTCGTCAACATCGCCCGCGGCGCGCTTGTCGACACCGATGCCCTTATTAAAGCCCTGAAGGAGCACCGCATTGCCGGCGCTGCGCTTGACGTGTTTGAGCACGAACCTCACGTTGAAGAAGGACTCATCGCACTCGACAATGTTGTGCTGACGCCGCATCAAGGCTCTGCAACCGTAGAGACCCGTGCCGACATGGCGGATCTTGTCATGCGCAATATCCGAAAGGCGCTCTCCGGCCAAGCTGTTATCACGCCGGTGCCGGGAACACGCAAAGACTAATTTCCGTCCAATCATCTGCGGCGGCCTTGACGCCCAGTCTAAGCATGTGGAGAATGCGCTCACCATAGTGCAACCGCATGCTTGGCCGCCGGCGCGGCAAAAGGATTTCTAATGGCTGTTTTGATGCCGGAACCTCAGGGCACTGCTCTGGGTTTAACCACCGTCTATGCGGATCAGTACGATCCGAAACTGCTTTTCCCCATTTCCCGCAACATCGGTCGAGACGCCATCGGCGACCACGACTTCATCGGCACCGATATCTGGCGCATGTATGAATTCTCCTGGCTCAATGCCAACGGACTGCCGCAAGCGGCAGAAGTTGACCTCTTTGTGCCGGCATCGTCGCCCTCGATCATCGAATCAAAATCACTCAAGCTCTATCAAGGCAGCTTTGCACAAACCCGATTTGCGGGCGGTGCCGAGGAAGTTGCGGCGATTCTGAAGCGGGACCTTTCCAACGCCGCCGGCGCTCCGGTTGAAGTGGCTGTCAATACGCTCGACACTTGGACGCCGACGATTGACGATCTGCCCGGAGAACTCCTCGAAGAAGCCTTCCCGGATGTGAGCATCACCGATTTTGAGGTCAACACCGAACTCCTGCAGAAAGCGCCGGCTGCGATCGATACGGACGTTAAGGGCAATATTCGTGCGGCGGTTTGGCGCACGAATCTTTTTCGTTCGCTCTGCCCCGTCACCGGACAGCCCGACTACGCATCCGTCTCTATAGCGCTCACCGGCGAAGCTGTCGACCCGCGTTCCCTCCTGAAGTACCTTGTGAGCTACCGCGCCCACCGAGGATTTCACGAACAGTGCGTAGAGCAGATCTTCCACGATCTGCGCTCGAGGTTCACGTTCACCGCGCTTGAAGTTCAGGCCTGTTTTACCCGTCGAGGCGGCATTGACATCAATCCTTACCGCTCCATGAGTTCCAAGATGCCCGAATTCGTCATCCGCGAAGGACGTCAATAAACTTGACGGCAAAGGACTGCAGCAGCAAAAACTGCAGTCCCATTCATACAAACGTAAACCAGTCTGTCAGCAGGTTTGCTCTTTCATTTTGTTACTCCGTTTCGTGCGGGAAATAACGTGAAACAGACTTTGTCATTTCGACATAAATAAGAACAATTCTCATCTATTCACTGCACCCGACGCTTCTATGATCTTTTTTGTCAAATAACGGCCGCCGCCTTAATCCCCCGTTCCAGAGGCTTAGAGCGGATGGCCAAGACCATAAAAAAGGTGAAAAATGACCACAAATCGTCGTGAGTTCTTCAAAACTGCAGCCGTCGGAGCAGTAGGAGCGGCGGGTATGCTGGGCGGCGTGACTGCTGCCGAAGCCAAATCGAGCAAATCCGCCAAATACGACCTCGTTATTGTCGGTGCCGGCTGCGGCGGGCTCGTTTGTGCCATTCATGCAGCAGAACTTGGCCTGAAGCCGCTCCTGCTCGAAAAGATGCCGATGCCTGCGGGCAATGCTATTTATGCCGCCGGCTTCCTGCTCGGTCTTAACACGAGCTTCCAGAAAGCCAAGAATGTCCCGGCCGATACGGCCGAAGCGTTCTATGACGACATGATGAAGGTGTCGCAGCAAAAAGCGGTGCCCGCTTTGACGCATACCGTCGTTGACAACTGCACGCGCCTTCTTGAATGGCTCCACAGCTACTGCGGCATCAACTTCCTGACCGGCAACAAATTGGTGTGGCCGCAGCTTTACCGCTCCCACCTCGTCACCGGCGAACTGAAGCCGGGCGGAGCACAGCTCGTCATGACACTCCTCAATAAGGCCAAGGCCATGGGCGTTGAAGTGCGCACGAGCACCAAGGTGGTCGAACTCATTGCCGACCCGAAGACGGGCGGCGTCGCCGGCGCCAAGGTGAAGACCAAGGGCGTTGTGTCGGAAGTCTATGCGAAGTACGGCGTTGTGCTCGCAACGGGCGGCTTCTCGGCCAATCAGGCACTCGTCACGCAGTACATCGGTTCTGCCGGCGCGAAGATGCCGATTCGCGGCTCGCGCATCGTCGCTGGCGAAAACATTGTGCTCACGGCACCCTTCCTGCCCAAAGTTGTCAACGTCGACCAGTTCCACTGCGGTCCGATTTACGGCCCGACCGGCGCCAACCCGCTCAACATTGTCAACAACGGCGTCTGCGTCAATCGTCAAGGCGTTCGCTTTACCGATGAAGGTCAGACCTATGTGCAGATGTCTCGCGATGTCGCGAGCATGACGCCGGATAACTGGGCCTTCATGGTCTGCGACCAGAAGACGCACGATATGCCGATTCTGAAGAACGACTGGGAATCCTACGCCCGCACCAAGGCGCCGGTCTACACCGGCCAGACGCTCGAAGAAGCCGCCAAAGCGGCCGGCATCGATGCCAAGACGCTGCAAAAGACCGTCGAGGACTTCAACAAGGCCGTTGCCGGCGGTGATGCGGGCAAGCTCACGCCGCCCAACACCCGTGACAAGGCTCCGGTCATTGATACGGCGCCCTTCTATATTGTCCCGTTCCAGGGCGGCATGACGGCCACCTTCGGCGGCCCGCTGATTAATACCGAAGGCGAAGTGCTCGACACGGAAAATCATCCCGTCGGCAATCTCTACGCCATCGGCAATGCGGCCGGCGGCTTGTTCTATGACAATTACGTGGGCGGTGCACAGCTGACGGCTGCCGGTGTATTCGGCATGATTGTCGCTGAGCACGTCAAAGCGCTCAAATCCGGCAAAGCAGCTTAAAATAGTCTTCTTGCATGCCAATGCTGAGGATTGAGAAGCACGCTTCTTAATCCTCAAAGCCAAAAAAACGGCGCCCATTTCTTCGTGAAATGGCGCCGTTTTTCTTGGTTCTTCAGAAAATTGGATTTGCAGAGGGGCTTTCAGCCCTCTTCCTTAATGCTTCTCGGCCGCCCTATGAAGGAGCTCCGCAATCTGCACAATGTCCTTAGGCAGCGTGCGGCAGCAGCCGCCGATGCAGCGTGCGCCCGTATGTTCCCAGAGCGGCACGTAATGATTCCAGTCCGGCTCATGCACACCCTGAGCATGCCAGGTCTTCGTTGTCGGATCATACGTCTCACCGGAATTCGGATAGACAACCAAAGGCTTGTCTGTATAAGCGGACAACCGCTTCAGACCCGGTTCCACCCATTCGCGCTTAACGCAGTTGAAACCGAAGGCTTCAACATGCGGATCTGCATCAAGACATTTGGCAAGGACTTCGAGCTTTGTGCCGTCGGGCATATCGCCGTCCTTAAGCGTCACAGTCACCCAGCAGGTGATATCGCGGTCAGCAATCATGGCGAGGAGCGCCTCAATTTCATCAAAACGAGGCTGCGTTTCAATCGCCAAAATGTCCATGCCGGAATTGAGCAGTTCGTCAAGGCGAAGCTGATGAAAAGCGTAATACTCCTCACGCGTTAGATCGTAGGCGCCCGTATATTCACTGCCGTCTGCCAGATATGCACCGTAAGGCCCAATGGAGCCCGCCGTGAGCAGATCCGCCGGATCCCATTCCGGGTGCTCGAGCAGCACATCGTTTTTCGCTTCGCGCACCAGTTCTCCGCTCAAGCGAATCAAGCGGGAGGCTTCGGCCTTTTCAATGCCTTTGCGGGCAAAGGCCGCTTCAGTCGCCTGATATGAACAAGCCTCGACGGCATTCGCACCGGCTGCGTAGTAGTCGTAATGAACTTTGCGCACCAGATCCGGACACTCCAGAAGCGCCTTGGCACTCCAGAGCGTATCGTTGAGATTGAGCCCAGCGGCTTCGAGCGGAGTTGACATGGCTCCGTCAATAACGAGTCCGCCGCGGCGAGCAATAAGGTCGGCAATGGGATGTTTGGTTAAAGCCATCAAAGAAACTCCAAATCGGTTGTGCCGGATATTTTAAAGCGGCAGAGGAAACCGGCGATTTCGTCGTCTGTTTCATCCGCCGCTTTTAGGCAGCTCACTAAATCTGCTGAGCGTTCAGCAGATCATTATTTGGCGGGCTGCTCCCAGGCCGGGTTGATCTGTCCCTTGAACTTTTCCTTGATGAAGGCAGCCACTTCCGGCGACTGATAGCACTTGACGAAGGTCTGCACTTCAGGCGACTGCACATTGTCCGGACGTGCGGCAATGATGATGAGTGCGTACTTAGCGTCGCGGGACTCAAAGTAAAAGCCCTGCTTATTAACGTCGAGACCGCCGGAAACCGCGTAGTTCATCGGCACACAGGCCACATCAAGATCCTGCAGGCTGATCGGAAGCTGAGCGGCTTCGAGTTCAACGAGCTTCACACCGCGCGGATTTTCCGCCACGTCATGAATGGAAGCTTCGCCCTTATAGTCGGGCTTGAGTTTAATGATGCCGGCCTTCTCGAGCAGAACGAGCGCGCGTCCGCCGTTAGACGGATCATTTGGAATGGCGATTTTCGTATCGGCCTTGATGTCATCCAATGAATGAATCTTGTTGGAATAAAGGCCCATCGGCTGCACAACGGCATTGGCAGCAACCACCAGATCCGTGCCCTTTTGCTTATTGAAATTGAGCAGGAACGGTTCGTGCTGATAGACAGCGACGTCAAGCTGCTTTTCGGCAAGGGCGGTATCGGGCGTGATGTAATCCGTGAACTCGACCACTTTGACGTCAAAGCCCTGCTTCTTAGCAACTTCAGCGGCCTTCGTCACGATGTCGGCATGCGGTCCTGCGGTCACAGCAACCTTGATGGGCTTAAGCTTCGGAGCCTCGGCAGCTGCGGGTGCAGCCGCAGGCGCCTGCGCGGCAGCCTGCTTTTCGGGCTCAGCCTTGCTGCAGGCAGTAAGAATCGGAGCTGCGCTCAGAGCAACGCCGAGGGCCAATGCGGATTTAAGGAAGGTGCGCTTCTGCATGGTGAACTATTCCTGTCGATAAAATTTTGGGACTTATACAGTTAAAAGAGACCCGTTTGCTCTAGAGCGCTGCAGGCGCTGCACACAGCTGACTTCGTCACTGCGTCGACTGCGGGACCTGATGTCCTGGGCCGGTCTCTTCTTCGATGCGGAGCTTCTTGTCCGGACATCGAGCAGATTCGTCCGCGACGAATCTGATTGGGATGAATGCGTTGGCGGATCCGCGATCCGTCTGAATTATTCTGCCCGAAGAGCGCTCGGGAGCAGCAAGAAATCTGAAGGAGACAAAGTAATACCTCAAGGCAATTAGGCGGCTTGAGTATGCTCGATGCGGCTTTGATCGACCAGACGCACGGCCATCCCTCAAACCGCAGCCCGCACGTGCCTCTCATGGGGCCGAAGTTTTCAGGATGTCACCTGGACACCGCTGAAGCAAACGCACGCAAACCGGTACTTGTCGAAACACCATCCGCAGACTTTCGAGACGGCTGCAACATCTGCAACTTTTAGGCAAGAACCCGCCCTGCCGGTTGCAATTTGCGAATGTCTTCATAGATGCAATGGCGGCAGAATAAGCCCAACAACCGTCATTTCAAAGGAGTTATCTTCCATGGCCAACATGAATTTCAAAGCGGCAGCGGCCGTCGCCGCCCTTTCTGCACTCTTCCTTGCCGGCTGCAGCGACGGGGCGAAAACAGAGCCATCCACCGCTGCCGCTTCCTCATCTGCAGCCGCTCCGGCGAAGACGGAACCTTCAGCAGCACCATCTGCGGCTGAGAATACTGCCCCTGCCGCACAGCCCGGCCGCGGCTGCCTGCAGGTAACCGCCGTCCATCCTTATGATCTCAAGGACATGCGTTTTGACGAAGCCGCTCAAGCCTTGGCGCATGCCACCGGCTGTGCAGTGCGCTACACCGATCAGGAACTTTCGGCAATGAAAATTGCACCCGTTGTCGGCACGATGTCAATCAAGGATGCCATTGCCGCAGCGCTCGACGGCTCCCCTTATACAATTTCAAACGCTACGGATGAAGTGATTGAAGTCACCAAAAAATAAAGGACTGAGGCTCTGTCAACGTTGATAGGCTGCACCCTCCAAAGATGCAGCCTATTTTCTTTCATGCCTTCAGGCAGCCGAAGTCTGCGGACCTTCCGCCGTCATTTTTTGGTCTTGAGCGGTGTCTTCGATGAATCTCGTCCGTCCGCGGCTTTTGGGCCGTATAAAACGGACAATACAAGCGTCAGGATGCAGCAGACAAATGAAACGATGATCACCGGATAGGACAAATATTTTTGGTCCACAATCGGCGCGATCACGGCTGCGACGAAAACCAATTCGGAAATTTTGGCAACTTTCTTTATAAGAATCTGTAGAAGTTGACGCACGGTACACCTTCTGGAGGATTGGCTGCTGTTTTTAAATGCGGCGCTGGTGAACAAAGCCGCACTCCATCAACAGCATAACGTTGACGGAGCGGCCGTTAAATCAAACCTGTCCCATTTTGCGTTCTCAGGCATCAGTGAGGCATTTTTTCGCACGATCTTCTTCACTCTTGACGGCCGTCCGCCGACGGCGCTCCTTTGGGAGCCGCTTGGGCTTTGCACCGGCAGAATCGATGGGTTCGACGCTGCCGGAGCAAACATCCGTTGTCGTCATATGTGCATGACTAGTCGGGTTTCAATGCTCTCTGCATGTTCCAAAAGAAACCGTCAGTGCGTGGTACGGCGGATGATCATATTTCCAAAGAACTGGAAGATGCTGATGATGGCGAGAATAATGAGCACCGTCAGCCAAATCATGTCGCGGTAGCCCATCTGATAGCCGTAGCGGATGGCAAAGTCGCCGATGCCGCCCGCGCCGATCGCGCCGGCAATGGCCGTAATGCCCACAAAGCTGACGAAGGTAATCATCGTCACGCGGGTGATGCCCGGAATACTTTCCCGCAGATAGACGCCGAAAATGATCTGCCGCGGTGAAAAGCCCATTGCCGCACTGGCCTCTACGAGACCGTGGTCAATTTCGGAGAGCACCGATTCGATCTGACGCGCAAAGAAAGGCACCGTACCGAAAACGAGCGCAACGAAGCTCCCCGTCACGCCTGAACCGGTACCGACCAGAAAGCGCGAGAGCGGGATCAGAAGCACGATCAGGATAATGAATGGAATCGAGCGGATGATGTCGATCCCGCGGTCAAAAATCGTGAAGAGCGGCCGATTCTCAAGGATGCCGCCCGGACGGCACGTGACGAGCAGCACTCCGACGAGAATGCCCAGAATCCACGAAAGAATGCCGGACACGCCAATCATTGTGAAGGTCTGCCCCAGGCAGGTCAGCAGTTCGCCGCCCAATTGCTTGAGGTTGGGCGCAAGAAAATAGATCCAGTCAAACATTAGAGAGCCTCCACGACGACGTTCTGGCTGCGAATGAATTCAAGCGCATCTCCTACAGATTCAGGTGTACCCGAGAGCGTGACGGCGAGTTTGCCGAGCGGCGTCCCCTTGAGCAGCTCAACATTGCCGAAGATGATGTTGGCCTCCACGCCGAAGCGCTGGTAGAGCTCGACCATCAGCGGCTTTCCGGCCGAAGAACCCGTATAAGTGAGCAGATACACCGTCTGGCCGTGATTGACGCCGTCGCCCGAACGAGTTTCTTCAAGGAGTTCATAGAGATCATCGACATTCGTCGCTGTATCAATAAAACCCTTCGTCACCGGCATTTTGGGATGCGAGAAGATCTCGAGGATCGTGCCTTCCTCGACCACTCGGCCTTTTTCCATAACCGCCGCACGGTCGCAGATGTACTTGACGACCGACATCTGGTGCGTGATCACGACAATCGTGATGCCCAGCCGCTGGTTGACCTCCCGCAGAAGCTTCAAAATCGACCGCGTCGTCTTCGGGTCAAGTGCGCTCGTCGCTTCGTCGCACAGCAGCACCTTGGGATCATTGGCCAGCGCGCGGGCAATGGCCACACGCTGCTTCTGACCGCCAGAGAGCTGCGAGGGGTATGCATCCGCTTTATCAGAAAGCTCAACGAGCTCCAAAAGCGACGAGATCTTGGCCTTGCGTTCGGCAGGCGTAAGCGTCGTCAGCTTCAGCGGCATTTCGATGTTCTCGGTCACCGTGCGCGAGGGCATCAAGTTGAAGTGCTGGAAAATCATGCCGATACGCTGACGAACTTGACGCAGCGCCTTTTCGTCGAGCTCAGTGAGGTCGACACCGTCGACAATCACTTCGCCTGAAGTCGGCCGCTCGAGCAAATTGATGCAGCGCACAAGCGTGGACTTCCCCGCCCCGGAAAAGCCGATGATGCCGAAAACCTCTCCGGCGTTGATGGCGAGCGAAACATCGTCGACTGCGGTGACGGTTCTGTCGCCCGATTCAAACCGCTTGGTAATGTGATTGAGCTTGATCATTTGATTTTCTTGTGATTCAGGCTGATGAATGAGGGTTAATGCTGTTTTGCGGCCGCAGCCTGACGCACGAGCGCGTCGGCATGATCAGCCTTGATGTCGGCAAGCAGCTGCGGATCCGTCAAGAGGTCGAGCCCCGTAAGCGCAAGCGCTTTGGCGCCCAAACCGATGGAAGCCAGTCCGAGCGCAGAGCAGGACGCCGCTTTGAACTCTTCACTGTGACCGCGCACGGGCACTTTACTGATCCGGATCGTCGGCTGAATGGTGGGAATCACCTGTGAAACATTGCCGACATCGGAGGAGCCGCCGGCTTTTTCTGCCGAATCCTCAACCTTTTCGCCGCTGCCCGTTTCGGCAAGCAGCTCTTCCATACGCCGGCGGTAGACGGCGTCGAACTTAGGCGTGAGGATTGTATTTTCCACGCGGTTCTGCGAGGGTTTCATGGATCCCTTAGCCCCCGTCATCAAAGCTGCGCCCTCGACAATGCGTTCGACCTTCTTCCAAACCTCTTCGAGTACCGGAGCAGTTGCCGCGCGCAGATAAAACTTCGCCGCAGCGTATTCCGGGACAATGTTCGGCGCATCACCGCCATGCGTAATGATGCCGTGAATGCGCACATCGGCCGGGAGGTGCTGGCGAAGCGCATTGATGCCGTTATAGACCTGAATCAGTGCGTCAAGCGCATTGATGCCCTGCTCGGGCGCACTTGCGGCGTGCGAGGCCTTGCCATGAAATTCAATGTCTACCGGCGCACAGCCTAAGGAAGGATTCGTCAGGCGATGACCCGAGGAGCTCGGATGCACGCAGAGCGCCGCATCCACATCCTTGAAAAAGCCTTCGCGAACGAAGCTTCCTTTGGCACTGCCGTTCTCGCCGCCTTCTTCGCCGGGTGTTCCATAAACGCGGATTTCACCGCCCACCAATTTTGCGGCTTGTGCCAGCGCAACGCCGGCGAGCGCACTGGTGGCGCCGAAAAGGTTGTGACCGCACCCGTGCCCGAGACCGACCAGCGCATCGTACTCGGCCAAAAAGCAGAGAACCGGACCGGGTTTGCCGGATTTGAATCGTGCGTCAAAACCCGTAGGATGACCGGCCACATCAACCTGAACTTCAAAACCTTCACCTTTAAGCAGATCCGAAAGCCGCTTGCAGGCAAAGTATTCGTGGTTGCTGGTTTCAGGATGCGCGTGAATATCGCGCGCGGCAGCCTGATAGATTGGCAGGCGCTTCTCGACAAACGCTTTGATGATCTGTTCGGGGGATTCGGTAGTCATGACGGTCGGCTTTCTTTTTTGAAGGGATGGATGCTGACGCTTTGAGGAGGCATGCGGGGCTTTCAGATACGTCCCAAAAAACACCGCAGATGAATGAAGCGCAAAACCGTCCGGGCGCAGCAGCGCAGATCCGGACGGTTGAATGCGGCGGCGAAAAAGCATCGGACGGTGCTTTTTTTTGAGAGCCTCTTACTTCAGTTTGTAATCAGCAGCCCCAGGCCAGACCGGCACGTAGGCACCCTTATAGGCATCCTTGAGCGTCTGGGCTACATCCTGCGTCTGATAAGCGGCAACCACCTTCTTATAGACAGGATTGTCCTTATCGGCTTCGCGCGCAACGATCACGTTGACGAGCTGACCAAAGTACGGATTCGTCTTCGGATCCAGATTTTCCGAGAAGATTGAATCCGCATACGGATCGAGCTTCGCAGTAAAGGCATTGCCGCCGTTGATGACCGCCGCCGTCACATCAGGCAGGAGGTTTGCGAGCATGCCGGACTCTGCCTCAACGATCTGCACTTTCTTATTGAAATGCGTGATATCGGTTTTATTAGGCACATAGCCCTTGTCGGGATTGAGCGTGAAAAGACCCGCGGCTTCAAGCAGCTTCAGCGCACGGCCGCCGTTGGTCAGATCCGCCGGAATGGCAATCTTGTCGCCGTCCTTGATGTCGGCAATCGCCTTGATCTTCTGCTTGTTGTTGAAGACGCGAAGCGGCGTCACAAGCGTGTCGCCGATGGCGACGATCTTGTAGCCGTTGCGCTTGATGTCATTGGCAAGATATGCCTTGTGCTGGAAGGCATTGAGATCAATTTCCTTATCTGACAAGGCGCGGTTGGGCGTTGCATAGTCGGAATATTTGACGAGCTCAACTTTGATCTTGTCTTTCTCAAGGAGCTTATTGACGGTGTCCCACTGGGCGTTGTATTCGCCGACAACACCTACCTTGACGGTTGTGATATCCGTTTTTTCATCACCGCCGCAGCCGGCGAGCGTGACAGAAACGAAAATGGCAGCGGCCGCAGCAGCAGCGCTCTTGGTGAATTTGGTCATGTCTGAAAAGTCCTTCTGACGATGTTCTTGATTCTTTTGTCTGAAAGGGAGCGCCGCGCGCTCCACGCCTTCGAAAGAGGATTTGCAGCTCCGCTCGAATTCCCGCGGAATCCGACGCTGCAGAAAATTGAAGGCGCACTTATGTGCGGAAGGGAACGGCCGATCATCCTATGAGGCAGCGGTTCCTGACGTACCCTCTAGCGCTCTGCATAAGCATCTAGGGGGCGCGTTCTGTAAGAATATCTGATGAATCACTAGGCGTACTAAGCACAATTGCCAGGTATTGATGATGTTCGTCGAAGCCAAAGCGAACATTCGTTCATGTCTGCCTCTCTCCGGTCTCACTGCAGCGCTCTTGACCTCACCCGCGCCTATTCGAATACGGACCATGAGGCACACTCAAAGCGTTTTCATCCCTGCACGCGACGGGGCTGAAGCATTCACCAGGAACCGGAGAAGAGCATCCGCATCCGGGTTCAATTCTTTGAGATTGGGCACATGCCAGATACGAATCAAAAGCGAAGCCCAAGGTTCATCGAGCGTTAACGCACAGACTCTTTCATCCTTTTTGGCAGCCTCAAGCGGCAGAATCGTTACGCCGCGGCCTGCTGCTGCAAAATGAAGCGCACTCGCGTAGCTCTCCGTCCAAATCTTGACGCGGAGCCTGCCCCCCGTCTTCGCCACCTCTTCGTCAATCACGTGACGCAGCGCAGTATCTCGATCGAGTGCAATGAAATCGAAATCAAATAAATCTGCGAGCCGCACACCCTTTTGTCCCCTCAAGGCCTTCCCTGCCGAAGACTCGGGTGCGAATACAGCAGCGAGCCGCAGCGGCCGGTACGGCGCACAAAGCAGTTCGGCGTGACCTCCCGTCCAAGAGGTGAAGGCCAGGTCACAGGTGCGGTTCAACACCGAATCGAGCAGTCGTCCTGCTCGAGCATAGTTAGTGAGTTTGATGCTCACCTCGGGATTCTGCTCCAAAAAGGCACTCACGTCGTCTGCCAAGCCAACCGTCATCGCATTGGGAAGCGCTGCCACGCATACCTCCTGATGATTCATTCGAAACCGCGTCAGAACACTTTCCAAAACTTCTGCATCGTGGAGCATCGCCCGAACGGCATGCACGGTCTCAACGCCTGCAGGCGTCAAATCCACCCCGTGCGGTCTGCGCTCAAAAAGCTTCACGCCCGAACGAGCTTCGAATGCCTTAAGCCTCGCAGAGGCTGAACTTACCGCCAAATGAACTTCAGACGCAGCCTGCGATACAGAACCCGCACGTGCGGCGGCAGAAAAAAGACGGAGATCAACCAGATCGTAGGTAAACATTTTGTCGGTACTTTAACGCTTTGCATTGTGATTTCGTTTTTAACGAATTCACTATTCGCAAGAATAATAAACCAACATGATGATATTTATATAGTATTTTGTCGTTCACACGACAAAAAACTCATTCGATTTACTCGTATTCGAGAATCCTTTCATCACTCTTTCAAGAACAGCATTATGCGTGCCTTTCGTCTCTCCGCAGCCGCACTCTGTCTGAGCGCCGCATTTCTCTCCTTTCCTTCCGCTTATGCTGCCGAGCCTGCTGCTCAGGAAGTCATTTCGGCTTCAAGCAGCTATCTGCAAAGCATTCAATGGGACGCCGAATACGACGTTGTCATCGCCGGTTACGGCTTTGCCGGCGCCGCAGCCGCCATTGCTGCTGCAGATGCCGGCGCCAACGTGCTGATGGTTGAAAAGGCGCCCTACGGCAAAGAAGGCGGCAACAGCCGCTACGCTCATCAGGGCTGCCTCTTTTTTGATCCCTCAGCACCCGACGATGAGCTCTTCGCCTACATGAAGGCGATGCAGAAGGGCGCTGACAATCCTTCCGATGAAGTGATTCGAACCTATATCAAAGAAACCAAACATCAGGCTGAATATCTCAGGAAACTCGGCGCAGATCCTAAAGTCACCCCCAACGCGGCTGAATTTCCCGACTTCAAAGGCGCCAAGTACATTCAGCGCGTCTTTGTTTCACTGCCGGGTGCAGACGGCAAGCTCTATGCGCTGATGCAGGAAAATGTTGAAAAACGCGCCAGCCGCATCGACATTTGGTACGAATCGCCGGCAGTCAAACTCCTTCAAGATGAAAAGACCGGGATCGTTCACGGCATGGTGGTCAAAAGCGAAGGCCGCGACCGCCTTATCCGTGCCCGCCGCGGCGTCGTACTCGCTACCGGCGGATTTGAAAACAATCCGCGAATGTATGAAAACTACGCCTATATCTACAATGCATTCCCCAAAGGCGCGCACTTCAATACGGGCGACGGCATCGAGATGGCGCTCGACGTCAATGCCAAACTCGTCAACATGGCCGTCGTCAACGGCCCGGATCCCAACGTGATCAATCCGGACACGGGCGCGGCTTACGGCTATCTGCTGCACGACACCTCGCACAACATTTCCGGCTGCGGCTTCACGCGCAACAACGCCGTCATCGTCGGCGCTGACGGATGGCGCTTCATGAATGAAGCCACCCACTCCAAGCACGGCCGCGTGCCCTACCACAACGGCTGGACTCCGCTTGTCATGCCCGACAATGCCTTCATGATCTTCGACGAAGAAGCCCGAAAATCCGAATGCATTTACGAATCCTGGAGCAAAGATTCCGAAAAAGAAATTGCTTCCGGGATGGTGAAGAAAGGCAATACGATTGAAGAGATTGCCCGCGAGCTCGGCATAGATCCTGACGGTCTGCGCCGACAGATCGACTTCTACAACGAACAGTGCGCCAAGGGTGACGATCTTCAGTTCAAACGCGGCAAACGCTATTTGAAGCCGCTCCTTTCCGCACCTTTCTACGGCGTCAAAGTCGAGAAAACCTTCACGAATACGCAAGGCGGCCCGGAACGCAATGAGCGAGCCGAACTGATCAAACGCGGCGGCGGTGTGATTGCTCATCTTTATGCCGCTGGCGAACTTGGTTCCGTCTTTCCGAATCTCTATAACGGCGGCGGCAATATTGGGGAAGCGCTTGCTTTCGGCCGAATCGCCGGCATGGAAGCCGCGCGGGTCAAAACGGATGCAGATCCTCAGAGCGTCATGCAGGGCGCCGCGAACTGGCATCCCAAAGCCGTTCGTGCCTCAGCAGCTCAAGCCGGCGAAGTGACGGGCCGCAGCCGCGGGATCGGCGGCGCAATCGTCCTGGGCGTGAAGTTTGAGGGCGACCGCATTCAAGCCGTCCGTGTGATTGAACACCATGAAACGCCCGGCATCGGCGCAAAGGCATTGGAGTCGCTGCCTGCTGCAGCCGTCGCAGGAAACGGCAAAGTCGACAGCGTTTCCGGAGCCACCATCACGACCAAGGGTTTCCGCGAAGCTATCGCTGACGCCATTAAGAACCACTCTGCCAAAAAGCAGTAACTGAGCCCCCGCTCAAACGCACGGCTTCTTCGAGTGCCTTCGGGGCGCTTAGGCTCTCCGAAGGCACTCGCCATAGAAAACGCCGGCGAACAAAAGAATGGGGGCGCAAGTAATCCGAATGGTCAAATGACAATTGGACTTGAATCGATACAATGCAGTGATGCCGTCTGTTTCAACGATGCCTGCGAGAGCTGCGGGCATCCATTGCCAACGCAATCTTTATAGAAATACTGAGCGCCTGGCGCAGCCGCATATTGAAAAGAGTCTCTTTGACACTAACACCAAGGATTCACCCGCCATGCTGCTTGACCATATCCTGAAGCCTCGTGCAGTCGCCGTCGTCGGCGCCTCCACTCGTCCGCACACGATCGGCAACGATCTTCTGAAGCGCCTGCTCGAATACGGCTTCAAGGGACACATCTACCCGGTCAACCCCAAGGGCGGCGAGATCGAAGGACTTCGCACGTATACGTCCGTCAGCGAACTCCCCGACGGCGTGGATCTGGCGGTCATCGTTGTCAACGCGAAATTTGTGCTTTCCACCGTTGACGAATGCGCTGCCCGAGGCATCAAGGGACTCGTCGTCATTTCCGCGGGCTTTAAGGAAACTGGCGGCGAAGGCCGCGAGCTCGAAGAAGCGCTTGCGGCCAAGGTCCGCGCCAACGGAATGCGCATGGTCGGTCCAAACTGCCTCGGCGTCGTCAACACCAACCCGAATGTGCGTCTTGATGCATGTTTTGCTGAAAGCCTCCCCGTTGCGGGCGATATCGGCTTTGTTTCGCAGTCGGGCGCATTGGGCGGCGGCATCCTCAATATTCTCAAGGATCTCAATGTTGGCTTCGCGCAGTTTATTTCAATCGGCAATCAGGCCGATGTGAACGCGGAAACGGCGCTTGAATATTGGGAAAACGATCCGGATGTGAAGCAGATTCTGCTTTACATGGAATCGATCCCGGATCCCGCGAACTTCCGCAAGCTTGCCACCCGCATCTCCAAGAAAAAGCCCATCGTTGCGCTCAAAGCCGGCCGCTCGGCCGCCGGTGCTTCAGCGGCCTCTTCGCACACGGGCTCCCTCGCCGGCGGCGACCGCGCAGCCGACGCGCTCTTAAAGCAGTCCGGCGTCATCCGCGAAATGTCGCTCAAAGACCTCTTCTCCACCGCCAAAGTGTTCGCCAACTGCCCAATTCCGAAGGGCGACCGCGTGGCGATCGTCACCAATTCCGGCGGTCCCGGCATCATGGCGACCGATGCGGTCTGTGAATTCGGCATGCAGATGGCCCCGATCAGTGACGAAACAAAGGCGGAACTGCGTTCCTTCCTGCCTGCAGCCGCTTCGGTGAAAAATCCCATCGACATGATCGCCTCTGCCCCGCTGGAACACTACCGCCGTACGGTCGAAACGGTTTTGGCCGACCCGAATGTCGACATGGTGATGGTGATTTACCTGCCGTTCCTTGGCCTCAAAGACATCGATGTTGCCCGTGAACTGATGCGAATCCGCGCTGATCATCCTGAAAAGCCCATCGTCGGCGTCTTCATGACCAAGAGCGAATTCTTCCAGCAGCTCTCCGAAATGAAGGTCACCGTACCCTTCTATATGTATTCGGAAGAAGCAGCAGAAGCTTTCTGCCGCCTCAACCAGCAGCGCCTCTGGCAGGCTCGTCCGGAAGGCGTGGTGCCGCAGCGCCCGATGGACGAAGATCGTGCGCTCTCGATCTTCAAAGCAGCTGCCGCTGAGGGCCGCCGCGAACTCACAACGCGCGAATCCCTCGAAGTACTTGACGCCTGCGGCGTGCGCACCTGCCGCAGCGGCATGGCTCACAGCGAAGCAGAAGCCGTTGAGCTCGCCGCCCGCGTGGGCTACCCAATAGTCATGAAAATGACGTCCAAATCCACCTCGCACAAGACGGATGTGGGCGGGGTGCGTGTCGGCATTGCCGACGAAGCACAGCTGCGCACCGAATATCAGGATCTGCTTGCCAAACTCGAGGCCAAGGGGCTGCTTGAAGGTCTTGAAGGCGTCATCATTCAGGAAATGGTCAAGAGCAAGCGCGAACTTGTCACCGGCATCGCCACCGATCCTCAAATGGGTCCGATGATTATGTTCGGTCTCGGCGGCGTCTTTGTTGAAGTCCTTAAGGATGTCGCTTTCCGCATCGCGCCGCTTACCGACATTGATGCTCAGGAACTCATCCGCTCCGTCAAAGCGGTGAAGCTCCTTGAAGGCGCCCGCGGCATGATCCCTGCACAGATGGACAAGGTCGAAGACACCCTGCTGCGCATTTCGCAGCTCGCCGATCAGCATCGCTTCGTGAAGGAGCTCGACATCAACCCGCTGATGGTGAGCGATAAGGACGGCGAACCCATCGCTGTTGATGCCCGCATCGCTATCGACGTGGATGCCGTGAAAGCCCTTTGATACTCACGCGTCTTAGCAACTCTGTCAAGCCTCTTTCTGAGACTTGAAAACATACAGCCTGAAGCAATCCTTTGCTTCAGGCTGCTCTTCAATGACCGCGAGCACTGCATTATGCTGAGGGAAGTTCGTGCCACGGTTTCGGCAGCACGCAGCCAGTCCAAGAAGTCACAAGGATTCCAAAAATGCTTGATCTTCAGCGCTACGCCTTCTACGACGCCAAACGAACCATGCGTTTGACGCTCGAGCCGGTTTCCATCCTCGAAATGCTTCAGGATCTGCCGGGAGAATTGCTTTTCTCAGCACCGCTTCCTGCTGCCAGACTGGGTGTTCCCTGTGCATCGCCTGACGTTATGCATGCGCGTGCTGCGGAATTTGCGCAATTCGATGAAGAAACGGCCTTTCGTCTGTGGTTCAATCCCGAACCGTCGGCCGACGGCAGAAGCGTTTACGTATCCGCTCCCGACGCACTGCCGGAGATGAACGGCGCGCCGGACTTCGGCATCGCCAGCGCGGGCTTTCTCATCGGCAGTACGCTCGAAATGCTTCAATGGGTTCAAAGCCTCACCGGAGCGGAAACCCCTGACGAACAGCGCTCAGAGCTTTCCAAAATGCTTTCTGCAGCTTGCGAACCGCCGCATGCCGCAATTCTCACGGAACTCTCGAGCGGCACGGAACTGATGCGCTGGCCCGTGCAGTGCGGCAATCCTATTCGTGCACTTTCTCAAGCCGCTGCACAGTGGCCGGAAGTCAAGTTTGCCGAAGACGACTTCGAATTCTCCTTGAAGCCGGATCTCATCCACGACCTGGGATGAGGATGAGCAAAATTGAGAAGACGGCTCTCCGGGCACAAAAAAGCTCTGAAAAATCCCTCGATCCCCCAGAGCCTCGATGTACGCCATGCTCCGCCCCGCAGTCCGCTGAGGCGAAGCATGTTTTTCACCCGATTATTGACGCGACTTAATGACGTCTGCAATCGCCTTGGCAGCAACGGAAACATTGCGCAGATTCAGTCCCGCAATGCAGATGCGGCCGTTGCGAACGCCGTAGACGGCATGCTCTTCACGAAGCACATCCATTTCTTCCGGCGCAAGACCCGTGAAGGAGAACATGCCCTTTTGCTTGACGGCAAAGCTCATATCCACGCCTTCGGCCTTGCCGGCCTCAAAGAGCGCCGTGCGCATCGCATGAATGCGGGCGCGCATGCCGTCAACTTCCTTGCGCCAGGCCGCTTCGAGCGCCGGGTCGGCGAGAACTTCGGCAACAATCTGGCCGCCGTGGCAAGGCGGGTTGGAATATTCCTGACGAACGATGCGCTTGAGGATTGAAAGCACCACTGCCGTGGATTCCTGAGTGCCGCAGTAAATATGCAGCGCGCCCACGCGTTCGCCGTAGAGTCCGAAATTCTTCGAGCACGACGTTGCGGCCATGAAGGTGAGGCCAAGCTCAGCGAAGAGACGAATGGCATAAGCATCTTCCTCAATGCCGTCGCCAAAGCCTTGATATGCCATGTCAATCAAAGGAAGGAGATCCTTTTCCGCCACGACCTGAGCAACCTCACGCCATTCCTCATGGGTGAGATCAAGCCCGGTCGGATTGTGGCAGCAGCCATGGAGGAGCACCAGCGTCTTGGGCGGAAGTGCCTTGAGCGCCTTGATCATGGCGTCAAAATCCACTGCCGAGCGGTCAGCCGAAAGGTACGGATACTTGCCGACAGAGAGCCCGTCAGCCTTGAAAATCGCAATGTGATTGCCCCAGGTCGGATCCGATACGACGGATTCCTGAATGCCCAGGAACTGATGCGCAAACGCCGCACCCAGCTGCAGTGCGCCGGTGCCGCCCAGCGTCTGGACAGTGGCAATCGTGCCGGCGGCAACTGCCGGATGATCCTTGCCGAAAACGAGCTTCTGCACGGCTTGACAATAGGCGGGAAGCCCCGACATCGGCATGTAAGTACGCGGCTGATGACGGTTCGTCATTCGGCGTTCGGCCTCTTCGACCACCTCAAGGAGCGGCACCTTGCCCGCTTCGTTCAGATACACGCCGACGCCGAGATTGACCTTATTGGGACGCTCATCGGCCTGATAGAGACTGACGAGACCGAGAATGGGATCGTCCGGCATGGGGGCGAGAGCGGCAATATCGTTCTTAAGCATTTGATGCGTCCTTGCAAAAAACAAAAGAGAGCGGAGAGGACAGTGCGGCGGCACCCTGCCGTCAACTGTGCGAATGGATTGGAACATTATGAATAATGCGCATGCGCTTTGGCGAACTGCAGCAGAGTCCGCCGCTCTGCTGAGCGCAATTTGCGCCCTGCCCTTTGATGCTGTGCCGACCCGCCTCGGGTAGATTGCTTATGAATACTTCGTCGATCGTCCTACACTGCTCAAATCCGATACGATGTTTTTGAGAATAATTCTCAATTAAAATATTTCTCGTTTTTTTCTTTAAGCAGACAAGTACGATGGATGGAGAACTCCTGGCCGTTCTGAAGTGGACCGCTGTCTATACAGGATTTACATTTCTGTGTACCGCCGCAGGCGCCGCAGCTGTATTTTTTCTTAAGCCCGATGCCAAGACTGAACTGGCTGAAACGCTTTCGCTCGGCTTTGCTGCCGGCATCATGACTGCTGCCTCTGTCTGGAGTCTGATCATACCGGCTCAGGAAATGGCGCAGAAACAAGGTGATACGCCGTGGCTGATAGCCTCCTTAGGGATTGCTGCGGGCGCAGGTTTTCTCAAACTCCTTGATGCCGTGCTGCCGCACCTTCACCCCGGCGCTTCGAAACCCGAAGGGCCTAAAACAAAGATGCACCGTGCGATGCTTCTTTTTCTGGCTATCACGCTGCACAACATCCCCGAAGGCGGATCGGTCGGTCTGACTGCGGGGCTTGCGGCCATTGCCGGCGATTCCGCTTCACTTTCAGCGGCTTTCGCGCTGGCCTTGGGCATTGGCATCCAGAACATCCCCGAAGGCGCCGCAGTATCACTGCCGCTTGCCGGACAAGGCGTATCGCGCTGGCGGGCTTTTTGGTTCGGCACGGGTTCAGGCGCTGTTGAGCCGCTTTTCGGCATTCTCGCGGCCCTTGCCATTCCGCTCTTTCTCCCGGTGATGCCCTTCATGCTCGCTTTTGCCGCCGGCGCCATGCTTTACGTGGTGGTCGAAGAGCTCATCCCTGCCGCCCATTTGTCTCAGCACTCTGACGCCGGCACGCTTTGCTTCATTTTCGGCTTTGTCATCATGATGGCGCTCGACACCGCACTAGGCTAAAGCGACTTTTTATGTCGTTATACAAAAAGATTTAAAATAAGGCATTTTCAAAATAGTACAAATACGGTAGCGCTCGAAAGCCAAGAAGGATCATAATCAAATCAAGAAAGAAGACTGTAATCAGTCGTCTTCCAAAGGACGCTGACCATCAGTCTTCCAGCACGGCGCCGCGGATAAGTCCCCCGCTGAGCGCTCCGGAGCCACCCATAATGAAGGAGTGTTCCATGCGCATTCTCGTACCGGTTGACGGCAGTATTCCCAGCCGCAGTGTTTTACAGTTTGTTTCCGACCGCGCCAAGCAAATGCCGGTTATGCCCGTTGTTCAGCTCCTCACGGTTGAGCCGCCGGTTCCTTCAAGCGGCATCGGCACGATGATGGAGCTCGAGGCAGTGCGTTCGGCGTTTGCCGCCGAGGGCGAACGAGTGCTTGAATCTCTGCTTCCGATCGCAGGCGGCATTCCGCTTTACCGTGCCGTTGTCTACGGGCGCCCTGGAGAGGAGATTGCCAATGCCAGCGACACCTTCTGCGCCGACTTAATCGCCATGGGTACGCACGGCCGCAGGGGTGTTTCCCGTCTTTTTATTGGTTCAACGTCGCACTCGGTGCTCGCACTTGTCGAACGCCCGCTCCTATTTATTAAAGGAACGCAATATCCCGAACCGACAGAAAACCTGCATATCACACTGGCTGTCGACGGCTCCAAATTCGGCAGTGCCGCAGCGAAATTTATCGTTCGCTCGCGCGACTTCTTTGGTCCCTGCCCAACGGTTGATGTCGTGAGCGTGCTCCCCGATATGGAACGCTGGCTCACCAACCACTCCGTCGGTTTCGAATCCATAGTTGTAAAAACCCGAGATCGCTGGAACGAAGAAGCTGATGCACTCTGGAAAGAAGCTGTCGCTGTGCCGCTTGAAATACTCTCGCGCGCCGGCATTAATGCCCGCGGCGTCAAATATTTCGGCAAACCTGCGCAAACAATTGCGGAGCATGCTCGAAAGACCGGCGGCATTGTTGTCATCGGCAGCCATGGCCGCGGAAACTTCCTGCAGGCTGTGCTCGGCTCCACGGCTTCAAAACTCTGCGCTATTGTTGATCAGCCGCTTCTCATTGTTCGGATGCCGTCAGGTGCGCTTGACCCCAAAGCAGAGAATGATGACCTTCCCATGACGCTGGAAACGGACTGGGACGCCTGTGCGGAGCCCTCCGAACCTTCGGCGGCGTCACATCATGGTGAAACACCCAATCAACACTGATAGACACGAAAGAGGAGCGACGAAGATCGGTCGGAAGCTCCCGGTGCTGATACTGTCAATAAGAGATAGTGAAGCTTTAAAGAAACAAAGCTTCTCAAAGGAGTGAAAATGAGGATTCTGATTCCTGTAGACGGAAGCACATACAGCCGTGCAGCTGTTCGCTTTATTGGCGCCCGCTCGAAGTTCATGGGCGAAAAACCTGATGTAACGCTGCTCAATGTGCAGCAGAACATACCGGGAACAGTGATTGAGCATTTCAGTCTGGAAGCCGTTCGGTCCGTTTATGAAGCTGAAGGCAAGGCGATTGTGGAGAAACTTGCGCCTGAAATCGAGGCCTACGGCATTGAACCGCATATGGCGGTGCGTATTGACGACTGCGGACCAGCTGTCGCCAAAATCGCGGTCGACGACAATATTGACCTGATTACCATGGGGTCTCGCGGTCTTTCCCCCGTCAAGAGCTTCTTCCTGGGTTCTGTTTCCCGCAGCGTGCTCGAGCACACGACAACACCCGTGCTGCTCGTGCGCGAAAAAGAGCTCCCCGAACGCGAGAACCTTCGCCTGCTGCTCGCAGTCGACGGCTCGGATTACGGTGAATCGGCCGCAGCCTTTATTGCCGACCATCCCGGTCTTTTTGGTCCGAATCCCACTATTGACGTGATCTTTGTGGCGCCCGACTACACCAAGATGGCACTCGCGGAAGTTGACAGTGTGACGCCCGCGCCCACGCTGAAGTTCTTTGAAAAAGAGAACCAGCTGGCTTGGGAAAATGCCGTGACGCCGGTGCTCGCCACCCTTCGCGATGCGGGGTTCGACGCCAAGGCCGTTAAGCGCACGGGCGATGCGGCTGAAGCGATTGCCGCCTATGCCGGCGAAAACGCGGACCTCATCGTCATGGGTTCGCACGGCTGGGGCAAGTTCAAATCTGCAGTGCTCGGTTCAACCGCCGCTAAAGTCGGTGCCGCAACTGAACTGCCGATCCTCATCATCCGTACAGACAAAGACGAACTTCTCGTTTGATCGTCAAATTTTCAAACTCAAAGGATATGCCACATGCGCATTCTTGTTCCCGTTGATGAAAGTCTGCACAGCCGCCGCGTGATCGAATTCATTTCGCACCGCGAAACGCTTCTCGGCACCACGCCGGAAATTGAACTTGTGAACGTGCAGTACTCCGTGCCGGAAACGATCATCCATCTTTTCGGCATGGAGGCGGTCAAACAGTACTACCTCGAAGCCGGGAAGAAGGTTTTTGATGAGCTCGGCCCGGAGACTCTCCGCCGCCGCGGCGTCACCGAACGCGTCCTTTACGGCGATATCGGCAAGACGCTTGCCGAAGAAGCAGAGGTCTTTAAGGCCGATCTCATCGTGATGGGCACCCGAGGCCTCAATCCCGTCAAGGGACTGCTTCTTGGCTCGGTCTCCAACGACCTCCTTGCCCGCACAAAGGTGCCGATGCTCCTTTTGCGCGACAAGACGCCGCCCTTGATGGACAAGCTCCGTGTCGGCATTTTTGTCGACGGCTCCGACTACGGCGCTGCTGCCGCAGACTTTGTGCTGCGAAACCGTGAACTCTTTGGTGCAAAATCGGAATTTACCGTGGTGCATGCCTCCGCGCCGATTCCAGACCCCGTCGCGCCTAATCCGGTTTCACCGCATATGCCTACGCTCACGCGACAAGAACGTGAAGCGGAGCAGCGCCGTGTCTTTGCTGACGCCGTAAAGCCGGTGATTGACCCCTTTGAGGCTGCCGGCCTTGCCGTGAAGGCTGAACTCGTCGTGGGGGACGCCGACCATGCCTTGGCCGACTATGCCAACAAGAATCTTGACATTGTGGTAATGGGCAGCCACGGCTACGGCAACTTTAAAGCGGCCGTTCTCGGTTCGACCGCCATGCATGTTGCCGCACTGACGGAAGCGCCTATTCTGGTTATTCGCAAGGATTAATTCTTAGAAAGCGATTCCATTGCGCAGATCGGAGCCGTCATGGCCCGATCTGCTTTTTTTATAAGAAGCCCTCAGTCTCTTTTCACCCCGAAAAGTTAAGCTCGGGCTCGCCCAAAAACTAAGCGCACCTGACGGCATCTGCCGGTCAGGCGCGCTTTTGGCGTCAAGCGATTTCCTTTCGCTTAAAACAGATTAGAAGGCATAAAGAACGCTGATATTGCCCGCGGCACCGCGGCGATCGCCAACGTAGCCTTTAACGCCGATACCTGCCGTCCACGGACTTGAAGCCGAAGGCTTCACGGAGAGCCCCAACTCAAGAATACCGGTATTGCCTGAAAGCGAAGGCACATCCAGAGCCGCAGCTGAACCGCCGAAAAGAATGTCAGCCTCTGCATCACCGTCAAAGACATGTTCGTATGCTGCGCCGACCTTCCACGAAGTCGTTTCAGAGAAGTCGCCCGTCAGACGGCCGCCGATACGCAGTGCATGCGTTGTGGCTGAACTCATCGAAAGCGTTTCGCCGTAACCCGTGCCGAGATCGGTGTCATCGTTGTCCAGATAGGTGACCGTATAGCGGCCATAGAGGTCGAGCTGTACCGGATCGAGTTTGAACACATATCCGCCGCCAAGATGAGCGGAGGCATAGAAAGCATCGGATTCAAAATGCGCCGAAGCGTTCCCGAACGCACCATCAAAATCGGTCGAAGCAGAACCCGCCCGCACGGAACCTTCAAGATAGAAGGGCGTCGAGAAGTCATAGCGCAGGGCCGCGCCGACGCCATAGTAATCATGGTCGGCATCGCCTCGCGCACCGTTAACATGAGAGTCAGAAGACGCCCAGCCGGCTTCTACAAAACCGGCAATCAAAGCGCTGCCCACTCGGCCTGCTGCACCAGCAGCCAAGGAAGTGCCGCGCAGGTCAACATGAGAACCGGTTTCATAGCGAGACTTTCCGCCGTGAATCGCACCGAAGGCCGTGAAGCCGGAAGCGCCCTGAGCGGCGCGAACTGCTGCATTGAGACCTTCGTCGGCAATGAACTCTGCCCCCTGATTCACAAACGCCACGGAGCCCAGAAAGGCTTCGGAAAGCGTCTTGGAATTGGTGTTGGCTTCACCCTTGCCGCTGATTGTTGACTCACCGATCTGAAGGCCGCCGGAGGTGATGCCCATGCCGTTACCCGTACCAGCTTCGACGTTGTAGGTAAAGTCGCCGGTCGGCGTTTCAACAACAACAACGATGTCTTTATCGGTCTTCACGGAACCATCGATCAGCGTCTGACCGGCTTTGGCTTTCGCACGAATGCTCTTTGCCTCACTTAGATCGATGGCTCCCGTACCGTCACCAACGGTAAGCACTGGGGCGTTCTGGTCGTCGGCAGCATTAAAGGTATAGGACTGAGCGGTTCCAGTCACACTGCCAACGGAGTTGACGCCAGTGAAAACAATGGATGTTTTGTCAGAACCTTTTAAATTCAATTCACCTGAAACCGTGGTGTCCGTTAAAGAAGCGCTGCTCGTGCCGACCGTACTGTTAGCACCGGAACCGCCTGTGTACACAGACCCCGACACCGTTGTAGCCGTGATCTGCAGCTGGGCGGATTCGACAGAAGACTTTGCACTCCCGGAAGCAATACCGCCAGCGTAGACATTCACTTCCTTGCCGAATGATCCCAATTCAGCATTTGAAATAGTGAGAGCGGCGCTCTTAACGGCCGTTTCAGAACCGCTCCCGTAGGCATAACCGCCGCCAACAACGTTGTCATTAATAGTTGCACCGTCGATCACAACTAACGAAGTATCGGAAGTGGATGTTAATGTGGTTGTAGCATTATCAAGCTTGTTCCAAGATACGCCGCCGCCAACCACTGCCGCTGAAATATTGACCTTGTCTCCAGCCGCAAGATACGTTAAGGCTTCTACCGTACTATCTCCCGAGATGGAAACTACGGATGAACCGACAGAGGATGTGGAAACAAAATCTCCCGTCTTGTCATAGGCGTAGCTAAGACCGCCGCCGATAACGCCATGGACAGTTCCGCCCGTCATTTGGATTGATGCCTGTCCCTCAACATCGGCCGCCATGTTGCCGGAAGCGCCTTGCCCGATTTTGGAATGTCCGCCGCCGATCACAACACCCTCTACGGTTCCGCCGGAAATTGTGACGGATGCATCACCGGTGACGGTATTGGATATCGTCCCTTTCAATCCGTTTACCTTGCCGCCGCCGATCACATTACCTTTGATAGTCCCATTTTGGATAGTGACCGAAGTGCTTTCAACAGTTACGTTAGCGGTGTTCGTACCATTCGGATTGCGCTGCCGAACATAACTGCCACCAATGACCTCATCACCCAGCGTCGCATTCTCAGCATCTACGAATACCGAACTTGTTCCGCTGATACTCGAACTTGATGACTCACCATCAAGCGTCAAATGCAGCAGACTGCCGCCAATGACGGATTCACTAGTCGCAATCTTCTTAGAACCCGTGATGGAGACAGAAGTACTGCCGTTGATCGTACTTGAAGTGGCGTTTTTGCCAGAGCCGCCAAATCCCAAAAGATCCCCGCCGACTACGCGGCCCGTAATGTCAACATCTTTTTTAGCGTCAATAATGACCGAAGAGCCTGATGACTCCGTCGATGATTTTTGCCCTAGAGCAGCACTGCCGCCGAAGACGCCGAACTCGGAAGAATTAAAGGTTCCCCCTTCAATCAGGAGAGAACTGACGCCGGTCGTAATGGAAAGGTGCGGTTTAGAGGAATCCGATGCTTGTTCTTTACCATAGTTATCTGCAACACTGCCGCCAAAAACAGCTCCGGTAAAAGTTCCGCCGGAAATACTAAGGGAAATATCCCCTGTTTCTGCAGTAGTTAAAGCCGGAATACCATAATCTTTATTACCTGTGGATTTCACATACGATCCACCGATCACACTGACCTTGTCTCCCCAACTCATGGCACTGCCAGTGACGGTTCCTCCTGAAATCGCTGCCGTCACATTCCCTGTAGTCAGGTTGGTGTTGTCCGCATTATTGGCCTTGCTGCCGCCAATAAAATAGGTGACGGAGCCTTCCCCCGACAGAGTGACGTGAGTGTTGCCAATCTTAAGATCGTAGCTACCGGTATTAGGCTTCCTGATGTGATTGCCGCCAATCAATTCATCAAATGTTCCGCCCGTGAGTGTGATATTAGTGTTGCTCGCACTATGGTCAAAAACGTTTGTCTCAGTTTTGTCGTCATAATGCCACCCGCCGATCAGTTTTATCGAGTCCCCTGAGGGGTATGACCCTGTTCCATCAAATATCTTTGTTTGCCCGTTTGCTTCGTATTCAGAAGCCCCTGCAAATGCAGGTCCCATTGCCAATGCTGTCAACGAAGCAGCAATAATCGTTTTCTTCATCAAGCTCTCCAGTGAAAACAAGGGTTGCAGTCTTTTTTACCCCCCCCCCCCTTCTTCTGTCAAGCGTCTTGGTTTTCCTGATGAACTCGGGCGTGATCCTGGACGATAAAAAAGAGCTTTCCAGCAATGAAGCAAAACCCATTATGATTGATGTTCCGTGAACATCAACTGTTTGATTATCCAAAAAATTTGATTGATATACGGTAATCAAATGAAAACTATTGGCATTGCCTCTGCGCAATGGCTGTTGTTTAGCGGATCTGTCTTTAAGGGTCCGTTAGGTATACGCAAACAAGTGATTGTATACATTTGAAGCTGTATGATTCATCCTCGTACAACCCATTGAGCTCAGACTACGTAACTTCTCTCACTTTTCCGAAATTAATCATGAAAAAAGCACTAATCGCCATTACCGCATTGACTTCATCCGCCCTGATCGCCGGCTGTGCCAATGTCCCCCGGGAAGCTCATCGCATCAATTTGATCACTCTCGATGAAGCCGAGGCCAACCACTGCAAGAGCCTCGGCTGGGTTGGATCGGTTTCGGTTCTCCTCATCAACGGCAAAGCCCGCAACACGGCCGTCATTCTGAAGAAAGCTGTCAAGATGCCCGGCGCGACGCACATTGCCTATACCAAAGGCGAAGCCGGCTATGCCACGACTCGCGCTCAGGTGCTGAGCTGTCCGAACCCCAACCTGAAAACAAAAGATCCGGAAACGATGGCTTATCAGCGCGAATACCTCGAGCACGACTAACGCTGGAATCAATCTGCTCGACCGCTTTCGCGCTTCATCAGCTCTTTCGGGCCTGAGTACGATTCAAAACCATCCGCCCGCTGATTTTCTTCAAATCAACGGGCGGATTTTTGTGAAATTCAGCCTTTGCAATGAAAAGCGAATTCCGGAGACGAGCTCAGTTTGAAACAGGTCTCCTGTAGAGAGACAGGCTCATTAATCCTTCTTTTTACGGTTGGCGAAGAAGTTATCCTTTTGGATATCTGCAGTACGGATCGTGAAGACTTGATTCATCAAATCTGCGGTCAGCGCTTCTGCATCTGCTATCACCTGAATGTTGAAGTCGTCGAGCGACTTCTGAGCAGCCGCAGGATCCTTTTTCAAGGTCTTGACATAGCTGTCCTCAAAAGTCTTCATCCGGCCTTCGACCTCTTTTTCAAACTCCGCATAAGCCTTCTTCACAACGGGGGCGAGCGTCGGATAGTCCGTCATAACAAGCGTCTGAAGCTTGCGGAACTTCCAATAAAGGCTCTTGTCATCGGCCTTGTCGGTACCCATGCCGAAGTGTTCCGGATAGGCACTCACGCCCGAATACACAGGGAAATAGACCGAGAGATCAGCCATGCCCATCGCCAGATAGGTCACTTCGCCGATCGCACGCGGCAGCCATGGGCGCACCTGCATCACATGAGACTCATAGGTGCGGAAGACACTCACCGGGCGGTAGGGTTCGTCGCCGCGAAGCCCCTTGGTGTACGGATCATGAGACTGCAGCTCTCCGGACTCAAAGTGATTGCGCATGATGGCCTTCAGGTCAGCAATGGTGACCTTCTGGTCGGGCGCGGCCCATACCGGGAAGCTTCGGCCGGCCTGCACCGGCTGCTCGAGACTCGGCGTCAGCAGTTTCTGAATCTGCCAGACGCGCGGATCGTTGTAGTCGCGGTCACGATCATCATCGCGGCAGTACGCCTTGGAAAAATTGAATTCTCCATCTTTCTTCGGGTCGTAGAAACCGTTCTTTACAGCGAATTCAACGAGCGTTTTGGAAGCCAAAAAGTCCGAGCTCTTCGGATCGTACTTCTGCAGACGTCCTTGGTTGCCGGAAGCAAAGTATTGTTTTTTCGGTGCGCGCTGAGCGAGCCACTGGTGGCCCGTGCCCGTTTCGAAGTACCACACTTCCTTTTCATCCATCAGCACAACGCCGAAACCTTCTCCGGCACCCTTGGTTTCAACGATGGATCCGAGCAGCTGCACGGCTTCGCGAGCGGTTTTAGCCACTGGCAAAAGCACGTCCGGAATGTCATCTTCGGTGATGCCGGTGTCCTCAACATAGGGATCAATCTTCAGAGCATCATCGCGCGCAAAGATTGATTCCGTTCCCGAAAAACCGACGCCCGCTTCATTCCAGCCCGTTGCACCGTGCACTTGGGTCTGCCAATTCGGCACCGTGGTGAAGCGCATGGCATTTTCCGGCAGCGGATACTCAAAATTGTTCGCTCCGTGGTGATCGGCTGTTCGATACATGCCTTTCTGCCCTTTCTTGGCCGGATGAATCACCAAATGCTGCGCTTTCAGTGCGCTGCTGTCAGCCGAGCGGGCAATCAGGATTGAACCGTCAGACGTGGCATCTTGCCCGACCACAACCGTGGTGCAGGCCAAAGCAGAGCCGGCGACGAGCGAAGCAATGGCACCGGCGAGCGCAGCAATGCGAAATGATTTCATTAAAAATTCTCCTCATATGGTGGATCCCGAATCAACGCACTCCCCTTGGTCATCGCAAATGGGCAGGGAACCGCACTGCGAGGGGACTGCAGCGGCAAAACCTCAGTCGTGCCGCACTGTCAACCAGGCCCCCGCAAGGCTAATGCTTCTAGGTAATTTGTCGTATAAGGACTTCTCCGGTCTTGCATATTGCGGTGACTTCCATAGAGCGCTTTCAAAGCAATGCATTGAAAAAAAGATCCTGCAGCCGATGCTTTGTCTGCAGGATCTTGATTGAAATCTCTCCGAGAGGCGTGCAGCGCACGCCTTCAAACCGAGAGTGTGTTATTTCGCGTAGGAAGCAGCCGATTCAGCAGCCACGACACCCGACACGATGGCCCACGAATTCATCATGGCGGTCATGGAGTCAGCGCCGTTCGCGCCGCCCACCACGCAGCCCGCGCCATAAAGACCCGGGATGGCAGAACCGTCCTTCTTCAGAATACGCATCGCGCCGTCAGCCTTGAGGCCGCCCAGCGTGGTCTGATAGCGAACCTTCTGCTCCACAATGCGCCAGGTGCCGCCTTCGGCAAGACCGCCCGTCAGACGGCGGCTGAAGTCCTTGTCGGAACCGGCCTTCACCATATCGTTCCAATGTTTAACGGTCGCCTCAAGCCCTTTCGGATTAATGCCCATTTGTTTGGCAGCATCTTCAAGACTCTTCGAGACCGCCATCACTGGGTGACCATTGTTGACGATCTTTGTCCATTCGTTAAGCGACTCGGCGCTGGGCACGAGCTTATCTTCCAAAGACTTCGCAACGTACTGCTTCCAGGCAGCGTCATCCATGACGATATAAGCAATGGAGCCAGGCTGCTCGATCGTCTTATCCGTCAGAACGCCCAGTCCGGCATTCTCATCGACAAAGCGCTTGCCGTCACGGTTGACGTAAATTGCGCCGCTCTTTTTCATGGTGTCGGTCGACGAGGCCGTTGCAGCCAAGCCGTGGTGCGGACGCGTTTCAACGCCCTGCGGATACTGCTTCACAAGGTCCATATTGATGGTTGCAGCACCGATGGCTTCACCCATCTTGAGACCGTCGCCCGTTTCACCGTCCACGCCATAGAAAAGGAAGCTCTTCATCTTCGGGGGCAGCAGCGACTGATCCGCACCGTAGCCGCCGGAGGCGAGAATCACCGCCTTGGAAGTGAGCTCCACCGTATTGCCGGCAGCATCCACAGCCTTCACTCCGACCACTTTGCCGTCCTTTTCAATGAAGGACTGAGCACGCGTTTCAAGCATCAGCTTCCCGCCCATATCGAGGAACTTTCCTTTCATGAGATTGAGGAAGTTGACGGAGCGCCCCTGAACGCCCAACTGACGGTTTGCGGAATGATCCGGGTACTGCGTGGCGGCCGGGCCATACGGAATCTTCATGTCGTAGATCAGCCAGTCGACTACGCCGCCCACCTTCTCCGTCACCATCTTGACGAGCACCGGATCATTGCGGTTCTTGCCGACGCGGAAGATGTCCTTATAGGCAAGTTCAGGCGAGTCCTTCGTTTCCTTCATGACTTCGCGCTGGTAGCGAGAGCCGGTGGCGATCAGCGTGCCGGCATTGAGCACCGTAGCGCCGCCGATCGTCGGCATCTTTTCGATCAAGATGACGCTCTTGCCGAGCGTTTCGGCCTTAACCGCTGCAGAGATACCTGCGCCGCCGGCACCGACAACCACGATGTCAGCAGATTCCTTGATGACTTTATGAGCTGTCTTTTTCGAGACAACGGCAGCCGCAAATGCTGCCGGATCTCCGCCGCCCGCTTTAATGGCTGCGGCAACCGCTGCTTTGATGCCGTTGGTAGTGAGTGTTGCGCCGGAAACCGCATCAATGCCTGTTGTCTGAGCCTGAACAATCTCGCCGGGCACGCGGGCGAGCGCCGCATCAGAGATACCCGGCGTTTCGCTGTGTTTTACGACCTTGACGGCGGTGATCTTTCCGCCGGCAGCAGTCAGTTCAACAACGATCGCCCCGTTGCGTCCCTGTCCTTCTCCCGTCCAGGTGCCGTCTTTGAGCTGCGCCGCGGCATTCGCGGCAGAAAAGCCAGTCATCGCGGCAGTCAGAGCGGCAACAAGGCAAAGCTTGCGCATCATCATGATTTTTCCTCCTCACAAATGAGTGAAGTTCACTGCGGACGGCAGGGCCTCCGCTCGAACCTCATAACGAGGAAGGCTAGTGGAGACGTTAAACTCGGCAAATCGAAGAAACCCTTACTCCGACGCCGCAAATGCCCAAAATGAAAATAAACTAGGGTAGATTACCTACTCTTTTAGGGTTGCAGAACCTCTTCTTTCGCCTGCAAATCATGACGTCTTGACGGCATTTCCATGACGAATCACTGCATGTCATCAAAATGTCATAAATCAGTAACAAACGCGTCACCAAGCTCGGCAACAATGCAGGCTTCGTAAACCTGATGAGCGCTCAAATGGAGCAATACTATATTGTGATGCTGGCGTTTCTCGCCGTCATCGCCGTCATCGACCTCTTCGTCGGCGTCAGCAACGACGCCTCCAATTTTCTCAATTCAGCCCTCGGCTGCCGCATTGCAAGCTTTCGCACCACAATGTGGGTAGCCAGCCTCGGCGTTCTGCTCGGCGCCACATTCTCTTCGGGCATGATGGAAGTGGCTCGTTCGGGCATTTTCCATCCTCAGATGTTCTCCTTTTCGGAAATCATGGTGGTGTTTTTCGCCGTCATGGTGGCTGACGTCATACTGCTCGACGCATTCAACAGCCTCGGACTGCCCACCTCCACCACTGTTTCCATCGTCTTTGAGCTTCTCGGCAGCGCCGCCGCTGCAGCTGCTTGGAAACTGCTCGATGCCGGACAGTCCTTGGGAGACCTCTACACCTACATCAATACGAGCAAGTCCCTCGGAATTGTTTCAGGCATTCTCATCTCGGTTGTTGTTGCCTTTATTTCCGGCGCCGTTATTCAGTACCTCGCGCGGCTCCTTTTTTCCTTCCGCTTCGAAGGCATGTACCGCCGCATCGGAGCAATCTACGGCGCTTTTTCTATTACTGCCATCATCTACTTCCTCGTCATGAAGGGCGCCAAAGGCGCGTCCTTCATGCGTGCGGAGTGGATCGACTGGATCAACGCCAATACTTCGCCCATTCTGATCACACTCTTTGTGGGCTTTACGATTCTCTTCCAGATCTGCATTTCTTTCTTCCGCATCAACGTCTTCAAGATCATCATTCTCGCGGGTACTTTCTCGCTCGCTTTTGCCTTTGCCGGCAATGACTTGGTGAACTTTGTGGGTGTGCCGATCGCAGCCTGGGACAGTTTTAAGATCTGGTCGGCTGCTCAGAGTCCGGCAGAAACCTTCATGATGGGTGATCTGCTTAAACCAGCTACCGCAGCGACTTGGATGCTTCTCGCCTCCGGCATGGTAATGGTCTTCACGCTTTGGTTCTCCAAGAAAGCCCACCGCGTCATTCAGACCTCCATCAATCTCGCCTCTACTCAAACGGGTGAACAGGAGCAGTTCGGCGCCTCACTGCCCGGCCGCATGATCGTTCGTGCCGCCGTCGGCATGGGTACCGTTATCAACCAGATCATGCCTGGGTTCCTGCAGCGCGGCATCGCCAGCCGCTTTGTGCCGGCGCCGCAGGAAAAAGGCACGATTCCGCTGCCCTTCGATTATGTTCGCGCTTCGATCAATCTCGTGCTGTCGGCCGTATTGATTGCCTCTGCTACTAACCTCCAGCTGCCGCTCTCAACGACCTATGTCACCTTCATGGTCGCTATGGGATCGAGCTTTGCCGACGGCGCCTGGGACCGCGAAACGGCTGTCTATCGCATTTCCGGTGTTCTTACCGTGATCAGCGGATGGTTCATCACAGCACTCTGCGCGAGCTCCCTTGCTGCAGTTGCCGCGACGATCGTCTTTTGGGGCGGAGAAACCGCCGCGGTCATCATGGGGCTCGCAGCCATCGCAATTCTCGTGCGTTCCAACCTTAAGAAGCACGAAGAAGAGTCGCTTGCCAAACAATCTGCGCAGCGCTTCACTGCGCCGGCCATCCGCACCATCATTCACACCAAGAGCCCGGCCAACCTCTGCCGCACACTCGACCTCCTTGACGAGGTTGTTGACGGCCTGCTTGCCGACCGAGAACTCGCGCTTCGCAGCGCAAAAAGCGAAGCCTCGGAATTTTTCGACCAGCTGAGCAAAGACCGAAGTGTTTACTATCGCATGGCCATGATGGATAAGACGCCGTCAAAGGTCGACTTTAATGCGCGCTACTGCTACTTCCGCGCTTTTACCAATATGCGTGAAGTTGGCCGTTCACTGCAGAGTCTCGCCAAGCAGTCTCTCGAACATGTCGCCAATCGTCATCGCGTCTTCAAGGGCGATCTCGCCGATGAACTGCGTGCATTGACGGCGGAGCTGCGCCGAATTTCGAGTTCAGTCGACGGCAAACCCGATCTCGAAGAACTGCACCTGAATGCCAAAGCTGCAATTGACCGTATCGACGCCATGCAAAGCGAACTGATGCGGGCGATTCCGGACGGCGAACTTTCCATCCGCGGCAGCGAGCTTTATCTCACCTTCCTGCTTTTTGCCCGCGACTTCATCAATCACTATGAAATTGTTTCGATGCTCGCCGCCCGCATTGATTCTTTGGAACAGACGCCGTCAGGCGTGACTGCCCCAAAAGAAAAAATTTCATAACCTGACCTTTCTTTTTCTGATTCACAACGCCGCATTATTTTTCTAAGAGTGCGGCGTTTTTTGTTTTTCATGCCTCAGTCCGCGGCTTAAAGAATAGATTTTTAAAAAAACTAAAAGATGCTGCAGAGCACCTTGGCATATAACTCACATCCTATTAATTTTATAGATTACAGAGTATTTGACTTATATAAAGTGGCCTCCTACACTTTCTTTCAGCGATTGAAAGCAAAAACTTTACTGAGCCAGCTCAGCAAAAAAAACGGCCAAAAATTCAGCCGGCGCTGCCTGCGGTCGCTCGAATCCAATATTTACCAGACCTCCATTGGAGACCCCCTCAATGCAGAAGGAAGAGCTTAAAGATCAGTTCACCGACCTGTTGAGCAAATTCACGACTTACTTCGGAAAGTATTTGCCTGACGACGTCATGGAAAGCCTGAAGACGCTCAGCAGCAAGCAGCAGAGCGAAATTTCGAAAATCATTTATGACGTCATGTTTGACGATATGGATTTGGCCAAGAAACGCAATGTGCCGATCTGTCAAGACACCGGCGTCATCCAGTATTTCGTGAAATGCGGTGCAAATTTTCCGCTTTTAGGCGACCTTGAATCCTGCCTGCGCGAAGCGACTAAACGCGCCACCAAGAATGCGCCGCTGCGGCACAACGCCGTCGAAATTTTTGACGAAAGAAATTCCGGCGACAACACCGGCGTGCGCATTCCCTGGATAGACTGGCAGATCGAGCCCGATTCCGACAACGTCGAAATTTACGCTTATATGGCGGGCGGCGGCTGTTCTCTGCCGGGAGCCGCGAAGGTTTTAATGCCGCTCGAAGGCTATGAAGGCGCCGTGAAGTTTGTTTTCGACATTCTCTGCGACCGCGGCGTCAACGCCTGCCCGCCGCTGTTGGTCGGCGTAGGTATTGCCGGCTCCATTGATGTCGCCTCAACGTTGTCCAAACGCGCCCTCATGCGGCCGGTCGGCTCTCACAACTCCAATCCTGTCGGCGCAGAATTTGAAAAACTCCTCTCTGACGGACTGAACGAAATCAACATCGGCCCGGGCGGTTTTACCGGCACAGATTCCGTCATGGGCGTCAACGTCGAACAGGCGGCCCGCCATCCGTCCTGTATCGCCGTGGCCGTGAGCGTCGGTTGTTGGGCACACCGCCGCGCGCTTATCCGCATCCATCCCGATATGTCCTATGAATTTCTCTCGCACAAAGGAGTTGTGCTGTGAAAACCCATGTCCTGAACACGCCGATCCGCGACGAAGATCTCGAAAACATTGAGATCGGCGATCTCGTCTACCTAAACGGCGCACTCATTACAGCCCGCGATCAAGCGCACCACCGCCTCGTTAAGCTCGGCCGCAAACTTCCCGTTGACTTGAACCGCAAGGCCATTCTGCACGCCGGTCCGATCATGGTTCCCGCCGAAGATGTCAAAAGCGGCTGGAAGGTAGCCTCTATTGGTCCGACGACTTCCATGCGCATGGAACTCTTCGAAAAGGAATTCATCGAAGAAACCGGCGTCAAACTCATCATCGGCAAAGGCGGCATGGGTCCCAACACCGAGGCGGGCTGCCGAGAAAAAAAGGCAATCCACTGCGTCTTCCCGGGCGGCTGCGCCGTCGTTGCCGCCGCCTGTGTTGAAGAGGTCGAAGACCATCAGTGGCCTGAACTCGGCATGCCCGAATCCATGTGGGTGATGCGGGTGAAAAAGTTTGGCCCCCTGATCTGCTCGATTGACACCCAAGGACGCAATCTTTTCAAAGAAAACAAAAAAGTCTTTGAAGAACGCAAGGCCCCGATTGTTGAACGCATTTGCGCCCTTATCGACTATCAAAAATAATCTGCTTTGAGCTGACGACGAACGTCCTCCGCCCCCATCATTGAAGCGTTCCGCCGGCATGATCCTGCGGCGCATTCCCGGTCTTTCGCCCAACGCCATCGGAATGCGCCGCTCGCTGCCTTTCGCTATTCTGAGTCCATAGGTCTTTTGCGCGGTGTTTCTCAACCCCGCCCCATCTTCCCGGAGCTCCTCGATGCCGAGCAACATCTGCCGCTACTTAACCGCCCTCATCGCCGAGAGCAGTTTTTCAAAGGCCGCACAGCGCCTCGGCATCTCGCAGCCCTCGCTTTCGCAGTTTCTCGTCCGCTTAGAAACCGAAGCCCAAACAGAACTCGTCGATCGTTCGGCCAAGCCGCTCAAACTGACGGCTGCCGGAGCGCTCTTTTTGCGTACGGAGCAGCAAGTCGATCTGCTCCGAGAAACCGCTGCCAAGCAAATGCTTGACATCAAAGGGGGCGTACGCGGACACGTCACTGTAGGGGCGAGCGACTACCGAGAAACTTTTTTTCTAGCCGAAGTGCTTCCAGTTTTTCACCGGCTCTATCCCCTCATTGAAGTCTCCCTAACGGAAGGACGCACCAAAGTACTCGAACAAATGGCGCTTGAAGGCGCCGTCGATTTTTCCCTAGTCATCACGCCGCTCTTTCATCCGGGCACGCTCACCACCATTGAACTTTATCAAGAGCGAATCCTGATCGCCCTTTCGGAAAAGCACCGCCTTGCCCAGCAGCATCCTGCCTCGCCAAGCGAAGAATTCCCGGTCATTGACTTCCATGATCTCGATCGTGAACCTTTCATCAAAATCAAGGAAGGGCAGCAGATGGATGTGCTTTTCCGAGAGCTCTGCAGGATGAGCGGAGCAAAACCGCGCGTGGTTCTCGAAAGCGAGTCCATGATTGCCGCTGCCACACTCGCGAGCGCGGGGCTCGGTGCGGCGTTAACCACTGAAACGCTGGTGCGGCGGGCAGGCACGGCCAAGCCGCTGCGTGCCTTTAGCGTTGAGCCGCCGGTGCCGCCTCGTATCGTCGCGGCCGCCTACCGGTCCGAGCGCTATCTCTCTAAGGCTGCGCACGCACTGATTCGGGTGATGACAGATGTCGCGGCCTGCCGCTTTCAAAACGGTTAGATCGCTTCTTAAACCTGCCATTGGCAAAAGGGATGACGCACTAAGTTTGAATTGAAGTAGCGAGGATCATTAGAAACCTCTCGACCCAGCCAGTCCGGCCGCTCAAACGGAGCGTCCTCGTCGGGCAGTTCAATCTCGGCCACAATCAATCCGGCATTTTCGCCGAGGAACTCATCAATCTCCCACACCAATGAACCGGCAGGGATCTTGAAGCGGCGCTTTTCGATCAAAGGTTTTTCAGCTAAGCCGCTGAGCATTTTGTCAGCATCTGCAAATGGTATTTCATATTCAAATTCAGAACGTGTCACACCGTTTGTGATGCCTTTTACCGTCAAGAACCCCTTTTCGCCTGCGGTGCGCACCCGGACGGTTCGCTCCTTGGCGCTGCTGAGGTAGCCCTGTCGGTAAAGCACGCCTTGAGCGAGCGTTCTCCAGGCATTTCCATTGACTAAAAATTTGCGTTCAATCTCTTTGCTCATCGCGGCTCTCAATGTGTTTTTTTGGGTCGTCAGCCGGCTTGGCCTCATATCCGGTTCGCTGACGAACCCATGAAGAGAATAGAAGATTCCCTGCTTTTTCGCCGGCTCAAGGGCTCCCACTGCCCGGCATGAAAGCACTTGGAACACTTCATAGGGCCTGCAGTGCCCTATTTATAACGGCCAAGCGCACGTCAAAGAGACCTTTTCAGAAAGCAGAGCGCTTGGGCGCCAATCGCCCGTTCAGGCCATTCTCAGCCATTCTCAGCGCCGGCGGCGAGGATCCCAGCCTCGTCCGCCGTAGCATGCCTGAGCATCTCGTTCATACTTAATGTCCTTGGCATACTGCACCCAGGTTTCCAGGAGACTGCGCGTGATGCGGTTCCCGTGATATTTAGGCCAGGCACGCTTGAGAAAACGCTTTACGGCTTCTTCGCCGGACTCGGAGAGCGTTTCGTCATAGGCCACATAACCCACCCAGAGCCAAAGCATGCGCAGCACCGCTTCATCATCTGCGGCCCTTGCGGGATCGCTCGGCATCGGCTGGCGCAGCGCACTGACCGACAATCCTGTGCGGCCGTGAGCAATCGCCTGCAGATGAGTGATAAAAGAGGCCTCAGCACGACGCCGCGCCTCTGCCTCATCCTCTGCCCTCGCCAAACGCTCCGGCGGCAATGTCCGCCAAAGTTCAAAAAAAGAAGTGGGGCCGCCGTCCTGCAGTGCGCCGGTGCGGCGCAGCCGCAGGCACCAATACCGCCACTGCCAGTCTCGGTCGCCGAAATGCTTTGCCGCCAGGCGCAGCGCCTCCGTCCTCCGGCGTTCAGCCGCCGTTGCGCGGGAAGCATCCGATATCCGCTTTTCTTCGTGCTGCAGCAGTTTTTCAAGTGTCGGACGTGAAAAGCGCCAGAGCCAAGGCTCCATTTTTTCGAGCCAGCTCTTAGAAAAATAAACTGCCGCTTTTTTCTCCATTCGCGCAACGGCACGCGCCGCTGCCCCCGTTACGACACGGACGGCACGAGTCAGGCTCTTTAAAAGCGCTCTTTTCGTCTGCATAGACCGCCTCTTTCCTTTTGACAATGCTCATGAGCATTGCCATTACCTTCAGAAACAGTCTAGCACTCCAAATTCACAGCGGCATCGGTCAAATCGTAATTTCTTGTTGAATTTCAATGAATTGCGTTTATTTCTAAGGTTCATTCTCATTAGCAGCATCCGCATGAGAAGGAGCGGCAAACGCAAATTTCGATCCGTTCTGTCATCTGAAAAAAACGCCCGCTGCAAAGGGCTGCAAGCGGGCGTCAGTTCTGTTTATAAAGCCTCAGTCACATGAGGCTTTATCACAGATGAAGTTTATTTTCTGCTTTAGCTGAAGAACGGCATCAAGAGACGCATGATCCACATGGAGAGGAGCGCGTTCACAATGGAGTTCAGCATCAAGAGCGGCCAGTAGCGCTTCGGGCAGTCAGCCACGCCAAGCAGACGTCCCATGTACTGGATCTGCGAGGCCATCAGGAAGATTGCCGGCAGAATGACCGTCACGCCGTCAGCATCAAGAACACCTTGAGCAAGCAGACTCGCTGCCATGCCGGCGCCGGCTGAAGCCGACAGCCAAGCGGCCAGCAGCACCGTAATGGCTTGACCCGGAAGGCCAAAGAGCGCCATGAAAGGACCGCAGTGCTGGCCGAGGAAGTCCATCACGCCCAGAAGGGTCAGCATGTGCGCGAAGACGAACGCCATCAAAACGTTCGGCGTCAAATTCAAAAGGGCGATATTAATACCCTTGCGGACGCCGACGATGAAGATGTCAAGCGGATTAGTAGACGTGGTCTTCTCAGTCATTTTCGAAGTCCTTGCGGTAGACCGTATTGAGGACGCAGCGGACGAGGAAGCCGCCGACGAACTTGAGCACAATCATGAGGATGAGCGGCACGATGAGCGGGCAAAGCGTCGCAGCGAAAAGCGCGGAACCCGAAGCAAAATAATTGCCGATCAGACCTGCGCCGGAATACTGCCAGGCGCAGACCACAATGAGCCCTTTCTTATCGAAAAGACCGCGGTCGTACATACCCTTTGTCAGCGCAGCGCCGGCATCGGTGCTCTGCAGGTCGGTGATGAGTGCAAGACCCGTCGAACCCGGAACGCCCAGAATCGGATTGAGAAGCGGCGTCATCAGCTTCTGTGCGGCACGCATGGCACCGTAGTAGGTGACAACTTCCATCACGCCCAAGGCGAGCATTACGGAGGGGAAGAGCGAAAGTGCAAAGAGGAAGCCCTGACGAGCGCCAAAACCGCCCTTGCCGATATAGGTCAGGCCGTCGATCTTGCCGAACCCGCCAGCGAGCGTCGTAAAGTCAAACGAACCGAGCCATTTGTACCCGTCAATGTTGTAGAAAAGCCCCGAGAAAAAGAGGATCGTGATGATCAAAGCCACATAGGCGCCAACGCCTACATGTCCCACATCCTGATCGTCCTCACTCGCAGCGGCCTGATTGTTCTCAGTCATGGCATGCCTTTGTGGGGAAGTTGGAGTGTTTGAAAACTCGTGATTTTAACGATCTCTCACAAAAACATCTAAGCAATTCCCCTAATTCAGTTACCCAACATCAATGATTAAGTCTACCTATCAGATGCACCCTATAAAAATAAGGATGGCCGCTCAGTTTGCACGAGCGGCCATCTTCCGAAAACAACTCAACAGAGAGTGGAAATCCTTAGTCGAGGAACATCCTGCGTCAGACAGTCACCCTCACCCGAAGAGTTTGGCAAAGAACCCCTTCTTCGGCGCTTCCTCAACGCAGGCAAATGACGTCACCTCATAGCCTGTTGGCGCAATAGCGTCACGCACGGCCTTTTCATCGAGCGGAAGCTCGGTAATGATTTCGGCACATTTCTTGCTGCGTGAGGCCTTGACCTTATTGACTTCAAAAGCCTTTTTGATCGTGCTGCAGATGTGTTCCTCGCACATCCCGCAGGCCATACCTTCAATACCAACGATGGTTTTATACATTTGCTTATCCTCAATGGGCTCAGTCGAACACGCCGCCGGCCGTCTCCGCTGCCTCTGGGAGAGACCGCAGGCCTATTCGACCCAATAATATTGAGAACCATTCTAATCCTCGCTGAAGCCCCTAGCTGACCTCATCGGCCTCATCGGCAATATCGCCGGCATCCGACGCATTCTTTGAACGATCTGCTGATTTGAAGAAAAGAATGCCGGCCGGCCGCCGATAGGAGCGGAAAGCAGCCGCTCTGACATTTGACGCCTGACTGCTCCAATTTTGGACGGCTTCAAAAACACGGTCAGAATCCCAGAGCATCACCTCCACATAGCAGCGTCTCTCAGAGAAAGCCTCACCGACAACCGATGCTGCTCCGGGTGCCGTCTCGGAAAGCATGCCTCGGAAATCCGCAATGATCGTTCGATCCAGCGCTTCGGCAGCTTCCGGAGAAACCGCTGCTGCACGTTCGAAAAAGAAGAATCCAACCGCAATGCCCTGCCGATGAAGCTCATCAACAACCTCAGATTCACCAGAACGGTAACTATTGATGAAATAGGGAGCGGCAGTCCATCCAAAGCGGATATCAAAATTGATTTCGGCCTCTTTCTCAGGCTTAAGCCAATAATCGAGCCGTTCATCAGCGATGTCGCGATGGGTATAGTTCTTTGCCCGAGGCTCCAGCGCTGCAATGCGTTCAGGCAGTTCTGAAAGCAGGAACCCTCCGTCTTCGGGCGGCTTGCGCAGAATCGTCAGATTGCGGATAAACCGCATGGATGCCGCTTCGCCGATTAAATGGTCAATCAAGAGCGTCAGCTGCTCGAAGACCGGGGCACTCTCTTCCTCATCCAATCCGCGCAGCGACTCCGCAAAAAACTGCAGCACCCAAGCGTTCTCTTCTTTAACGAGACGGCAGCGAATTTCTCTGCAGTCAAAGAGCAATCCCTTATTAAATTTGAGTTCGACGGCTGCCGGTTTCGGTCTGAGGCCGGCAGCAAACTCCCAATGTGCTCCCAGAGCAATGGGGGCAGCATCCAGAAGCTTCAGGATCGGCAAAATCTGCACATAGTCGTGCTGGGGCGACAATTCGAGCAAAAAGTGACCGGCAGCGTCTGTCGGGGACGAGAAACCGATCCCCCAGCCTTCCGATATTGACTTGAGCATCTTCACAATCCGCTCAAGCGCATCAGCAGGATTTCCGCTTGCGATTAAAGCCCGCAGCTCGGCATCCGCCTCGCTGAAAGCATCCCAAAATTGAGCGGCACGTTCATTGAAACACCTGCGGAAGATGGGAATGGTTACAGCACGCCTTGCAGCATCCAGCATTTTGATGGTGTCTTCGTCGCCGGACCTATATTCCAAAGCTCGCTCCCAATATGGGATGGACTCCCCTTCGCGATCCAGATAAAACAGCGCATAGGCCGTACGGAAGTTCCATTCATGCGTATTTTCTTGCTCGGCGCGGCACGATTTGAGGAGTTCCAGGGCATGAAGAAATAAAGCATCCTCACCGGGCTGAGCCAGATTGTTGTAGGCCCGAGCCAATTCACTTGTTAAACGAAGCGTTCTCTTCGCTGCCGGCAGAGCTTCGACTGCATCAATGATGGTTTGGTATTCATTCGACTCATTCCAAATCCTGATCTTTGGGATGAGCGCTTCTTCTTCTGCCGTATAGTCCTCAGTCTCTTCATCCGCCGGCGCACTATCTCCCATATGCACTGCAGTTTGCCGGATGCGGAAACACACCTCCCCGGCTTCGTCGGGTTTGCCGTCCTCGCCTCTGATGAGCAGTCCGATCTCCTCGTTTTGCCGCACGTTAATGCAGACCACGTCAGACGCAGATATGTCATGGTCCTTAAGCAGCTGCGGAACAACACGGATTAAATCGCCGAGCCATCCAACAGAGACGTGTGAAAGCGCCGGAACATTCATTAAGAACCGAAAGACCAGCGGAAACCCAGCCGCAGAAGAGGTGCCCGTACAAAAAGGCACTTCAGGAGGATCCGCAGGCTGCCAGTCACTGAAGTTAAAGAGCGCAAAAACCGCCTCCAAACCATCGGGCTTAGCGAGAATGCAGTTGTTAAAGCGGGTATAGACGAGAAGCTCATCAGAGGGCATCTGGTTTCGCTGCAGCGCTTCATCCGCATCCGGATCAATCAGGTGATTGGAGAGCTGAAGAATGTCGCTCCCCGACTCAATCTCACGGCGTGCTGTGAGGAACTCCGGATCACCGGGCACCAGTGCGAGACCGGTCTCGATCGCTTTGAGCGCACCTTCCGCATCGCCGAAATGCGCCCGCAGTTTTGCTGCTTCCAGCCATCCCCATGGATATGTCGGCTCTTCTCGCAGGGCACGCTCCGCACATTGATGCGCCTCTTCAATTTTCCCCAGATGAAGCCACACTGCACAAAGACGATAAAAGAAGATTCCGCAGCCGGCAGCCGAAGCTTCAGCTCGCCGAAGAATGCTGAGAGCGCGGATGCAGTCTTCATATTGGTGCAGATTAAGGCAGGCATGCGCGCGCATCAATGCACACTCGAGATCTTGATCAGCCGCTTCGCGCGTGAAGCGCCCTTCCATGATGCCTCGATCTATGATGGCATCGATTTCAGCCAGAATTCGCCCAGGCCGAATTTCATTGCCCGAGTCGAAGGCAGCCAGTTTGGCTCGATCTTCATCCGAAAAAATAATTCCGCGCGGCGTCATCACAATTCTCCTCTCATGCGTGCTGCGAACCGCCTCACGCGTGAGCCTCATCCTCATGGGCGAGCAATTCATTGGGCTGGAACCGAATCTTCCAGGTGTCACGTCCCTTTAAAAAGATACCTGGACTTCTCTCGAGCGGCAATTTTTGTCCGGCGGTATAGCTCACCGTTTCGCCGTCCTGAAAGTCCACTTCGTTTTCAGACACATAATCCGCTGTATCGGCAAGGAAGAAAAAGAGCTCCATGGGGTCAATATCCGCTGCCGGAACTTCCATTTCCATTCGGCCAAGGGCTTCAAGACCTTCCGTCCAAGCTGCGAAGCTGCCCGATTCAAGGCGCACGACAGAGACCCACACGAGGCAAAGCGTTGGAAATGCGCCGTCTTTCATACATTGGGCAAAATCACGGTATGTTTCGGGCTGATGCACCACTCCATTGATATAGATGCCGACAGAGGAAGCCTCTCCTGAGAGCGACGCACAAACCTTCGCAAATGCCCTGCCGGCCCTTTTCCCGGGCAGAGGCGCAGTCACAATCAAGTGCGCACGATGGTGCGCCACTAAACTTTTATCTCCTCGCCAAAGGAAATTGTCTTCTGCCGCACCGAGCGCCTCATTATCAGGAATCGGTGCAGGAATCAAGCGTATAAAAACCGGCACGTCGTCAACGATGAAGCATGATGTCGACGAAGAAGCATCGTCTTCGAGCTCAATCGAATCGTCCCACTCTCGGCGGAAGCGCTTCGCGAAAGCTGACGCACACCATGCCGCATCCTTAAGAAGGACAAAAGAGAGGAAAATGCTGCGGGGCGAAGATCTCGCGGCACCATTGCTGATCGAATCACACATAGGCACACCATGGCGGTTAGTGGAGAGGCTTACGCTGCTTTCTGTCATTTTCTCATGCCGCGCCCCAATCTCTTTATGAAGAGACTTCAATGTCGACAGTCTGCCCCAAAAGCGCAGCCCAAATAATTTCCTGCGGCCTCAAATCGATTGATAATGGTTTTCTTCACATTTGACTATCGCGGTCTGCGCCGTTGTCATGATTATTTTCCTCATCAAGCTTATCGCTGCACCGCTTCTGCTTGCGCTGGCCACATTGGCTGCTCGGCGCTGGGGAACGGTTTTGGGCGGGATTCTCATTGGACTGCCGCTGATCTCCGGACCCATTTCTGTTTTTCTGGCCATCGAAAACGGTGCCGGATTTGCCGTTGAAACAGCCAGAGGCGCACTGGCTGGAACCGTTGCTCTTGCTGTCTTCACCTGTGTCTATGCGGCAGTCTGCCCTAAAGGATGGCTTAAAGCTTCTTTTTTAAGCGTGGCGCTCTATGTTTTAGCCTCTTGGATCGCAGCCGAGCTTCCGATCTCTGCTGTGACGCTGGCAGTCTCCGCTGCGGCCGCCATCGTCCTTTCGCTTTGGATCATGCCCGTTCCTCACAGCGCAGCCGTGAAACGCCGTCCGCCGAAACATGATCTCCTGATGCGCATGGGCATGATGATGGTGCTGATGATTGCCATCACCTTCCTGGCGCCCTATATCGGCCCTACCGCCTCAGGCATCGCATCAACTTTTCCGTACATGGCGCTCACCATGGCGGTTTTCTCCCAAATCCAAGGCGGCCCGGATAATGCCCGCCGAGCCATGCACGGGCTGATGCTCGGCATGTACAGCGGTCTGGTCTTCAATCTCGTCGTATGGGCACTGGCGGCTGAGGATCGACTGCTTATCGCTTATGCGGCCGCAATAGCCGCTGCGCTCGCTGCTCAGGGCGTTGTTCTGGCCCTGACGCTTAAAAAAACAGCATGACGCCTCTCTGATCCAGTGTCTTTTAAGGCATTTATAGTTTGAAAACATCTTGTCATTCAGACTGTGCGGGGGCCGTTGAGCAGAAAACACGATCAAAGAGGCTTTGAATCATTTTCTTGATGCCTTCCTGACTCTTTCAGAGCCCATAAGATATGGCTCAGCCGCAGCCATATGTTTATCTTTAATCGATTCTAAATAGAGACTTATTTTGCTTATCGTGCAAACTTATTTTGTTCAACACGATATATATTGTTTTCAATGCAATATATTGATAAACAAGATTAAGTAGTCATAAAATTCTTTATATTTCAAATACACAGCTCCTCATCCCCATCATAAAATACGGTCATTGTGCCGCGTTAATCATGCCTATTAAACGCTGACACAGCTTCCCGCATTCGACGCAGGGAATAAATTTCCAAAAAAAGGAGTTTTGGATGAAAAAATGGATTCTTGGAGCTGCAGCCGCCGCGCTGCTTCCCATTTTTGCTCAAGCAGATCAGCCGCGAGATGAATTTTTCTGGCTTTCTGAAATCAATAAAGCAAGCTGCATCATTAATACCGAAGAAGGCCTGCTTGAGAAGACAATGGGTGAGCGCATTGCCAAGGGAATCTCTGCCGTCATCACCAACGGCAATAAAGAAAACGGTCCTCGGCCCAAGCAGGTCATCAAGTATGAGCCTTACCTCATTAAGGAAGTCGGCATGGATGCAACCATGCTGCATATCGGCCGCTCCAGTCAGGACATGCATGCCACCTACCGAACGGCCATCATTCGTGACAATACGCTCAAGCTTTCAGAGACGCTCACCAACGCAATGGAAGTTTTGAATACGCTCGCCAAAAACAATCAGGCAACGATCGTTCCGAACTACACCAACGGCGTAGCGGCTCAGCCCAATTCTTATGCGCACTACCTCATGGGCTATCAAGCAGCCTTCTCGCGCGATCTGGAAAAAATCCGCAACTTTTATCAGCGCCTCAATTACTGTGCGATGGGCACCACCGTTCTGAACGGGACGAGCTGGCCGCTGGATCGTCAGCGCATGGCCGATTATCTGGGTTTCGCCGGACCTGTACCCAATGCCTACGATGCCGGTCAGATGAAGTCCGTGGATGAACCCGTCGAACTGGCAGCCATTGCAACGAGCATTGCACTGCACGTGGGCACTTTCATTCAGGATGTTTCCGTTCAGTATGCGCAGCCCCGTCCCTGGATCCTGCTGCAGGAAGGCGGAGACAACACCTATGTTTCCTCTGCGATGCCGCAAAAGCGCAATCCCGGCTTGATGATCAACACGAGAGCTGCCGCGAGCGATGTAATCGGTCAGGCGCAGACAGTCATCCTCAAGGCCCACAACATCCCGCCCGGAATGAGTGACCCCAAGAGCGTTTCGGCCAATGCCAAACTCGCCAACGATACCTCCGCGCTTTTGAAGCAGTTCACGCGCGTTATCAAGGCGCTGCGCGTGAATCCTGAGCGTGCGCTTGAAGAGCTCAACAGCGACTGGACAGCTTCTCAGGAAGTTGCGGACGTTTTAATGCGCGAATATAAGCTCCCATTCCGCGTGGGTCATCATGTAGCGAGCCATATCGTCACCTATGCCCGAAACAACAACCTGTCGCCCACCAACTTCCCGTATGAACAGGTCAAGAAGATCTATGCAGAGGTCATCAAGAGTGAATATCCGCAAGGGAATCCAGTCTGCCCAATGAGCGAACAAGAGTTCCGCGACACCCTCAATCCCACCGCGATTGTTGCCAACCGCAAGACTGAAGGCGGTCCTCAGCCCGCAGAGCTGACTAAAGCACTGTCAGCCGCAGATGCCGCGATTGCCGAGCAGCGCGAGTGGACGAAGCAAAACCGCCGGCACATTGATCAGAGTCTCGCTAAGCTCGATGCGGACTTCCAGAAACTCATCGAGCAGAAATAACCGACATCCTGAATGCGGGTTCCTCCCGCATTCAGCTGGACGTTTTGCACCTCCCGGAGAGATAACGCCCCCAATGAGGGGCGCTTCGCCGGGAGTTTGCAGATGGGCGTGTGACCCGCTTTAGCCTCTGCGTCCGGTGAGATACTCGTAAAGCCCCTCTTCCACGGGCGTTTCCAAACGCCAGTGCATCTCAAACGCCGATTTGCCATTGGCAAGGCGAACGGGCTGCGGCGCTGCGGCAGCGTGCATTGCGCCAAGGAAATAAAACGCCTTGGCTTCATTGTCGCTCTTGCTGCGGCGTACAAATAAGAGTATTCGAATCGAGGCGTACTGACCTTTTTGCGTCATGCGCTGAGCATCCTTCGAATCAATCTGTCGATTGCCCTTAGAGAGCGAGATCAGTTCTGCCGGCGAAATAAAACGATCGGCATAAGCAATCGCGCCGGCCTGCTTCTCGTAATTGATGAATATGGGGAAGGTCTGCGTTTGCTCATCGTAGAAATAGCCGCCGATAATGGACGTTTTATTGCGGTCCCAATCGAGCAGCAGACAGACATCATCATAGGTGTAGGTCGACCCGAGCAGCAAAAATGTGTCCTCCCAGCGATGATTTGCGCGTGCGCGGCAGCGATTGAGCACAAAATCGGTGAGCGACTCCAAACGCCGGCGAAAAGACGGTTCATCCGCAAGAGAGCAGACGAACTGCGGATCTGCCCGCCAGCGGCGCACCCGCTTTCCGTCTTCGACATCATCGAACGCTTCAATCACTTCACAGCCGGCATTTCGCTCGACGTCATCGGTCTTACGCTCAAACTTCGCAGTCATCACGCATTCCACATTGCGCAGATGCGCCGGCGAGGCTGTGAAGTTGTAGGGTTCCGCACTGAGTTTTTCGATCAGCGCCGCACGCAGGTCGGACTGCCCCTCAAGCACAGCCTGCAGCACCAAAGCTTCCGACGGCCTGAGCGCCGACCCCAAACGGTTCGAGCACCATCTCAAACGCTTGACTGCGGCATCCGACAAATGTTCTGAATAGTCGGGTTCATGTTTAACCAAAAAATCGTAGTAGGACAACCCTTTCCGCAGCAGGAACTTGGAAGCATCGATGGACGCATGTTCCTCAAAATCAGCGAGCTCGGGTATCCGCCCAAGCTTATATTTCAGAAGTTTGTAGGCATCCAGAAGCAGTGGATCGGAATTCAGGGACGCGCTGTCAATTGCCCGATAAATACGGCTGCGGGCCACCTCGTCAAAGTGGATGGAGGAAGCCCCCGGAATGCGCTCAGCCCCCGTCGTCACGAAGCGGCGGAGCTTTTCTTTCGAATACGAGCGATCATCCGAAAGCGCGGTCGCAATGAGATAGTTTTTCTCATAGTTTCCGATAAAGTCGAGCACAATCACATATTCCTTGTCGGCGGCACGGCGCAGCCCGCGGCCGAGCTGCTGCACAAACACAATTGCACTTTCCGTGCGGCGCAGCATCAGAATTTGGTTGACCTCAGGGATATCCACTCCTTCGTTAAAAATATCCACCGTAGCAATATATTCGAGCCGTTTGGGGCCCATGCCGTGCGTGAGCCGCTCAATCGCTGCTTCGCGCTCGTCCTGAGTGGTTTGACCGTCAAGCGCAATCGCCGGATGCCCTGCACTCGTGAAAGCGGCTGCAACGGCGCGAGCTTCTTCGAGACTGCCCGCAAAAATTAAGCCTTTCACGCGGTCACCGCAGGAGCCGAAATACTCCGCCTGATGGATAACGTGCTCGATGCGCTCAGGCCAATTCGGATTTGTGAAATCCGGCAGCTGACCTGCTCCTTTGCCCGTCTCGTCTTCCGTTCCGGCAGAGAGCCCAAAGTAATGAAAGGGCGTTAAGAGATTCTCTTCAAGGGCTTCGGAAAGACGAATCTCATGCGCGATGACATGGTCAAAGAGGTCGAAAATCTCAAAGCCGTCCGTTCGCTCCGGACTGCCCGTCATCCCGAGCCAGAAGGCTGGTTTGAACCAATTCATGATGCACTGATAGCTCTTCGCACCTGCTCGGTGCGCTTCATCAATGATGATGAAGGCAAAGGCATCTTTAGGAAACGCCTGGAGCACCGCGGTCTTGGCAAGCGTCTGCATCGTGGCAAACACAAAGTCGCATCCCGACGCTTTTTCATTTCCGGAAAGCAGCCCGAAGGAACCAGCGGCATCTCCCAAAACAATGCGGAAACTCTTCAAAGCCTGCCGCGCAATTTGCTCTCGGTGAACAATGAAGAGCATGCGGAAGCGCTGCGAATGTCGGCTTTCTCGCTCTGCCGGAGCGTCTGCTGAATGGGTACGCTGAAATTGAGCGATGGCATCGCGCACCGCAAAGGCGGCTGCAAAGGTTTTGCCCGTACCGGTAGCGGAAATCAGCAGTGCGCGCTCAGCCCCATTGCTTCTGAGTGCTTTAAGCCGAGCGAGAAAAGCCTGCTGCATGGAATTGGGCTCCGCGCAGCCCGGCTTAATCGTTGGCTGAGCATTGACCGCCGCCTTGCGGGCTTCGAGCTGAGCAGCGCCGAGCTGACGATATTCCCGCTCATACGCTTCCATTTCCAGCGCTGCATCGCGGGATGCGGCATCGGACCAAAGAGAATCAAATTCGGCGAGGATCGACTGAGCGAACTCACCTCTTTCGCAGGCAACGATGCGCGTATTCCATTCGCGGTTGGTCGTGAGCGCCGAGAGCGTCAAATTGGAACTGCCGATGATGATCCGCAGAAGATTATTGGAGCTGTGAAAGATATAGCCTTTGGTGTGAAACCCTGTCGCCCCCTGCGTGCGAAAAATTCGGACCTCTAAATTGGGCAGTGCCAGGAGCTGCCGCAATGCGCCGGGTTCAGTGAAATAGAGATAATCGGTCGTGAGAATGCGCCCATGCACACCCTTGGCCGCAAGACGCTGCAGCGTCAGAAGGAGCGGCGCAATGCCGGACTTCGTGATAAAGGCAACGCTGATAGAAAAGGAGCTAGCATGGCTAAGCTCATCGTCAATCGCCGTCAGTATTTTTAAATGACGAATCGGATCGTTGGCGAGAAGGGTTGTCCGCAGTCCGGCTTCCGAAGGAATAGCCGCATCGGCAAATGAAGTAGCCAGACTCTTTTGGAAATTTTCCGAAGAATTCTCGAGGAATAAGCCGTCTTTATCCCTATGAGCAGCTGAAGGGAAAGTTTCGAAGTTCATGGCAGCATACGACCAAATGGGATGAATACGAAGCAGCATAGCAGCCGAACGACACCCCTGCGGTGCGCCAATGCCTTTTCCCTTTAGGAATCAATGGCGACAACCCCGTTGTTTCTTCTCCGCATCCCTCAAAAACAGAGCGGCTGGTCAGGTGATCTACGCGGACATCACGCTCAAAGCGCCCTTCATCAATAGCAAAAGCCGCCGAAGCACCTGTGTCAGGCGCTGCGGCGGCTTTGCTTGTTGGGCTCGATTCAGATATACGTATTAATCCACTACGCCGGCCTGAAGATGCTGCAGATCACGAACCTTTTCGGAGAGTTCGCTGCGGCGGATACCTTCGGCAGCGGCCAGGCCGCCGGCCATTGTTGTGTAATACGTCGTCTGCTCGGCGAGGCAGACCTGCCGAATGGCACGGGCGTCGTCGAGTTCGTGCTCATGCTCGGCCACCGACATCACGACAAGGTTGATCTCCTTATTCTTGATGAGGTCAATGACGTTGGGGCGGCCTTCATGCACACGGCTCACGCTGCGGCAGGGAATGCCGGCCGCTTGAATGACTCTGGCCGTACCTGCTGTGGCAATCAGTTTGAAGCCGGCGTGATGAAGTTCGTGGGCTGCGATCGTCACCTTGGGCTTATCGCTGTCGCGCACAGAGAGGAAGCACAGCCCCGAAGACGGCAGCTTAGAGGCCGCGGCAAGCTGACTCTTGCGAAGCGCTTCGCCGAAGTCGCTGCCGATGCCCATCACTTCGCCCGTGGAGCGCATTTCCGGCCCGAGAACCGGGTCGACCCCCATGAACTTCGCAAACGGGAAGACCGCTTCCTTGACGGAGAAGTACTTCGGCGCCTTCTCGAGCTCTTCAACCGTCAGTCCCTGATCGGCGATCTTGTCGCCAACCATGCAGCGCACGGCGATCTTGGCGAGCTGGTGGCCCGTTGCTTTGGAAACAAACGGCACGGTACGCGAAGCGCGGGGATTCACTTCCAGCACGTACACCACAGGTTCTTCGGTGTGGGCATTCTTAACGGCAAACTGCACGTTCATGAGGCCGACCACTTTGAGCGCCTTGGCGAGTTCGCGGGTTTCGCGGCGAATTTCCGCAACGAGCGACGGCGCCAGACTGTAGGGCGGCAACGAACAGGCCGAATCGCCGGAGTGCACGCCGGCTTGTTCAATATGCTCCATGACGCCGGCAACAGCTACGACGTCTCCGTCGCAGACCGCATCAACGTCCATTTCAACCGCATCGTCGAGGAACCGGTCGAGGAGCACCGGTTCTTCCGGGCTTACCTTCACAGCCTCGCGCATGTATTTGACGAGGCGCTCGGGCGTATGCACGATTTCCATCGCACGGCCGCCGAGAACGTAGCTCGGACGAACGACAATCGGGTAACCGATTTCTTCGGCCTTGGCAAGCGCTTCTTCTTCCGTGTGCGCAATACGGTTGGGCGGCTGCAGCAGACCGAGCTGATTGATGAGCTTCTGGAAGCGTTCGCGGTCTTCCGCGCAGTCAATCGCGTCGGGCGTTGTGCCGATGATGGGCACGCCGTGGGCTTCGAGTGCACGGCAGATTTTGAGCGGCGTCTGACCGCCGTACTGCACAATCACGCCCTGGGGCTTCTCAATTTCACAAATGGCGAGCACGTCTTCGAGCGTCACCGGTTCGAAATAGAGACGATCGGAAGTGTCGTAGTCGGTGGAGACCGTTTCCGGATTGCAGTTCACCATGATCGACTCCCACCCGTCCTCGTGAAGCGCCATGGAAGCATGCACGCAGCAGTAGTCGAATTCAATGCCCTGACCAATGCGGTTGGGACCGCCGCCCAGCACGATCACCTTTTTCTTGTCGGTAGGATCAGCTTCGCTGATGCGGCTTCGTTCAAAGGTTGAATAGAGGTACGCCGTGGTGGTGGCAAATTCCGCTGCGCAGGTATCCACCCGCTTATAAACGGGTTCGACGCCGAGCACTCGGCGAGCTTCACGCACTTCATTTTCGTGGCAGTCTGCCAGCAGCTTGGCGATGCGTTTGTCGGAGAACCCGCGGCTCTTCAATGCCCAGAAGTCGTCGACATCGAGTTCATTGAGATTGTGGCCGGCAATAGACGCTTCCACTTTCACGAGGTCGTCAATTTGGCGCAGGAACCAGGGATCAATCTTTGAAAGCTCGAAGATTTCTTCCACCGTCATGCCGATGCGGAAGCCGTCGGCCACATAGAAAATGCGTTCCGGTCCGGGTTCGGCAATTTCGCACAGAATCTTCGAACGGTCGGTAGTAATGGGATCCAGACCGCACTTGCCGGTTTCGAGACCGCGGAGCGCCTTCTGCAGAGATTCTTCGAACGTACGGCCGATAGCCATGACTTCGCCCACCGACTTCATCTGCGTGGTGAGGCGATCGTCGGCAGCGGGGAATTTCTCGAAAGCAAAGCGCGGCACCTTGGTGACCACGTAGTCAATGGCAGGCTCAAACGACGCCGGGGTCTTTCCGCCCGTCATTTCGTTCTTCAGTTCGTCAAGCGTATATCCCACGGCGAGCTTCGCTGCGATCTTCGCAATCGGGAAGCCCGTAGCCTTTGAGGCCAGAGCAGACGAACGCGAAACACGAGGATTCATTTCGATGACGATCATGCGGCCGTTTTGCGGATTAACCGCAAACTGGACGTTCGAACCGCCCGTATCCACGCCGATCGCACGAAGCACCGCCATCGAGGCATCGCGCATCGCCTGATATTCCTTGTCGGTGAGCGTCTGTGCGGGGGCGACCGTAATGGAGTCGCCGGTATGAACGCCCATCGGATCCAAATTTTCGATCGAGCAGACGATGATGCAGTTGTCCGCCTTGTCGCGGACCACCTCCATCTCGTACTCCTTCCAGCCGAGAAGCGACTCTTCAATGAGCACTTCCGAGGTGGGCGACAATTCAAGACCGCGCGAAACGATCTCCAGGAACTCGTCCATGTTGTAGGCAATGCCGCCGCCCGTACCGCCCAACGTAAAGCTCGGACGGATCACCGCCGGGAAACCGACGGTCTTCTGAATAGCAAATGCTTCTTCGAGCGTATGAGCAGCACCCGAGCGCGCGCTTTCAAGACCGATTTCGGTCATCAGCTTCTTGAAGCGTTCGCGGTCTTCGGCTTTGTCGATGGCTTCCGGAGTGGCGCCGATCAGTTCAACTCCCCAGCGGCGGAGGACGCCGTGGTGAACGAGATCCATTGCGCAGTTGAGCGCCGTCTGGCCGCCCATCGTCGGCAGGATCGCATCCGGACGTTCTTTTTCGATGATGCGCGCCACCGTTTCCCAAGTGATCGGTTCGATGTAGGTCGCATCCGCCGTCTTCGGATCGGTCATGATGGTTGCGGGGTTGGAGTTCACGAGAATAACGCGATACCCCTCTTCGCGCAGCACGCGGCAGGCCTGCACGCCCGAATAGTCGAATTCACATGCCTGACCGATGATGATCGGACCGGCACCGATGATAAGAATAGATTGAATGTCTGTACGCTTCGCCATGATTCGCTTCTAGTTCGTTTGTTCTGTGCTTTGTCGACTTCGCTGGGCCCATCAGCCGGCACGGCGGCCGGCGAGGCTCTTCGCAAACTTTTCGAAGAGCACATCAATATCGTGCGGACCGGGACTCGCTTCCGGATGCCCCTGGAAGCAGAATGCGGGCTGTCCAATGAGCTCAAAGCCCTGCAGACTGCCGTCAAAGAGGGAGCGGTGCGTGGCACGGGCATTGGCCGGCAGTGTATCGGCATCCACCGCAAAACCGTGGTTCTGGCTCGTGATGTAGACACGCTTCGTTTCAACGTTTTCCACCGGGTGATTGGCGCCGTGATGGCCGAACTTCATCTTGAGGGTCTTCGCACCGACGGCGAGCCCCATGATTTGATGACCGAGGCAGATGCCGAAAAGCGGCAGCTTGGCCGCGATGGCCTTCTGCGCCACCTCAATGGCGTATGTGCAAGGCGCAGGATCGCCGGGACCGTTCGAAAGGAAGATGCCGTCGGGCTGATGCTTCATCGCTTCTTCAAAGGGCGTCTGAGCCGGCACGACCGTCACACGGATGCCGCGATCCGCAAGGAGGCGCAGGATATTGGTCTTGATGCCGAAGTCATAGGCAACGACGTGATACGGGAAAACCGCTGCGCGGCGGAACCCGGCAGGCTCGCCCTCGCGCGAAGGCTCCCAGCTGCCGTCCGTCCAGTCATAGACATGATCGGTCGTAACGGTCTTTGCCAGATCCTGGCCGGCCATTGAGCCCCAGCTGCGGGCAGCTTCAAGCGCCTGCTGCAGATCCTCATCGGTGAGCTCATCACCCATCTGCTTGGCGATGATCGCGCCGGCCTGAGCACCGGTCGTACGCAGATGAATGGTCAGCGCACGCGTATCAATGCCGCAGATCGCCTTCACGCCGGCATCCTTCAAAGCTTCCGGGAGACTTTGACGAGCGCGCCAATTGCTCGGCACATCAGCAGCCGCCTTGACAATCAAACCCGCTGCGTGAATGGCATTGCTTTCCATGTCCTCGGGATTAACGCCGACATTGCCGATGTGCGCGCAGGTAAGCGTCACGAGCTGGCCCGTGTAGGAGGGATCCGTGAGGATTTCCTGATAACCCGTCATCGAGGTGTTGAAGACAACTTCGCCAACCGTAAGACCTGCCGCACCGGTACTTTCACCCTGAAAGACCGTGCCGTCGGCCAGTACGAGCGCCGCTTGAGGTCGAGTTTTCGCAATAAGTGCCACGATGGATACCCTTCCGTTTTGTGTTCTGTTTCTTGATGCTGCGGCTGAGCGAGATCGGTAAATCAAAGCTTGGGGAGAGGTGCATTCGAAGGCTGGTTCGAGGACCGCAATAAGTTCAGTCCTCAAGGCCGCTTTCGAATGCTCCTCCCGGTCTGTATCCGCCATCCATTTTTTTCGGAAAGGGATAAACAGAGTCTGAAAGAAACCGGCATGCACCGAAAAGTGTCTCTTAGGCACCAATGATGCGTGGCTGCAAGCACACTCCGACCGCAGTACGGCGGAAAGTCTATCCATGACCTGTTTGCGCTCGCCTCTGCTCATCTAGGTAAATTACCTTCCCCAACCCCGACCTTATCAACCACTCTCAATGTGTCGATCATTTGTCGACCAATTGGTTGAAATTCAAGTGATTTGGTTGTTCGATTCGCTTCTTTTTCAACGTTGGTCGGCCAGAAAACAGGCGCTGCAGCAGGTTCGAAAACACCGTCTGAAAAGCCTTTCGGCACCTATTTTTTTGCCTTTCAATACTGACTCGAATTCAAAAAAAGAAGGCCGACGCACCCTTTTGCGATGCTCCGGCCTTTTTAGCCTTGATCTGCACCGTTCGAGACGAGCCAGAAACCTAACGAAACTTTGAAAACCTGACTTATCCGTCTGGTCAAAGTCCGCAAAGTCAGCGGCAGGGTTGGAACCCTCTGGAGCGCCTCATGCTCAAACAGAGCACCGAGCGAACAGAACCGGCCCGCACAAGCGCATCTCCTGCACACAGGTGCTCCGCGGAACCGAAGCCTATATCTGCAGTTTGCAGGGAGGCGCGCCGCAGCACGCCTCCCTGCACTTCACCCAAGGTCAGAGACTCGTCATGATCCAGCCGAAGTCCTCCTTCGTCGGTTCACGGAGATCCCGGATCACGCCGTCCTTCCGGGCGGGGAAGCCTTCGAGGAGTGCTTCGTCCGCCTGATCGTCCTCCGCCGCATCTGGCCGCAGTCTCAGGAAGAGCCAGCTGCCAAGAGGCGTCGTGAGGTCTTCGAGGAGGAAGCGCCACGGTCCGATGCGGTCCGTGTCGGCGTACTCGAGGTTTCTCGCAGTGAAGCTAAGCCGCGGCAGCGCCGATGGGTCGAGCTCTGCTGCGTCAAGGTTCAGCCACTCCGAGAGATCCGGCACGAGGCCGATCGGCTCTGCATGCTCCACGGCACCAGCCTTGTGGACGTCGCTCGTGAAGCCGCTCCGCCCGTAGACTCGGCCTTCCCATCCGGCGAACGCGTAGAGCGTGTCGGCCGAATGCATCGGACCCGCAACCACATCGCCGCGCGCATTGAAGACCACGAGCGTATGGGCCGAATCTGCTTCGCCCACACGGACGACGCCGCGCTCGGTCTGGTCGAGCCGGTAGACGTCTACTTCGCCCAAAGTGGAGCGCACGGGCCCTTCAATCACAACGTCGCCCGAACCGGCGTAGACCGTCACGATGCTGCCTGAGAGCCCGCCGGAGAAGACGACGCCTTGAGGCGCACCCTTAGGCGCATTCTTCTCGAGCGCAGTGACGATGGCCAGACGCCCGTCGGCCGAGAGATCGCTGCCCTGCACTGCAGCGGCATTCACCGCCACTTCACCCGAAGCCGAAACACCGTTGGTGAAGATGACCGCACCTCGTTCGCCCTGCACGCGCAGGTCACCCGAGACGGTGCCATTCTTCGATGCGTTGACAGCGAGCTCGGTTGTGCGGCCGGTCGACCCAAAGACGACGTCACCCGCAGACTCGATTTCAGCCTTCGTGAAGGCGTTGCCGCCCTCACCGGATGTTCCGCCTTCGCGGGCATCGAGCTTCACGAAACCGCCCGAAGACTGAGCTTCAAGGCTCGAGCCGCGCACGCCCGCGTTGCCCGACACCTCCCGCTGCAGGATGCTGCCCGCCGCTTTGAGCGTGACCTTCGCTTTGTTCTCCGCCTTTGTCTCGTCGCCCACCGTGACAGCACCCGTAAAGGTAATGCCGCCAGATGCCGCGCCGATCCCGACGGAGTCGTCCGCCGTTACGAGGACGTCGCCCGTGAAGGCAACCTCGCCCGAAGCGTCGATCTTAGCCGTCGATCCGCCGCGCACTGTCGTGCGGTCGGCGAGCGTAAAGTCCTTCGACGAGAACTTCACGTTCTGGCCGGAAGCCTGGACGCCTTCCTCGACATGCAGATCCTCCTTCACCGAAATTGAAAGCGCGCTGCCTGCCGTCAAGACGGACTCTGCCGCGATACGGTCGCCCGTGAGGTGATTCGCTTCAACGGTGAGGTCCTTCTTGGTCTCGAGCGCAACAGTGCCTTCGCCGAAGTTGACCGCATCGCCGGCGCGGATCGACATGCCCTCGGCCTTCACGTTCTTTTCTGGCGTGAAGACGTCGTCGAGCCGGGCGTCTTTGCCCGCAATCACAGTCATGTCGCCGATGAAGCCGTCCGAGGTCTTGGCGGTGATCGTGCTCCCTTCAAGGTGCACGGTGCCCGTCGTTGCCTCGAAGTAGGCCTTGCCGCCCACACCGTTCTCGTCCTCGGTGATCTCGAGCTGAAGGTTGCGGGAGTTGATGTCGCCGCCCGCGGAAATGCGCAGAATTTCCTCAACCGAGAGCTCCATGTCCTCCATGCCGATCGACCCATGGGCCTCCATTTCAAGGAAATCGCCCTTGAGGCCAGTGGCGCCGGCGAGCGTCAGGTCGCCGCCCGTGCTCTTGAAGCCAAGGCCGCCGTCCTGAATCTTGAAGCCTGCCGTTTCGACGTTGAGGTCGCCTTCAGAGCGCGCGAAGAAGTCGCCCTTATCGGCCTTGACGTCGGCTCCCGTCAAGGTGACGGGACCCTTGGAGGACTTGAAGGTAACGACGCCTTCGTAGTCGCCGCGGTTACCCTCGTTGTAGCCATTGCCCGTCACGTCGACCTTGATGCGAGAGCCTTCAACCCCTGCGTCGCCTTCGGCGCGGAGCGACCCGCCCGAGACATTGGCGTCAGTGAGCGTCAGCAGACCGTTCGATCGGAACGATGATGCTTCCTTAACTGCAACCTCAAGCCGCAAAGCGTCGAGAGCACCGCCTGCAGTGGCCGAAAGCGACTTCGCCGTTACTCTTGCAACAGTGTCGCCTGACGGCGCGAGCTTCAGATTCTGACCGGCCGTCAGTGTGGCCGCACCCACTGCGGAGATGTTTACACATGAGGCGTCGATGTCAGCAGCTTCAGCTGTGAGCGTGATACCGCCCTTAGTCGCCTTAATCTCCGCTTCTTTGACCGACAGATCACCAGTCTTCGCAGTTGCCGTGAGGGTACCTGCGGTGAGCTCGGCATTGTCAAGCATCACAGAGTCGCCCGCTTCAACCGAGGCTTGATCAGCAACGGTCGCCCTGAAGCCGGAGGCATCAACGCTGCCCGTATTGGCCGTCATCGTGAGCGAATTGGACGTCACCTTGGCGCCAGTTGCAGTGATCGACCGCTGCGCCGTGAGTTTTGCGGCGCCGGAAATATCAAGCTCCGCCGACTTCATAGACAGATCACCCAAGTTCGCAGTTGCCGTGAGAGCACCTGCGGTGAGTACGGCCTTGTCAAGCGTCACGGAGTCACCAGCCTCAACCGTAGCCTGATTGGTGATGGCCGTCGTGAGACCGGAGGCCTCAACTTTGCCCATCTCAGCCTTCATCGCGAGCGAATTGGACGTCACGTTGGCGTCAGTTGCAGTGATCGACTGCTTAGCCGTTAGTTCAACCTTGTCTTTAGCCTCAACCTTGTCTTTAGCCGTCAGTTTGGCACTGGAGGCGTCGATATCGGCAGCTTCAGCCGTGAGCGTGAGGGTACCTTCAGTCGCATCGATGGCAGCTCCGCGTGCGGAAAGCCCCTGCGCGGCAACTGCGTTCACTGTACCGCCCGAGATAACTGCACTGTCAAGCACCAGATTTCCACCGGCCGTGAGCGCGGCCGCTCCCGTAATCGTGCCCTCCAGCCCAGTTCCGGTGAGGTTCTGCGCCGCAGTGATCGCGAGCGAAGCGGCCTTAACGGTGGAATTCGAGACCTCAACATTTTCCTTTGCCGTGACCGTAACCTCCTTGGCTGCCGAGAGCGTAGCGTCCTTCGCGACGACCCCTGCGAGACCGTCGAGCTCAACCTTGCCCGCTGTGGACTTAACCGTCGCATTGGCGAGGTCAAGCGTCTCTTCAGACGAGATCTTCACGTCGTCCGCGGCTTCAATCGAGGAGCCGCCCGATAGCGCAATGCCGCCGCCCACAGCGGTGATGAGTGTCCCCGCGCCAGCTTGGGTCTGGAGCCCTGCCGCATCGATGCCGCCGCCCGTGGCGCCGATTTCGATCCGGCCGCCAGCACTGAGGTTGCCCTGAGTCGCGGTGACAGATTTACCATGGAGCGATGCATCGCCTGCAGCCTCAACAACGCCGCCCGTGAACTTCAGCTCGCCCGCCTTTGCGTCAAGCTTCACGCCGCCCTTGGAGCGGACGGTCGAGTTGTCAGCAAGCTCGATCCCGGCCTCTTCCGACGTCACGGCGAGGTCCTTATTCTCACCCGTCGACTCCAAATTGCCCGTAAGCGTGATCTGCTTCACGGCGTCGAGCTCAACTGAATCGCCCTTCACGGCGCCGACTTTTAAGCCGCCCTCGGAGTCAATGTCCACCACACCCGAAGCGTTGATGCCGTTGATCGCGAGTTCTCCCGATTCACCCATGCCGTGCAGCCGCACGTTGCCCACGGACTCGGAGAAGTTCACCGTTGAGGCGGTGCCTACCCGCAGCGCATTGTCTTCGGTACCGAAGTCGCCGAGCACTTCGAAGTTGAGCGTCTGCCCTTGGATGTAGCCGAGCTCAGCGAAGTCGTCGTAGTCGTCTCCGAGCTTGTCGCCCGAGTACGCGTAGAGGTTGTTGGCCTTTAGCGAGACATCCTTGTCGCCCGCGAGCGAATAGAGCGTCATGTCGCCAAGCGCCCCGTTCGCATCAACGGCCTCAATGAAGATGTCGCCGCCCGCATTGACGGCGGCCCACTTTGCCGGATCCGAGTGGATCTTTAGGTAGGCGTCCGCAGCGCCGATGCCGCCCGTGCCGCCGCGCAGCGTCACGGTATTGCCGCTCACAAGCCCGGAACCCTCTGCCGCCGAAATGCCGCCGCGCGAGGTAACGCGCACGTCGCCCTTCTCGGAAACGATTTCCTTGACGGCAAGCCCTGAGCCTTCAGGCGACTCCAGGAAGATGTTGTCGCGGGCATTCACGGTGAGTTTCCCCGACGCATCGATGGTGACGGGGATCTTGAGCGTGACGGAAACCTCTCCGTCCTTGCTCGAGAAGTCACCGATGTCGGCACGAGAAAGGGCTTTGAGGAGCGCGAGGCGCTTCGTCTCGTCCTCGTCTGAGAGACGTCCGGTGACGGTCTCACCCACTTCGCCCACCGAACCCGCGTTCGCCGCGTTGATCACGACGTTCTTGCCCCGGACGTTCGTTGCGCGCGCGGTCGTGGTCGATGAGCCTTCCGAATTAATGATCGTGTCGGCGATCGAGTAGAGCAGGTCGTTCTCGGTCCAGCCGTAGTTCTCGCGGCTCGCGACAAGCTTGCCGAGACTCGAGGTGTCGTCCTGCTCCATGGCCAAGACGGCCGCTTCAGCGCTCGCGAACTCCCCGTATATCGCCTGCAGGTCTGTGTAGTCCTGTTGCTGAGCATCCGTGAGCTCACCGCCCTTTTCTTTGAAGGCCTTGTAGCTCTCCATCCGGGCGTAGGCCTGCGTGATGCGGTTCTTTTCAGCCTCGACGTCCGCCTTCCAGAGCGTGTCACCCGTGCTCGAGCCATCCGCATTGATGAGGCCCGCACGTTTCCACGCCTCGAGGCGCTTTTCATCGGAGACATCCGACGCATCCGCAGCGCCCGAAGCGTCGTAGACCGATCCGTTTTCCACTGTGAGAACCACGTCACCCGACTTCGATTCAATGAAGCCGAGACCGAGGTCGCCTTGAGAGGCCGTCACTTCAACGTCCTTCAGGGCGGAAATATTGACAGCATGGGTGCCTGCGGCTTCGAGCTGCCTGAGGTCGTTCACCTTCACGCCGCCCTCGACGCTCGAGAGCGTCACGTCCTTGCCCTGCGCCTTCGCTGCCTGGAGGTCGCCGCGCACGGCCACGCTGAGGGTCGAGCCGGCGAGCAGTCCGTCCGAAGAAACAGTGCGGCCCGCACCGAGGTTCGTGCCGTCGATGTGGATGTTCGCAGCCTCCGCTCCGAGCTTAAGTTCGCCCGAGCCGCCTTTGAGCGCGATTGGACGGAGCGAAGAACCAATGTCGCCCTTCGCGGTCAGATTAATCGTGTCTGCGCCGTTAAGCGACGCTCCGGCGCTCTCCGCACGAATGTCGCCGCCCGCATTCAGTTTGATGGTGCCGCCCTGCGCGGTAATCGAGTTACCGAGGTGGATCGACCGGTTCGAGGTGATGTCCACGGTGTTCGAGCCCTTGAGGAAGCCGACCGAGACATCCTTGTCAGCCTTCACGGTGTAGGTCACCATGCGCTTTGAAGTCGTGTCGCGTGTGATCGTGTAGCTCGTCCATTTGTGGCAGCCGAGGAACCCCGTCTTCCATTTCTTCTTCGTCACCTGGTAGCCCGTGTCGGTCTGAGCGAGTACGTCCATCCAGGCGTAGAAGTTGGCGTCCTGATCGCCGCCCTTGTTGGGGCGCGTCAGCTGGTCGGTGATCGTCGCCCCCTGATAGAGATCGCCGGACTTTGTAACCGTCGTCTTTTCGGTTTCAAAAGCGTCCTTTAGCTTGTCGTCGGCGCCGCCCCACCATTTCGCCATGTATTCGTAGTACTGCGTCTCAGTCGAGCCCGAAACCGTCCCCTCGGTCCAGACATAGAGGAGTCCGTCCTTGGGCGAATAGTTCTGGATGCCGTTCTTGACTGTTTCCTTCCCTATCGCTTGGCCGTTGTGATCCACCAGATATTCGGTGGTCTTCCCGTCCTGCCAGCGCGTGACTTTGGCGCCCGTACCCTTTTTGCTGTCGCTCCAGAAGAGGTCGGTGAACTGCACGACGCCCTTTGAGCTTCCGGTATCGATGCGGCCGGTGAGAACGTCGTGATTGCCGGCATTAAACCGCACGTCAGCCGATCCGTCCGACGCAAAGATCTTGCCGCCGCCCGTACTGGCAATCTTGCCCGTGATGAAGATGCTCCCGCCTTCGGGGAGGACGTCGTCCATGACGATCCGATCCTTCACCGGGTCATACCAGGCGGCGACGAGGAGCTTGTAGGAGCCGTCGTCCGTCTTCACAGCTTCTTCGGCCTGCAGTCGATAGGCGGAGCTCTTCACATCGATGTTGGTGGGGCTCCCCGCCCGACGCCAAGCCTCGCGGATCTCAGAGATCTTCGCCTCAAGCACGGTTTCGTTGATCGTGAGCTCATAGGTGTCGTAGCCCGACTGTACGGTGCCGTTGAGGTTGATGAGGTCGCCCGAGATAATGATGGCGCCGCCCGCCACCCATCGGCCGCCCGAAGGTGCTTGGGCATTGGAGGAGACGGAGGTCGTGCTGGGGTCTTTCGAAGAATCGTAGTTATCCTTGCTGCTGATTTGGCCGATCTCGGTCTGCCACGCGTTCCCCGGAACATCGCCGCCGATGTTCGTGAGACCCGATGTGTAGGACTGCATGATCGAACCCTTTGCCGTCAAGGTGAGGGTGCCGGACGCTCCCACGTCGCCGAGGGACACCAGGTCGCCGTCCTTTGCCGAGATGCTTACGTCAGCCGCGTTGTTGCGGATTTCGCCCGTGAGAACCAAGTTCGTGGAAGGCGTCACCGTCTCTTCAAACGGCTTCCCTGATTCGTCCTTCGCGTGTTTCACGATGTAGGAGCCCGTTTTGGCCTCCGACTCGATGCTGATCACCGGATCGGCCGTGTTGTCACTCGAGCGAACGTTCCCTTGGAAGCCCGCCTCTTTGAGCGCACTTGCGTCGGCCGCAACGCCGTTGAGTTCAATTTCGCCGCCCTTGGCCTGAATCACGATGTCGCCCACCTTGAGCGAGGCGTTGGACTCATTTTTGATCCACACGCCTTCGGCTGCGTTGGCGGAAATAGTCCCCGACCCCGTCACTTCGGCGGCGTTGAGCTTGATGCTGCCGCCTGAGACGGTAATGACGTTCACAGCGACGTAGAGTTCTTCACTCTTCTCAATCGGCACGAAGGTACGCTGCGTAACCGTTTTGCCGTCTTCCGTAAACTCGAGCGTCACCCATTCGCCAAGCCCCTTTTGTTCCATAAGGGCGGCAAGCGCCTCGAATTCGGCCTGATAGCCGACGATGGCTTCTGTCGTCGCGCCCGTATATTCTCGGAGGATCTTCTCGAGCTCCGCGTAGCGCTCCCAGTACACGTTGCCTTCGGATTCGGAAACCGGACCGGAGATGCTGCTGAGAATGCTCTCTTTCGCCTCTTCGGTGCCCGCCTCAACCTTGACAGTGGGCTTGTTCTGCGAGCCGGCGATTTCTGCATCGCTCCCCTCGGGGTTGAGCAGCCCCGAGATCACGATGTCAGCCTTGGTATTGACGCCTGCGTCGATCGAACCCGTGACGTTGATGCGGCCCGTCTCTTCGACGGCAGCATCCTTCTTGCCGCTTCCCTTGACGGCGAGCGTCGACTTGTCGTCGGCTTTGAGCTGTCCCCAGTAGTGCGAAAGCGAGTCGCCCGTGATCATGTAGTCGCCCGAATCGCCCGTAACCGCCGTATTGGTGGTCGAGACAACCTTGCCCGCGACGTCTACGATGCCCGAAAGCTTTGTCTTCGCATTGAGGTCGGCACTGATGCCCGAGAGGAACGCGTAGGAGAAGGACTCCGCGCGGTTCTGCATCTCGAGCTTCGACTGCGTGCCGTCCGCAGCCGCGCCGGCATTGAGGAGCACCTCACCGCCCGAGCGGATTTCGGCGCCCGACTTGAGGCTGACGGTGTTTGTGCGCTCCACCGTGACCTTGGCGTTCGAATTCGCGTTGGCAAGCGCTGAACCCTCAATGCGGGTGAGCGCCTCGTGCTCGAGCTGGTCCTCACCCGTGGCGGCAAGCGCCACAACGCCTTCGGTAGACTGCGTGCGCAGGACCGCCCCCGATTCGACCGAAACGGTGTTGGCGTTCTTCACTGAACTCTCAACTGTGGCGCCCAATGCGTTGAAGGCGCCCGCGGTGCGCGCGAGCACGCGCACATCCGCATCACCCGTGCTCTTCGCCTCGGCCGTGATCGAGTCGCCGGCAAAGAGCGATGCATTCTTGCCTACCGACACGTCGGCAGAACGCTCGACCGTGTTTGTAAACTTTATGCCGCCGCCGGCAATCGCGCCGTAGACCTCAGACTTCACGAGATGGTCGCCCGAGGCGGCGCCGAGCGTCCAGGCGTTGAGCGCGCCAAGCCGCAGATCACCGCCAGCAGAAAGCGCGGCGCCGTCCGTCACCCGTACGGCCGTCGAACCTTCCATGGTGTTCGTCCCCACGGCGCCCGAAAGCGCGGCAAGGCCGCCCTTGGTATTGTCGGCCGTCATGAGAAGGTCGGAATTGGACGCGGCCTCAAAGCTCATGTCTCCGGCGGTCGTGAAGCTTCCCGCAACCGTCAGTGCGGCGCTCGAAATGTCCTCATGAGTGGTACGCACCGCATCGTTGCCATCTGCGTTGATGAGGGCGCCCCCAGCGGATTCACCGAGAATCTTCGCGCTTTCGGCATTTTCTACCGCAGCGTCAAGCGACCCGAACGTCGTCGCGCTGCCCTTAAGGGTCATTTCGGACTCGAGTCCGTGCACCACCGTGAGGTCGTTGCTGCCTGCTGCCAGAATGCCGCCCGCCGCGACGGCGTCGGCCGAGGCGTCGTAGAGCCCGTAGCCGCCCGTGCGGAGTTGGGCTGCTGTGCCGGCGATCTTCTCTTCAGCCGCCCGGAACGCAGTGCCGTCCACGCTGAGAGAAGCCTTCGCCGTGTTGCTCAGATTCACCGTATTGAAGTTAAGGCCTGCAACGGCCGCGCCGCCATAGCCTTCAACGCGGCCCGTGAGGCGCAGCGCATCGGACTCTTTGTCCGTCTTTTCGCCAGCCAAAGCCGAGAGCTTCACTTCGTCGCTCTTAAGCTCACCGCCCGTAACGACAAGCGTCGCCTCGCCCGATTCTTCCGCCGTCGCCTGGACGACGCCCGCGGAGACACCCAAAGCGCCGCCCGCAGCGTAGGACTTGACGCTGAGTTCGGGGTGAAGGTTCACCGCCGTCTCAAAAGAGGCGCCGGATGCTGAGACGTTCGTGAGCGTTGCCTGTGCCTTGCCGCTGTCGCTGATCTCCGTGACGGCGCCCGCACCCGCCACCGCGCCGCCGTAGCCAGCCGTTGCTTCTGCTTGGAGGCGCTGCGCACGGTCGACGGTCGCCTTGACGTCACCAACGAAGTTCGAGTTTTCGAGCTTCACGACGACGGAAGAGGCATCCTTGATCTTCGCGATCTGCGCGCCGACGGCCACTGCGCCTGCGGCAACGCCGAAGGCATCGGCCGTTACGGACGAGTCGTTCTTCGCCGTGATGTGAACCGACTCGCCCTTGACATTAGCCTGATTCTCAACAACAGCAGTCACGCCGCCCGAGACTTGCTCTCGAACGTAGGAGGCGTTGCCGCCCACTAAGCCCGCAGATCCCTGATGGACCTTGAGACTGTCGTCAGCTCCGGCGCTTGCCGTAATCTCCGCGGTCTTGGCATTGATCCCGCCGCCGCTCATCGTGACGGAGGCACCCATCACGCGGTCAACGGTGACCACCGACGCGCCGATGCCGACGGCGCCCGCCGTGCCGAGTCCGAGTTCAGCATCAATGCCTGAACCCGCCTTGGCATCTTCTTTCGCAGCAAGGGTGACCGAGTTTGAGCCCTCGAAGGTCGAATTGACCGACATCACGCCCGTGCCCTTGACAAGATCCGACTTGGCTTCGGTTTCGGCCTTCACTTCGCCCTCAGAGGCGCCGCCCGCGGCGCCCGTTGTCAGCTCCTTCTTTGAGAGTGCGCCGTAGTCGCCCTTAAATTTTTCAAGTGTCGCGGAAGTACCCGCGTCGCCCTCGCCCAAGAGTTCCGCATAGCTCCCCGTCCCGCCCACGCGGGTCGAGAAGACGTTGGCGGCAAGCCCTGCGGCAAGCGAAGCAGAAGCCGAGACGAGGGTCGACTTGGCTTTTCGGTCGGCAAGAGCCTCGACTTTGACGTCCGTGCCCTTAAGGGCAGCATTCTTCACCATCGTGCCGACGTTTCCCGCCATGGTGTTCACCGCCACGGTCGCGCCGGCAGCGACGTATTTAGCCCCGGCTGCAGAGACGGCGACGAGTTCTATCGAGTCGTCGTTCTTCGCCGAGAGCGTCACCTGGTTCGTGCCGTCACCCAATTGGGCATCATCCACGACAACGAGCGTTTCGCCCGCCGTCTCGTTGATGTAGACAGTTCCGGCTACAGCACCGGCGCCCGACGCAGCCGCGGCGCCGCCGTACTCGTTCCAGTCGAGCGTGCGTCCCGCTTCAATCGAGACCGCGCCCGCGGGCTTGACGGCGCTGCCGCCATCAACCACAGACTTCACAACCACGTCTGCCGTATTGATCGCAACCGTCGCGGCGCCGGCCAAAGCGCCCGCGCCGGCAGCCGACACGCCGAGATTGGTGATTCGCCCGAGGTAGTCTGCTTTCTGCGTATAAGCGCCGCCCGCGACCGTTGAGTTCTCCAGGGCGGTCACGACCGAGGACTTCTGGTTCGCGATGGCCACGACCGCATCAACCGCAATGGCGCCTGCGCCGCCCGCGGCGATTGTGAGATTCGAAACGCCTTCCTTCGCTTCAGCGCTGAGCGTCGTTGCCGCGGCGGACGTGAGCGAAGAGTTTTCGACCGCCGCACGAGTCGCGTGCGCCGCATCGGTCTGCGTCACCGACCCATTGGCGCTTATCCCCCCGGCGCCGCCCGCTGTGACGAGTACGCTCGAGAAGTTCGCGTAGTCACCCGCCTCGACGGCGAGCTTGCCGGCGGATTCAAGCGTGGAACTGGAGACGCCCGCTTCGGTCCTGCCCGCATGCGTGACGATCGAGGCCGTCCCTGCGGCCTGCGCGCTCCCCGCGCCGCCGCCGTTGATCGTAAGCGTCTTATAGGTCGTCGCAGAAGTCGCCGCAACCGCAATGCCGTCCACCGTCTCTTCGGTGCGCTTGTCTTCAAGGCTCGTTTGGACATTGAGCGCATCCTGCTCAACAATCGCGTTGTTGATATGCGTGTCGTCTACGCCCGACTTCATTGTGAGCGTCCCGGTACCCGTTCCGGTTTCCTTGACGGAAGAGCCGCTCACCGTCGCCGTGGTTGCCCCCGAGCGTTCGCTCATCGCGACGGATAGCCCGAGGGCAATCGTCCCGGCGCCCACACCCTGACCGGCATAGGTGCCGATCACATCGTCGGATTCAGCGTGCACCGCGACAGCATCTGCCGCTTGCAGGATCGAATCTGTCAGCGCAGCCGACGTGTCGCCCGTGATCGTGTTGAAGGCCGTGGAGCCTGCAGCCGCGATCGTGCCCGCGCCCGCGCCGCCCACGCCGATCGTGTCGATATCATTGGCCGAGTGGGCTGCGACGTTTAGCGAACTCACGCCCGCCTTCAGGTCGTGTGCACCCGCTGCGACGTCCACGTCGATGGTATTGACGGCAACGCCGGCCCCAAGGGCCGCAGCCTGACTCCCCGCCGCTACGAGAGCCAGATTGTCAATATCGGCGCGGCTCTCGGCGCGCACGACGACGTCGCCCGCACCTTCAATGGTCTCATCGGCTTCATTCGCTTTATTGTTTGTTTTCAGCCCCGTGAGGTCTGCCGCAACCGTGCGTTCCACGACATTCTTCGCCGCGGCTCCCGAGAGTCCCACCGAACCGCCCGCACCCACGGCGAGCGTGAGGGTAGAGACGTGATCCTGAGCTTCGGCCGACACGCCAATATCCGTCTTCTCTTCAGAGGCGAGAAGCGTGAGTCCGTTCACGTCCGCCTTGGTTGATCCGCGGCTCGAGGCGAAGGCAAGTCCTGCGCCCGCGGCGGCGCCCGGCTTCACTGCGGCCGAGACGGCGCCCGAGAGCGTCCAGAGTTCGGAATCGTCACGCGCTTGAGCGTCAAAATGCCCAAGCCCGTCGAGCGTCACCGCGTCGACGTCGATCTGCGCATTTCCGACGGCGCGGTTCACCGCGACGCTCGCACCCAGTGCTACGTTCGAAGCGACGGTCGCCGCGGCGGCGGCAGTCCAAATTTCGGACTTGTTCTCGGCGAGGAGTCCGAGGGCGCCCGGCACTGTCGAGCCGTTACCCGCAGAGGCGCCCTTAAAGCTCGAAATCGTCGAATTGTTGAGTGTCGTCAGGGCATTGTTCTCAACTTCAGCCACCACGACAGCGGCCCCAAAGCCGCCCCCGCCCGCTGAAACCTGCGCGCTCACGTTGCCCGCGACGTTCACGGTCTTGGCATTCGTCTGTGCGGCGAGCACTGCACGGACCGCATCGCCCTTCATCGCACCGGCCGTAAGGGTGAGTTTTTCGGCCGAAGCCTGAGCCGTCTGCTTCACGTCTGAGACGATCACCGAGCCGGAAGCCGCGAAGTTGCCGGAGGTGCCCGCGGCGCCCGCGGCGACAGCAACCGTCACGACGTCGCTTTGTGCCTTTTCGCTAAAAAGCCCCGAGCCGTCGTGCGTCACCGTGAGGCCCTTCGACGAAGCGCCGAAGGTGTTTTCAAAGTTCGTAACCACAACGCCGGCACCGCCCGCGCCGCCCGAGGAACCGCCCGTTGCCGCAACGGAAAGCGCCGCGGAGACCTGCGTCATGCCCGAACCAGCCAGGAAGCCGGAGCGGAGGTCGCGGTAATTTTTGCCTGAGTTGTCCTTGGCGATCTGAACGTCATCGAGAAGAGAGCGGTTCAAAAGCTCATCCTCTTCCACGAGTCCCGTGCGGCCCTTTGCGCGTTCGGCGTAGGCATGCGCTTCCTCGCCCTCGCCCGTACCGGCATCGCGTGCGGTGATCGTGAAAGATCCGTCCTTCGCGAGCGAAGCTTGCGACTCCTCAACCGTCGCGTTCACGCGGTTGGTGATGTCCGCCGAGATGATCGAGCCATTTAATGCCACACCCGAACCGCTGCCCACGGCGGCCTGCACGCCAACCGCGGTATTGACTTGCGTGAGCGAAGCGAGCGCCTTCACGTCAACAGACTTCGCGTTTGTGAAGCTCGCGCCCTTGAGCGTCGAGGCGACGGTGTTGTCGATGTCCGCCACGGCCACGGCAGCGCCCGCGGCGCCGGAGAAGCCGCCCGAACCGGCGGCGACGCCGACGGTGGTGCCGCCCGTCACCTGAACTTCGCCCGTCCAGGCGGTCTGCGCGTATTCAAATTCGCCTGATGTGTTTCCGACGGACAAACCTTCAACATCCGCACGGACGGTGTTTTCGATGAGGTTCACCGAGACGCCCGCGTCGATCGCGCCGGCAGGGCCGTTCGAGGTCGAGACGGCAACGCCGAGCCCCTGGGCAACGGTCGTGCCGTTGACGAGCGAATAAACGCCCATGTCCTCAACTTTCTCCGAGAGCGACACATTCTTGAGGGTCAGGCGGTTTTCCGCATTGTTTTGGTTCACGGCCGCAGTGCCGCCGATTCCGACCGACGTACCCGATCCGCCCTTCGAGACAGAAACGGCTGCGCCGCCCGCAAAGGCGCCGACCCACTTGTTCGTCACCGACTCGACGGCCGTCTTTTGGGCGTCGAGCGTAATCTTTCCAGCCGAAGCGCCTTCAATGTGAAGGACATTCGATTCGGCCACATCGTTCCAGGCGAAGGATCCTGCCGCAGAGATCTGGAAGCTCGATCCGGCAGCCTGAACGCCTGAGGTGACGCTGTCGGCGGAGGCAATGCCTGACGATCGTTCCCCAGTCTCCAGTCCAGAGTAGCTCCCGTCGCCACCAGCAGCATCGCCGCCGGCCTGAGCCGCCGCCTCACCTGCGCCCTTCGTAACTGCGCCCTGCAGAGCGCCACCTTCGGCAAGACCAGACGCGGCGCCCTTGAGCGCCTCTGAGCGCGTCTGTTCCCCAAGAGCACTGAGATCGCCCGCCCTATCGGGCTTCTTGGTGTTGGCAGAGCCGGACCCGGAAACGCCTGCCTGACCGGCGAGTCCGACGGCATTGAGGTTGAGACCGCTTTCAGCCGTGAGGGCGAGTGTACCGTCCGCTTTGAGCGCACCCGCGCCGTAGTCCCGAATACTCGACGTCCCGTCAAGGTCCTTCATTTCGAGCGTATTGCCGAAAGACCCGAGATTCACTGCGACGCCCGCCCCCACGGCGTTTGCCGCCCCCTGCGCGCTCTTCACAAAGGAGAGTGCACCAGCAGCAGTCTGCACCGAATCGTCTCGCAGAGCCTTCATCGTAAGGTCGCCCGACCGTGCTTCAATCCGTGCCTCGTCGTCAATGGCGATGCGGTTCTTTGCATCAGCTTCCGTGACGGCCGCCATGCCCGACGCTGAAAGCGTGCCCGTGTTGTAGCCCGCGGACGCGGCGATGGTGACGCCGTCCAATTCATCGTTCGCGGTGAGGTCCGTCTTTGTGCCGGAAAGCGCTGCGCCCTCCTTCACGAGAATGAGATTGTCGGTGCCGAGCTCGTGATAGACCACCGAAGCGCCGAGGGACGTACCCTTGTCGATGGTCGGAAGCGGCACGCCCAAGAAGTCGTCGAGCTGCCCGCTCATAGCGATGCTTTCATTGCGGCTCGTCGCCGTAAGCCCAAGGGCTTCGGCCGACTCGAGGGCCGCCCCTGCGCCCACTTCAACTGTGCTCTTCGTCGTCTGATCGAGTACCGCGAGCGAGCCCGCGACGGAGAAGGGATTATCGGCCTGCGCCTCGTTCGTCTTACCGGCTGCCGAAACAAAGGCGTTGGTGTAGCTTGCCGGATTGAGGAAATCGAGAACGCTCATGCCGAAGTCGATGAGGTCCGGTGCGGTTTCCGCACCTTCACCCGCGAGCGACATGAGGGCCTTCAAGGTGCTGGAGAATTCTTCAAAGGCGGTCTGGAGCTGAGTGATGCCGGTCGTAAAATTCTCCGCTTGGCCCACCGCATCGAAGGCTTCGACCATCTTGTCCTTGGCAGCCCTGAAGGCGGCGAGCTTGTCCTTATAGCCTTCTGCGGAGAAATGATCCGCGTAGGCGTTGAAGCAGTCAATGAGCTCCTTTTTAAGGAACTTGAACCGGTCCTTGTTGATCAGCGCTTCGGAGGAAAGCGTGAGGTCGCCTGAGCTCTTCGTCGTGATCGAGGCGCCCTCGCCCACTGTCACGCTTGCGAGCGAGGAGGCACCGTCACCCGCTTCATTGATGAGAATCGCGAGCGCACCCTGCTTGTCTTTCCCTGCGTTAGCCGTCTCCTTGTCGATAACCTGCTTTGTCACCGCCTCGTAGTGGTGGTCAGCGAGGTCAGACTTCGCTTCAACGGTGAACTTTCCTGTTGACTGAAGCTGCACCTTCGGTGCGATCGTCACCGTCGCCGACTGGGCGTTCTTCACGTAGGCGGCCGCACCGCCGAACTGGAGCTTCTGGATCGTGGCGCTCCCGTCCGCGGAAGTGCCGAACACGCCGGCGAGCGATTCAGCCACCTTGCTCAAGGCAAGGTTCGACCCGAAATCCTGGAGCTTCATCTGGAAGCCGTAGTCGCCCACGGTGGTCTTTGCCCCGACCTTGAGGGTTTCCGTCTCGTTCGTCGCACGTACGTCTGCCGTCCCCGAGGTCGTGAAGCCCGCGCCGAGATTCGTTTGGACCGAAGCGTTGAACTTCGTGATGTTCACCGCGAGGGCGATGTTGCCCGTGGGCGGCGTATTTGTTTCTGCGTCCGTCTCAACGCGGTTCGTCTGCTTGGCCTCCGCGGTCACCTTGGAGGGTCCCTGAGCACGCGTGTCGGCCGCGCCAATCTTTGCGCCGTCGGCAACGGAAACGGTTGTCCCTGCATCCAGGTCCGCATAGATGAAGCTCGCCTGCGGCGCCTTCGTCGCCGAAATAGCCGCCTTCACGCTGGCATCCACTTTAAGGTCGCCCGCTGCGGCGAGCTTGAGTTCGCCGTCGGTTGCAAGCGCCCCCTTGATCTCCACGGCACTCATGTTCTTCACGCGCATCGCTGCGGCAGAGACCACCGGGATCGATTCGGCCTCGCCCCAATTGAGGAAGTTCTTAAACCCGGACTGGTCGCCCACCTGGAGGTCGGAGTGCGCCTCGCTCTCAAGGGTGAGCCCCTTCACACCGGTCACTTCGGCCTTTTCGCCTACCGTAACCCGCGCGTCGACCGACATATCCACATATTCGATCGTGCCCGTATCAATCGGCACAAATCCGCTCTGGATCGTCTCGAGCGCCTTCCCGATGAAACTCTTCGAATGGTCAACAATATTGAAGGCTCGAGCCTCAGCAGTCAGTTTTCCTTCGGCGCGCACGGTGCCTAAGAGTTCGACGGAAGCCGAAACATCACGGCCTTCGCCGTCACTTGACTTGAAGAGAATCGGGTCGCCCGCACGGGGATTTACAGCGCCGTTGCCGGCATAGGCCTTCGTCGTGAGGTTGCCCGCAGCCTTGACGACCGCTCCTTCCTCAACCACCACGCTCGCGGAAACCGCTGTTCCCTTGCCGTCCGTCTTCTCTGCGGACTCCGGAGCCTGCGTTCCAGCGTCTGCCACAAGATCGCCTGCCGCGCGTGCGAAAAGAAGTACGTCGCCCGTTTTGGGATCGGTCTTGAAAGCGAGGTCCTTTGCGAGGTTGGCCGAAGTGGTCACCTTTCCGTCTTTGCCGCGGATATTGACGAGGTCCTGGAAGTTGGTTACGCCCGTTGTGAGACGCGCGCCCGAAGTGATTTGGACGCTCCCTGCGAGCAGTGCTAGGCTGTTGCCCGCGTTGATGTTGCCCTTGACGGTGATCACGCCCGCGGGATTGATCGGCACGCCGTCACCCGTGCGGAGGTTTTGGAGAAAGGCGTCATTGAAGGTCGTCGGCTTGTCACCGTTGGCGAGGTTCGACCACGTGTCGAACTGTTTCTGCGTCGTGATCGTCGTCGTGAGGCTGCCGGCGTTGATGACGCCCGTCGTTCCCACCACCATGCCGACCGGAGAGACGAAATAGAGGTCGCCGCCGATCTTATTGTTCTTCACGGCGTTCACGACGCCGTTAATCTCGATCTGTGCATTGACGAGGTTGAGGAGCTGCTGGCCGCGGTCGAACTGCAGATTCGCAATCTGTTCCGCATTCACCGTGAACTCTTTGAACTTGTTGATGCCGGTCTTGCCGTCGTTGACGAACTTGGAAGTCGTGACGTTGAAGACCTTGCCCGCTTGGTCCGCCTTCACGGTGGTACTGTCCCATCCGCTCACGATGCCCGCGGCCGAGACACTCCCGGCAGCCAGAGCCGAAAGGAGGAGTGCCGAAAGGCCCTTTTGGACCGTTGAGCGCACTTTGCCCTTGCCAAAGGCGGTCTTCGTTTCATCCGTCGCAACAAACTGTCCGCGGGCCTTGTTCCAGAGTACCTTGAAGATCGCGTTCATACATCACCTCAATCAATTCTTCGTCCGGGCGTTCCTGCGCCCGTCGTCCGCGGCCCTGTGCGTCACCAGGACGCCGTCACCGCCAAGTCGAAGCGCGCCTTGTCCGCGCGCTCGCCTGCACCGAGATTTCTAATGAGCGGGAAGCCCGCCGTTGCCGTCACTGAGGCGCCCTTCCAAAGGGGCCAGGTTGCGCCGAGCCCCGTGGAAGCGAGTTCGCGCCGGCTGTAGGAGGAAGTCCCTGCAAGCCGCCCCGCATCGAGGAAGGCAAAGAGCGCCGTGCGGGGACCCGCAGGCGCCCAGGAGGCCTCAAAGTTCACGTAGGCGCCCGCCTCGGCCGAGAGCACGTCGTTGTCATAACCGCGCACGCCGCTCGTGTGGCCGAGATAAAAGTACTGCGACGAGGAGAGTGGATCGCCGTCGATGACCGCCTGCCAGGCGCCCGAAACGGAAACCCGCCAGTCGGGCGCGGCCTGCACCCGCCAGAAGGCGCTTCCCGTAAGAATGTTCTGTTCCCAGCGCTCCTCGAAGGTGCGCTCCTTCACGCGGCCATGCCCGACGGCAGTCGTGAAGTAAAAGACCGACTGGCTGCCGAAGACAATCGCCTCGACGCCCGCCCGGGCGGTATCGATCTCCACGTCGTTGATCGTCACTGCAAAGAAGTCTGTTTCGCTCTTTTGTCGCGACCATTCTCCCCAGAGGGTCCACTTCTGCTGTGGGGTGACGTAAACCGGGTGCTCTAGCCGCAAGGCATAGTATTCAGAGTCCCCTTCAACGTCGCCCGCGGCGGAGGGCCCCGCAATCACGTCCACACTGCCGATCGAGACGCTCGCCGTGAGGCGCGTGCCCATCGAATTGAGCGGCATCCCGTAGCTCGCGTAGACGCTTCGGCTCCCTTCGCTTACGAGGCCGAGGAGCGTCGCCGCATCGCGCCGCCCGAAGACGCTCCGATTCGTGATCGAAACGCCTGCCCGGGGACGCCCTGTCGAGCGGGGACCCAGCGTGTCGGCGAAGAAGGACGCGCTCCAGTTGGGCGGCTCCGTCGTGCGGATTTCATAGTCCGTGGTGCCAGGCACCTCACCAGCGCGAATGTCCACCGACAGTTCGACGTCGTTGGTCATGTTGAAGCGTACAAGCGCATCGCTCATCTCGCGGTAGTTCGCGACTTCACCCTGCTTGAGTTCGAAGGCGCCGAGGATGTAGCCCGCGCTCGTATGTTCGGCGCCCGAAACCGTCGTGCGCCCCGTGCGCCCTTCGACGAGCGTTACCAACAGTCGGCCGCCCCGGATGCGCTGAGGCGCAAGACGTGCTTCACAGACGACGTAGCCCTTTTCTCGGTAAAGGGCGTTCACCGCCTCGAGCATTGCCTTCAGATCCGCTATCGCGACGTCGCGTCCCACGAAAGGCGCGGTCACGCGCGTGAATTCCTCGTCCGAAAGAATCGCCGATGGCGTGTGCGTCACAGCTTCGAGCCGGAAGCGGAAAGCTCCCGCGGGAACCGTCGGCTCCTGAACCGCCGGAGGAGGCGCTGCTTCACGGCGCTGCGCCTCAAGCGAATTCACCTCGCCTTCAAGCCGGCGCCATTCGACCTCGTCGCGAAGCTGCCGGAGATTGCGGCTCGCCTGGTTCTCCTGTACGGCTTCCTTGAGGGGGGGGGGGGCAGCCTGAACGGCCGGTACAGCTGCAAAAAGTGGGCCGAGAACAAACCCGGCCGTGCAGACGCAGACACCGAGCGATCGGCCTGCGGCCGCGGCCCTGAGGATGTTCCTTCTCTTCATGTCCGCTCTCCTTTTTTCATCAGAATTAGGCTTACAATGGGCTAAGAAGACCCACTAAACCATTTTAATTTATTTTGAGTATATCTCAGTATTTCGGTCAAGAATAGCCTCAGCAAACATGCAGCGTTCTTTCTGCGAAGCGTTCCTCAATCTGAGCTGTCGACGGATTTATAATGATTTTGCATAACACTTTTCGACACTTCGATTCACCTGAGCGACTAGCTGTTCTCTCTGCGCCCTAGCTGCCGCGAGTATTCCCGTAGATTGCGCCTGGTCCTTCTCGTCCTTGATGTTTTTTTGTTCTTCGTCACCGCGGGGATGTCGGCAAGACGGAATTCACATCCTGGACGAGCGAGGCTGGAGAAGTTGCCGGGCTTTCTGCGGCGCCCGAGTGCAAAACAGATGCTTTCCCCATCAGCTTTAAAAACGGCTGCAGTCGGGGTTTGGGGCATTTCTTAGGGCTCAAATACCTTTGAGCCCCTTTTTTTTGCCTTTGAATACCGACTCGAATCCCAAAAAGAAGGCCGGCGCACCCTTTTGCGATGCTCCGGCCTGTGCAGGCATTGATCGTTTTATTCGTATGGAGGACTTCAGCGCTTAAGCGGATTCAATCCCACGCCATCCTGACCGCGCTCAGGCGCCTGCTGCATGCCGCCCCCTAATTTCATCATCTTCTCAAGGTCCGTTTCGGGCTTCTCACCCACGTCATCCTTGGGAATTGCCTTGAGGCCGCCTGCCGCGAGCGTCATCTCAATTTGCTGCGTCAGCGCGTCATGGACTTCATTGCCTGCCGGGATCTGTTTTCTCAAACGGTCGAAAAGCACAGCCGCATGAGCATAGTCGCCGCGTTCAAAGGCCGCTGCCGCGCCGATCATCAAACCTTTCTGGTGCCAAGGATCGACTGCGAGCGCCTTCTCTGCCATCTCACCGGCCTTCAAAAGATCGGACGGATTAAGTGCAATGGTCAAGTCGGCGAGCTCAGCCCAGGCGTTGGCGTTTTTCGGCGCAAGCCGCACCACGTTTTCAAAGGCGATCGCCGCCTGACTTAAGTTTCCAGTCGCGTTGTACTGCTCAGCCAGGAGCTCCCACGCTTCAAGATTGTCCTTGTTGCTCTGAACGGCTTTTTCAAGCGAAGCCATCGTGCCCTGCATGTCGCGCTCAGACTTCGCCGCCTGCGCAGCCAAGCGAACCTGTTCGACAGCACGCTCATCAAGCGCGGAAAAGTCGCCGTACCAAAGATAAGCACCCACCGCTGTCGCCGGAATCATCACAGCAACCGCCGCTGTCGTAATGAGCGACGTGCGGGCATTGTCCGCGTCCTTACGCACCTGCGACGGATCGGCGGAATCCTTCGTTTCCTCAGTCTCCTCGAGTACGCGAAGCGCAAGCTCTTCCTCTCGCTCTGCAAATGCAGCTTGCGTCAGACGGCCGGCCGCTTGCTGTTCAACAAGATGGGCATACTCTTCGCGAAGTCCCGCAAGATTATCTGCCGTGCGCGCTTCTTCAGCACGACCGCCCTTGGAGTGACCGAGCAGCGCCCAAGCAAAGGCACCCACAACGCCCGCCGTCAGGACGAGCGCAAAAATGCAGAAGATCACTTCGTATTTCATTCTGATGCTCCGCGAGTTTGAACGCCATGCTTGAGCGAACTTTGCCGGGCAGCGAAGCCGCCGTCTACATATTCGACTTCACCTCTGAGGAAAGCCTTGGCGCAAGCGAGCGACTCTGCAGATGCAGCAAGCCTGCGGGCTTTCGCATCTTCTCGGCGGATGCGCACTATGCGCACCATGCCCCAGAAGGCCAGAAACACGAATGCAATCGGCCCCAGCCACAAAAGCCAGGTCTTGGCCTTAAAGGGCGGCTTAAAGAGAACATAGTCGCCGTAGCGCTCGACCATGAAAGCCACCACTTCGTCATCTGTACGGCCGGCTTTAACCTGCTCGGCCACTTCTCGGCGCAGATCCACTGCCAGCTGAGCATTCGATTCCGCAATAGTTTCGTTGGCACAAACCAGGCACCGAAGCTGAGATGCAATGTTGTGCACGCGAGGATTGGCTGCCGGATCAAACTCAGAGGGCTTAGCTTCAGCCGTTTTCAGGTTAGCAAAGGCATCGGCCGAATTTTCAACGGTTCCCAGTGAGGGCGCTGAGTCCAGGAAAGCTGCTGCCGCTTTGGATTTTTCGGTAGCCGTGACGGATCCCATGAGCGGCTCTGCCGCATAGCTTGATGCCGGGGCAGCAAGCATCGCCAAAACGCAGCATGCCGCAGCGGTGCCGGCTGCTGAAATTGCAGCGCGCTTTCCCATTTCACGCAGTTGAGGCGCTCTGGTCGAACGCGTTGCCATTGCGAGGAGTCCGCCCAGCGCCATGAAGAGCGTACCGATCCAGATGAGTGTCACAAAAGGCTTCACATAAGCGCGCACCACCCAGCCTTCCCCGTCAGGGGTAGGCGAAGCAAGCGACACGTAGATGTCTTCGGTCAGTCGATGAAGAATGGCCGCCTCCGTCATCGTCATGTTCTGCACGGCGTCGTAGTTGCGTTTTTCCGGGAAAAGCTGCTCGAATTCTTTGCCCTGATCATTGACGATCGTCAGTACGCCTTTAGCGGCCGTGTAATTGGGACCGCGGTATTCGCTCCAGCCGTCATAGCGAAGCGTAACGTCGCGCACCTGCACAGTCTGACCTGGCTGCATAGCCGCCCCTCGCTCCACCTGATAAATCCCGTTGGCAGCCGCGCCGAAAATGAGCAGCGCAAGCCCCAGATGGGCAATATGCATGCCCCACCAGGGAAGCGTCTGTCCGAACACACTGCGTTTTTGCGCACGGGCCGTACGGGCGTAGCGCACCCAGTCGGCAGCGGCGCCGAAGACAATCCAATAGGCGAGGAATGCAGCAAGCGCCATCACGGTCGACCAGGCCCCCAGAAGAACCGGCGTGAGGAGTCCCAAAACAAGCGCTAGAGCAAGCGGCAGTCCCAGCAGACGACCCATGCGGTCAATGCTTTGCGACTTCCAAGCACAGACAGCACCCACCGGCACAAGGAATGCAAGCGGCACCATCGCGCTGCCGAAGACGCTCTCAAAGTACGGCCCGCCCACGGTGATGCGGCCGCCTCCGACCGCATCCAGGAAAAGCGGATAAAGCGTGCCTAAGAGCACGATCGCCATACCGGCGACGAGGAGCAGATTGTTTCCCATGAGGAGCGATTCGCGCGACAGTCCCGAGAAGGACGCCGCCGATGCGACCGAGCCGGCCCGCCAGGCAAAAAGCAGGAAGGACACGCCGATCACAATCACGAGGAAAATAAGAATAAACATGCCTCGGGCCGGGTCTGACGCAAAAGCATGAACACTCGTCAGAACGCCCGAACGCACGAGGAACGTGCCCAAAAGAGAAAGTGAAAAAGTCAGAATGGCGAGGAAAACCGTCCAAATCTTGAAGGCTCCCCGCTTCTCGGTCACCGCGAGACTGTGCATCAATGCCGTGCCTGTCAGCCACGGCATCAGTGAAGCATTTTCCACCGGATCCCAGGCCCACCAGCCGCCCCAGCCAAGCTCGTAGTAGCTCCAGTAAGAGCCGAGGCTGATGCCGAGCGTCAGGAGCACCCATGAAGCCGTTGTCCACGGACGCATCCACCGCGCCCAAGCGACGTCCAGACGGCCGCCCAGCAGTGCCGCAACGGCAAAAGCAAAAGGAACGGCAAAGCCCACATAACCTAAGTAAAGGAGCGGCGGATGGAAGATCATCCCCGGGTCCTGCAGAAGCGGATTAAGGTCCGCACCGGCCTCGGCCGGCGGAAAGAGCCGCAGGAACGGATTCGAAGTGGTGAGGATAAAGAGGTACAGCCCGAAAGTGATGATGAAGAGCGTGCCGAGAATGCGCGCAAGCACGCGTTCAGGCAGATGACGGGCTGAAAGCGCAACTGCAAAAATCCACCACGCGAGCGTCGTCACCCAAAAGAGGATTGAGCCTTCGTGTGAACCCCACACAGCCGCGAGCTTGTAATACCACGGGAGCGCAATATTGGAGTTGCGGGCGACATTCAGAATAGAAAAATCGCTTTCGACAAAGCCCCAGGCCAGAGCGCCGATCGCAATGGTTGCCAGAACGGCAAGAACGGCAGCGGCAGCCATGCCGACGCGCATCCAGCTTCTGCTCGCTAATTCGGCGCCGGCAAGGGTCAGCACACCGCCGACGGCGCTCACCATGAGCGCCAATATAAGGGCATACTGCCCAATTTCTGCTGTCACAGGATGGTCTCCTTCTTGAGGCCGATTGAGGTGCTCTCACGAGCCTGCGGACCTTCTTTTGCTTTCGGGGTCCTTGCCGCTGCGTCCGGGCATTTGTCTTTGCGCAGCATGTACGAAAAACGCCGCCCGCTGACCACTCTCACCCGAAAACACCCAGGGAGAACGGCACGAGCGGCGTTTTCGCCGCAGAACGCGATCCAGCCAAAGGCCGGCCGCGATCTCCTGAATCAGGATTACTTGGCGTCCTTCACTTCAGCGCGCAGAACCTGTTCATGAATGAAGGCCTGAACCTTGCGCTGCAGAAGGATATGACGGAGCTCTTCCTTGCGGGCTTCATACTTCGGATAGAGTTCAGCCGGACGAACATCCTCAACCTTCACCACATGGAAACCAGCCGGGGACTGCACCGGAGCCTTATCCATTTCGCCCTTCTTGAGGCCCATGATGGCGCTCGAGAGCTGGCCGGTAAAGACCGAAGCAGAGGTCCAATCAAGAATGCCGCCGCGGTCCTTGCTTTCTTCGTCCAGAGACTTTTCAGCAGCGATTTTCGCAAAGGATGCACCCTTATTGATCTGATCGATGATCTGCTTGGCTTCGTCCTGCGTCTTCACGAGAATGTGACGGACGCGGTATTCGGTCTTGCCCCAGCGATCGCTTTCCTTCTGATATTCGTCCTTGAGTTCCTTTTCGGTAACCGGATTCTTCTTGACGTACTCATTGACGGTATGCTTCATCAGAACCATGTCGGTCATGCGTTCGATGTCATCCTTGACGGCCTGCTGCTTGTCGAGGCCTTCCTTCTTCGCGTACTGGCTCATCACCTTGTACTCGATGACCATCTGGCGCACCTGATCCTCAATCTGAGGATTCGCAATGGCGGCATGAGGATTGGGATTATTCGAGATGGCTTCCGTTGCAACGGCCTCCTGCTGTCCCTTGGTCACGAGGTCGCCATTGACCGTGAAGTCCTTGAATTCAGCCATGGCGGCGCCGGAGGCGACGACGAGAGCAAGCGCGGCGGCAATGGTGGTCTTCATCATTTTTTATGAATCCTCTTTTGTTGGGTCTATTCATGCCTGAGACGGTGCTTCAAAAACGAAAGCTCCCGTCGGTCTACGGCAATTGGATGAAGGCATTCTGCGCGGGAAAAATTTCCCGAACCTTACAGGAATGACCGTCAAGGCTATGAAATGCGCCGATTTCGGGTTCTCCCGTATATGAAAACAGCAGATGAGACGACTTTTTCTCATAAAGGCATCACCGAACACCTGCCGATACCCTCTCCCAAGCGATCTGCCGCGGTCCTTCAAACCCTCAATAACCCTGCGGCAGAAGTCTCAAGCCGTCAGGCAATACCGCAATGAACCGTCAGATCTTTCTTCAGACCGATCCCGCCGTGCATAGACTGCATTTCATCAGCACGGCGACCGCTCGATATTCGAACGTTCGACCCATATCAAAAAAGAGAGAGGAACCAACACTATGAAACGCCGCGACATCGCACTGGCAGCCGCACTGCTGCCTTTTGCCTCCATTTTTGCGGGCAGCACCGCTTTTGCCGCTGATGCCGGGAATCTCAAGAAACTCCGCGTCGGCGTCACTGCCGGCCCGGCAGCCGAAATTCTCGAACAAGTCGTGCCGCTCGCTAAAGCCAAAGGCCTCGACATTCAGATCTTTGAATTCCAAGACTACATTCAGCCAAATGCAGCCCTCGATTCGGGTGACCTTGACGCCAATATCTTTCAGACCATTCCGTTCATGGAGCAGACCATCAAAGACCGCGGCTACCACCTGAGCGTCGCCGGCAAAGGGTTCACGCTGCCGATGGCCTTCTATTCGAAGAAAGTGAAGAGTTTTGCCCAAGCGCCTAAAGGCGCCACGGTCGGCATCCCGAACGATCCGGCCATGGGCGGCCGCGCCCTTTTCCTGCTTGAAAAGGGCGGCGTTATTAAGCTGCGCAAGGGTGTGGGCTACACGCCTTCAGTGCTCGATATTGTTGAGAATCCCAAAGATCTCAAGTTCGTTGAACTCGAAGCCGCTCAGCTGCCGCATTCGCTCAATGACCTGACGATTTCGGCCGTTAACGGCAACTACGCCTATGTTGCCAACCTCAATCCCACGCGTGACGGCATTCTGGTCGAAGATGCCGACGGACCGTACGTCTGCAACATCGTCGTAAACACGAAGGATCTTGGGAAACCCTGGGTGAAGCAGCTCGTTGAAGCCTATCAGCAGCCGCAGATTGCCGCTTGGATCAAGGAAAAGTACAAGGGCATTGTCATTCCCGGATTCTGATCGCTGTAAACGCACCCGCTTTTCAAATGGATTAGCGGGCATCTCGGCAAAATCGGCTGCCTCTTTGAGCACGAGAGGCGGCCGATTGATTTCATCGGCTTCAGCCTCAGCGCCAATTGCCGAGCACTGCGGTAATCAGATTGGCCCACGTGTCGTAAAGCGTAATCACCGCGGCTTCATCAAAATCGACAGCGGGTTTCAGAGCACTTGAAGAGAGTGCGCCGCCGACGAGGAAGTACCCGCCTTTGCCGCCCTGCTCCTGCACACGGCGAATGAGGAGTGTACCGTCGTCAGAATAGTCGCAGTTCCATGTCGGCAGCACTTTGCTGCATCCGCGGGCCCGACGAGCGCAGACGGTAAGCAGCTGAGTGGTTGACGCCTCGGGCTGGTAGTCGATAGCTTCACCCACAATGCGCTTTCGGCATTCCACCCCAAAGCTCATGGCAGCACCCTGTGCGCGCGTCAGCGCCTCGGCGGTCAGGTCACGATTGATCTCTCCGGTTTCGCCGCGTACCTCTACTTCCATCCAGGCGTGAGAAGGCACAATGTTGCGGCCTTCGCCGGCATGAAGCTGACCCACATTAACGCGCGTCATACCGTCTGCATGCCGCGGCAGCGCCATGATGGCGAGCGAGGCAGCCGCTCCTGCCAGCAGCGCATTGCGGCCGGTCTGCGGGTGCGAACCGGCATGCGACGCACGGTCAGTGAATTCAAAGTCAATCTTGGTAGTGGAGAGAAGCCGGCGCGGAGCAGCAACAACGGTGCCGAGTTCGAGCTCGGGCGCGATGTGCCCGCAGATAATCATGTCAACGTCGTCAAGCACGCCGGCCTGAAGAATCGGATAGGCACCGCGAGAACCTTCTTCTGCCGGCTGACAGATAAAGCGGATGCGGCCGCAGAGCCGTTCGGCATTGGCATGAATGAATTTAGCGAGTCCGATGGCAGCCGCCTGGTGTCCGTCATGGCCGCAGGCATGCATCACACCGCGGCGAATGGACGAAAAGCCGTCCCGGTAAGGCAAATGCGCGAGCGATTCGGGCTCCTCAACCGCTATACCGTCGAGCTCGACGCGAATGGCCAGCGTACGGCCCGGACGACCAGTGTCCCATTCAGCAATGAGACCGGGATAATCGCCCATGCGGCGCATCAGTCCGGCAGGAACACCGTTCTGCATGGCAAAAAGCCGGCCTTTTTCAACTTCAGCGGCATCGCGCCCGCGCACGAACTGCGGGGAAATGAAGTCCGGACCATAGGTAATCTTGAAGCCTTCAGTCTCAAAAGCCTGCGCCAGACGCGCCGTTGAGATGAATTCCGCCCAGCCGATCTCAGCGGTGCGGTGAATCTCACGGCGAAGCGCCATCAATGCGGCAGGATCCACGGGATCCTGCCAGCCGGGGAGCAGATGCGGCCGATCAGGAGCCGCCGCGGTACGCATCGCGAGTGTCTCGGCCTGCGGGACACTCCTTAAAGAAGATGTCCCAACCGCAGCAGCCGAGCGTTTCCGCGGAGCGTTTTTCAGAATACTTTTATTTTTTTCGGGCGAGGCGGTGGATGTCATTTTTATGTGTTGGGAAATATCGACGCCGCGCCGAGTCGCGTCTTAGTCGAGAGAGTTAGGTGCTTATGCGTATTTTCTAGGTCTTTATTCTACGCTGTCGAACGAATTCTTCCAACACATTTTTTTAACTGAACGCCTGGCCAGGCAATGCGAAATTCCCTGTGTGACAATGAGATAAGGTCATTAGCCATCACCGGGAAAAGTAAACATAAGCTCAGCAAAAATACGCAAATCCCGCAAAATGTGCGCAGGTTTGCATAGATGACAGGTCTTCAGCATGAAGACTGCTGCCTAAACCTAAGTGCTCAAGGCTCGATGTTGTCTACCGTGAACGATCGAGCTGTCAGCGAGCCGCGCCGAGACTCCTTCATTTTGAGTTCCCATACTCGGCCTTCAGGCAGATCTTTGGGCGTCATAAAGCGCTTCACAGACTGCCCGCGGGCATCTGGGCGCGCCCCTCGAACAATAGTGTCCACAATTTCCAGAACAGGTTCGGGCAGCTGAGCTGAAAGCGTGAGCTCTGTCTCGGGAAGCTTGCCGCCCGAGCGGCGGGCTTCAAGAACGCCTGAAGCCGAAGTTTTCTGGGCACCCTTGGGCCCGGATCTGAAACCGAACTCCGTGAGTTCAAAATGCATCGGACCGGCAGCATCGAGCGTTTCCTCAATGCTTTCGTCGTCAACTGCGCCGAAAAGCTTGAATGGGACATCAGCCGCCTTCATCTTCATGCGGAAGTCTTCAGCATTCAGATGGCGCTCTAGATCTCCCTTGTGGTTCGTCACTCTGAGCGTCGCTTTTTGAGCAAAGGCGCTGTAGCTGCCGTCAAGGGCCTCTGCCGGAGTCGGATCTTGATGCGCCTGAGCAGAGAACTTCCGCATCAAGACCTTAAAGATCCCGCGCCAGTCACCCGAAGAGAAATCCAGTTCGTCGGCTTTAAGTTCCGCTTTTTCCACATACCAGAGCGCTCGCTCTGAGGATTGGCTGTCATCGGCCGCATCGGCAGGAAGAGTCTCATCCTTCGCGCCAGCTGCCGGCAGCGCCATCGTTGGGTCAGTTTTGAGGGCGATGCCGTCAAAGGATGCACGCGTGAGCCGGACTTCAGAAATATTGGCTGCCGGATCCGTAAGACTCACCAACAGCGCTGGGGCCGTGCAGACTGTAGAGAGAGACCCCTGCTTAGGGAGCTTTAATGAGCACTCCACGGGCTTTGGGGCGGCAAGTCGCCAAGAAATGGGGCCTACACCGGGCTTCACGAAATTGAGCCGCATGTCAAAGGGCGCAGCGCTTGCTGCAATCTTCAGTGCAGCATCGAAAACCGAGCGGCTCCAGCGAATGGAAAGACGAGGATGGGTGCCTTCGAGCATTTTGAGCAGCTTGGCACTTCCCGTCGTTGCATTGAGGACAAAAATATCGCCTGTTAAGCCAAAGGGGCCAAAGTTGGCCGTGACATCAAAGTCAAGCGTGAGCGGCGGAGCTGAAGGGTTGTCGGAATATAGACTCGAAGCAATGGTGAAGTGAACGCGGTCTCTTCGGCTGAAGATACCGTCATCCATCCGATCTCCCACCGCGAGCACGCCTTCGGCCAAAGCCCCTGGCGTGAGCAAACTCCCCATAAATTCATCATACTGAGCTTTCTGCCAGCCAATGAAAGCTGCCTCAGCACCCAAAATGACAACTACCGCCAGAGCAGCTGTTCGCGAGTGAGCACAGATAAATCCGTAGATCCGTTGCATTCAGGCCCTTCAAGGAGTCTTTCTCAGTGGCGCACCATGCACCCTAGTGTTGGGAATCTTACGCGAGCTGTGACCGGTTGTCGTACTTCACCGCCGGCCGTTACCGGCAAAGAGGTAAGCAATGTTTGCTTAAAAACGACACGCGTGTCAACAGCCATCGGTTATTGCTTAAAAAACAAAGTCGGCAGAGATTCACCCGCACAGAAACTTTTAAAGCGGAGAATCATCTGCCGACAAATCCTGCGGCGCAGAGATGCGGCCTTAGGCTGCCGCCTTCTTGAGCGGGCAGCGCAGTGCATCAACCGAGAAGCGCCCGGCACCGGTGAAGAAAAGAACAACCCAGCCGGCAAGATAAAGGTACGCCAGTTCACGCTGCGCAAACGCAGCGCCGCCGCTCACCACAAAGAAAACCACAATAAAAGTGAAGATGAGCGGCAAGACGGTCAGTCGAGTCCAAAGCCCAATCAAAACCAGAATCGAGCAGACCACTTCGGCAAAGATGGCGCCGAGCAGAGCCGGCAGCACGCCAATACCGAGCGGATCCAGAAAGGATGTCGACAGCGCAGAGAAATTGGCAATCTTGGCAATGCCGTGCGTGAGCAGCCCGGCCGCGAGCAGTACGCGCAGAAGAAGCAGACCGAAATCGAGCGAGAGCGGTGAGCTCGTAAAGATTTTCTTCATTTGGAAATTCCTTTTAAACAGCAATCGAACCATTTCCGGCTGTGAACGCTTGCGGAAACGTTCGATATCAAATTAAGTTCAACTATACTAGCCGTTGTCTTAAGGGATTTCCCGCTCGTTTTGCAATTGGTTTCCTTTTTAAGTTGACATAGGTACTTTATTGTAGAACGACTTTGTTTACCGACATGTCAATCTATAGAAAAAGCGCGTTCACTTCCCGCTCTTGGAAATGAACGCGCCTGAAAACGCTGGTGAATGTGTATTCACTGTGTTTTTAAAGTCCCGCTTTCCTGCAGGCTTCAGTCACAAATCGGTTTTCATTTTTCTGAATCTTTTGAATGCGCTGAGCACGCGTGCATTCCCACTGATCGGCGGGATACATCTTGTTCCAAGCTTCCATCAGCTGACGCTGCTGATTGGAGAGTTTATAAACGTCAGCATAGGCCTCAGCCATATAAAGCGTTGAGCGTGCAATCGGCCCGCGGGTATATTCCGGCGGCTCGGCCCGGCGGTTAGCCACCTTCATCGGACAAGTACCGAATGTAGCCGCCGTATCCGGAAGCATCTGGTAGTTGAAATTGGAGCGTATGGCGTTGACTGCGCCGATAGCCGGATAGAGGTTATAGAGATCGGCCTGCATAAAGCGGTATTCCCTGCTCGCTTTTTCAGCACACTTGCGGCCTTTAAAGCTGCGCCCTTTGGAGTCGACACACTCGGGCGACCCGTCACGCCATTCTGAGAAGAATCGGCCGAAGTTTTCCGCAGGAACGACATGCTCCCATTCAACGCGCTTGGCGCGTTTTTGATGTTCAGGCGTCACGAAGCCTTCGGGCAGCGTAATGTTCTTGTCCCGATCGAAAGATGCGAGGCAGTAAAACGTGATGCGGTGATCCTGATAAACCTGATGCTCAAGAATCTTCTTGGCTTTGTTGAAGGACTCAATCGTGGTATTGCCTGCAGCCTCGACGGCACCGGCGGCAAAAAGCGAGGCACTCAGCAGCAGGCAAAGAAGACGGTTCGACATGGACTCTCCAATGAGAAATAATTTTCACCTGCAGCGTCCAGAGCCGCCGCAGGACGCGGTGATTTTAATCGTTCAGCGGCATTGAAGACCTTGAAACTCAAACCTGCCTCCCTTTTGTCTGTAAACAGTCGTTTATGTCTTTGCCCCCTCATTCAGCAGCCCAAAGCTCTCAATCCCATCCCAAACTGCCGCCGCCGGCAATATCCGCCGAAACTGCAGCCCGGCTGCTCGCTTTCCGTGACGCCCGCCGCTGGGCGCCCAAACATAATCCGAAGGATTTAGCGGCATCCATTGTCATTGAAGCGGCTGAACTGCTCGAAGTCTTTCAATGGTCGGGCGATGATCTTGAATGCCGGGATAAGCATGAACAAATGGAAGATGAGCTCGCCGATGTATTCGCCTATGCACTGCTTCTTGCTGACCGCATCGGAGCTTCGCCCGACCAGATGCTGCTTAAAAAGCTTGAGAAACTCGAAAAGAAATATCCGGCGGAGGTCTGCCGCAGAGACCCTCTGCTTGAGACCTACGAAACACTGAAAACCGCGGAGCGAACCCGCCGCGAGATGCTCGAGGACCCGCAGCTGCAGCGCGTGCTCGGATTCCTCGATTTTCTTCATGAACATTCGGTCGGCGCATGGACGAGCGCTTCGGACGGGCGAGTTTTCTTTGTGGCCTATGACCGTGCTGCAGTCAACTTTTGGCAGGCCGTGGAAGACTGGACCTCACATTTTCCGGCGAAGATGCTTGAAAATGCACTTCCCGAAAATTTTGCTGCACGTCCGAGCGCAAAGGATATTGCTGAACTTTCATTTGCCGGCACCGCTGCGCTTCTCAAAAAGATTGTTCGCGAAGAACGCATCCATGACGGCGCCTTCCTTTCGGCGGCTGAGTCCGGCGTATTGAAGTGTGTTCTTGAACGCCTGCAGTCACTTGCCGAGCCATAAGGTGACCGGCAGATCATCTTTTAAAACAATGCGGGTTCGGCGGAGCCAAAGCGCTCGGCCTCCCACATCAGCATGTGCCGCTTGAGATCCGTAAGGGGGCCGGTCATGGCCCCCGAAAATCCGCCGACGGTTTCATAGGGTGCGCCGCCGAGTCGTTTGGCCCGCTTAGCCGCTTCAAGCGCTGATGCCGGAAGCACACGATGACAAGGAGTCATCAGCAAAACAGGATTGCGGCGAAGCGCATTCCCGACAGCCTGAGCCCCTCGCGGCACACCGATTACCCCCGCAATATCGCCGTAGGACGCGCACGAGCCAGGCTGCACCCGCCTCGCGGCCGCCCAGACACTCTTTTCAAAGTCCGTGCCTGGGAGCTGTTTGGAAAAAAGTTTATCCGCATCATTGAGAGCACTCCCGTCACCGGCCCACCACGCATGGAGTCGATCCGCGGCTGCCGCCAAATATGATTCTCCAGCGGCTGAAGCGGGCGTTGGCTGGCTCGCTAAGAGCGTCCCGGCTGCCTCATCGGCCATACAGCCCTGCGAATAAACTGACGAAAGACCGAGAATGCCGTCAGCGTCCGCGGTGAGCATCCAGCAGCGCAGTGCGAGAGGGAGACCCTCCCCTAAAGGAACCTGGATAAAGCGTAATGAGATGCCGGCAGCGGCGGCTTTCTTAAGGCTGAGAATCAAAGGCATTGGGTCAGTTTTCAAAAAGTTGTCAGCAAACGCAGTTTGGCGCGGCGAAATGCAGCAGCCCGAATGAGCTGACTCCGTCACGCCGCCCAATATAATGCGCCGATGGCTTCTATGGATTTTTGTATGCCTTTTTCGGCCTGTACTCAACGCACTTCTTTCCCCGACCCGCTCTCCAATATTGCCGGCGCCAAAAAGCCTCTTCGCCCTGCTGTCGTCATACGCCGTGCACGACTGCTCTCGGCGCTCGGCAGTTCTTGCGAAGATACGCTCCGGCAGCTTGCATCGGCAGAAGACCTTTGTGCACAGCTCGCTCCGAGTGATGTGCGAGTACCCGAAAGCGATTTGGCGGAAGCGGATCGGCGCATTGCTGAAGCTGCCCGAACAACGGGACTTAAAGCCTTTACTCGCCCCGCCAGAAGTCTTCGGCTCGCAGCCTCAGCAGCACTTCCGCTGCTTGACGAAGCGCTGCAAGCGGGCATTGCCCCTGCAGACATCGGCCTTATCGTCGGCAACACTGCCGCAGGCACGGCCGAAACCGTCTCCGTCCTGCGCAGTCATCCTGAAACTGAAGCTCCAGACAAACGGATGCCTATTGAAATCGGCGCTGTCGCCGCGCTCACTGCCCGCCTCGCAGGGATTTCGGGGCCCGCCTATTGCGTTTCCACTGCCTGCACGGCTGGGAGCAAAGCCATTCTGGAAGGCGCAAGGCTCCTTCTCACCGGTCGAGTTCGGGCTGTTGTAGCGGGAGGAATAGACGCTGAGTCACCGCTTACCGAAGCGGGGTTTTCTGCTCTGGGCGCCAGAAGCCCCGGCCGAGCGCTTCCTTTTGATGCGCGGCGAACCGGCATGCATCTCGGCGAAGGCGGCGGATTTTTGCTGATGATGCTCGCCCAGACTGAGCAGGCATATTTTGGCGGCATGCCCGATGAAGGTCCTGAAGTTCGGCTTGCCGGCTGGGGAGAAACGTCGGATGCTCATCATATCTGCGCCCCGCACCCGGAAGGCGCAGGCGCTCGTGCGGCCATCGAAGCGGCTATCCGCAATGGTGCGCCGCACCCTGTCGGCTTTGCCCTTTTGCACGGCACCGCTACAGCGCAAAACGATGCCATGGAAGCAAGAGCCATGATGTTTGCCGCTCCCGGCGTATCCGCAGCCAGCCTCAAACGCCATGTCGGTCATCAGTTGGCCGGTGCAGGCGCCTTTAACGCTGCTGTCGCGTGGAGCCTTCTCAAAGGTCTGGGACCAACGCCTCTTAATTTCTCCCGTTCTAGTCACCCCGATCCTGAGCTCCCTGCAGCCTTTAGGGCGGCATTGAGCGGACCGGAAAACACCAGCAGCGACCTGACCGCGAAGCTCGATTCGCCGGGTGCTCCCGGCGTGCTGGCCTCCGCATTTGCTTTTGGCGGCAGCAATGCCGTTCTATTCTTTACCGCTCGGCAGGAGCTTGACCAATGATCAGCACGAATGAGCTCAGTTTCCCGATGCCGGCGGCGAACCTCATCGCACAGCGCGATCCCATGCGCTTTGTCGATACGGCGCTTTATGCTGATGACTGCGCTGCCGAATCGGTCACCCTGGTACGTGCAGACTTTCTGGCTGCTGATGCCTGCGGGCGTTTTCCCGCCGTCGCATTAATTGAAATCATGGCGCAGACCATCGGCATTTATGCCGGTCGGCTGCAGCGCCTGGCCGGCGAGCCTCCCGTTGTGGGTCTGCTTCTCGGCACGCGCCGAATGTCGCTGCCCATTGCTTTCTTCACGCCGGGCGACAAACTTTTCTGCAGAGTTCAAAAGAAATTTGAAAGCGATGAAGGACTCTGGCAGTTTGACTGCGAAGTCATGCTGATTGAGCGGGCGAGCGGCGCCCCCTGCCGCGTCCCTGCGGGGTCGGCAGCGCTCAATGTCTTCAATCCGCCTGCCGGATATTTCGAGCGCCTCGAAGACAGTACTCGCTAGAATGCCAGCCTCAGTATTTGAAAACACACCGATAAGAAAATGATGTCTCCTACTGCACAGTCTGATCGCCGCACCGTGCTCATTACGGGCAGCACCCGCGGCATCGGCCGCGCAGCGGCGCTTCGCCTGGCTCGAGACGGCTACGATGTCGTCGTTCACGGCAGAAAGCCCTCTGCAGAAGCCGACGCACTTCTCGCCGAACTTCGCGAATTCAATACCGCGCCCAGAGCGCTATTTTTCGATGTCGCCGATCGTGCAGCTGCAGCTGCAGCACTCTCGGCCGATATTGAAGCCCACGGCATCTATTGGGGCGTTGTTCTGAATGCCGGCATCAACCGCGACGGCCCCTTGGCCGGCATGCCGGCGCAAGATTGGGATCAGGTTCTCGCCGTTGATCTCGGGGGCTTTTACAACGTCCTGCAGCCGCTCACGCTGCCGATGGCCCGAAAGCGCCGCGGCCGCATTGTGGTAATGAGTTCAGTGTCCGGCATCTCCGGCACGCGCGGCCAAACCAATTATTCCGCAGCCAAAGCGGGTGTCATCGGTGCGGCCAAAGCGCTGGCCGCAGAGCTTGCAAGCCGTTCGATTACGGTCAATGTCATTGCCCCCGGGCTTATCGACACCGCCATGGCTTCGGCGGAAGACCGCGAACGCATTCTTCCCTATATTCCGATGCGGCGTCTCGGCAGTCCTGATGAAGTGGCTGCCGTCGCAGCATTTCTGCTTTCCGACGACGCGGCCTACGTTACCCGCGCCGTTATCCCTGTTTCTGGAGGTCTGATCGGATGAAGCTTCCTCAGACAGCGCGCCGCGTCGTTATTACCGGCATGAGTGCCATCTCTCCGCTGGGTTCGAGCTGGGCGGATGTGCGAAGCGCACTGCTTCATAACCGCAGCGGCGTGCAGCATATGACCGAGTGGGAAGACCTGCAGGGACTCAACACCCGAGTCGGTGCGCCCGCCGCTCCCTTTGAACTCGACCCCGAATTCTTCACCCGCAAACGCACGCGCTCAATGGGACGCGTAGCGCAGATGGCCGTCAAAACCGCCCGAGATGCGCTTCGGGATGCCAATCTGCTCGATTCTCCGGAAGTCTCTTCTCCGCTCTGCGGCGTCTCTTTCGGTTCGTCAGCCGGACAGCCGAGAGCCGTCGCAGAACTCGCGCACATGATTCTCACCAAAAGCTGCCGCGGCATCACCGCGACGACCTATGTGCGCATGATGTCGCACACCGCACCGGTGAACATCTCGGTCGCCTTCGGCTGCAAGGGCCGCATCATTACGACCAGTTCGGCATGCACTTCCGGCTCTCAGGGCATCGGATCGGCCTACGAAGCGATTGCCTCAGGCAGACAGACGCTGATGATCGCGGGGGGCTGCGAGGAACTCGACGCCACCGATGCCGCGATCTTTGACACGCTTTTTGCCACCAGCACCAACTGGAACGACGATCCGACGCATACCCCTCGTCCTTTTGACCGACGCCGCGACGGCCTTGTTGTCGGCGAAGGCTCGGGCGCCCTCATCCTCGAGGAGCTCGAGCACGCCCGTGCCCGCGGAGCCCGCATCTATGCGGAAATCTTAGGTTACGGCACCAATGCCGACGGCGAGCACATCACCAGCCCCGCTTCTGAACAAATGGCGGCAGCCATGCGTCTGGCGCTTGATGATGCCGGACTCGCCCCCAAAGACATAGACCTCATCAATGGTCACGGCACCGCTACCGATCGAGGTGATCTTGCAGAAAGCAAAGCGACTTACGACGTTTTCGGCGGCACCGTTCCCTATACCACCTACAAAGGCCACATGGGACACACGCTCGGAGCCTGCGGTGCGCTGGAAGCGATTTTTGCCGTTCACGCCATGATGGAGGGGTTTGTCTCCCCCATTCTTAATCTTGAAGAGCCCGACCCTGAATGCGCGCCTCTGGACTTTGTCATGGGCGGCGTTCGTGAACTTGAGCAAAAGATCATTATGTCGAACAACTTTGCCTTCGGCGGGATCAATACCAGTCTGATCTTCCGCAAGTGGCCGACAGACGACTCAGCCGCATCGCACTGAATGCATTCTTTTAGTCCGCTCTTCATTTTGAATACACGACCGCAACGCATTGCATAGTCTTATGCCGAACGCACACGAATCGACAGATCCCTGGCCGGCTCCGCCGCAAGAAGACCGCTCTTCGCCTGACCCGTCCTCAGCGCTTCAGGCGCTGCAGCCGCTTTGCTTTACGCAAGCGCTCTTTGACAATCGCTCAGCCTTAGAGGCTGTGCTCGCGCATCTCTTTACCCCGAGTTTTGAAGATTTTGCCGACTTCGAAGATGCCGAGCTGGAAAATGATTCAGACATCAGTGCTGAACCCTCTGTTCCGGCCGGCTGGGCAGCAACCGTCATGGCCATTCCCGACACGCTTGGTCCGGACCTCGAGCGTGCTTTGACGGCGCTCCTGCCAGAGGAAACACAGCACCGGCTCATTCGGTTCACGCATCCTGCACGGCGCCTGCAGAGTCTGTTCGGCCGCCTCCTTGCACAGCGTCTTGCCAACCTTGCCTCGCATGCCGGACAGTCACCCTATCATCTGCGCGAACAGCCGCCTGAAGGCCCTCAGCTCACCGATTTTTCCGGTGTTTCCGTCGGCCGTTTTGCGGTGGCTCATACGGACGGCTGCGTTGCAGTAAGTCTTTCTCGACGGGCAATGGGGATCGACCTGGAGCAGCCAACCCGCGCGCAGCAAACGAAGCGTCTGGTGAGCCTCGCAGAATTTGCTTTCGGGGCGCGTTTCGCCCGCACGATTGCCGCTGCATCAGCCGTCAACCTGACGCGCGCTCAGGAAGCTTTCCTTGCTGCCTGGGGCATTTTTGAAAGTGCTCAAAAAATGAACGGCGACGATCGAGAGCCCGCCAATGATTCTCCGCTGACCGACGAAGTGCTGAAGAAATATGCCCGTGCCCGCGAAGTGGAGCTTTTTTGGGAAGACGTACTCCGTACTCGCGCTCCTGATGGTTCTGCCGTAGCGCAGCGCTTTGTGCGTACGCCGGCGGGTCTTTTGACGCTGCTCGGCGGCGGACCGGCCGACGCTCCGCATGCGCTCGAGTGGCTTGATCTCACGCCCGAGGCGCTTCTGGTTGAACTCACCGCTCATCGTCATGCCTATGTGTGACGCTTCAAAAACCAATACGCCCACATCACTCTTTTTTCCCTCAAGGTTTCTTTATGTCCCGCAGCCGTTCGAATTTCCTCGCTCAGCTTGAACGCGCACAGTTCATCGCCTTTTCGCCTTTCATCTTTCAGGCAGCGGCGGCCGCGCTTCGTACGGGCCTCCTCGAGACGCTGAGCCGCAGCCCCGGGCAAAACGTCGCCGGAGCCGCTGCTGCATCCGGCCTCACACCTTACGCGGCCGGTGTTTTAATCGACATTCTCGCCACTGCCGGCATTCTGGAACCGGCACCGAATGAAGGTCTGCGCGGCTGGAAGACGACCCCGGTCGGAGATCTGCTCATCTACGACGAAATGACCCGCGCCAATTTCTTCTTCACTGCCGATACCTGCTGGCCGGGACTCGACCGCACTGAAGAGGCCCTGAAGGAAGGCAAACCCGCGGGTCTTGCCGCTTTTAACCCCTCCTGGAAGACCATCTATCCGCACCTGCCGGAACTCCCTGCCATGGCGCAGCGCTCTTGGTTCCGGTTCGACCATTATCACAGCGACCGAGCCTACGCCGCTGCGATCGAAGCCATTCGCGAATTCTGGGCCCCTCAGACGCCTGCACGCATAGCCGATATCGGCGGCAATACGGGACGCTTCACCAAGATGTTCCTGGAAGCCTTCCCCGATTCGACTGCCGTGCTTGTCGACCTCCCCGTGGAAGTAAATGCGATCCCGGAGCGCTCTGAACTCAGCAGCGTGCAGCACCGTCTTTCGGGTCATGCCATTGACTGGCTCACATCTGAGGAACTGACCGGCATGGAAGACGTTGATCTCTTCTGGATGAGTCAATTCCTTGACTGCTTCAGCCTGGATGAGGCGGCCTCCATCCTTGAACGTACCCGCCGCGCAATGAAACCCGGCGCCAAACTCTGTGTGCTTGAACCACTCACTGATGAGCAGCGTCATCAGGCGGCAGCGCTTTCACTGGCAGCTTCGAGCCTTTACTTCACCGTGCTGGCCAACGGGGTAAGCCGGTTCTTCCACGGCGCCGAACTTCGAGAACTTTTCAAAAAGACGGGATTCCGCATCATTGAGGAAAAGCCCAACATGGGCGTTTCGCATACGCTCTTTTTGCTTGAGGCTTAACGACCGATTCGGAACCGATCGCCCGCGGATCTGCAATTTGAATGCCGATGGATGCTGCTTAAGTTCATCGGCATTCTGTTTTCCCAGTCACATCTTGAAGCCGCCTGAAATCACTTGATACTGATAGGGTTTTCCATATCGATCCCATTGTTTAGATGACGATGCGGAGCAGCTCCTTTCTGCGAACTTCATACTTTCGCTCGTCCACAAGCTTGAGGCGCCCTCCTCCGGCTGGCAACGACGCATCTGCAAGATATCCCTAGTCCAATCTGCGTACTTCATTTGCTCCGCACACTCCGTCCAATGGTTGATGACAAGCGCAAATTCCTGCGCCTATTCTGAATTCAAAGCGATGCCGCAGACGCCCGGCGATTCAATGAGCAGCCGCTCTCCCGGGCAGAAAGCGGCGACAGCGCAACAGATTTGGAAAGGAGTTTTTATGACGCAATACCTAAAGGACCGCTATGGACTTCTGATTAACGGCGAATGGGTTGACGCAGAAAATGACGCAACATTTGAAACCCACAACCCCGCTACCGGCGAACTGCTTGCACTTTGTGCAAACGCTTCGGCCAAGGATGTGGATCGCGCCGTCAAGGCAGCCGCAGCAGCTCAGCCCGCCTGGGCGGCCAAGTCGCCGGCCGAACGTGCCAACATCCTCCTCAAGATTGCCGACCGCATTGATGAACGCGCACTTGAGCTCGCCACGGTTGAAACGCTCGACAACGGCAAGCCCATCCGTGAAACCACGTTGGTCGACGTACCGCTTTCGTCGGATCATTTCCGCTACTTCGCCGGCTGCATCCGCGCCGATGAAGGCGAAGCAACGATGATTGACGAAAACACGCTCTCCATCATTCTTCGCGAGCCGATCGGCGTGGTCGGTCAGATTGTGCCGTGGAACTTCCCGCTCCTGATGGGCGCCTGGAAGATTGCTCCGGCCATTGCTGCCGGCAATGCAGTGGTGATCAAGAGCTCCTCGACAACGCCGTTGTCGCTCAATGTGCTCGGCGAAATCCTCAATGAGTTCCTCCCGCCCGGCGTCGTCAACATCATCAGCGGACGCGGTGCGCAGACCGGTCAGGCCATGCTTGATCATCCGGGCTTTGCGAAGCTTGCCTTTACGGGTTCTACCGAAGTCGGTTACGACGTGGCCGAAGCCGCTGCCAAGCGCCTCATTCCGGCTACGCTGGAACTCGGCGGCAAATCCGCCAACATCTACTTTGATGACTGCCAGCAGGATAAGGCCATTGAAGGCGCTCAGATCGGCATTCTCTTCAATCAGGGGCAGGTTTGCTGTGCGGGTTCGCGCATCTTCGTGCAGGAAGGGATCTACGACGAATTCGTCGCCAAACTGGCTGAGGCCTTCAAGAAGGTAAAGGTCGGCAATCCGCTTTGCAAAGACACTCAGATGGGTTCGCAGATTAACGAGCGTCAGCTCCAGAAGATTCTCGGCTGGGTCGAAGAAGCCAAGAAGGAAGGTGCCAAGGTGCTCGCCGGCGGTGAACGCGCCGTCGTTCCCGGCTGTGAAAAGGGTGCTTTCATGCAGCCTACGCTGCTCGTTGACTGCGAAAATCAGATGAATGTCTGCCAGCAGGAAATCTTCGGGCCGGTCGCCTGCGTGATCAAGTTCAAGGATGAAGCTGAGGTTCTCAAACTCGCCAATGACTCTGAATACGGTCTTGGCGGTGCTGTCTGGACCCGTGACATCAACCGCGCCTTCCGTGTCGCCCGCGGCGTCCAGACGGGCCGCATGTGGATCAACACGTATAACGAGCTGCCGGCGCACTCGCCCTTTGGCGGCTACAAGAAGTCCGGCATCGGCCGCGAGACGCATAAGGTCATTCTCGAACACTACAGCCAGATGAAAAACCTGTATATCAGTCTTTCAGAACAAAAGCGCGGCTTCTTCTAATTCATAAGCTTAGACGCTGACACTCAAAACGGCTTTCCCGGTTAATCAACTGGGGAAGCCGTTTTTTTGCTGCACTGCGATAGTGCTGCGGCGGGAACCGCGTGCCGATCAATGACCGTTTTTTCAGCGCAGCGCGTCTGCCTCGCGGCGTTCAAGCATCCGTGCATAGTTGCGGCAATGCTCAACCCACTCGAGCATATCGACAGAAAGGTATTTGCCGCGTTCATGACAGAAGGTCAGCTGCCGCATCCAACGGTCGGGAATCTCAACGCGGGCAAGGAAACGGCCGAAGATGGGGTCGGTCAACACGCGTTTAGACATGTAGGTGATGCCGAGCCCAATGCGAACGGAACGAAGAATTGCATCAAAGCTGTTGAGCTCAGCCGAGACATTGACTCTGGAAAGCCGCTGATGGAGCTGCGTTTCAAAAAAGTCTCGGGTGGAGGAGCCTTCTTCGCGCAGGAGCCAAGAAGCACGCTCAAGCTCCTCATAGCTCACCGGACGGCCCGTGAGCGGATGATCTTTCGGAGCTACCACGACCATTTCATCGGCCATCCAGGGAAAGGTCACCAAGTCGTTGTTGGTCACAGGACCTTCAATCAGCGCTATGTCGAGCTCAAAGGAAGAGAGTTTCGCAGCGATCCTTGAAGTATTGGCGATTTCAGTAGCCGGCATCCATCCGGCAGCATCCCGAAAAGACTTCAAAAGATCGGCGAGCATGAATGTGCCGATGGTCCGCGTGCAGCCCACGCGAAACGGACAAGGCTCATGGCCGCGGCGAAACAGATCAGCAATGTCTTCCGCTCGATGAAGCATCTCGTCGGCCTGAGGCATCATGCGGCGGCCTTCAGCCGTTAAAAAAATCCGCCCTCGATTGCGGTCAAAGAGCTGAACGCCAAGACGCGTTTCAAGCTCGGAAAGCGCCTGCGAAACGGCGCTTTTGCTCATCGTGAGCGACTCGGCGGCAAGACCAATGCTTTCTGTTTTGGCAATGGCTAAGAAGACCTGAAGCTGGCGAAGGGTAATCGGAAGCAATCTGTTCACCGTTGTTGCGGGCAAAAGAATCCTGCAAACGCAGGTCTTTCAAAAACCTGCGCCTCTCAAAATCACTTAAGACGATTCTACCGAATGCGTCAAATCTCTGTCTGCAAGCCAAACGGCGGCCTTTGAAATCGTGCAAAAGCATCGCGAAGATTTGCGATTCATCGAGGCGGCAGCTGCGGACCACTGACGGGAATGCATCTAAAGAAGAGCGATGCCGCTGCAGTTTCCCGCAGCGGCATCGCCATGAAACATTAAAAGATTGCATCGGCAGCTCGACGCCCTATTGGGCTGAGCTGCCGGCGGCTCAAAGAACCGGCTTGCTCGGAACTGCCGAAGCAGCTGACGGAGCCGCAGGTTTAACCTCTTTCGCCGCTTCGGCCTGAGGCGCCTTAACGGCAGCAGCTGCAGTCCCTGCCGCAGCAGGTGCCGCCGGGGACTTAACCGGCTCGACAGCAGGTTTCTTTGCCGGAACTCTCGGCGTCACGGCTGCCGGCGCTGCTGTCTTGACAGCTTGGGCAGGAGCAGGTTTGCGGGAAGCCGCAGGTTTAAGAGACTGAACTTGCGGCGTCTTCACGGCGGGCTTGGCCTGCTCGGCAGCAGGCTGCTTGGCGGAAACCGTCGCCGCTCGTGCCGCAGGCTTCTCAGCCTTGGCCGCTTGAGCAGGAACGGCTTTGGCCGGAGCTGCAGCAGCGGGTTTTGCAGGCTGAGCTTTACGTGTCTGCGGGGTCTTCGCTGCGGGCTTAACCTGCTTGACTGCCGGTTCCTTGGCAGAAGCTCTGGTCTTTCGTGAACCAGTCTTCACTGCCTTCACCGGTTCCTCGGCCTTAGGCAGATTGGCGAGAAATCCCTTCAGAACCGACTTCAGAATCGCCACGCCCTCGGTGATCTCACGCTTCTTGATGATGAGCGGCGGGCACAGACGAATCGTCGTGCCGCCGGCCGTCAGAATAATGAGCCCGGCTTTAAGCGCGGCCTTCTGAATGTCGCCGAGCTGCGCACGAAGCTGCGGAATCAGTTCACAGCCAATGAGCAGGCCCATGCCGCGGACTTCCGTAAAGACATGCAGTTCCTTGTTGAGCGCTTCAAGCGACGCCTTCATGAAGGCGCCGTGCTTGACGACCTTTTCCAGGAATTCCGGTGCAGAAATATGCTTCAGAACCGCATTGCCGACCGCGCAGGCCAATGCATTTCCGCCAAAGGTCGATCCGTGCGTGCCGGGTTTGAAATGCTTGGCAACAGCGTCGTTGGTCAGTACGCAGCCGATAGGAACGCCGCCGGCCAAACCTTTCGCCGTCGTTACGATATCGGGGCGAATGCCGATCTGTTCATAGGCGAAGAACGTGCCCGAACGTGCGCATCCTGACTGCACTTCATCAAGGATGAGCAGTGCATGGTGCTTGTCACAAAGTTCGCGCACACGTTTGGCAAACGCGGGGTCCACGGGCAGCACGCCGCCCTCGCCCTGCACCGGTTCGAAAATCACGGCACAGGTGCGGTCAGAAATCTGCTTTTCAAAAGCACCAATGTCATTGAAAGGCAGATGGGTAATCGCACCCGGACGCGGGCCGAAGCCGGAAGAATACTTATCCTGCCCGCCGACACAGACCGTGAAAAACGTGCGGCCGTGGAAACTGTGCGTGAAGGAGATGATTTCATCCTTCTGCTCGCCATAATCGTCAAAAGCCGTTCGGCGGGCGAGCTTGAGCGCAGCCTCATTGGATTCGGCGCCGGAGTTTGTAAAAAACACCCGGTCAAATCCTGTGAGTGAAGTGAGCCGCTTGGCCAGTTTCAGCGTAGCGTCGTTCGTAAAGACGTTGCTGATGTGGCAGAGCTTTGCGCTTTGTGCTTTCAGGGCCTTGCGCACAATCTTTGGCGCGTTGCCGAGGCTATTGACGGCGATGCCGCCGCCGAAATCAAGATAGCTGCGGTTCTGCGAATCATAGAGGCGGCACTTTTTGCCGTGCGTCATCACAAGATCAGCGGGCTTGTAACAGGGAATCATCACCTGATCGTATTCGGCGCGGGTAGGCTGCGTCATGATTTATTCCTTTGCGATTGAATGGTTTTGCAGGCTCAGAGCCTTACAGACGGCAGCGCCGTCAAGCTCTTCGCGCTTAAGGCAAGTTTAGAAATTGTATTCGTAGGCAAGCTCGTCGCACCGCGCGCGCTTGGGACAATTCTCGCAGTCCTTTAGGATCTTCTCAGGAAGTGCGTCGATTTTGGTGAGCGAGAAACCCACGCGTTCGAAGAATTTCGGGTTGCGGGTCAGCACGAAAACTTTGTCGATATCGAGCCGGCGGGCTCTTTCGAGCAGATATTCAACAATCGCACGCCCTTGTCCCTGACGCTGAATGTCGGGGGCAACGCCGAGCGAACGGATTTCAGCGAGTCCCGAGTCATAAACGAAAAGACTGGCACAGCCGACAAGACGGCCGTCACGTTCGCAAATGGCAAACGAGTCGATGTTGCGGATGATGTCTGCCCGTTTGCGCGGAAGGTTTTCGCCCTGTTTGGCCCAATATTTGACGAGTCCCTCCAAGGCATCAACGTCGGAAAGACGAGCCTGACGAATGTAAAACGGGCTCACCGCTGCGGCTTCGCCTGTCGTCCGCTTGGCGAGCAGCTGCGTGAGCGCACGCGAAAGATAGCGCAGCTCATCGGCCGTGATGTTGCGGCTTCTCAGGAGATTGAGCGCCTCCTCATAAAGGTCGGCGAAAGGCGTACCGCGGAAACTCGCCGCGACATCGTCGGGGAGCTTGACGCCCAAGGGCGGCAGTACCCCGGCCTTTTCAGCCGGGATCATGTGGAGCACAGCGCTCATGTCGGAAGCGGCATGTTCTGGCACCAACGGAAAAATCTTTTGCTGTGCGCTAGCGTTGTTCATCAAATTGCCTCAGAAGACTTCCTGTTTTCAGTGACAGGAGAGTTGACGAATTTTGTTGGGGAAAAATGTCTTTGACTGAAGCCGCGCCCAAACGGACGCCTGCAGACCTGCAGCGCCTCAAGGAATCAACGGTTAAACGTTGGGGTGCTTTCCTTGGGCTTCAAGTTCGTTCATTTTATGAATTTCATTTTTTGGTATTAGGCGCATTTGCCTAGCTTGAGTTGATGCAGACCAAAAAATAGAAAATCAGTCGGCGGATTTTTGCAAAATACTTTTCATTGAAATATTTTATATAAATATCAATGCGCTACAGCATCCAAAATCGTCGAGTTGAGATTGTGAAAATCAATCTCATGCAACACGCACAACAAAACGAAAAGACCTCAAAGAAATGCCCGACTTTAGTCGATTTGTTCGACTTCACCCAGCACAATAGTCGACAAATAACGAAAGACGGGCAATAAATTCACATTTGAACTGCGCTGACAGTTCACCGTCGGATTCACTCAAGCGTGAATGTGGTCCCCGGCAATTGTCCAGATGCAAGTTTATTGGGCAGCATCGGATCAAAGACAGAGGCTGCAGCCACCGGTTTGCCTGTCATGGCCGCAGCACGGAATGCGGCGCGCACCTTGACCGTCATGCCGCCGGAAATCACGCCTTCGGCAATAAGCGTCTCTGCCTGCTCCTCATTCAACTGTTCAAAGAGATGTTTATTGGCATCGAGCACGCCGGGAACATCCGAGAGAAAAATGAGCGGCGCACCCAAGAGCGCAGCTGATGCCACCGCCGCATCGTCGGCATTAATGTTCCAGAGCGCCCCGGCAGCATCCATGCCGACGGACGAAATAACCGGCGTAAAGCCGGCATCGAGCAGCGCTTGGAGACGGCGTTTTGCGGCAGAGTCTCCGGGCTCAATCACGCCGACGCGTCCTAAACGCGGGTCCGCCGGCACGACCCGGCCGATGCCTGCATCGGTAGCGCAGAGTCCGAGAGGCATCAGCCCCGCCCTTTGCGCAGCTCCGCGCAGCTTCAGGCTGCAGGTGCCGGCCAAGGCGCCGGCAATAACCGGCATGTCTTCGGCAGGACTCACACGCAGTCCCTCGATCCTGTCGATTGGGCGGCCAAGGCCGCGCATGAGTGCGTCCACCTCAACGCCTCCCCCATGCACCAATACGACTCTCGTACGCTCTGCGCTTGCGGCTGAACCGGCCAGTGCCGTAAAAAGCGCGTCAAGCGCTTTATCCGCTGTCAAAGCCTTGCCGGAAAGCTTCACCACAAGCACATCAGCTTTGAATGGTTTTGTCATTGCGCTCTTCCCCCGAAGTCAAAGCAGTCCCTTCGTTTCAGGAAAACCAAAGCGCAGATTCATCACCTGCACCGCCTGTCCGGCAGCTCCTTTAATCAGATTGTCGATAGCCGAGACCACAACAGCGTAGCCGGCTTCCTCATCCACGCTGAAGCCGATGTCACAAAATGGCAGATTCACCACATCATCGAGCTTGGGAAGCGCCGGACGCAGACGAACCAAAGGACATGCCGCATAAGCGCTCTCATAAGCCTGCTGAATCTTTTCACGCGCTTGAGACTGATCACCGAGTCCCGGCGCAAGCTTCACGGTGATCGTGGCAAGGATTCCGCGCTTAAAGGGCCCCAGGTGCGGCGTAAAGATGACCGGGCGCCCTAAATGCGCTTCGATTTCAGGCCGATGACGATGCGTAAAGACCCCGTAAGCCGAAAGACTCACTTCACAAAAGGCATTCCCGATCTTGGCTTTGCGGCCCGCACCGGAAACACCAGAAACAGCATCGATCACAGGTTTAAAGTCAGCGGCAAGCAGACCCGCATCAATCAAGGGCTTAAGCGCGAGCTGCGATGCCGTTGGATAGCACCCGGGAAGAGAAACGATCCGGGCTGCGCGAAGCTTGCCGCGGTCGACAAATTCCCCAAGGGCATAAACCGCCCGATCAAGCAGTTCAGGATGCTCATGCTCAAACCCATAAAACTTCGGATAATCCGATGCATTCGGCAGTCGATAGGCACCGGAAAGATCAAAGACCACTGCGCCTTGAGCAGCAAATATCGGCGCCAGGGCCGCACTCACAATGTGTTCGGTAGCCAAAAAGACAGCATCAAGCCCCTGCGCCGCAGCAGCCGGATCCGTCATGGGTTCCAGCACGAGCTGTGTGCGGCCAAAAAGACGGCCGTCAATTTCTGCAATCGCCCTGCCGGCGTCGCTGCTCGCGGCCGAAACATAAAGATGCGTCAGTTCAACCGCCGGGTGCGCAAGCAGGAATCTCGTCAATTCTGATCCTGCATAGCCGCTCGCGCCGACCACGGCCGCTCGGATTTTTCTTGCTGCTGTCATCTCAAGTTTGTCCTCTTTAGATGCTGGCCGGTGCGGCCGAAGTGTTTGGAGGGGAGTTTGACAAATGTCGATCATCTTGCCGCACTCGTCCTCAGGCCTTTTGCCCAGAGTTCTTGATGGATTTCGGAGACCTCGCTGATTGCATCGGCATCCTCAGCGGTCCGTCGATGATTTCACCGCTTTATTCAAGGTCTCCGCAGCCTTTTAACCTCGGGCCAGAGCGGCAAAGACTGCGCTTGGTCAACGTGTTTCTAAACGCCGTACAACATTGGTAAACATATGAAGAGATAGCGTTAATCCTTAAAAAAACAAACGATGCATTGTGCGCTGGCGCACAGACGAAAAGGCTCTCCAAATCTAATCTTTTCCGAACTTGCAGTCTCAAACGCGAAACTAAACCCATGGGACTGCAGACTGAAATTCAAGAAGCCGCTGTCGGCTTCTGAAACAAGGAGATTCATATGCCTAAGTTCAATCGCCGCCAATTTCTCGGCTCTACGGCCGCTGCCGCTGCTTTTGCAGCAGCACCGGCCATCGTTCAGGCTGCCGTCGTTGAAAAGAAGGTCGACCTTGTCATCGTGGGCGGCGGCCTTGCAGGCCTTGCCGCCGCGAATGCTGCCGTTAAGAAAGGCGTGAAACCGATCGTGCTTGAAAAAGAAGCGTTCCTCGGCGGCGCCGGGCTGTTCCCGGAGGGGTCGCTCGGCGTCGGCACGCGCTACCAGAAGGAGCACGGTATTAAGACGACCGTGCAGCAGGTGCTCGACGCGGCTTTGCAGTTCCACCACTATCGCTGTGATCCGGCCGTCCTTCGTGTGCTGATTGAAGAGTCCCGTCAAACGATTGACGAAATTCAGGACATGGGCATTGAGTTCCGCGGCATCCGCACCATGTACGACAAGCACGAATCGCTCATGACATGGCACTTGTTTGTCGGCGGCGCGGCCAAGGTAATCGAACTCTTTGTGAAGAGCATTCGTCAGGGCGGCGGCGAACTCCGTACGCAAACCTCAGCGCAGCGTCTCATCATGAACAACGGCAAGGTCACTGGTGTTGAAGCCAGAGATGCCAAGGGCAACACCATTATTCTGCATGCCAAGAAGGTGATCATCGCCACCGGCGGCTTTGCTGCCAATAAGGAAATGCTCGCACAGAACGTGACGGACTCCTCGGCGCTCGGCATGGTCGAACCAATTTGGCTCCGCGGGCCGGTAGTGGACGGACGCACCGGCGACGGCATCACGATGGCTCGCTTGGTCGGCGCCAACGTTGCCGGCATGCACGCCGTTGCCGGCAATGCACCGTATCTTCCGGACGTTCCGCCGATCAACCAGTTCTCGGGCCCCGACGAACTTAAACAAGGCCGCTGCGCACTGGCTCAGCCGTGGCTCTGGGTCAATCATGAAGGCAAGCGCTTCTTCAATGAGTCGCGCGGCGCCGTGTTTGTCGACGTCTACAATGCCATGACGAGCGCGGGCGGCGTGCTCTACACGATCTTCGACCAATCCATGATCGATGATCTGATTAACAAGGGTGCCGTACTGCCTTTCAACGCCATCGTGCTGGCCGGCGTACCGCTTAAGGCGCTGCCGAAGACGCTAGAAATGGGCTATGAGCGCGGCTGGGCCTTCAAGGCAGATACCGTCAAAGAGCTTGCCCAGCAAATCGGCGTGCCGCCAGAGAATCTTGAGTCGAGCATGAAGCGCGTCAACGAATTCGCGAAAACCGGCGTTGATGAAGAATTCAGCCGCAAGCCCGAGCATCTGCGGGCGTTCAACCTGAATAAAGGTCCCTACTACGCCCTCAAAGGCGTGCGCTGCTTCTTCCTGACGTTGGGCGGCGTTACGGTGACGCCGCAGTTCGAAGCCAAGAATCCGCAGGGCAACGTCATCCCGAACCTTTATGTTGTTGGACAGGATATCGGCGGCCTCTATGATTCGTCTTACGACCTTCGCTGCGAAGGCTCTGCCTCGTCCTTTGCCATGACTTCCGGCCGCGTCGCCGCTGAGAACGCCATTAAGGCCATTGAGGCTGGCCGCGTCTGAGCAGCCCGCATCAGCCTTCCGCATCGCCGCAGATCACAGGCGCATCAGCCTGCCGCTGCGGCAAACGCCGCCCGCCGCGCTCACGCGCTTCGGGCGGCTGTTTTCAGGTAAAGTCAATCCGCATAAGACCAAGCAGTCCGCTCGGCTTCATTTTTTTGAGTCCCCACTGCAGAACATCCATTGGATGAACAAACCGCGCATGCCCAAAGAACTCATTCCGCTCCTCGAGCCGGGGATTTTGTACTCCAAATGTCCGTGGCGCTTTCATCCCGACCCGCCGCTGCTCGAAAAACTTTTTGTGGATGCGCCTGTGGTCGAACTTCCTGCGCACATCGATCATGCTTTTGGGAGAGAATCCTTTGTATATTGGATTGATCAAGGCATACTCGCCACCTGTGCACCGCGCACTCGCGGTCCGCGCATGACTGCCTTATTTGTGCCCCGAACCATTCTCGGAGGCCCCAAAGCCCTGCTCCATAAGCGGCCGCTGGAGCTCACCATCCGCACACTTTCTCCCGTACGTCTGCGGCGCAGAGATGCTTTGCAGTTCAGACGCTTCTTAGCCGATCACCCCGGCATAGAGCTCGAATACCTGCGCACACTGGCATGGAATCACGAAGCGCAGCTCGACGGACTGCTCGTCAACGGTCTCGATCCCGTTCCTGTGCGTCTGGCAAGACTGTTTCTCTCGCTTCTGGCCATTGGCGGAGAAGAGAGCTCTGCCGGGCTGCTTCCGATTGAGCCGACAGTAGACGAATTGGCCCTGATGGTTCATGCCACCCGAGCCGTCGTCAATCGACTGCTCTCCGATTGGATCAAGCGAGGCTTGATTGAGCGCAGCGGCCGCAAAATCATAGTGCTGCCGAATTTTAAAGCCGCTTTTGAAAGCTCACTTGCGATCTAGTCCCCCCGCAGTCCGAAGATTGCCGACAGCTCCAAGCCTGCAGAGCTTTTGGTCATGCAGGCTGGAGGAAGGATGATCAGAAGCGGTGCATGAGCCCCACGGCCGTCAGCACCTGGTTAAAGCGGTCGACGCCGTCGAGCAGCTTCTTGCCGTCAGACCAGCTCGCTGCGCCATAGAAGTTTGTGCGCTTTGAGAAGTTGTAGTAGTAAACCAGACCGGCCATCGTCATGGTGCCTTCATCATGCCCTACTGACGTTTCAGCGCCCTTCCACTTGCTCTTCAGGAAGCCGACCGAACCGCTGATCGTGTGCTGACCAATAGGATATTTAGCACTCATAAAGACTGCCAGGTTGTCCAGACCTTCTTCGCTATTGCTGACAACATCATTGCCGCCGACGATTGCTGACAAATCCCCCACCGGGCCGATGCGCCACTCGTTTTGACTGGCATACAGAATGCCCGAAACTGCCGGTCCGCCGAAATCGTAGCTGGCGATCAAATGCACGGCATGCGTATTCTTCTTGCGCAATGCCTCTGGACGAGTGCCGTCTGCATTCTTGACGTTCCCCGGCATTTCAAAGGAATACACCACGGCGGTTTTCAGATGATCGCCCGTCCAGCCTGTACTGAACTGAGCAATGTGACGACGGTCAGACCAGTCGTCGGTTGTTTCCGTATCCGTACCATTGACCGAGTCGCCGTTTGAATAAACGCCGCGGACGAAGAGACCCGACTGAGCATTGGTTGAGAAGGCGATCGCATTGGAAAGATCACCCGGCTGGAACATGATATTGGCCGGTGCAATTCCGCCGAGTGAGGCGAATGTCATGTTGGCATTCGTCTTACCGTAAACAGAATACGGGCGGCCGGCCACAGTCAAACCAGCCATACGGCCGAATGAAAATTCAATCTGATCGTTGCCGACGAAAAGGCGAGACTGGGCATCAAACAAATACCCATTGGAGCGGAAGGTACCGGAATCCGGATAGAACCTGTTCTGCAGCTGAGCGCCCGTGTACCAACCGTTGCCAAGGTCTTCTCGCGCAGTCAGCATCAAATGCGGATCATCAGGCAATTCACCCATACCGCCCATTTTGAGGCTGCCGTTATCAGCGCCTTCAACTTTATTGAAATAGAGACCGGTGATGACGCTGCCGGAAATTTTGACATCCGCAGCGTGCGCGGCTGCGCATCCGAAAGCTAGTGCCAAGGCAGTGCAAAGCAAAGTGCAGGCGTGCGAACGATGATGGTTATATTGCATTGAGAGAGCTCCTTCTTACATAGGCAGCATCAACGCGCGCCTGAATCTGCCTTCTGGTCCTGCAGATTCAGAGACAGCGCGTTGTGCTTTGAAGAAGAGTAGTTACAGTTTTGAAACTAATCCATTAGCACTAGTTAAGGCTGTCCAACCGTTTACGAAAGAAATCTTTTCTGTAAACATAACAATGGCTAGCTTAACCGTGATGATTTCGATTTATATGAATTAGAAATACTTCATCAAACCGACCGTTCCCATGACTCGGTTCAGTCGCGGTGCGGCGTCAAGGAGCTTGCGGCCGTCAGCCCAGCTTGCCGCGGCATAGCACCTCGTGCTTTTCGAAAGGCTGTAGTAATAAACCACGCCGCCCATCACCATGGAACCTTCGGTATAGCCGCTCTTCGTAGATTCTCCGTTCCATTTGGAATGCAGGTAACCGGCCGCGGCGGTAAAGAGATGACGGCCAACGGGATATTTCGCACTGACATGGACCGCAACATTGTCAAGACCCTCCTGACTGCTTCCGATACGGCCGTCACCCACAAATGTAGAGAGATCGGGCACAGCGCCAATACGCCACTCGTTGCGGCTTGCATAAAGGATGCCGGCGATGCCGGGCCCCTGCTTGCCGGCGAAATGCCAGCTCCCGATTAAATGAAGCGCATGCGTGTTTTTGCGCCGAACATCGCGGGAACCGTCTGCATTGGCCAATTGTCCGGGCATTTCAAACGAATAAACCACCGCGGTCTTGAGTTTGTCGCCAAGCCACATGGCGCCGAGCTGCGCCACATGGCGGCGGTCGGACCAGTCTTCAGTCGCTTCCGTGTCTCCGCTGTCGCCGATGTTTGAATCACCATTTGAATAAACACCGCGCAGGACAAATCGACTGCCATGCGTTGTAAATGCAAGCGCATTAGTGAGCGCACCGGCTTGGAAAGTAATGTTTGCCGGCGCAATCCCAGCAAGCTGGGCGTAAGTCATGTTGGCATGCGTCGCAGCATAGACCGAATACGGATCACCGGAAACGGTAAGCCCGGACATACGGCCGGCAGTGACTTCAAACTGCTGATTGCCAAACGACATGTATGTGGAGCTGAAGAGGCCGTTGTGCCCGGAAAATGAGCCGGTATCAGACGTTACATTGCTCGTGAGATTAAACCGAACGTAATAGCCGTTCCCTAAATCCTCTCTTCCAAGAATTTTGAAACACGTATCGTCCGGTGCCTCACCGACACCCGCGAGAACCAGATTCGAATGCTCTGCGCTTTCTGCCTTGGAATAGAAAAGACCGGAAACGACAGCGCCGGCAAGTTTGACTTCTGCAGCACTCACCGCTGAAGACGCAAAGACGGCAAGAATGAGTGCAGCCGCAGGCAGCAGCCCTGCCATGCGCATCCGTTTGAAACCGACTCCATGAGCGTTGTGATCGGGCATAAAGGTCTCCTTTGTCCTTTTTCGGTGTTGTTCGCCTGTTCGAATGGGACTTCGGCATCTTCTCTGCCCGATGGATCGGATCAGTGAGGTTTGTGAAGATGTTTGAAAATTTCGTCAGGCACCGTGGACTAGCGTAGATAGATCTTTAGGTCTAATCCATTAGAAGTAGATTTCGCTTCTGCACAGAAATTGGAACTGTCTATTCTCATTGTGACCAGAAGGTTATGGATAACCAAACCGTTCACTGATTTCGATGGAAAGGAAGATTCCAATCAGATCTCTGCATTAAGAAAAAACGACAAGGCAAACACAGGATTGATAAAGTAGCCGGCTGTTTATTACTTATAAAAACCAAATTTACGCAGCCACTGCGCAGAACTCCCCGAAAGGCGGCTCCAGAAAGATTCGCCGCCTGTATAAAGACCGTCGGAAAAGACATCGGGACTCAAAAACCGCCGGCCTATGCCGTTTTGAACCCAAAAACTTTGCTTGTCGGAATCCAGCTCATCATTTCCGACAGAGGATTTCCACACATCGATCTCGCCCGAAGCATGGCGCACATTTCGATCCCTCATGCTTTCGAGGAGCTCCGAATCACCGCTGCGAACTCCCACGGCATCAAATCCAAAAGAGCACATGCAGCAGCCCTCTCGCTCTCGAGCAAAACCGATGCCGCTTTCGCAGACCTCATCGCTGCCCGTGCCGGACATGAAACTGGGCGCTTCCTCTGCAGGCAGCCACTCCAATGGAGCCGCATCAAGATTGTCGTCCCACGCGCTGCAGTCGCCCAGCGTGCCGACATTAAAAGCACGAACAGTGTGAGATGCACGGCTAATCTTATTGGTCATTCAAAAATCTCCTCTTTCTTAACAAAAGGATTCCTGTCGTTTTCAAACAATGATTTGTTTTCACACTATTTTGAAAACATCATCCATGGCATCGCGTCGGTTCTCGACGCATGCAGACAACACCGACTTCCCCATACCGCAAAAAAGGTATCGGCAATAGAATCTTCAAACCATCAACCTCGAAGAAGAGCTGTCCAAATGACCAACAACCGAGTCCGCAGTTACGGCATCCATATCGGCATCCTGCCCGCCGGCAAATTCAATGCCGTGACCGATGTGCCGGGAGTGAAAGTCGGCCAAGTTACCTTGGAAGACGACGCCTGCGGCATGCACACGGGCGTGACGACCATCCTCCCGCACGGCGGCAATGTTTTTCAGGAAAAAGTGCCCGCCGGCGTATTTGTCGGAAACGGCTTTGGCAAGTCCGCGGGAATTCCTCAGATCAACGAACTCGGCACGCTTGAAACGCCGATTGTTCTCACCAACACGCTCAGTGTCGCCGCCGGGATTGACGGACTTCTCTCCTGGACGCTCGAGCAGCCCGGCAATGAAGCGGTCAAAAGCGTCAACGCCTTTGTCGGCGAAACGAATGACGGCCGCGTCAACGACATTCGTGCACGATTCGTTTCGCCCGACCACGTTATTGAAGCGCTGCGCAGGGCGGAATCCGGTCCGGTTGAAGAAGGCTGCTGCGGTGCCGGCACCGGCACTGTTGCCTTCGGCTTCAAAGCCGGCATCGGCACCGCATCGCGCAAACTCCCCGAAAGCTTAGGCGGCTGGACCGTCGGGGTCATTGTTCAGGCCAACTTCGGCGGCTTTCTCACCGTAAAGGGCGTTGAAGTCGGCCGGCAGCTGGGCGGCTGGAGCAATGAAAAGCTTCTCACGCAAGCCATGCCCGCGGGATGGGCCGAACGAGTCAAAGACGTGGCCGGGTCTGCCGACGGCTCCATCATGATGATCGCAGCAACGGATGCCCCGCTCACGCAGCGATCGCTCGAGCGTCTGGCCGAACGGGCATTTATGGGCATGACCCGTACCGGCGGTATTGCCTCCAACGGATCGGGAGATTTCGCCCTTGCCTTTTCAACGGCACCCTCCATGCGGGTTCGTCATGAAGCCCCTTACGGCCTGCTCGAAGGCGGCCCCACAGTCCGCAGTGACGATATGACGCCGCTCTTCATGGCCGCCATAGAATCAACCGAAGAAGCCATCCTCAATGCGCTTTTTACCGCTCACGATACGGCCGCATACGACGGAGGCCGGATCGCCGCGCTGCCGCGCGAGGCAGTGCTGCAGATGCTTCGAAAAGCCGGCGTTCTTGCCGAGCACTAGAAGTCTCCGCGGCCGAGCGCTCTCAGAAGTCATGTCGGCACGGGCCGAGTCCTACAATGGGAGCACCCGCAGCGCCTTTTTTCCTCGGATTTTGATCGGTGTACACATTCCTTTTGCACAGCGCCAGCGCCGTTGCGCTCCTTGTTTGGGGGGCGTACATGGTGAAAACCGGCATATTGCGCACGTTTGGTGAGGCGCTTCGTTCATGGCTGGCCACACGCCTCTCCAACCGCTTTGCCGGCTTTGCCGCCGGCATGGGTCTGGCGATGCTGCTGCAAAGCTCAACGGCCGCATCACTTCTCGTAGCAAGTCTGCAGGCCGGAGGATTGGTATCTACGGCGGCTGCTCTGGCCGCCGTTCTCGGCGCCGATCTGGGCAGTGCCTTGGCCGCACGCATTCTGACACTGAACATTTCCAGTCTTATTCCCATTCTGCTCATTGCAGGCACCTTCCTCTTTCTGCGGCGAATGGAAAAGCGCGAAGGCCAGTTCGGCCGAATGCTGCTGGGTTTTGCCTTCGTTCTTCTGGCGCTGCAAAGCATCATGGCCTCAACCGAGCCGATGCGCGACAGTCCGATCATTCTGGAAACCTTGGCGCATCTTCCGGAGCATCCCTGTCTGGCGGCGGCTGTCGGCATCGTCTGCGCCGTCCTGTTTTTCTCCAGCCTAGCCGTTGTCGCCGTGACGGCGGCTGCCACTGCGAGCGGTCTGCTGCCGGCCTCAGCTGCGCTTTGGGTCGTATTGGGTGCGAATTTCGGCAGTGCGCTCTTGGCTGCAGCCGCAACAGCCGGGGCATCAAAAGCGGCTCGGAAAGCGCCGCTCGGAAATTTCTTCTTTCGGGTCGGCGGCTTTGCTGCCGGCGCAGCAATCCTCTACTTTATTCCGGCTGCGGGCAGCGTTTTTGCATCTCTCGGCGATCCGGCAGACGGCGTGATCTTATTTCATGTGGTCTACAACACTGTAATCGGTGCTGTGGGGCTCTCTTTCATTCATCCGGCAGCCGCGCTGATCGACCGTTTGGTACCCGTGTCGATCCAAACAGATGACTTTGAAACGCATCTGCTTTCAAAGGAAAATCTCCTTTCGAGCAGCTCGGCACTTGTCCAAGTGCGTCATGAGAACGCGCGCACGGCAGAGCTATTTCGCAAGCACTGGGATGCACTCACTCCGCTTATCTATGAAAATCCGCCGATGGGTGAACTCTTGGCCTTTAAAGAGCGTCGAAAGCTCCTGGACCGCCGCTGCCGCACCGTCTCCAAAGCGCTCAATATCATCATCCGTGACGACCTTTCGGAAGAGGCCGTCATCGAATGGCAGTCGCTTTCTGCCGTTTCTGATGCACTGCTATTCTCGCTCGAAGTCACAAACGATATCGTTGATCTGCTGCGGAAGAAAAAAATCCGCCGCTCGCTCTTTTTCAGTGCACAGGGTGCGCAGGAACTCGAACAAGAGCATCACGTCGTATCTGCGCACCTAGAGCTCCTCGCGCAAATACTCTCAACGAGTGATCCGCAGGAGATCAATGCGCTTCGAAGCAGTCTCCTTTCAGGCGAAGCGGCATCCTCGAGCGACGCCGCGGAACTGGTCTCACGCCACATGGAACGCGTTGATAAGGGGAGCGCCCTTTCCATTGAAACGAGTGCTCTGCATCTCGATCTTCTGCTCCTCTTTCGCCGGGTTGACAGCATTCTCGCTCACGGCGCCCGAAGCTTTGCCGTGAGTTGAAAGGCACTCTGGAAGCTGTGTCAGCGTTTGCTGCCGCGGCCGGTTAGATGGAGCCAAATGCGGTTTGCTGCGGATGTCCGGCCCTGAGCTTCAAGCGCCAAGAGCGGCTTCATTCCGCGCGCCGTCGCGTCCCAGCAGAGCAGTGAGCCGACAACGACAGCAGCGACCCCCGTCCAGAAAGAGCTGTCGAGTTTGGCGCCAATCCAAAAAACGGCAAAAACACACGAGAGAACCGGCGTGAAATAGGAGGCCGCTGCCAGCACCGTGATGTTCCCTTTGGTCATGCCCTGCGTCCATGCAGCATATGCGCCGCCCATCGCAATGCCGCCCAGGATGACGCTGATCCAGCCGTGTGCCGAAGGTTCGCCCACCATTTGGGTGCCGAAGCCGCAAAGCCACAGCACACCGTAGATGCTGGCGTTGATGCAGAAAATCAGGCAGGCCAGATTGGTTGAGCCGCCCCACGCACGAGTCATGCTGGAAAAAGCCGCCCAAGTGACGGCAGCGCCGACCGCGAGAATGTAGCTCAGCGGATGCTCAAGCAGCCGCGAAATAAAACCCTCGAGTGAAAAGCCTTGCCCGCCGGCGAGAATTTCAACAATCCCGCAGAAAGCAAGCACCATACCGGGCGCAATCCACCAGCGTGACCGCACGCCGTTAAAGACCACGGCAAAAAGGAGTGTCAGAGCGGGCCAAAGGTAGTTCACCATGGCCGCCTCCATCGTCTGCGTTCCGCCAGCAGAAAAAAAGATAGAGAGCGTGAAGCAAAGCGAGCTCGCGTTGGCTGTCGGCAGACCAAAAATGAGGTATCGCCTGTCGACGGTCCGCAGATCCGGAATGCCGATGACGAAAAAGAGGCATACCGCAGCGGTGGTGTACAGAAGCGTCTGTCCCTGGGCCAGTCCAAAGCCTTCGGCAATGCCGCGCACAAGTGAAACGCCCATCCCCCAGCAAAGCGGAGCCAAAAGTCCGATCAATGTTGCGCGCTGCGTCGTCATCGCCGAGCTCATGAAAACCTCAAGTGATTTTTATCCTGCGGCTTCAAAGACCGCTTCCGTCCGTTGAGACGGTTCGTTATCCCAGAGCATGAGAGGGATAGCGAAGCCGCCTAAAGGGTGAAAGGGAAGTTTAGCGCCGGCCATAGCGAAAAAAAGCTCCGTCCGAAGAAATACCAACCTCGGGCGGAGCAGATCATCCTCTCGGGCAGTTTTGCCGCCGGATTCGGATGGATTCTCGTTAAAGCTCAGAACGAAACGTTAGTTGTCGGTGAACGCCTTCTTCACGCTGAAGGGCCATGCCTGATAGCCCATGGTGTTGTGGAGCTGAATTTCGACGGCCGGTTCTTTTTCGCCCCAGCGGAACTCGTCAATGTACGGGTTGGGAAGACCCTTCATAGCGCCGGTGGTAAGGTCGAAGTCGGCGCCGGCCGTGGCGGAGTAGACAAAGACTGAGTTCTTGTCCGGCTGGTACTCGGTGAGCGACGTCACCGGGCTGTACCAATTGTGGCCGCGTTCTTTGCCGTATTCCCAAACCTGCTCTACGGTGCGCTTGACCTGATCGATCTTGTAGATGACAGCGCGCGAATACTTCATTTCCGGAAGCGCAGGCTGTTCCATGCCGCGGGCGTCGCCGTTGTCGAAGACCGAAACCCAAATCACGTTCTTGTCGGACTTGGAATCAATACGCCAAGCCGTGTGCTGCGTCCACGTCCAGTCGAATGCGTCGCCGCACTCAGCATCGCCGCACTTCAGGGGCTTGCCCTGGGCATCGACCGGCGTGAGCAGCGCTTCCTTCCAGGGAGAACGCCAGCCGCGCGGCGCCCCGAGAATCCACTTCACCTTCTTGTCGCGGCCGATCTTGATGATCGCGGACTGGTGACGCGAGGAAATGATGATCGAATCATCGGTCGGGTCGTAGTCAACGGAATTGACGTGCGCCCAGTTGCGGCCTGGGCCGGTGCCGGCAAAGTCGCCGAAGTTGGCCGAGGTTTCCTGCTTGGCGAGGTCTTCTGCCGTGAGCGTATGACCGGCCTTGCTCGGATCGATGTTCAGGCAGACAGCACCCTGGTCGAGCGCCTTGATGACGTTGCTGCGGTACGGATCGAGAATATCAAAGAGACGCCATTCATCGACCACACGGCCGCCGGCATCCACTTCAATAATCATGTCGCGGACCGTGCGGACGCGCTTCTGATCGAGACGGCGGAGGTCAGCCGATGCAACGCGAAGCAGATAGTGACCGTTGGGCATCGGATCGAGCGAATGCGAGAAGTCGCTGTAGCCCGCAGGCAGCCGACGGTTGAAAGCCTTGCGGCCCATGATGTCGTACTTCACATAAGTCGAACCGTAGCCCCAAGAAACAGCACCGTCGTCGTTCTGCTTGAAGCCCATCATGACGCCCTTGGTGTAGATCGATTCGGGATCCCAAATCGTCGAAGCGTCGAGGTACCAGCGAATGGCGCCCGTCGTGTCAATGATGGCAATCTTCGGAATGAAGCTCCACGTGAGAGCGCCGCCTTCCGGATTGTTCCAGACTGCGCGCGTATCAGCGCCGTGGGCATTGCCGAAGTTGTTGACAAAGTAGAGACGATCTTTAAATTCAGGATCGACCTTCTTCACCTCTACGTCAAACATCAGGTTCTTTTCGCCGGCAGCCCCTGATTCGATGCCGCGCAGCGGACCGCAATAGATCGTATAGGTGTGTTCACCCTTGACCTCTTTGCCGTCAAAGCGGTACGAATACTTGACTTCAACCTTGTTGGAATAGTCGGCATAAAGACCGAACACCGGAATGCCGGCATGCGTAAGCAGCTGCGCCTTCGAAACATCGTATGCGATTTCCTGGCCGCCGTCCTTAGGCACCACACGGACATGAGCCGTGAGCAGTTCGTAGCCGCCGTTCTTAATGACGGCTGTGAGCGGCGAAATCTTATACGGGTTGACGATCACTTCGCCGAGATCACCCTGCTTGGCAAAACCGACGACAGCGAAACCGCTCGGCGTCCCCATGGCAAAGGCTCCTCTTGCGGCGGAGACGGCAAGCGCCGCACCGGACAGAAGAAAGGCGCGCTTAGTAAGCTGCATGATGTATTCCTCTTTTGTATCGTTTCGCGGGGGAGGATGCTCTCACCCGCAGTCCTTAGGAAATACTGCGCTTAGGCTCAATTCCCCGCTATTCCTGTATTCGCGGATTCTTTCGCAAAAAATGGAAAATCATTTTCAGCGTTCGCGGCCGCATCATGATGATCCATCTCAGATATTGCGCCTAAGGAAAAACTCCCTTTGATATTGTTTAGACGCATTTGACATGCGCCGACAGAGCGAAGATGCACCGAACGCGTCCCTGAAGCATTCCCAAACCGCACTCGGCCGTGGCATGATTGAAGACAGTTCTTCGGCGGAAATATAAATTTCGCAGAGAACATGCAGCGCCTTTTCGCTGTAAACCAAATTCCCATTTGTCGGAGCATTGTCGTGTACGGCTTCACCTTCCGCCGCCATCACCACCACCATCCTTAAAGCATCCCTCGGGCGCACAAGCTGTTCGGGAGGATCGATGCATGCTTCCGGCGGCTCAGGATGAAGCTCCACAAAACAGCAAAGCCTTCGGAAGTCATCGGACTCCGGAGGCTTTTTTCATCACTGCGCCGGATCTTTGGATGTCCGATGATGGTGCGGCGCAGAAGACGACCGCTCCCCAAGCCCGTTCCCCGTCACCCCATTTCACGAAAGAAGAGAAGAAAATGACTGAAAACAACCGCCTGAGGCTTGCAATGCAAAAGTCCGGGCGACTTTCCGACGACTCGCAGGACCTTCTTGAACGCTGCGGTCTCAAGGTACGCTTCCACTCCCAGCGCCTTCTGGCCGTAGCGGAAAATATGCCCGTTGAGATCCTGCGCGTGCGCGACGACGACATTCCCGGTCTCGTCATGGACGGCGTGGTCGACCTCGGCATCATCGGCGAAAACGTGCTCGAAGAAACCGTACTCGCCCGCAGAAGTCAGGGAGAAGAACCGAAATTCCGCATGCTCAAGCGGTTTGATTTCGGCGGCTGCCGGTTGTCGGTGGCGATTCCGACGGATGAGACTTGGGGCGGTCTGAAAAGCCTCAACGGCCGCCGCATCGCGACGAGCTATCCGCAGCTCCTTAAGCGCTGCTTTGATGAACGCGGCCTCACCTTCAAGCCCTGTCTGCTGACGGGTTCGGTTGAAGTGGCTCCTCGAGCCGGCCTTGCCGACGCCATCTGTGATCTCGTCTCAACGGGTGCAACCCTTGAAGCCAACGGTCTGAAGGAAGTGGAGGTCGTGTACCGCTCCAAAGCCTGTCTCATTGCCAAGGCCGAGCCTTTTGACAATGAAAAGGCCGCCCTTGTCGAACGGCTGCTCGTACGCATGCAGGGTGTTGCCCGTGCGCGCGAATGCAAATACATCATGCTTCACGCCCCCAAAGCCAAGCTCGCGGAAATTACGAAGCTGCTGCCGGGCGCTGAACATCCGACCATTCTTCCGCTTGCCGGATCAGCCGATCATGTCGCGCTCCACATGGTGAGCCGCGAAAGTCTTTTCTGGGAAACGATGGAGGGGCTCAAAGCGCTCGGCGCAAGCTCGATCCTCGTTCTGCCGATTGAAAAAATGATGGAGTAACTCAAATGACGAATTTCAATTTCAGCGACATCATTGAATGGGATGCGCTTTCGGAAGCCGAACGCACCGACATTCTTCGCCGCCCCGCCGTCATGGCCGGCGACAAAATCACGGCCGTCGTGTCGGGCATTCTCGACGAAGTCGAGTCCCGCGGCGACGCAGCGCTGCGTGACTTCAGCGCAAAATTCGACCGCACGGAAGTGAAGAACTTCAAGGTGAGCAAGGCAGAGGTCGACGCTGCCATTTCGCGCCTTTCGCCTGAATTCATCAAAGCACTTCAAACCGCGGCCAAAAATATCGAAAAATTTCACTCCGCTGAAGTGCTCGAGACGGTCACTGTCGAAACCATGCCCGGCGTCGTTTGTCAGCAGGTTACTCGCCCGATCGGCGCCGTCGGCCTTTATATTCCGGGCGGCACGGCACCGCTCTTTTCCACAGTGCTGATGCTTGGCATTCCGGCCAAGATCGCCGGCTGCAGCCGCGTCATTCTCTGCTCGCCGCCTCCGATTGCCGATCCGATTCTCGCAACGGCTCGTCTGTGCGGCATTGATGAGATTTATCAGGTGGGCGGCGCTCAGGCGATTGCGGCCATGGCTTTCGGCACCGAAACGATCCCCTCCGTCTCGAAGATCTTCGGACCGGGCAACGCCTACGTCACCGAAGCCAAGCGCCAGGTCAGCCGCCGTCCGGACGGTGCGGCCATTGATATGCCCGCAGGTCCCTCGGAGGTTCTCGTTATTGCAGATGCTGAAGCCGATCCGCGCTTTGTTGCTGCTGATCTGCTCTCTCAGGCCGAACACGGGCCGGACAGTCAGGTCGTGCTGCTCACGCCCTCCAAGACCCTTGCCAAGGCGGTTGCTCAAGCCGCCGCTAAGGAACTCGAAACGCTTCCGCGCCGCGCCATTGCAGAAAAGTCCCTTTCTGCCAGCCGTCTGATTGTGGTGAAGGATCTCAAGGAGTGCGTCGAAGTGTCTAACCGCTACGCACCCGAACACCTCATCCTGCAGACCCGCAATGCGCGGGAGCTCGTGCCGTTCGTCCAGAATGCCGGTTCGGTATTCGTGGGGGACTGGTCACCCGAATCGGGCGGTGACTATGCCACCGGCACCAATCACGTTCTGCCCACCTACGGGTGCGCGGCAGCTTACTCCAGTCTGGGGCTCGCCGACTTCACCAAGCGCATGACTGTGCAGGAAATGACGCCGCAGGGGTTCTCGGAATTGGGCGAAGCGATTGCCATTCTTGCCCACGCCGAACAGCTCGACGCCCACCGCAACGCCGTACTCGTTCGTCTCGAAAAACTCTCTAAAAAGATCGGAGGGTAAATTGGCTGACTATTGCGCAGAAATTGCTGAAGCCCCGGAGCGTCTTGCGCGCCCCGAAGTGCAAAAACTCACGCCTTACCAGTCTGCCAGACGCATTGTCGCCGCGGCGGGCGGGCGCGGAGACATTTGGCTCAATGCCAACGAGTCGGCCGAATCTGTGCCGATGGCGCTTCAGAACGAACGCTTCAACCGCTATCCGGAGCCTCAGCCTGAAGCCGTCGTAGAGGCTTATGCGTCTTACGCCGGCGTCTCGCCCGAACAGATTCTTGTCACCCGCGGCGGCGACGAAGGCATCGAGCTTTTGGTTCGTACCTTCTGCCGTCCGGGCGAAGACGCTGTACTGCAGTTCCCGCCCACTTACGGCATGTACGCGGTATCGGCCGAAACCAACGGCGCGAAAGTGATCAATCTGATCACCGCCCCGGATCGCGGCTGGGTACCTGATGCCGCTGAGGCCTCGCATACGCTCGACACCCGTCCTGAGGTGAAGCTCGTTTTTGCCTGCTCTCCAGGCAATCCCACGGGAACACTCATCCCCATGGGAGTTCTTCGCAAGCTCGCGCAGGTTGCTGCCGGACGGGCGCTGCTCGTCATTGACGAAGCTTATATTGAGTTTTCGCCCGCCGACACGGCTGTGGATCTCCTTAAAGAATTCCCGCACGTGGTCATCATCCGTACGCTCTCGAAAGCGTTTGCACTTGCGGGACTGCGGTGCGGCTTCCTCTTGTCCTCTCCGGGCGTGATCGGAATGCTCAAGAAGGTCATCGCTCCCTACCCCATTCCGTCACCGGTCGCTGATCTGGCCGCTCAAGCGCTCACCCCCGCTGCGGTGAGCGCCATGCGCCAGCGTGCCGCGGCAGCAGTCATGCGCCGCTGCGAACTCGAGGTTGCGCTCGAAGATCTCCCCGGCGTCGAAGCGGTTTTTCCGAGTGCCTCAAATTTCCTTTTGGCGGAATTCTCCGACGGCCCTCAAGTCTTCAAGGCCATGTGGGATCGAGGGATCATTCTGCGCGACCAAAACCGCCAGCCGACGCTCGCCAACTGCATCCGCATCACTGTGGGTACGCAAGATGAGAACGATGAGCTCCTCGCCGCGCTTCGTGAAGTACTCGGCGCCTGCGCTTCACTGGGAGAAGCCAAATGAGCGAACGCATCCTCTTTGTTGACCGCGACGGCACGATTCTTGAGGAGCCTCATGATTTTCAGGTAGACAGCTTTGAAAAGATGCGTTTTGTCGAGGGCGTTTTGCCCGCACTCAAAGCGCTTCGCGAAGCAGGCTGGAAACTCGTGATGGTTTCCAATCAGGATGGGTTGGGCACGGCGTCATTTCCCACTGAAACCTTCAAGGGTCCGCATGAGCTGATGATGCAGATCCTTGAGAGTCAGGGGGCGCATTTTGACGAAGTGCTCATCTGCCCACACATGCCCGGCGAGGGCTGCTCCTGCAGGAAACCGAATACCGGTCTCGTCAAGCAGTATCTCAGGCGCGGGGTGCTCGACAAGCACAATTCCTACGTGATCGGCGACCGCGAAACGGACCTGACACTCGCTAAAAATATGGGACTCACCGGTCTGCGCGTGGGGCCCGACGGCCAATCCTGGGCTGCCATTGAAAAGCGTCTGCTCGAATCCCTTCCTGCTGCTCCCGCCCAGCCAATCCGCGATCGGCACAGCGCTGTTGAACGCGTCACCAAAGAGACGCAGATTTCGGTGGAAGTCTGGCTGGACCGTTCTGGTGAAAACGACATTTCCACGGGCATCGGCTTTTTCGACCACATGCTCGACCAGATCGCCGTGCACGGCGGTATTCGTCTGCATCTTCATGCCAAGGGAGACCTTCAGATCGACGATCACCACACGGTCGAAGACGTCGGACTCGCGCTCGGTGAAGCGCTGCGGCTGGCCTTGGGCGACAAGCGCGGCATCCGCCGCTTCGGCTTCCTGCTTCCGATGGATGAAGCGCTTGCACGTTGTGCACTCGACATTTCCGGTCGTCCGTACCTCACGTTCAAAGCCAAGTTCAAGCACCGCCATGTCGGAGACCTGTCGACTGAAATGATCGAACACTTCTTCCGTTCGCTCTCTCAGACCATGGGCATTACTTTGAATCTCAAGGCCAAGGGCGGCAATGACCATCATGTTGCCGAAAGCCTCTTCAAGGCCTTCGGCAGAACGCTTCGTGATGCAGTTCGTGTTGAGGGGACCGAGCTCCCGTCTTCCAAGGGGGTACTGTGAAAGCTGTCATTCTCGACACCGGCTGCGCCAATCTTGCTTCACTCGCCTTTGCGGTGAAACGTCTCGGAGTGGAGCCTCTGATTACACGTGAAGCTGCCGATATCCGTTCGGCCGACCGCATTTTCCTCCCGGGCGTCGGCACCGCCAAAGCGGCTATGACGGCATTGACGGAACGCGGACTTCCCGAGCTGATCCGCGAGGCCCATCAGCCGCTTTTGGGTATCTGTCTTGGAGAGCAGCTCCTTGGCCGCCGCAGTGAAGAAACGGGCGGAGTGGATCTGCTTGGCCTCATTGATGCGGATGTCCGCCAACTCAATGCGTCCGGACTGCCGCTTCCGCACATGGGGTGGAACCGAGTCTTTCCCAAGTTCGAATCCCCGCAGGCCAAACTGCTTTTTAAGAACATCGAACCTGGAGAATGGTTCTATTTTGTCCACAGCTTTGCAATGCCTGACGGCCCTGCCGCCATTGCTTCCTGCACATACGGAGAGCCGTTTGCCGCCGCCGCTGCCAGCGAAAACTTCATGGGCGTGCAGTTTCACCCAGAGCGCTCGGGCAAAGCGGGCGCTCATCTTCTCGCTAATTTTCTTGGAGCCGCCGCATGATTATTCCCGCCATTGATCTAATCGACGGCTGCGTCGTGCGTCTTCATCAGGGGGACTACGGCCTCCGCCGCGACTACGGCGAGGACCCGCTTGCCCGTCTTCAGCGTTATCAGGCGAGCGGCGCTCAGCTGCTCCACATCGTTGACCTTACCGGCGCCAAGGATCCGAAAGCGAGACAAATTCCCCTTCTGCGCGAACTGCTCGGAAGTCTCTCTATCCCTGTGCAAACGGGCGGCGGCATTCGCTCAGCTGACGATGTGCGCTCGCTCCTTAATGCCGGCGCAGCCCGCGTCGTAGTGGGCTCTGCCGCCGTGAAGCGCACGGATGAAGTGGCCGGCTGGATGAAAACTTTCGGCGCCGACAAGCTCGTTCTCGCACTTGACGTACGCATCAACCAGGCCGGAAACGCCGAGGTTGCCGTGAGCGGCTGGCAGGAAAATTCCGGGGTGTTAATGGACGACCTGATCCGAGCCTTCGAACCCGCCGGCCTCCGGTACGTACTGACTACTGATATTTCCAAGGACGGTACATTGGCCGGCCCCAACACGGCGCTCTACGCCAAACTTGCTCAAACGTTCCCGAACATCGACTTTCAGGCCTCCGGCGGCATTGGAAGTCTCGACGATATCCGCGCGGTATCGCATACGGGCGCTGCCGGCGTCATCGTCGGCCGGGCACTTCTGGAAGGTAAATTCACCCTCGAAGAGGCTATTGAATGCTGGCCAAACGAATAATTCCTTGTCTTGACGTGAAGGACGGCGTTGTCGTCAAGGGCGTTAAGTTCCGCGGGCATGAGGTGATGGGCGAAATCGTCCCGCTCGCCCGCCGATATGCCGAAGAAGGCGCCGACGAACTGGTCTTTTACGACATCACCGCATCGTCGGACGGCCGCGTAGTCGACAAGAGCTGGATTTCACGCGTCGCCGAAGCCATTGATATTCCTTTCTGCGTAGCGGGCGGCATCCGCTCTATCGAGGACGCCGGGCGGCTTCTCGCTTTCGGTGCAGACAAGATCTCCGTCAACTCTCCTGCGCTCGCGGATCCAACCCTCATTTCACGTCTTGCCGAGCGTTTCGGCGTGCAGTGCGTCGTGGTCGGCATCGACTCCTGGCATGACGAAAAGAGCGGAGAATACTGGGTCAATCAATACACTGGAGATGAAAAGAAAACGCGTGTAACTCAGTGGCGCACACTCGACTGGGTTGAAGAAGTCCAGCGCCGGGGCGCGGGGGAAATCGTCCTCAACATGATGAATCAGGACGGCGTACGTCAAGGCTACGACCTCACGCAGCTGAGCGCAGTGCGTGCTGTCTGCAAAGTCCCGCTTATTGCAAGCGGCGGCGCCGGAACAATGGAGCACTTTCTTGACGCGTTCGAGACCGCCCATGCCGATGGTGCCTTGGCAGCCTCCGTCTTTCATAAGAAAATAATCAATATCGGGGAGTTGAAAACCTATCTCCGCGAGCACAACATTGAGGTGAGAACATGCTGAAGAAAGAAGATATTAATGCCCTCAACTGGGCCAAGGCAGGTGATTTAATGCCCGCCATCGTTCAGGATGCCTGCTCAGGGCAGGTCCTCATGCTCGGCTTTATGAACCGTGAAGCCGTTGACAAGACACTCGAAAGCGGCAAAGTCACCTTCTGGTCTCGTACGAAACGCCGTCTTTGGACCAAAGGCGAAACGTCCGAACATTGGCTCCATCTGGTTGACATCGGCACAGACTGCGACCGGGATTCGCTGCTCATCCTCGCCAATCCGAACGGTCCGACTTGTCACCGCGGCACGACGAGCTGCTTCTCGCCGATCGAGCACCGCTGGAACTTCCTGCGTGAACTCGAGGTGCTCCTCGAAAGCCGCCGCGGCGCATCACCGGAAGAATCCTACACGGCCCGTCTTTATGCCGCGGGCACCAAGCGCATTGCGCAGAAAGTCGGCGAAGAAGGCGTAGAAACCGCACTTGCCGCCACAGTGCACGATAAGGAAGAGCTGAAGAATGAAGCGGCCGATCTGGTTTACCACCTCCTCGTTCTGCTCGCCGATGCGGATCTTGAACTCGCCGACGTCATCGATGTTTTGAAGGCCCGTCACAAGGATCGTCAGCGCGAACACCTGCTCAAGTGCTAAAACTCACCTCCGCCCATCTGCGCCCATCTTCTTGTTAAAGACTGAGCGTCAGCATTGACGGCTTCTCGGCGCGGCAATGCTCTTCAAGCCGAAGAGCTTCCGCGCCTTTTTGCGCGCTGTTCATCCGGAATATTCATAATGCGGGACTTTTTGTCCTCCCTCATCCTTACCCGCGAAAAAAGCTTCCCATTGAAGCCATCGCCACTGGAAGACAGAAAAAACGTCGAAACTGTCGCTGAACGGGGAATTTCACAGGCAGAGTTAGGTAGTTTCTCTTCGGTCGAAATCAAACCGATAGTGATATCTTTATCAGATGCGTCCTTGCAGAACCTTGAACCACTCAGGACCCAGCCTAAAATGAAGCAAATTAAAAAATCCTCCAAGCTTGACAACGTTCTTTACGACATCCGCGGTCCGATCATGGACAAGGCCAAGCAGATGGAAGCAGAAGGGCGCCGTCTCATCAAACTCAATATCGGCAATCTTGCCGTGTTCGGCTTTGACCCGCCCGAAGAGGTCATGCGCGACATGATCTATAACCTGCCCAACTCGGCAGGGTATTCGGACAGCAAGGGGATGTTCGCCGCCCGCAAGGCGGTCATGCACTACACGCAGGACAAGCAGATCGAAGGCGTCACACTCGAAGACATCTATCTCGGCAACGGCGCATCGGATTTAATCACGATGGCCACGAACGCTCTGCTCGATGAGGGCGACGAACTGCTGGTGCCGACACCCGACTATCCGCTTTGGACAGCCGTGACATCACTCGCAGGCGCCAAACCCGTGCATTACCTCTGCGATGAGGAAAAAGGCTGGATTCCCAATATCGACGACATCCGTGCCAAAGTGGGTCCGCGCACCAAAGGCATCGTCGTCATCAACCCAAACAACCCCACAGGCGTTCTCTATCCCAATTCCGTGCTCCTTGACATCATTCAGGTTGCACGAGAAAACGGTCTTGTGATTCTTGCCGACGAGGTCTACGACAAGATTCTCTACGACGGCATCAAGCACACCTCCATGGCGGCACTGTCGCACGATGTACTGACGCTCACTTTTAATTCACTCTCGAAAGCCTACCGTGCCTGCGGCTACCGCGCCGGCTGGATGGTCATTTCGGGCGACAAGAGCAATGCAAAAGACTTCATCGAAGGTCTCAACATGCTCGCCAATATGAAGCTCTGCGCCAACGTTCCGGGACAATACGCGATCCAGACTGCGCTCGGCGGCTACCAATCGATCAACGACCTTATTTGTGAGGGCGGGCGGCTGCGTCGTCAGCGCGACATTGCCTACGAAATGCTCTCGGCCATCCCTGGCGTTTCTGTGGTCCATCCGTGTGCGTCGCTTTATATGTTCCCGCGTTTGGATCCAGATGTTTATCCAATTGAAGATGACCGTGAATTCTTTAAAGAGCTCCTTGAAGCAACGAATGTTGTGTTAGTTCAGGGGACCGGCTTCAACTGGCCGAAACCCGATCACTTCCGCATGGTATTCCTGCCTTACGAATGGGAGCTGCGCGACGCCATCAACCGCATTGCCAAGTTCCTCGCTGACTATCGTAAGCGCCATCCTGGAAAGAAAACCTTTCCGGAAGACAGCGTGCAGCCTAAAAGCAAAGAAGAAATCGCCCGTCAAGCGGCCTTGGCGGAAGCCAAAGATCCGGCATAAGGTTTGATTTCTGCTGCAATTTGCAGCTGCGAGCGGCTCCTCTATTTTTACAGGAGCCGTTTTTTTTGGGCGGTGAAATTGTTTAAGCACTGCGCTTGGCCGCTCGTGCGGTCTTGGCAGAGAACTATGCTTTCATTACCTTCATCAGAATCGAAGCACTTTCATGCCCAATCTCTACCAGCTTTCGACACTTTCCGCACTGCTTCTCGGCGACTTTGAACCCTCGCTCTCCATCGGTGAGCTCAAGCGGCACGGCACACTCGGCATCGGCACTTTTGAAGGACTCGGCGGTGAGCTCATTATGCTCGACGGCGTCGTCTGGAACGGCACGCATACGGGCGAAGCCGTGCCGGCAGCCGACATCGAAAAAACGCCCTTTGCCTGCGTCATTGACTGGCAGCCTACCGCCTCTGCCGTCAAACTGCCCGCTGTCGGCAGTTTGGATAATCTTCGAACGGTTTTGGACGAAGCTGCAAAAGGCGCAGAAAATCGTGTGCTTGCTGTGCGGCTGCAAGTTTTTCACGCCGATGTGACCTTCCGCAGTTTTGCGCCGGCACCGAAACCGTGGAAGCCGATGAAGGACATGCTCTTTTCACAGAAAATCACCGCCGAGCGAAACATTCAGGCAGAGATCATTGGATTTCGCTTTCCCGGCTATCTCGAAAGCATCAACATGCCCGGCTGGCACCTGCACGTGTTAACCGCTCCCAACGATTCGGGAAAACGCTTCGGCGGACACCTCCTCAATATCACTGCGGATGCCGGCATCGAAGCGCAATGGATGGCGGCCGACGGTCTGGAATTAACTTTTCCCACCGGTGAAGCCGGGCGCATTTATGATGCACTGCCGCTTGACCAAGACCTCCGCGAGATCACTAAAGCCGCAGAAGGTTAAACGCGAAAGCCGCCGTGTCCATGAAGCATACGGCGGCTTTGCGCAGAGATTTTCAGTTCAGTGTCAACACACCGTCAAACTTCCGGCAACAGACGGCGAATATTCCCTCGAACCCAGCTGCCAAACGCAACATTGACGACAATGGCCGGTCCTGCCACATAAAAGAAAATGAGAGCGGCCGGAAAGTCATAGAGATATTCACCCATTCCAAAGCCGCGCAGCGCCTCGGCGGTGATGTCGGAGGTCACGGAAAAGAAAAAGGTGGAGAACCACGACACGGCAAAAGTTGAAAATACCCAGAGAACAAGGCGGGTATCTGAAAGGCTCTGCGCCTCCTGATGCTCACGCTTTCGATGAATCAAGCCGGGCAGCTGCAGCAGAACTGCCCCCAGACTCAAAAAGAGCGCAAGGAAAAGCACCAAAAGCACCAGCGAAATCGAAGTCCAGCTCTCCGCAGCAAGCATGAGAAGTTTGCCTTTGAGCACCATACCGCTGAAAAAAGCGACAAAAGCGCCGATGAGCGACGACATTTTGACAATGTCCCAAACAGCACCGGCGAAGCCGGTCCGGATGTCATCGGGATCGCCGGTCTTGATGATCTTTCTAAAGGCCATGTCTGAATGCTCCCTTTTGTATGGACGTTTGAACGTTCTTTGCATGCGCCGCCCCCTATTCAATCTTCAGAAAGGAGCGCTCGATGAATAGGGCGATATGGTAGCGGCAATCGTCCCATCATGTTTGCAGAAATATTGGCTCTCCAAGGCGGATCGAGGAGCCAAACCTTTCGCTTTGCAGCTCTATTCCAAAACGACCGAATCGAGCGTGGACAAAGGGGCGCTGGATGGAACACTGCCCGCCGCTCTGCTATCGGCATCACAAAAGAGCCGCGAGAAGTCCGAAATGGGACTAAGGAGTGCGGGCTCCGGCGTTTTCGGAGCCGGATCTGACCGCAGACTGGCTGCATCAGAAAATGACGTATAGCAGCAACGGCCGCCGCCCTGCCTTGGAGCAGTCCAAGGCGGAGCGGCAAAGCGACAGCCTGACAGAGTCAAAACCCCGTCACTTCAGTGATCGGACTGCTTAGGCTTCCAAATATGCAACAACAGCAAGGATGAAAAAGACTGCAGCCGCAATCTGGCGCATCAGCTTCATCGAAATCTTTTCGGCGAGTTTGTTGCCGATGAAAACTGCCGGGGCATCGGCAATCATGAGGCCGAGCGTCGTGCCGCAGACCACCCAGAAAGCTTCTGCCGGATAACGCGCAGCAAGCGCAACGGTGGCTACCTGCGTTTTGTCGCCGACTTCAGCGATGAAAAAGAGTATCACCGTCGTGCCGAAAACACCGAATCGCCGCAAGCGATCATCATTGCCGCCTTCATCGATCTTGTCCGGAATAAGAATCCAGATGCCCATGGCAATGAAGGAAACAATCAGAATCCAGCGCAGCAAGTCTGCACTGATAAAGTTCGCGAGCGTAGCACCCAAAGCGCCGGCAATCACATGGTTTAGGAAGGTGGCAACAAAAATCCCAAGGATGATTGTCCAGGGTTTGCGGAAGCGCGCAGCCAGAAAAACGGCAAGCAGCATCGTCTTGTCGCCGATCTCTGCAGCGGCAACGACGCCCGTGGAAAGGAGCGTGGTCTGAAAAATTTCAAACATGAGGGGGGTCTGAACGGCGTCGCGGCGGTCGGAAAAACCTGCTCGGCGCGTACCTTCCTGCCGCACGCCGTCACAACACAGACTCATGCAGAAGGTCGCGCCGCAGGTCTTGCCGATGCTCAACGGCCCGCTTGACGTTTGCCGCAATTATTTCTTGGAGGAAGCGGTCAAAACTGGCTCAAACGGTCGTTCATGCACCCCGCCGCCATGAGAAGCGGGGAAAAGCTCCTCAAGTATGTTGACGACGGGCGGAGACCGGACGACTGCCGGACTCCCTGGCTACTCCCCTGTGGGAGAGAGTTCGCATTTTAGCGTCGCAGACGTGGTTTTGCCACTCTTGGACCTATTTCACGATGCGGTGTTAAAACTGTGTTTCACAATATCAACAGCGGCATACAGCTGTACGATAAATTTGTCTTTTCTGTCGAGCCTGCGTCCATTAGGAATAAACTTAAAGACTTTTTTAGCTTTCAACGAAACAATGGCATTTTCCCTGTCGGACTGCCATTTATAGGACGCTTCCGTGTCGTCATCGAGTTCTGATACGCTTTTCCAGCTTCGCCAGTCGGCGATTCTGCTTCTTACGGCCATGATTTGGGGGGCAACCTTTGTTGCTCAGTCCCTTGGCATGGATTCCGTCGGACCCTTCACCTTCACTACAACCCGCATGCTCCTCGGGGCGTTCTTTCTGCTCCCGATAGTGCTGCTGCGGCGGAAACGCTTGGCGGCAGAAAAGCCTGCTGAAGCCGCAAGGCGCTCGGCTCCGCAATACCGCCGTACGCTGTTAATGGGCGGGATTCTCTGCGGGCTCTGTCTCTTCGGCGGGGAATCGCTGCAGCAGTTTGGCTTTGTGCACGATACGGAAGTAGGCAAGTCTGGCTTCATCACAGCGCTTTATATCGTCTTCGTCCCTATCATCAGTCTCTTCCTTGGGCGCCGCGGCAGTCCGCTCCTTTGGGCTGCTGTCGCGCTTTCACTGGTCGGCTTGTGGTTTCTCTGCATTCCGCCGGAAGGCTTCACGATTGCAGCGGGAGACCTCTTTGTACTTGCCTGTGCGGTGGTCTTTTCGCTCCACATTCTCGTCATTGGACGATACGTTTTGCTTGTCGACGCAGTCGAACTCTCAATGATGCAGTTTTTCTGCGGTTCGATCCTCGCTTTCTTCGCCATGCTGGCACTGGAGTCACCCACTTGGATCGGCTGGCAGACTGCACTTCCCGCCATGCTTTGGGCCGGCATCATGAGCAACGGCATCGCCTATACGCTGCAGATCGTTGGCCAGCGCGGCATGAACGACACCACGTCGAGCCTGATTCTGAGTCTGGAAAGTGTTTTCTCAGTCATTTCCGGCTGGCTCATCCTCAATGAAGTCCTCTCTATGCGGGAAGGTCTGGGCTGCGTGCTGATGGCCGCAGCTGTAGTACTCGCTCAACTGCCCGGCAACAAAAGGTGACACAAGAGCACGCTGCATACAAGAGCCCAGCTCCTATACTTTTCGACATCGAATGAATTTCGCTGATGGAGCCTCATCATGAATTTTCTCATCGTTAATGCCGGCTGCCGCATCAATGGTCAGGGCGGCACGCTTTCGGCCGCAATGGTTGAGCTTGCCGAGCGTACGCTCAAGCATCACGGCCACTGCGTTGTTGTCACCGATCTCAACGAACCTTATGTCGTTGCCGACGAAGTCAAGAAGATTCTGGAAGCTGATGTTTTGATCTTCCAAACGCCGGGCTGGTGGATGACCACGCCCTGGCAGCTCATCAAGTATGAAGACGATGTCTTTGTCTCACCGGAACTTTGCGGCGGAGACGGCCGTACGCGCAGCGATCCGGAGAAGAAATACGGTTCGGGCGGCTTCCTTACCAATAAACGTTATGTGCTTTCCACCACCTGGAATGCACCGTTGGAAGCCTTCACTGATCCCCAGCAGTTCTTCGAAGGCAAGGGGCTTGACGGGCTCTTCATGCCTTTCCACAAAACCATGCAGTTCCTCGGCCTCAAAGCCTATCCGAGCTTCATGGTGAATGACGTTTTTAAACACCCGACCATTGAAGCTGATTTCAAGCGCTGGGAAGCCTACCTCACCGAGCATTTCGGTCAAAACGCCTGAAATATTCAGCTTGCTTCACCCGCCGACCCGCATGCATGGACGCCAGCCCGCATGCGGGTTTCTTTTTGCATATAAGGCAATTACATAAGGCGCTCAGCGAATAGCTGCGCTAACCTCTGCCAATATGTTTTGCGGCTTTGACGCCCGTGCATTCAACCTTCATCAGCAAAATATAATATGCAATACAATTTCGACTGTATTATCGACCGCACCCAGATTGACAGCGTCAAATGGACGGCTTATCCAAAAGATGTTCTTCCGCTTTGGGTGGCAGACTCTGACTTCCAGTCACCTGAACCTGTTGTCGCTGCCGTACAGAAAATTGTCGACACGAAGGTTTTTGGCTATCCCAATGGCCACTCTGGTGTTCTCGAACGTGCCGCTGTTTCCTGGTGCCAGCGCAAGTACAACTTCACCTTCAGTGAATCCGAAATCCACTATTGCCCCTCCATGAGTTTTGGCCTTGCCATTGCCATCCGCGCCTTTACTCAGCCGGGCGGCAAGGTACTCATGCAGACCCCCATCTACCCGCCCTTCACAGAGCTCACCAAAGCCAACGGACGCGTGTGCTCAATGAATCCGCTCAAATTCGTCAACGGCCGTTATGAAGTGGATTTTGAAGACTTTAAGCGTCGCGCCGCTGATCCTGACTGTTCCCTCTTCCTGCTCTGCAGTCCGCACAACCCTACCGGCCGTGTATTTTCAGCGGATGAACTGAACCGTTTCGTTGAAATCTGTGCTGCCCATGACGTTGTGATCCTCTCCGACGAAGTCCATTCCGGTTTTGTTTTTAAGGGCGAACACGCTTTCCTGCCGGGGCTGTCGGAGACTGCCGCACGCATCTCCGTCTGGGGTTCAAGTCCTTCCAAAACCTTCAATACTGCAGGTCTGCGCGCTGCGTCTTTGGGATCCAAGAACCCGGAACTCAATGCCAAGCTCAAGGCTGAACTCACTGCGAGCCAGCCCGATCGTTCCATCTTCAGTCAAACCGCCTTTGCCGCCGCCTGGACTGAATGCGACGATTACGGTGAACAAGTCGCTGCCTATGTGAAAAAGAATCTCGAATTTGCTGTCGAATTCTTCCGCACCCGTATTCCTTCCATTAAGACCTACCTGCCTGATGCCACCTATCTCATGTGGCTTGACTGCAGCGCACTTGGTTTTAAAACCCAGACTGAACTCAGTGAATTTTTCGTCAAGGAAGCCAAAGTCGCGCTCAACCCCGGCGAAAGCTTCGGTCCGGGCGGTGAACAGCACATGCGTCTGAATACCGCCTGTCCGAGAAGCACGCTCGAAACGGCACTCCAGCGTATTGAAGCCGCCGCAGCTCGCCGCTGCGCCCTGCTCGGCTGATTCTTCTCACGCCGCCCATTAAAACGGGCAGCCTTGCGGCTGCCCGTTTATTGCTTATTCAACTGCTCCTTAATGAACAGTCAAACGCAACGTGGATTAAGGCTTATTTCAAGGCTGCCACACGCTGACCGATGATGTATCCCTGCGTGATGCAGCGCCCGAGGCCGTGCTGCGAAGAACCGCCGGCGGATTCGCCGCCGCACCAGAGACCCGCAATGGGCTTCCCAGAGAGGTCAACCACACGGCAGTCCTTATCGATGCGCAGACCCGCGTAAGAATCATGGACGGCGAAAGTAGCCCAAGCTGCATAGAAGGGCCCCGTTTCAATTGCATACTGCGGCGCGGGCTTATCGAAATCCTCGTCTTTGCCTGCCTTCACAAAGGTGTTGTAGCGAGCAACACTTTCGGCAAGCACCTTGCCGTCCATCTTCCACTTCTGCCAAGGCGACGTATTGATCTTGGCGGCCAAGGCTTCAAGCGTATCCGCTTCAAAGAAAAGTTCCGGATCACAGATTCCCGGCGTCAGCGTAATGTTTTCGCGTTCAAGCGCTTTTGCGTCGAAGATCGCCCACTGCGGACCCGCGGAGAAATCGGGTTCAGCGGAACCCTCATTGAGGGCTAGCGCAGCATCAATGTAGTTGCGCGGACGGAATGGTTTACGCGTGGTGTTGCGCCAATCGCCGTGCACATACGGTTTCCCGTCCTTAAAGAAGCCTTCATGGGAACCATTCGGATAGCCGCTCTCGAGTTCGTTGTAAAAGCGCTTGCCGACCTGGTTGACAATAATCGCATCCTGCCAGTCACGAATGTTGAGCCCTGAGTGCTTAATAAGCGGATAGAGCGGAGACTTTGGGGTCCAGCGAATATAGTTGGTGCGGACACCCACCAGCGGGCGTTTTCTGAGTGAGCCGTTGCGATCCATCGCCTGATTTGCAGTTCCCCAAAGCGATGCGCCGATGGCCATTGCCGCCAATTCGCCCGAAGCATCCTGCGGCGAATATTCTTCCGCGGCATTGGCATATTCGGCCGTCAGACGCGGATCAAAAATACGCCGGAACTCGACGTTGCCGGCATTGCCGCCCGTCGCGATGACAAGCGCTTTCTTAGCGTGAACGACGATAGTTTCAGAGGTTTCCGAAATATTCCCTTCACTCTTAAAGCTCGAGAGCGGCTTTCCGGTTTCCGGATTGACTTTAGGTGAATAATGCGCCTTCAGTCCAACCACTCGGCGGTCCCCCTCAGCCTCTCTGTAGAGTTCATCCATGTGATAGTTGAGCAGAAACTGAACTCCCTTCTTTCTTGCCGAAGCCTCAAGACTGCGCATAAGGAGTGTTCCGCCGGCGCCGGCAGGGCTTTCCGCGGACTGACCTTTGAACCAGAGCGTATGGTGCTCGCGCCGAGCGCTGAGCCCAACGGCATGTGCACCGCTGTTGTCGGGCGCTTGATCCACAAAAGGCACGCCGTTGGCAAGCAGGAATTCGAACGCCGGGGCCATATTAAAAGCGAGCGCGTGCTGCACAGCACGGTCGTTGTAGCGATAGTCCGGCATGCCGCCCGACTCAACGATCGACCAGTCTGTCAAATCCTTAAAAACCAATTCCGGCGAATCTTTAATACCGTACTTTTTCTGGAAAGAAGTGCCTCCGCCCAACGGCACATTGCCGCCAGACGTAATGGCATGACCGCCGATATCGTAATTAGCGTCAACAACGAGCACCGAAAGGCCTGCATCACGTGCGCCGATTGCAGCAGGAAGTCCTACAGCCCCCGCCCCGATGATTACAACGTCGGCTTCGTAATTCCATTTCTTCGGCATCGCAGCACTGCACGGAGCAGCCGCTGCGGAAGCGGTGCCGGACAATCCTGTCATTCCGGCAAAAGCCGTGCTAATCAATACGTTGCGGCGTGAAATATTGACCATAATGAATCCTCCTAAAAGCTCGGCGATACTCATGATCACCTTTGAGCTTGATTTCAGAATACTCCTGAAATCAGTAAAGTGGACATGCGAACGAATCCCAATATCAATCACGCAGTGAAAAAGCGCCGCAGCGATATAACCCGCTGCGGCGCGTGTGGAAAAACTTAAATGATTGTTTTCATTTGTACGTTTTAAAAAGCTTTATTCCACCCATTCCGCTTCGTAAAACTCCATCCCTGTATCGGGCAGCGCATTGAAATTTTTCAGGTGCACATTGGAGGCCGTTGTGCTGTCTTCGAAAACCAAGAACGCTACAGGCACCTCATCCCACAAGATTTCCTGAACTTCACGGTAAATAGCGTCACGCTTCTTCTGATCGGACTCGTTGACAGCCTTGTCGAAAAGTTCATCGACCTTAGGATTGTTGTAGTAGCCCTCGTTGGAAAGCTTGGGCGGCATTTCGCGAGAGTCAAAAATCGGACGCATCCCCCAATCCGGTTCTACCGTAGAGTTCGACCAGCCAATGTAATAGAGACGATTAGGCGACTCCGACGGCACCTTGTTCGCCTCTACCAGCGACACACGCTGCCCTGCCTCGAGAATACGGGTTTCCGTCTTGATGCCGACCTGTGCGAGCTGCTGCTGGATGAACTGGATCACCTTGCTGGAGGTGGAGTTGTTGTAGCCCGACCAAAGCTTCGTCGAGAAGCCGTTGGGGAACCCCGCCTCAGCCAAGAGACGCTTAGCTTCCTGCGGATCATATTTCGGCACGCCGAGGTCAACCGCAGACGGAATGGGGAGAGGCAGAACCCCCGTAGCCGGCCGAGCATAGCCTGAGAAGGCCACTTTGCAGAGTGCTTCGCGATTGATGGCCAGACTGATGGCCTTTCGCACACGCACATCGTCAAAGGGCTTATGAGCATTATTGATTGAGAGATACCTCATCATGATCGACGGGACCACATTGAGCTTGAGCTCGGGATCATTCTCAATGTCTTTGACCTGTTCGACAGGCATCGGCTGAATGAAAGCCGCCTCCTTTGTGCGCAGCATCGCAGCGCGGGAAGCGTTTTCAGCGACAGGGAGCCAAGTGATGGAATCCAGTTTAGGGAGCCCTTTTACTCGATAATTCGGATTCTTGACCACCACCAAGCGCTCACTCGGGTTGTAATCCTTGAGAAGATAAGGCCCGGTGCCGCAGGGATTAAAAGCGATCCCGCGGCCATCCATGGTTTTGATTGTGTTCGGGCAAATCATCTGTCCGGAGCCGTTGGCCAAACGCTGCAAAAATCCGGGCGTACGGCGGCTGAGGACAAACTTCACATGAAGACGATCAACAACTTCGATCCGTCCGATGAAATTAAAGAACGATCGGCGTGAAAGGTGATTGTCCGGATTGAGCACTCGCTCGAAATTGAGCTTCACCGCTTCCGCCGTAAAGTCCGTACCGTCATGAAACTTCACGCCGTCACGAAGTTTGAAAGTATAAACCAGCCCATCCTCGCTCACTTCATACGATTCGGCAAGCTGAGGAACTGGTTTGAGATTTTTGTCGAAACTATAAAGCCCTTCGTAGAACGACTTTGCGACAGTGCGCGACAACAGGTCGGTCGCTTGATAAGGATCTAGCGTCGTGAATGACGAACCAACCGCCACCGTAATGCCGCGGGCTTGACTGCCGGAAGGAAGTATGGCAGCGGCAGCGAGGGAAACGGCGCAGACGGCTGAGAGAAGACTTTTGCGCATGGCGTGCGGATTCCTTCAAGGAAAACTGGCCGCACGGCCGTTCAACCGTCCATACGGCGAGATTTGCTGCAGTTTTGACTACAGCTCCTGAGACGTACCGAACTGCATAAGGAGCGTTTGTTATAGAAACAGGAGCCGATTAAAGCCTAGCGCTCCTTATATCCGCCTCGCCTCGGCGCTATGTCTTATCCCTTTGAATCGATCCGCAAGCATTTTGGGTTGACCAATTGTCAACACGCAAACGTTCGCACTAATGCCCGTAATGTACCCGCTTCCGTCGAAGCTTTTGGAGTATTCAAGCGTCCAGAACGAGCTTTGACGCAAAAAAGAGGAACAGACTTCCCAGTGCCGTATTGCCGAGCTTTCTCAGGCTCGGTACACGTGCGAGGCTGCGAAGCAGCGCTGCTCCCAGCGTAATGAGCACCGCAAACCACATCACACTGAAGCTCTCAAGAATCATCGCGAGAATAAAGTATGAAATCCCCGGATGAGCATATGAACTGTCGATGAATTGAACGAAAAAGGAAACGTAAAAAAGAATCGACTTGGGATTGGTAAGTGACAAGCCGAGCGCTGTGCGGAAAGCACGCAGTGCTGCACCCTTGGCCGGTTTCGTCTGTTCGGAGACACTGAGCTCGGCAGCAGTTCCTGCGGGCTTTGCTCGCTTAACGAAGAAGGTGTTCCAAATCACCTTTGCCCCAATCCACGCAAGGTAAATGCCCCCGCCGATTTTCACCATTGAGAACGCGAGCGGATGGCTCTTAATCATTGCCGCTACGCCCAGATAGGCGAGGAAGATCAGAACCGCATCGCCAATCAGTACGGCAAGAAGACCCGCGCAGCCGGCACGCCGGCCATCCAAAACACTCGTCTTCAAAACATAGAGTGAATTAGGACCCGGCGCGATCACGATCATGAAAGCGCCGGCGATGTAGATCCACGGATTAATGATGCCGAACTGCTCGAACATAGCAAAGCTCAAATCTGCGCACTGACAACGGATTCGTCAGAAGCCTCAACAAAAAAGGTTCGCGATTTTAGCGCTGAATAAAGTCAGCTTCAACCCAGTCTTGAAGTGTGTATTCTTATTTAGTTCGCCTCAGCAGTCATTCCAGCTCCTTCTTCAGAGGTGGGGTATGGATGCCTCGTGAAATAAACGTTCAGCAGAATTGGAATTAAAAAAATTGTAAAAAGCGTCGATGCGGTCGTTCCAAATATGAAAGTGATGGCCAAACCGCCGAATACGGGGTCGGGAATCAAAATCACGCTTCCCAAAATAATCGCCAAAGTGGTGAGCAAAATGGGACGCAGACGAACAGCTCCGGCATCAATGAGCGCATCCTTGAGCGGCAGTCCAGCCTTCAAGTAATCAAGCACAAAATCAATGATGAGGAGCGAACTTCTTACCACAACGCCAGCCAAAGCCGTCACACCGACCAAAGAGGACGCAGAGAACTGTGTGCCGAAGAGCCAATGGCCCGGGATCAGTCCAATAAAGCAGAGCGGGACAGCCGAGAGCGCAATCAAAGCGAGCGCAAAAGAGCGGTAGTACGCGACAAAAATGAGAAAAATAGAGCCCAGCGACAGACAGAGTGACACAGCGAGATCACGGTAGCTGTCGAGCATCATGCGCATTTCGCCTTGCCACAGGAGAACGGCCGGCGACTGGGTTAGATCGGGGCGTTCATCGCTCCAGGTCAGATTGCCGGTAGCAAGTTTGCCGCCTTCGGGCAGCGCCATGCCCCTTAAACGATTATTCAGATCCAGCACGGCATAGGTCGGTGTCGTCGAGCCCATTTCGCCGCCCACCGCCGCCATACGAACGCCGTCCTTCTTTTCAATGCGTCTTGCGGCTGTCGTTTTTTCGACCTTGATGATGGACGAGAGCGGCACACGCACACCAGCAGCGCCGGCAATGGTGATGCCCGAGAGCAAAGTCGGATCGAACTCCTCAGCGTACGGAATTTCAAGACGAATGGGCTGCGGCGAACGTTCACCGTCCGCATGCGCCCAGCCGATGATGCTGCCCGACGCAAGATTTTTCAATTCAAATGCGGCGGCAGCCGGGAGCACGCCGGCGGCAGCCGCCTTCTCCCGATCAATGCTGAGCCGCCATTCGGTCTGATCCGCTTTCTGAGTATTAGTAACCTCTACCACATCATAAGTTTTCCGAAACTCTTTCTGGGTACGGTCAGCTAGCCAACGAAGTTCCTCCGGGTCATTGGCATATATTTCTGCGTAGATGGTTCCGCGAAGCGGCGGTCCCGGCGGATCTTCCACCACCTGAATCGTGCTGCCTGGATAAGCATCGGACACGCTTCGGAGTGCAGTCCGCAGTTCTCGTGCAATCTCGATGGACGAACGCCGACCGGAATTTTTATCCGTGAGATTGACTCGTACGGCGCCGATTTCACTGCCCTTGGCAGGCGTCATACGCATCATGGAATTGAAATCTGCAACTCCCGACAGTCCGGCCCAGCTTTGCCAATTGACAACTTCGGGAATTTTGGCGACTTCAGCCGCCGTATCGCGGACAGCACGATCCAGCGCCTCCACAGGGGTGCCCACGGGCAGCTCAATGGTGACGTTGAAAGTGTTTTTATTGTCCTTGGGCAGGAATCCCATCTCGACGCCCCATGCGGGCGTTGGGCTGTTCAATCCGCCGGGAATGAGACATTGCCCGAAAGGCATGATGAAAACTGCTATACAGAGAAAAGCAGTTGCACACACAAAGACAATTTCTCGTCTGGGATGACCGATCAACAAGCGTGCCGGTATGCTGTAAAGCTTGCCGAAACGACCTCCGGGAAGCGTTCGGCCGCCGGCCGATGAGCTGTCAATCGGCGGCTGCGGGATCCACCGTCTTGCCGCCCAGGGAGCGACGGTATAAGCGATCAGAAAGCTTGCCGCCAGAGCCACCGGCACAGTGAAACCCACCGGGTAAAAATACTGTTTAGGCATGCCCGTCAAAGCCGGAATCAACGAAGCAAAAACCACCATCACGGTGATCGTAGCCAACAGCGTTGCACTGCCGATTTCTCCCGCTGCTTCAATGGCCCGGTTTGAACGGTCCTGCCGTCCCGACAATTTTGAGAGCCCGTAATGACGCACAATGTTCTCAATCACCACGATCGAATCGTCAACCAAAAGGCCGAGCGCAATGATGAGTGCATAAAGTGTCAGGCGATTGATCGTGAAGCCCGAAAGGCCCACAACACCTAAAGTAATAGCCAGAATGAGCGGTACCGTGACGGCGACGATGACTGCAGCCCGCCATCCCAGAAAGACAAGCGTCACCGTCACTACGGCGATAACAGCAATTGCCAGATGCTCAATCAAAGTATTGACGGCATCGTTGGCCTTCGCGCCGTCGTCGCGTGTGACGACAACATCAACATCGGCCGGAATGACGGTGCCCTTCATTCGCTCAATACGGGCGATCGCCTCGTCGGCCACAACAACAGCGTTGGCATTTTTGCGTTTGGCAATGGCAAGCGAAACGCTTGGATGCTCGACAATGCCGCCGGCAGCAGATTCATGCTGCGATGAAGCTCGTCCCCAGCCGAAACGACTGGAGGCAGCCGCCTGCTGAGTAGCGCCGTCGCGGATTTTTGCAACATCTTCCAGATGCACCGGATTTCCTGCCGGTGAAAAACCAACCACCAAGCGCCTGAGATCAGCAGCAGACTTGATCGCATTGGCCAGGCGCACTCGGGCTTCAGTGCCCTTTGTCACCGTTGTTCCTAAAGGTCCGGCAGAGCCTGCAGCGCGCACGGCAGCGGTCACGCTCGCAAACGAAAGACCAAAACTCTCGAGCCTTGCCGGATCGATTTCAACAATCAGTTCGCGATCACGTCCGCCGATAACGTCAACGGTAGAGATGTCTTCGAGTCCCATCAGTCGATCGAGAACGTCCCAGGCAATCCGCCTCAGCCCTTCATCGCCGTATTTTTCTGAAACGAGAGAAACTGCCAAAATGGGTACATCATCGACATCGGCGCTCTTCACCCACGGCCCAAGCATATCGGCCGGCAGTTCGGCACGCCCGCCGACGATACGGTCGGCAAGCTTGACCAGAGACTCTTCTTTGTTCTCTCCGACTTTGAACTGCACCACCACGACAGCAGCAGAATCCACAGCGGTTGACCAATAGTGGTCAACGCCGGGAATCTGGTTGATGATGGCTTCCAAAGGCCTGATGACCTTAGCCTCCATCTCGTCGGGCTCTGCGCCTGGCAGCACAGCCTGCACTGCCGCCGCAGGCATGGAAATCTGCGGATTTTCCTCGCGCGGCGTCGAAAGAACCGCCCAAATACCAAAAATCAAAGCCGCAATCATCAGAACAAGCGTGAGCTTGCTCTCAATAAACCCGCCCGCCAATTGCCCAGTCAGCGTGTGCCGCGGATTCATTGCTGATCTCCAGTTTGTGCTCTTGAATCCGCCTCTGTCACACAATCGCCGTCAGTGAGCTGATGTTTCGGTCGATCAACAAAGCGAACGGGTGAATTACCAAGGTCTTCCAAACCTGCAAGTACTTCTGCAAGACCGTTTTCACGAGTGCCGAGACGCAGCCAATGAAAATAGGCGCATTGATTTTGGCCTGCGTCCGCATGGCGACAAGTTTGCAAAACAAATGCCCCCTCCAATCCGCCCAGCCGCGTAAGCGCCGATTCAGGCACAAAACGTCTTGACGCCTTACCGGCAGTGATCTCAATACGGCCGAACATGCCTGGCCGAACGGAAGCTGCTTCGCGGGATGCAAGCGCCTTAAAGCCGGCTCGAACAAAATAGGTTCGCGCCAGCGGATCCGCAGAAGCCGAAGCGTTCTCAATGACGACTTCAAGGGGTTCATTAATGCCGTCGAGCTTCACTCGGCCGATCACACCCGGTTTTGCATATTGAGCGGCACTCTGGGGTACGCGAAACTCAAATTTAGGAGCCTCCTCGGAATCGAGCACCACTATCGGCAGCCCGGGAACAGCCATGTCGCCGGCACGGCGCAGCACCCGCACAACACGGCCCTCACGGGGCGACTTCCCAATAATGTATTCAAGCTCTCCATGCGCAGCGCTGGCAAATCCTTGGGCCTGCGCTAAATCTGCCCGTGCCCCATCACGCTTAAGCGTTGCTTTGCGCCAATCGTTGTTAGACACCAGTCCCTCACGATAAAGCGCATCTATCTTCTCACGGTCAAGCTCCGCATCCTTTAGGGCTGCTTGGGCCGCCTTTAACTTGCCGTCTGCGGCGTGAATCGCAGCAAGCACATCTTTGGAGTCAAGCTTAAAAAGCACGTCGCCTTTTTGGAGTAAATCCCCTTCTTTTACCGGAATTTCTTCAATATAAGCAGCAAGGCGGCTGGCCGCTTCAATGCGCGCAGATGCCGCCACGGAGCCCGCTGCCTGAATAAGCTGAGGCTGATAGGCCGGCTCAAGGATCACTGACACCGTTATCGGTGCCTGACGCTCGTTATTGGCTGCAGACGTTGTTTGTGATTCGCTGCAGCCTGACAGAATCAAAACCGCCGCAGCTGTCCAAGCAGCAAAGACATATTCTCGCGACAAGATCTTCATCGGCCAAGCCGCAATCAATGCTGCAAGCTGCATAGTTCTTTTCCCAAAAAATCTGCATGGAACACTTCGGTTCCTGAAGCTTATGCTGATTTTTTTAATTTTAGACAATAGTTCTCATTTAAAGCTTCAAACTGCTCTGCCTACAGCTGTATTCAAAAAATCCACAGAGCAGCAGCATCCCTGCTGATGCCTCAGTCACTTTATTAACAATTTTTTACTATTATCGACTACTTTCACATGCGAATGATTCGCTTTAAAACTCCCATCCCGAATTCTCCGATATGCATTGATTTTTCTAAACATATTCTGAAGCGTCCGCGCATGCAATACGATTGATTTGCATCTCACCCCACGACAGTTCACTTAGGGGACAACCCGAATTGCGAATTATTTTTAATAATGAATATCTAAGAAATTCAAAAGCATTTTGAAGGTGTAATATTCAAGCGTCGCCGGAACACGAGTACACGGAAACGTTGAAACAGTAGCGCTCCGAGCACCCGGACTCTTGAAGCATCAAGGGGCGCGGCACAAAGACTTCCGGCGAAAGGATTGAGCCTTTCGACGCATGGTCAGAGGAATCCAATAAGATCCCTCAGGATCTAAACAAAAAAACTCAAATTGAATAAAAGAGGAACAAAAAATGGCACTCAATCAGGCTACTAAATACGGTCTTTTCTTTGTTGGCGGCATCGCTGTCGGTGCTCTCGGTATGGCGCTCGTTTCTCGCGGCAAGCTCAACATTAAGCCGCTCGCCACAGATCTCCTCGCCTCCGGCATTGACCTTCGCGACAAGGCGCTTGCTGCCGTAGACGGTGTCAAAGAAGACCTCGCCGACGTGGTTGCCGAAGCTCAGGTGAAGCAGCAGGAAAAGAAAGAAGCTCAGGAAAAGAAGGAAGCTGTTCCGGCTGCCGCCGACTGCTGATTTTCTCTGCGGCCGCACTCCACTTTGGCCTGATCGGGCTATAAATAAGTGCGGCGGCGCGGAAGCAAACATTCCGAAGCGGCCCGGAGGGAAACTCCGGGCCATCATTTTGCGGCGCACGCCGTACGGGTCTCGACCTTTTGGGAAACGTCGAAGACTCGACAAAAAGGAATAAGAGAAGAGAGGCTTTCCTCATGCATTTCTATTTGAAGCATGCCGTCGGCAACCGTGAACGCTGGAAGACAGACGACACGCTCTCGCACGCAAGTGCGGTCATCATTGCCAATGAAGTGGCTGCTATTCCAGGCGTTACCGGTCTTGTCGTCAATCCGCGTATCGGCAGCGTAACGCTGACCGTCGCCGACGCCGCTGCCAAGGCTCGAACCCTCGCCTATTTTGAAAGCCTTGCAGTCAATCCGCCGATTCTGCGCCCTGACCGTGCAGTCATTGCAGCTGAAGATCTTGAAGCCGCAAAACGGTGCGGTGAAATGGCGCTTCAGCCGCTGCGCCGGGAAGATCTGCCGCCGGGCATCGTACCGCGCACCATTTATGAAATTGAGCGCGGCTTCACAACAATGCCGTTGCTCAATGTCTTCTCACGGTTGCGGGACCTTCTCGGGAAGATTTTCCCGGGACTCTTTATGATCGGCCGCACTGCCGCCAAAGCCGCGCAGGTTGGTCAGGCAATGGGCAAAGCCGCACTCACCCGCCGTACGGGAGAGGCACCGGCGCCGATCGAAGATGATGCTGAACTCGACTTCTCGAGCCTCGCACGCTACATCTTCCTGCGTCCCTTCCTGCCGATGGTCGTGAATATCGGCAACGCAGTGCTCGATTCCATTCCCTACCTCATTGAAGGCGTGAAAAATGCCTTCCGCGGGAAACTCAACGTTTCGGTACTCGATGCCTCAGCGATCTTTGTGTCGCTCCTGCGTCTTGATTTCGGAACCGTGGGTCTGCTCACGCTGCTTCTCGGCTTGGGCGATATGCTCGAACGCTATACCCGCAAGAAGTCACTGGCGTCGCTTGCCGATCAGCTGGCTATTAAGGTTGATCAGGTCTGGGTTCGCCTTCCTGACGGCCAACTTGCGCAAAAGCAGCTCAAAGACCTTTCGAAGAAAGATCTGGTCGTCGTGCGCTCGGGCTCGGTGATCCCTGTTGACGGCGTGGTTGTTTCCGGTGATGCGGCAGTCAATCAGGCGACGATGACGGGTGAACCTCTTCCCGTACACCGTACCGTGGGCGGCAGCGTCTTTGCCGGCACTGTCGTTGAGGACGGTGAAATCGACATTCGTCCGACAGCATTGGGCGACGCCTCACGCCTTTCACAGATTGTGAGCTTCATTCAGAACAGCGAAGCGGCCAAGGCCGGCATTCAGGGCAAAGCTGAACGCCTCGCCGACGCCATCGTCCCCTACAACTTCCTGCTCGCCGGTCTCGTCTTCTTCTTTACGCGTGATCTCACCCGTACGGCTTCCGTACTGATGGTTGACTACTCGTGCGCCTTGCGTCTGGCAACGCCGCTTGCCATTCTCACTGCAATGCGAAACGGCACCGAAAAAGGTGTACTGGTGAAAGGCGGCCGTTATCTGGAAGCGCTCTCCGAAGTTGACACCGTTGTCTTCGATAAGACGGGCACACTGACGCAGTCCACTCCGGTGCTCTCCGACGTCATCCCTGTCGACGGCGTTACGAGTGAAGAAGAACTGCTGCGCTTAGCTTCCTGCCTTGAAGAACATTTCCCGCACCCGGTTTCGCGTGCGATCGTTCGTCAGGCGCAAGAACGCGGCGTCATTCACGAAAACGAAGTACACGACACCGAAGTCCGCTACATCGTTGCGCACGGCATCTGTTCTTCTGTAGCCGGCCGCAAGTGCTTCCTCGGCAGCCGCCACTTTGTGCAGGACGACGAAGGCATTGATATTTCCCCGGCCAAGGATGCGATTGCACGTCTTTCTTCCGAAGGCAAATCAATCCTCTACCTTGCTGTGGGTGATCAGCTTGCCGGTGTCCTCGGCATCGAAGATCCGCTGCGTCCGGAAGCCAAAGAAGCCATTGCTGCTCTGCGTGAACGCGGCATCACCAAGATCATGATGCTCACGGGCGACGACACTCGCACGGCCGCTCACGTAGCCGCCAAGCTCGGCCTCGACGGGTTCCATGCTCAGGTGCTCCCGCAGGACAAAGCTAAGCATGTGCTCGAACTCAAAGCACAGGGCCGTAAGGTTCTGATGGTGGGCGACGGCATTAATGACTCCCCGGCGCTCTCAGCAGCTCATGTTGGCGCAACGCTTCGCGACGGCACCGATATTGCTCAGGAAGTAGCCGATGTGGTTCTGACGCGCAACAATCTCGCGGACCTTCCGACTGCAATCGAACTGGGCCGCGCGACGATGGGCCGCATTCATGAAAACTTCGCCGTTTCAGTTTCGCTCAACACCTGCTTCCTCGCAGGCGGCTTGACGGGCATGCTCATGCCGGCAATTGGCGCGCTTTTGCATAACGCCACCACCATCGGCGTCTGCCTGAATGCTATGCGTCCGACGCTTGGCAAGTCGAAGAGCTTTACCGAAGCCGTGAGCGAAATCCAGGCGAATCTTCATGGTACGCTATCGAAGATTGAAAACAGCGCTCCGGAAAGTGAAAAGCCGATCAACCTGCCTTTCACGCAGGCCTGATGCCTAACGTATAAGAGAACAATAATGCTAGATCCCAAAGAATTCGTGCGCTCCATCTGTCACGGGCGCGCCCGTATCCGCCACGCCTCTCTGCGCGGACTTTCACCTGAAGAGGTTGAAAGTCTGACGACGATGATTGCTGGATTCGACGGCATCACTTCTGTGAAGCTCAATCCGCGTGTCGGCAGTCTTCTCGTCACATGGGATGAGACCAAGACTAATGCGGAATCGCTGCTTGCCGCTGCTCAGTTCTTCCTCCCCGACGAACCCGCAGCGGAAGAAGCCGCCGAAGTCTTTGAAGGTGCGCAAGACCAAGATGCACAGCCTGAAGCAGCAAAGACCCCCTGCTGCGCAGGCGCCTGCCTTGCCGAGCACCCCGCCAAACTCGTTCGAGAAGCCGGCAGCCTCGTCAAAAGCGGGGCTCATCGGGCGCTCGACCTTCTCGCTCCGGTCGTCGCCCCTGACGTTAAGGCGGGCGGTCGTACCCGCCGCGTTACGCAGAATCGTCTGATGGCAGCGGGCTACGCACTCTCCCTTGCGGGTCTCGCATTCCGCGGCGCTAAAGCCCATTTGCTTTTCGGTGCACTCTTCACGGTGCTCCTCGGTGTTCACCTTTATCAACACCGCCGCGTTCTTTAATTTAGGCGTTCAGTAAAAGAGCAATTTCGAAATCGCTCTTGAACGCATTAGAATGCCCTTTGAAAGCGGGCATCCGGGTTCTCTGCCTGCAGGCAGTCGCACCCGGATGCCCGTTTTTTTATTTCCCGACGTGCGGCAGCCCTTCAGCGGCCTCTATTTCACGAGCCGTACGACTTTATAACGCTCCAAAGAATCTCCTAACTGTTATGAAGCTCTGGCTCAAGATCTCGCAGGGATTGGCTGCGCTGCTTCTCTCGGCTGCCGCACTGTCGCTGCTCCTATTTGCCGGAGCACTTATCCTCGGACTGGCAGCAGCGGCCCTCATTGCGGCTGCCGGACTCTTTCTGGCGGCTCCCGACGAAGCTAAAACGGGACTGAAAAATGTCGCCGCAGCACTCGAAAAACTCGCTGACCGATTTGCCAAATCAGTCAATGACATGGGGCAGGTAGTGCTTGCCTGCTTTGGCGCCCAGCAGGCCGCCCCTAACACGCCTCATGAAAGCAGCTCCGGCGAAAACATGTCGTCGCCTGACAACACCTGTAATTCAACCCGCACAGCAACGGATGATCCGTCCGGCCCGCATGCCGCTCAGTGAGTCTACCAACATCTGTTTCAACATCGATTTTGCAGACATTCCTACTTCTGGCCGCCTTATCCAATTTGTTTTTTCCGGATATTTCATTTTGTTGTTCGCAAACTGAAACGTGATACGCATTTCATTTCGTTTGCATGCACGGAGATTTGACCATAGGCAACGTTTGTGCTTACAGCCAAGCGCAAAGATTTGAAAATAAGAAAGGTTCTCGTTACTATTCCCCCTGTCACATTTGGCTACAAGGACAAATACCTATGACAGAACCCCGACAGATCCGCACGCTCGCGACGCTCGATCTTAATGAACCGGCCACGGTCGCGCGGATGAAGCTGCCTGAGGCTGAAGTTTCACGCCTTTCCGATCTCGGCATGAGAATCGGCAGCACTGTGCGTGTTCTTCAGGCTTCCGAGGGTGAACCCCTGCTTGTTGCCGTCGGAGACGGCCGCATCGGCGTCAATTTCGCCGTTGCGCAAAAAATCTATGTCTACTAAGAGGCTCCTTAAATGTTTCTAAAAGAACTGCCCGTTGGCTCCAAGGGCAAGATCATCGGCTTTGGTAAGGAACATCCTGAATACCGCCGCCGTCTCGTGATGCTCGGAGCAACTCCCGGCACCACTTTCGAAGTGGTCCGCATCGCCCCTCTGGGCGACCCAATCGAAATCCGTGTACGCGGCAGCTTCATCAGCGTTCGACGCGACGAAGCGATGCTGATGGAAGTCGAAAAGCTATAAGTCGGCGCTGACCCTCAAGCGTCTACTACACACACAAAAAGGTTATAAACGATGAGTCAACATATCGTCTGCGTGGTCGGCAATCCGAACTGCGGCAAGACCACGTTTTTCAATGCCCTGACTGGTTCGCGCCAACGCGTGGGCAACTGGCCCGGCGTCACGGTCGACAAGAAGACCGGTAATTTCGAATACCGCAACGAAAAGATCGAGCTCGTCGACCTTCCCGGCATCTATTCGATTACGCCGGCAGCCTCCTCCGGTGAAGATGAACGCGTCGCCCGTGACTACATCCTGTCGGGTGAAGCTGAAGCGGTCATCAACATTGTTGATGCCTCGAACCTCGAGCGCAACCTCTACCTCACGGCCCAGCTGATCGAAATGCGTGTGCCGATGATCGTCGTGGTCAACATGCTCGACATCGCCAAGCAGCATCGTCTTGAAATCCGTTTGGAAAAGCTTCAGGAAGCGCTCGGCTGCCCGGTTGTCGGCATCGTTGCCAGCCGTGAAACCGGCCTCAACGACGTCAAGGATACCCTTGTCAACTTCCTCGAACATCCGACCATCCCGCCGATGGCCGTTGAATTCGACGAAAAGATCACCAAGGCGATCGCTGCGGTTTCTGAAGATCTCAAGAAGCAGGGCGTTGAACGTGCCCCCTGGTTCGCCAGCCAATTCATGGAACGCGCTCCGGGTCTTGAAGAAAAACTTCCGAACGTCAATGCCGCCAACGTCGAAAAGATCGTTGCCGACCTCGACAAGGAATACGACGGCGACCTCGATATCGCCATCGCCAACGCTCGCTACAACCTCGTGGCCAACATCGCCGAGAAAGCGATTGTCCGCGTCGGCGAAGCTTCCGCGACGCTCACCGACAAGATCGACCGCGTTGTCCTTAACCGCTGGCTCGGCCTGCCGATCTTCCTTTTCATCATGTACGTGATGTTCCTGTTCACGCAGAACTTGGGCGGCGCGTTCATTGACTTCTTCGACATTCTGGTCGGCGGCGTGATGGTCGACGGGTTCTCTGAACTCCTGACGAACATCGGCAGCCCCGAATGGCTCACGGTCTTCCTGGCCAACGGCATCGGCGGCGGCCTCCAGACGGTCTCGACCTTCATTCCGGTCGTCTTCTTCCTCTTCCTCTTCCTCGCGCTGCTTGAGGACTCGGGCTACATGGCTCGCGCGGCGTTCGTTATGGACCGCCTGATGCGCGCTCTCGGCCTTCCGGGCAAGGCTTTCGTGCCGCTGCTCGTCGGCTTCGGCTGCGGCGTTCCTGCCGTGATGGCTACCCGTACGATGGATCGTGCTTCCGACCGCATTATTACGGTCCTGATGGCTCCGTTTATGTCCTGCGGTGCTCGCCTGCCGGTCTACGTTCTGTTCGCCACGGCTTTCTGGCCTGAAAATGGTCAGAACCTCGTGTTCCTGCTCTATATCATCGGTATTCTCGCTGCCATTCTGACGGGCTTCTTGCTCAAGCATGCTGCGCTGCCTGGTGCCGCGAGCGCCTTCGTGATGGAAATTCCGCCGTACCACATCCCGACTTTCAAGGGCGTGATGCTTCGTACGTGGGACCGCGTGAAGACCTTCCTCTTCCGCGCCGGTAAGGTGATTGTTTCGATCGTTGCAGTGCTCGCCTTCTTGAACTCCCTCGGTACTGACGGCACGTTCGGCAATGAAGACTCCGATAAGTCTGTGCTTTCGGAAATCGGCCGCGACATCGTTCCGATCTTCGCTCCGATGGGTGTTCAGGAACAGAACTGGCCTGCCGCTGTGGGCGTCTTCACCGGCATCTTTGCGAAGGAAGCAGTGGTTGGTACGTTGAACTCCCTCTACGACACTATCACGCTTGCAAAGGCTGAAGAAGAAAAGGCTGCCGACGGCGCTGCTCCTGCTGAAGAAGCTGCTCCGGAAGAAGAAGAAGGCGGCTGGTCCTTCACCGACACCTTCAACGAAGCTGTTTCGACCACTTGGGAAAACCTGAAGGGTCTCGGCGACGCTCTGGCTGACCCGATGGGCATCAAGGTTGAAAGCGACCTTTCTGATACGGCTGCTGAAGCTGAAGCTCAGGAAGTTTCTGCCGGTACGTTCGACACGATTAAGATCCTCTTCGGTTCTCAGTCTGCTGCGTTCGCCTACCTGCTGATGGTTCTGCTTTACATGCCCTGCTGCGCTGCTATTGCTGCCATTTACCGTGAGGTCGGTGCTGCCTGGACGCTCTTCTCTGCCTCCTGGTGCACGGTGCTCGGCTACACCTCCGCTGTTATCTTCTACCGCGCCGTGAACTTCAGCTCTGCGCCGGTCTACGCGACTGTTGCCATCCTTCTGTCGCTTGCCGCCATCGTCGGCATGTACTTCTGGATGAAGACCTTCGCCAAGAAGGAAGACGACAATACGCCGAAGGTGATCCCGATCCATTCGGCCCATTAATCTCGTCCAAAAATCATCAGAGCCGTCCGCCGCATCCTGCGGCGGACAACCTTATATAAGCCTCGCAGGCATACTGTCTGCGAGGTCTTTTTTTTTCATACAGCTGAAGCCCGCTCTGCCGTTCCTTGCGACATAGAATTACCCGCATGCACACTGCATTTTGCGAAATGGCCTCAGTCCATGGTTCGTGAAATGCAGCATTTAAGGAGGCATGACATGTTTAAGCCAATTAAATCTTGCATTTTTGCCGGAGCACTCGCTTGCGCTCTCACGGGTACGGTGCTCGCTGCCGGTCCGTTGAAACCCGTCGACAATCCCGCTCCCATCGCGGCCAAGGGGATTGGACAGACTCAAGCACTCAATGCCGTAAAGAACGCAGCTCAATTGCGTAAATTCCGTGTTGTCAGTACGCATGGCAACGTCGTTAAGCTCGCCTATCCGAGCGGACCTCGCGCTCAGAAATTCGAAGCTCAGTTTGATGTCGTATACGAAGGCTCCAAAATTGCCGTGAAGTACGCATCGAGCCGCGGCTTAGATGCCGGCCCCTGCCAAAATGACGCCAAGCAGATCTGTCTGCACCGCAATGTGAATAAATGGATGGCCAATCTTGCCTCCGACATCACCAAAGAGCTTGGCCGCGCTCACTGACGCAGCTTCAAAAACAACCTAACTGCGGCTCAATGAGCCATATTCCCCGTCTGAAGTTCGTGCGGCTGCCATCCAGCCGCACGCAGACGGCACTGACGAGTGCTGTCTGGATCCTCTGTTTTCTCTAATAACTCACCTCCATGAATTCGATTTTTCCCTGGCTCGGCATCGCCGTACTCATTCTTTGCGGATGGGCGATTGTCAAAAAGTACCAAGTCAACATGGTGCTGCTCCTTGGCGGTCTGATTCTCAATCTGCTTGCCTTTTGGGGCGGCGCAGAGATCTTTCCGAAGAAATTCTCAGCCACCGGCATCGTTGGCTTTGACCTCATTGAACTCCTGCGTACGATCAGCGTCTCACAGGTGAGCGGCGTCGGCTTCCTGATCTTAATCTCCGGCGGTTTTGCAGCCTATATGCAGGCAATCGGCGCCTCCGACCGCTTCGTCACCGTCTGCGCTAAACCGCTTTCGCTGATCAAGAATCCCTATTTGATTCTCGCCGCCGTTTTTACCGTTGGACACTGCCTCGGTCTGGTCATCACTTCAGCGGCCGGCTTAGCCATGCTGATGGTTGTAACGGTTTATCCGCTCATCATCCGAGTCGGCTGTTCACCGCTCGCCGCGGCTGCGGTCGTTGCAAGCGTACTGGCCATCGGTTACGCACCGGCCTCCGGAACCGCCAATTTTGCTTCGGAATTGGTGCACCTGGATCCGATTGAGTACCTTGTCCGTTATCAGCTGCCAATGGCCGTTCCAACCATTCTTGCAATGGCTGCCGCCCATGTCGTCACGCAGTACTGGTTTGATAAACGCGAGGGACGAGGCATCGTTGCGGACCTTTCGGAACTTGAACAAAAACGTGAAAAGCTCGAACAAACCCCTGCTTTTTATGCCTGCCTGCCGCTCCTGCCCATCGCGCTCCTTTTGGTCTTCAATAAATTCGTCTGGGGCGTTTCGATGAATGTGGCTACGGCTATGTTCATTGCCTGGATTGCATCCTTCTTTATCGATCTCATCACACGTCGAAATATCAAGGAATCCTTTGATTTGTCATTCGCCATGTTCAAAGGAATGGGTTCCATCCTCACATCAACCGTCGGCTTGATCTTCGTTGCGGCTTTCTTTGCCAAAGGTCTGCAGAACATCGGCATCGTTGCACTTCTGATGCACGGCGCAGATTCAATTGGTCTCGGCTACACCGGCTCCAGCGTGGTGCTTTCGGCTATTGTCGGTGTCGTCACGGTTCTCACGGGCTCCGGCGTTGCCGCCTTCACCAGTTTGGGACAGCTTGTTCCGGCTGCGGCACAAAGTTTTGGCGAAAACGGCATCTCCATGATGCTGATGATGCATACCGCTTCCGAAATGCTTCGCGCCATGAGTCCAGTCGCCGGCGTCATTATTATCGTGGCCGGCTTTGCCAAAGTTAACCCGCTCACCATGGTGAAGCGCACGATTGTGCCTTGCCTCACCGGCTATGTGGTGATGCTCATCACGGTTTCAGTGCTCTTCTGAAGCACTTTGCCGTCGATGACCGACTGCTGAGCATCCTCGGCAGTCAGCCCAACGGGACGCCTCCAGCGATGGAAGGCGTCCCGGTTATTTTGACCGGCAGGCTTAAAGTTCCAAAACCCGCTCAAGAAAGCCTTCCACGGCGGACTGCGTTTGAGGAAGTGCAAAGAGCGTGTGGGGTGCTCCCGGAATGAGCACAATGGACGCGTCGGAGTGGTTCGCCAAAGTTCTGCCGGCATGGCCGAGCGCTGAAGGATTGTCCAGCCAGCTGTTGGCCTGAGAGAAGAACTTATCGGCGGCGCTCATCACATTGAGAACGGGCATGTCCTGCGGAATCGCCGTGCGGTGAGCGGCAACATGATAATTGTCCTCACAGGACCAGGAAAAGATCATGCGTGCGCATTCGGCTTGGCCCTTGGGAGCCTGAAACCGTGCGGCAGCAACACCGCCTTCGCTCGTGCCGGCTACGACATAGCGCCCGTCAAACCCGGGCACTTCGGTTAAGCGTGCTGCCGCATTGGCCAGTTCAGCCGAGCGCATGACATGAATGCGCTCATAGTCATCGCGCGAAACGGGCGAAGTGTAGGTTATGCGATCCTTGAGCACGAAGGAGTTCGGGCAGAGAAACCCGATGCCGAAGGAGGCCAGCCATCGGCCGAAGGCTTTGAGGGGCTCCCCGATGCCGGAGCTGCCGTGTGCAAACAAAACAAGCGGTTCGGCCTCCAGACGAATCTTTTTCTTTGGAAAGTCTTTTAGAGGCCCTTCATAAATATCCCACGGCGCAGTGAAATAGGCATTTTCAAAAGATTCCGCAAGCGACGACTCGGTATGCCGATCTGCATGGCCCGCCATCGAACCTGTGATTTCAATAGTCATTGCATTCCTCCAGTTTTGTTCTGCACCGCTCTCACGGATGCCGATCCGCAGTCATTATGCGTCCGCAGACGCTCTGATGAATTGCAAAGCAAAGCGGACAGAACGACACATCGTCGAACTGTCCGCTCAAAGCGTACTGCTCAGCATTTCAGACCGAAGGCTGAAATGCACCGTTCGCCATTAATGCTTTTCGAGGGCTTCTTCGTGTTCAGCCTGATCAGCGGCGTAGTACTTCGCTTTTTGACTTGGCGTGGAGAGGTACATATGCAGCGCTTCGTTCTTAACTTCGCCGCACCAGTGGCCGACCACCACGCAGGCAATGCCGTTGCCGATCATATTAGTAAGCGCTCGCGCCTCACTCATAAAACGGTCAATGCCGAGAATCAAAGCCAGCCCCGCCACCGGTACGTGGCCCACAGCGGAAAGGGTTGCTGCCAGCACAATGAAGCCGGATCCCGTCACGCCTGCCGCCCCCTTGGAGGTGAGGAGCAGCACGGCGAGCAGCGTCACCTGCTGCATGATCGTCATATTGACGTCACAGGCCTGAGCGATAAAGACAGCCGCCATCGTCAGATAAATTGCCGTTCCGTCAAGGTTGAAGGAATAGCCCGTCGGAATCACCAGCCCCACGACCGAACGCGAAACGCCGGCTCTTTCCATCTTGGTCATCATGCGGGGAAGCACCGATTCCGATGACGATGTGCCCAATACGATCAGGAGCTCCTCCTTGATGTAGGCGATGTAGCGCATGACGGAGAAACCGTGAATGCGGCAGATGGCGCCGAGCACAATGAAAATGAAGAGCAGACACGTGGCGTAAAAGGTGCCCATGAGCTTTGCAAGCGGCAGCAAAGATGCGATGCCGTACTTACCAATGGTGAACGCCATTGCGCCGAATGCACCGATCGGCGCAACGCGCATGATCATGCCGACGATCTGGAAAAGAATTTGGGAGCTCTTTTCGATGAGATCGAAGACGAGCGTACCGCGGCCGCCGAACTTATGCAGCGCAAAACCGAAAAGGATTGAGAAGAAGAGCACCTGCAGAATATCGCCCTGAGCAAAGGCGCCGACTACGGTGCTCGGAATCACGTTCATCAGAAACTGAGTCGTAGTCTGCATCTTGCCTGGTCCGGTATAGGCAGAGACAGCTGACTGGTCGAGTGTTGCCGGATCGACATGCATGCCTGAACCCGGCTCAACCACGTTGACGATCACCAGACCGATGATCAGAGCGATTGTCGAAACGACTTCAAAATAAAGAAGTGCCAGGCCGCCCGTTTTCCCGACCTTCTTCATATTCTCCATGCCGGCAATGCCTGTCACAACCGTACAGAAAATGACCGGCGCAATGATCATCTTAATTAAACGAATGAAGCCATCGCCGAAAGGCTTCATTTTCTCGCCCACTTCAGGCCAGACAGCACCTAAGACGATGCCAATTACGATAGCGCAGATGACTTGAAAGTAGAGGACTTTGTAGATCGGAGTTTTTTTATTGGTTGCGGCTTCAGACATCACTTAAGCGTCCTTGTTGGGAATGCGGCAATGGGGCTTCAATTGAGCATGCGCGGCCGCATCCCTCCGATCAGTCCGCGGCAAGTTTCTTTCAAGCCGCACACTCCCATTGGGTTTCCACCATTCTCATTTCAAGCCCCTCCGGGGACCAACAGCCTTACGGCTGTCTTTTGATCCTAAGAAGCTCTGGAACAACCAAACCGCGGTTTAGTGCATAGGCGACTACTTCCAGGTCAAAGATCTCACGATTTGTAAAGGATTTTAGGCTTCCATGCATCACGTATAAACGGGATGACACAGTCCTTTTCGCACGCAGGATAAAAAAAAGCACGCTCCCTGCTTTTCAGATGCAGGTGCGTGCTTACGCTTGCGATTAAGCAATGATCAGCCGGCGACAGCCTTCTTCAGCGCAGAGCCTGCGGTGAACTTCGGACGCTTGCCAGCCGGGATTTCGAGCACTGCGCCCGTCTGGGGATTGCGGCCGGTACGAGCCTTGTAGTCGGCCACTTCGAAGTTGCCGAAGCCGATGATCTGAACAGCCTGCCCCTTGCTGAGTTCTTCAGAGACAGTTTCGAAGAAGGCGCCGAGGACTTTGGCGGCGTCGGACTTGGACAAACCAGCCTTCTGAGCAACAGCGGCGGTCAGTTCGGTCTTATTCATGGATGCTCTCCTTGATATGGATTCCCGTGCGGGAACAATTCCCGTCGCGGCGACCTTAGGATAAATATGCCTTTCCACAGAGGCCAGAATCAACCACTGCGACAGGTGAGGCACACTATAGCCAAGAAAAAACGATTTGCGGAGGGCCCTACAGGAAAATATTCATTCGCTCGATAGCCGACAAAACGCATCATCATGCTGTTTGCTTGAATAAACCAACGGGCAAAATCGGCTGCCAGCAAACAAATGCGACAGGATTTGTCTCAAAACTCAACACGGTTTCGATTGGACGGATGTAAGAAAATCAACGAAGTAGAAGTACCCTGCTTTTTGCTCAGCCGGCCTCATTCAAACTTCGCATCAGCCGCTGTGACGGACGAAAAACAGGAGCGCCGTCGATGAAAACAATTAGATGAAAGAATGTAAAAATTCATCGTCTGCAGGTTAACGATGCCTGTTGACGGACGTTGTGCGCAGCCAACGCTTCGCCTCAGCCGCATCAGAACCCATCGGCCGCTGCGCTGCGAAAGCCCGCTGCTCGAGCCCGACGCCAAACCACTGTCACCCCCAGCCAAAGCGTCAGACCGTACACTATATCCGCCGTCCAATAGACTGCCGTCGGCGGCGTGAACAAATTCAGGACGGCGATATAGACGCCGTAAGCCGCAACCGCCGTGACCGTCATCCTGAAACTCTCCTTGGCAAAGCCGAGCGCACCAATCACAAAGAAATAAAGATAGGCGGGGGTTGTCAATGCATAAGCGAGCACCATCACATAAAAGGATGGCTTAGCATCGGAAATCACTTCTGGAAGATCGGTGAGGATACCGAGTACCAGCGAGGGGAAAAGCGCAAAACACAAAAAGAACGGCAGCAGCACTAAAGCACAAAGCCGCAGCGCCAATGACGCCATTGGACGAATCCATTCAGGCTTTCCTGCCCCGGCATAGTTAGCAGCGATCGTTCCAGCCGCGGAGCCGAATGCGTGCACAAAGAGAAAAAGAACTGCACCGAGCTGCCGCACAATATTGGAAAGCGCCAATGCGCGCTCGCCGCCGGCATTTTCCACCACAATGAAAAAATAGAGCCAAACGCCGAAGGCCATCGCTTCTTGGAGCATCAGCCAGCGGCTTAACATAAAAATTCGGTGCTGAAGGAGCCAGTCAAGGCGCCAAAGGTGCTTGCTCACCTCCAAGAGCTTCGAAGAGGCGCTGTGCCGCAGGAATTCCAGAAAATACACTGCCAGTGCCGCCAGTTCACTGACTGCAGAGGCGATCGCTGCGCCGGCGATGCCAAGTTCGGGGAAAGGACCCAGCCCAAAGATAAGCAGCGAATTTAAGCCGCAGTTGACGAGCACCATCACAATAGATGCCGACGTAATCACCCGGGTGTGCATCACGGCAACGAAGTACGCTCGCGCCAGCAGTCCGACATAAGCAAACGGCAGCCCGGCCAAACGCCAGAAAACATAATCGTCTGCTGCCTTGCGAACGGCATCAGCGGCAATGAAACGCTCGAACATCGGGCCGATCAGGAACCAGCTCGCAAGCATGATGACAAAACCGCAGGCCGTCATGAAAATCGCACTCTGGCGAAAAATCGCCCCCACCTCCTCAGCGCGGCCGGCGCCGTTTGCGCGCGACATCAGCGACTGCGAACCCACCGTATAACCTAACCCCAGCATCATCACGAGCATCACATAGATGCCCGCTACGCCGGCGGCAGCAAGCTCCGCTTCGCCGTAACGTCCGAGAAAAAGCACGTCTGTCATGCCGATCAGCTGCTCGAGCGCCAGCCCCATCATGAGCGGAAGCGCAATAGACATAAGCTGCCGCGACTCGTTTCTCTTGTTTGAATCCGCTACTGCTTCAGATATCTTCATAAATACTTTTTAATGTGCAAACTGCAGCGTGCCGTGAGGGATCTAGTCACAAATACCTAAACTCAGCCATCGTACCGGGATGCGGACCCGGAAGCAACTGCCCCAGACGATCTTGAATGGGTAATGTTCGGCAGCGTGAGAATGATGTAAGGATTAGCGCAGGCTCTCTGCCCCATCCCGTTGTCCGAATGTATTCGGCGCCTTGTGTAGAATGCCTGCGTTTGTGCCCGCAAGAACGCCCGAATAAGGCCTAAGGCCCTGCGCACGGGAGTTGCTGCAACGGAGAATGTCGTCATGCCGCGCCTGCTTTCCCTTCCGCTCTCCGAACTTTTTACGGAATCATCCGGCGCCGCCTCAGCTGAGTACTTTCCTTCTCCATGGCACGGCGCGCCTCTGCCAATTGCTTTGAAAGCCCGTCAGCTCGCCGAAGACGCAGCGCTTTTCAGCGACGCTCCCGGCCGTCGGAATGTACTGGTCTGCCGAGCAGAAAATGACGACCCGGCTCAGCAGTCAATCCTCCTCATCGCTTCTCAGTCTCCGGCCGATTTTGTATTGCCGCTCCCAAACGAAGCGCTGCCGATGGCCGACCGCATTGCCGGAAAAACATCCTGCGGCGCCTTTGAAGAAGCTGCCCGCTCTGTGGAAATCCTGACGATGGCGGGAACCCGTACCTCTCTTTTGGCGTTTGCCGAGAGCGACCGGGCCAGACGGCCGCCCAAAATCGCCCGCGGCGGCGCTGCCGGGCTCAACCTCACATTCGAACACTGGAACCGCGCGCTCCTCGATGCCGTCGAGTCGCCGTTGGCGGCCAACCTGCTCGCCGCAGCTCAGGCGCGAGCTGCCGGCAAAAAACTCACTGCGCTCGCCAGCATGGAATGGTGGCGCGGCAGCGCCCCCATATACGACGTCAAATGGGACGGCATGGCGCTCTCCCCCAAAACAACGACCAAGCCCTTGGTGGAATTCCTTTTGGAAGGCATCCCCTTTGCAAGCGATCCAAGAGTCAACTCACTCGTCACGCAGTCCCTTCGGCCGCGCATCCTGCTCGAACACCGCGACTTTATCGCGGTATTCAAACCTTCCGGGCTGCTCTCCGTTCCGGGCACCGGCGGACTTCCGAATGCCTTAACCATAGCTTCCGAAATGACGGGCACGTCCCTCACAGCCGTCCATCGTCTCGATATGGACACCTCCGGAATCCTGCTGTACGGCAAAACACCCGAAGGCATTCGATCACTGATGGCTGCCTTTCGTGAAGGGCGCGTCGAAAAACGCTATCGAGCCGTGCTGGAGGGAAGGCTTCCTGCCGAATGCGGCCTGATTGACTTTCCCATCACCACACATCCGCTCGACCGGCTGCGGCAGATTGCCGCTCTGGGCGGGCGCGAGGCGCGCACGCAGTGGCGGCGGCTGAGTGAAAAAAACGGACGTACGCTGGTCGACTTTCTGCCGCTCACAGGCCGCACGCATCAGCTTCGGCTCCATGCCGCCCATCCGACGCTCGGCCTCAATGCCCCCATTGCCGGCGATCCTTACTACAGCCGGCCGGGGCTCTTGGTCGATCGGCCGGAAACTCCGCTTTTGCTGCATGCCGCCGAAATCATCTTTCCGGATCCGCAAAACGGAAATCCCATCCGCCTGGCGGAACCTGAGCCATTCAGCCTCTGAAACTGCCGCCTCCGCTCAGCAGGGTAAAGATGCCGCCCGCCCATAATGGATGATGCGCTGCCCTTCTAAAGTATTAAGTCAGAAGCTGCTTCAAGGTTTAGCATACGAACCAATCATCACTTGGAGTCGCGAACCACCGTACTGACGTGCAGAGTTCGTACCTCCCGCATCCATTTGGACATTGTCAATGACCACCCAAGACGCAAATCCCGTCTGCCGCATGCACTTCAACGTCACCGGCATGAGCTGTGCTGCATGTCAGGCCAGAGTTGAGAAAGTCGTATCCGGGCTCGACGGTGTAGAAAATGTTGCCGTCAACCTGCTCAAAAACACCATGGAGGTGACGCCCAAAGACGCATCGCAGGCCAACGAGCTCACGCAGGCCATCGAGGCAGCCGTTTCTGAAGCCGGCTACGGCGCTCAGCGCACGGATCCAGGCGCTAAAAATGCTTCCGCTGTCCCGAGCCGTGCGGAAACAGTTGCCGCCGAGGCTGCTGAGGTGAAAACTCGCCTCATTTACTCCATTATGTTCCTCGTGCTCCTCATGTACGTCAGCATGGGCAGCATGATGGGACTGCCCATGCCGGACTGGCTCGGCAGCCATGAATCCGGGCTCCTGCGCGGCGTTTTGCAGCTCGTCCTCTCGCTGCCGCCCCTCTTTCTCAACCGCGTCTTCTTCGTGCGCGGCTTCCGTGCGCTCTGCCACCGTGCCCCGTCAATGGACTCGCTCATTGCAGTAGGCGCAGGCGCCGCCTTCATATACGGCGTCTGGGTGCTTGCTGAAGCGTCCTATTGGGCCGGAGCCGGTCAGATCGATCATGCGCTTCATCTTGCCCACGGCCTTTATTTTGAAGGCGCAGCCATGATCGTCACGCTCATCACCGTGGGCAAGTGGCTTGAAGCACGCGCCAAGGGCCGTACGACGGATGCGATTGAAAAACTTGCTGCTCTTGCCCCCAAAACAGCCGTGGTGCTTCGCGACGGCAAGGAAGTGACCGTCGCCCGCGAGGCGGTTGCGGCGGGCGACCTGGTCGTGCTCAAAACCGGCGCATCCATTCCGGTCGACGGCATCGTAACGGAAGGTACTGGTTCGGTTGACGAATCCGCCATGACGGGCGAGAGCATTCCCGTTGAAAAGAAGCCCGGCGATGCGCTCACCGGCGCCACCTTGGTTTCGAGCGGCCGATTTGTCATGAAAGCGCTCCGCGTGGGCGACGATACAGCACTCGCGCAAATCATCAAGCTCGTTGATGAAGCCACATCGTCAAAGGCCCCGATTGCACGCCTCGCTGACCGCGTGAGCGGCGTTTTCGTTCCCGTAGTGATCGGCATTGCCCTCCTCACGCTTGTCGTGTGGCTCTTCCTTGGACGCGACTTCTCCTTCGCGCTCACGTGCGCCATCTCCGTCCTCGTCATTTCCTGCCCCTGCGCGCTCGGCCTCGCCACGCCGACTGCCATCATGGTGGGCACTGGCCGCGGCGCTCGCCGAGGCATTCTCTTTAAGAGTGCTGAAGCGCTTGAACTGCTCGGCAAGATCGACTGTGCGGTCCTCGATAAAACAGGCACTGTCACGGCCGGAAAGCCTCAGGTCGTCCGTATTGCACCGGCTGCGGCCGGACTGGAGACGCCGCTCCTCATGATTGCCGCTTCGCTCGAAAGCGCTTCCGAACATCCGCTCGCCTCTGCCGTAGTAGCCGCCGCGAAAGAAAAGAACCTTCCGACGCAGCCCATCAGCGAGTTCGAGCAAACTGCCGGCCAAGGCATTGCCGCCAAAATCGGCAAGAAACTTTACTTTGCCGGCAACGCCCGAATGGTCGAGGCTTTTGGCCTGACGCCGCCGCCGGCAATCGCCGCAGCGGCACAACAGTCAGCCGAATCGGGCGAAACACCGCTTTTCATCGGACAGGCGCCGCAGGAAGATGCCCCTGGGATGCTGCTCGGTCTCCTTGGGCTGGCCGACCCCATCAAACCGGATTCAGCTGCAGCCATTGCTGCGCTGAAAAAACTCGGCATCGAAGTCACGCTTCTCACCGGCGACAATCAAACGACAGCGAATGCCGTCGCAAAGCGTGCCGGGATTGACCGCGTCATCGCCGGCGTTCTGCCTTCGGGGAAGGCCAATGAGATTGCTCGTCTGCAGGCAATGGACAAGCGCGTTCTAATGGTCGGAGACGGCGTCAACGACGCACCGGCACTGGCCCGCGCGGATGTCGGCGCAGCCATCGGCGCAGGCACTGACGTCGCTATTGCCTCGGCTGATCTGGTTCTCATGCGCAGCCGCCTCGGTGACGTGCCCGCAGCCGTTGAGCTCTCACGCGCCGTTATGCGCAATATTCGCGAAAATCTCTTCTGGGCATTCATCTACAACCTGATCGGCATCCCGATTGCCGCCGGCGTCTTTGCTTCGCAGGGCCTCACGCTCTCGCCGATGATCGCTGCGGCGGCCATGAGCCTTTCATCCTTCTCCGTTGTCTCCAATGCGCTGCGTCTGCGCTTTTTTAAGCCTAAGCTTGAAACAGATGCCGATGCGGCTCCTTTAGCAGCAGCCCAACCAGCTGAACCCTCTCACAAGGAAAAACAAATGGCTCAAAAAATCATTCATATCGAAGGCATGCACTGCGGACACTGCACTCAGTCCGTCGAAAAAGCCCTCAAGGCACTGCCCGGCATTGATGCCGTTGAAGTGAGCCTTAAAAAGCAGGAGGCCCGAGTCGACGCCGATCTTTTCGTAACCGACGACATGCTCCGAGCAACCGTTGAAGGAGCGGGCTTCAAAGTCACGGGCATTGAATAACGCCTCCCGCAGCTCAATTGAAGGGCGTGCCTATCATGCACTGCATGACAGACACGCCCTTTTGACTGCAAGAGCTCTGCCGCTCGAGAATCTCAGAGCGTTTATGGAGGAAAACCGGTCAGCAGGTCATTTCATCATGGGAACTACGCAGATGTTTTGTTTAAATGACTATCTTCGCGATCTTCAGGAAGTCGTCGATCTTGACTGCGGCAGCAGCAACTGCACCGGCGTCACTAGAGCCGCAGAAATCATGAAACGCCGCTTCGATGCGATTGGTTTTGCTGCTGAGCTTGTTGATCTTGGCAGCCAAGCCGGCCGAGGACTCTTTGCCGTCAATCAGCCCAATGCCGACCATTATGACGTTCTCTTCAATGCGCACCTCGACACGGTCTATCCGGACGGCACTGCCGCCCTGCGGCCTTTCACCGTTGACAAAGAACGCATCTCCGGCGCGGGGTGCGCTGACTGCAAGGCTGGCGTCGTTGCCATTTTTCATGCGCTCAAAAATGCCCGGCCCCAAGACCTCAATCGACTCTCTATTGCCGTGGCCTACAATCCCGATGAGGAAATAAGCTCGGTATCCTCTGGCGCTTGGCTCTCGTCGCTTGCCCAAAAGAGCCGGCTCGCCGTGGTATGCGAACCGGGGCGGCCGAACGGGGCCTTTGTGCGTTCGCGCAAAGGCCGTGCTGTTTGGGAAGTCGTCTTCCGCGGCGTCGCTGCTCATGCCGGCAATAATCCGCAGGACGGACGTTCGGCCATATTGGCCGCCGCTCGCTTCACGCTCGAAGTCAATCAGCTTCAGGATTACAGCGGCAAAGGCACCTCGGTCAATGTCGGCGTCATTCACGGCGGCACGGTATGCAACACCGTGCCGGACCTCTGTAAGCTCACGATTGACCGCCGATGCTACCGGGATGAAGACGGTCAAGCGATTGATGACGCCATCCAAGCCCTTGCACGAAGGAGCTGCGTCGACGGCATTCACGTCGAAGCCAAACGGCTGTCGCTTACACCGGCAATGCCTTATTCCGAAAAGAACCGCCCGCTCATTGAGCTCGTGAATGAAGCTGCACGTTTGGAAGGCTTTGAAGCCCAATGGGCGGACGCAGGCGGCGGTTCGGACGCCAACCGCATAGCTGCTGCCGGTACGCCGGTGATTGACGGCGCAGGTCCTGCGGGCGGGGGCTTTCACTCCGCCAATGAATACCTGCTCATCCTGACTATTGAGCCGCGCGTGCGCGTGCTTTCGCGGCTCCTCACGCTCTTGTGAGCCATTCACACCGCTTCCCAAAAAACAGTCCGGCTGCTGCGGACGCAGCAAACCGGACTGCCAGGAGCGAAGAGAGACCATCTTCACATTATTTTTCGTGGCAGCCTGCATCGCTGCACTTTTGGAAATTCTCCATATGATGGCACCCGTAGCACATCGACAGTGAGGCGGGTTCGGGTTTGAAGTCCTTGGGAACCGGAATCGGGTGAGCCTGATGGCAGCCCGTGCACTCCGGCACAACCTTTGCGCCGGCATGCGGATTAGCGGCATTAGGGTCAAGGTACTGATGGGGCTGGACAGGTGATCCAAATTCATCCTTCCAGTTCTTTGTCTGCTCTCTCAGGGCGTCAAAGCTGCCGCCGTGACACATGAGGCATTGTTCGGGCTTCATGGTCTCAGCGGCCTGAACCTCGGGCGCCGGAGAGAGCATCATGAGCACTGCAGCCGCAGCTGCGAGCGTAATGATGGAGGTCGTTCTCATGATGCTCTAGGTCTCCAGGAAGTGGGTTCGGTTTATTTACTTCTTGAGCGACGCAAAGGTATCGCCAAGCACATAGGCCTGAATAAGACCGCGAGAGAGACCGTGCATGGAGGAGCCGCCCGTCACTTCGCCCGCAGCATAGAGACCCGGGATCTTTTCGCCTTCCCAGTCAAGCACTTCACAGGCATTGTTCACATGCAGACCGCAGTAGCAGTCGTGAAGCGTGACGGAAGTCCACGCCGCATAGAACGGCCCTTTCTCAATCTTGTACTGGGGCTTGGGTTTGTCAAAGTCCGGATCCGCACCGGCGTCGACGTAGCTGTTGTACTTCGCAACGGTTTCAGCCAGGATCTTCGGATCCATCTTGTGCGACATGTACGGATTCGTGTTGATCTTCTCTGCGAGCTCTTCAATCGTATCGGCCTTGAAGAAGTATTCCGGATCAACACTCTTTTCATCCGTGCGAATACGTTCGCGCTTGATGGCTTCACTGTCGAAAATAGCCCACTGAGGACCAGCCGACCAATCCGGGGCATGCGACCCTTCATTGATCTGCAGCGCTGCGGCGATGAAGTTAATCGGGTTGTACTTCGTACGGTCGATGTTGCGCCAATTACCCTGAACGTACGGGTTCTTGTCAAGTTCCTTGAAGAAGGCGCCGTTCGTGCCGTTCATCAGGCCGCGGGTGCTGTTGGCCGTGCCGTAGCTCGTCAGTTTGCCGGAATCAGCCGTCAAGCCGGCAGACGAAGTTTCTTCAAAGAAGCGTTTGCCGACCCAGTTGACAACGATGGCGTTCTGCCAGTTGCGAAGCGCTACGCCGGAATGCTTCACGAGCGGGAAGATCGGTGATTCGGGCGCCCAGCGCAGATACGTGTCGCGCACGCCGACCACTGCACCGCGGGTAAGTGAAATCGGGCGTTCCGTATAAGCATTCGTCAGACCCCAAAGGCCAGCGCCAACCTTAATAGCGGCAAGCGTGCCGGAGCCGTCCTGCGGCGAATATTCGCAGGCAGCCGAAGCAAATTCCTTCGTGAGACGCGGGTCGATCATGCGGCGGAAGGTCACATTGTCGGTATAGCCGGCGGTGGCAAGCACGACGGCCTTCTTGGCTCCGACGACGATCTTGTCCTTCTTGGACTCCACATTGCCGTCACTGCGGAAACTCTTGAGTTCCGTACCGTCCGGGAGAACCTTCGGCGTACGATGGGCCTTCAAACCCACAACGCGGCCCTTTTCGTCGACGATTAGTTCGTCCATGTAGAAGTTAAGCAGGAACTTCACGCCGACCTTGCGGGCTGCGTCTTCGAGCGAGCGCATCAGCACGGTGCCGCTCGTGCCGGCAGGCGCTTCGAGATTGGCGCCCTTCGTCCATGAGAAGTGGAGTTCACGCGGGGCGCTGCAGCCTGCGCCGTAAGCACCGGCATTGTCAGGCTTCTTGTCGAGGAACGGAACGCCGATTTTGACGAGCCAGTCATAAGTTGGCACGGATTCTTTGGCGATCATCGCCTGCATGTCACGGTCATTGAAGCGGTAGTCGGCAAAGCCGTTCGGGAGCGTCACGGACCAGTCCGTCAGATCTTTGAAGACCGTCTCAGGGGAGTCCTTAATGCCGTACTTTTGCTGCATGGCATTGCCGCCGCCCAAAAGCGTATTGCCCTGAGAAATGATGGCGTGACCGCCGATATCGTAGTTGGCATCAACCACGAGAACCGAAAGACCCTGTTCGACTGCGCGAATAGCAGCCGGAATGCCTGCGGCGCCGGCACCGACGACAATCACGTCGGCCTTGAAGTCCCACTTCGAAGGAACTTTGGCTTCAGCGGAGCTCGATACACCCAGCATCATGCCGCCCATAGCGGCTGAACCAGCGATGAAGGAGCGACGAGATAGATTCGCAGACATGGTTTTCTCCTTTTCTTCGTGCGTACGGCATTGACCGCACACTTTTAGTTTTTTCGGAAAGCTGCGTTTGAATAACGGCCGAGGGCTGCACTCATTACGCTTTCTTCCGATGAAAACAATTTCCCAAACGAGGTACTCGAGTAGCCTGACAAGCGTCAACAAATCTATGCGTTCAGCAAAAGCGCGCAATCAGTCCTCTGCCTAGAATGGGAGAACAGAAGCACCGATCGGCAGCTCAAAAACCATGTCCGTACTTTTCCCTTCATGTATTCGCCAGCGCTCACGGCTCTTGCCGACTTTATGTCGGCGAACGGCACTGCTTCTGCTTGTCCTTGCCTTCACGCCAAGCCTTGCTGCACTGCAGAACTCAACCGGCACGGGTCAGACGCGGCTCGCCTTTCCCGTGCCCACGGCGCAGCCTGATACACCCACCAATCTGGCACATCAGGGGCACCAGGAACCGCAGCCCGCTCAAGAACCGATGAGCGCGTCCGACATATCAGAGAGCGCTCACCGAGCCGATCAGACGGATGCCCTTTCATCGGCCACCGCGCAGATTTTCCAAAATCGACCGCTTCGCGTCGGGATCATTTCACTTTGGGAACAGCCCGTTACCACCGAAGCGCTGATGAATACGCTTGAAACCATTGAGAAGGCATTTGCCCCCTATCCGGTTGAGATCTATCCCAGAATTCCTTCCCCGAAGCTTGAACATTTGATCGAAACGGGCAATATCGACGTTTTCATTGCCAGTTCGGGCTTTTCCATGCGCATGTCGCCGCACGGCGTTCTCCCTGTAGCCACGCTCATCACGGATCTGCAGCCCAATCCCAATACGGGTGTAGCCACCACTTTCCTCGTGCGTGCCGATGAAGAAAACATCAAAACCATCGCGGACCTCAAAGACAAACGCCTCTCGGCAAGCTACGCCTCAGCCTTCATGAGCTATCGCACAGGGCTCGGCGAAATTGCCGTCCGCGGATATGATCCGGAGCATTTTTTCAGCGATATCCACTTTACCGGCGACAGCGAAAACGCGGCCATCGCTTCCCGCCTCGATACACATGAAGCCGACGTTGCCATGGTTCGCGCCTGCTGGCTCGAGCACCAGCCGCCCGAAGTCCGTGCACGCTACCGCGTCCTCGAACCCCGCGAAGATCCGACACTGCACTGCATTCACACCTCGCGCACCTACCCCAACATCATGGTGTCTGTACTCGAAGGCTCCGCGCCGGGTGCGGCGCATGTGATCGCCCGCACACTCCTCTCAATCAAGGAAATTGCACCCGGTCACCATTGGGGTGTAGCCACCGACCTTCGTCCTGTTAATCGGCTCTACCGCGAACTCAAAATCGAAAACTACGCTTATCTGCGCGACATTTCCTTCAAAGATTGGCTGACGAAAAACCTCGCCTGGTGCGTATTGGCTGCAGCGATGATTCTTGGGCTTGCTTTTCACAGCTGGCGTGTCGGCTACCTTGTGCGGGTGCGCACGGCTGAACTTGAAGCCAGTATTGAAGAGGAGCGTAAATCGCAGTTTCGGCTCGAAGAAATGCGCGGGCGCATGGAACGCATGCAAAAAGCGACCATCGTGGGACAGCTCTCCAACCTGATTGCTCATGAACTTGCTCAGCCGCTCGCAGCCGTTCAGTATTACCTTGACGGCATGAAAACACTGCTTTCACGCCAGCCGGTTAATACCGCCATGCTGGAAAAAAGCCGCGTTGGCATTGAGCAGGGACTTGAACGCACCAAAGCGATCGTTGCCAAAGTCCGCGGCTATTCGCGCAACCAAACCCGCCGCGACAGAACGGTGTCCTTAAAGACCACCATTGACAATGTACTGACCGCCATTTCTCCGGATCTGCAGCGCACTGTTGCCTTCAAGTGTGAGTCCGTTGAGGGCATTGAGGGCATTGAGGTGTTGGGAGACGCGCTCGAACTCGAACTGCTCATGAGAAACCTCATCAAAAATGCTTTTGAAGCCGCCGCTTCCGCTGCTAGTGACAGCACTTCGGGCGCTCAAGAGGTTCCGACCGTATCCGTGCGTACCCAGCCCGATCCGACGGACAAAACGGATCGTTCAGTGCTCATCACCATCGAGAACACTGGCCTGCAGATGACGAATGCCGCCTTCAACGAGCTCACCACGCCTCTCATCACGACCAAAGCCGCAGGGCATGGACTTGGTGTTCCCATTGCAATTGCCATCGCCGAGGCCTCCGGCGGGCGACTGACCTTCTTTGAGCGCCCGCAGGGCGGCGTCATCGCGCAAGTTCGACTCCTGCGCGCCGGCTCGTATCCCTCGAAGAACACAGCTGGCACCGAATCCTCCTCTTCTTCGCATTACGACATTCCGCCTCAAGCATCATGACCGACCAGAAGCAAACTGACGGCTCCGGCCTCAAAACACTCGAAGATCTCCAGCGAACGGTGCTCATCCGAATCGTTGATGACGATGCCGAAGTACGCGATGCACTCTCCTTCATGCTCTCATGCCGCGGCTGGCAAACTGCAGCCTGGGGATCCGCCGAAGAATTTCTTAAAGCATGGCGCTCAACGCCTCCCGGGTGTCTGCTCCTAGACATCCGCATGCCCGGCATGTCCGGACTGGAACTCCAGGAGCGCATGAAGGCTCAGAATCTGTCGCTTCCCATCATCTTCGTCACCGGCCACGGCGATGTACCCACCGCAGTCCGAACGCTCAAACTCGGTGCTTTCGACTTCCTTGAAAAACCCGTTGATGCCGAGGCGCTCGCTGACGCTATTGAGGCGGCAAGCCGCGTGAGTGTTGAGGCGTCGCAGGGCGCACTGCCCAAACAGGCCGTCGAGCAGATTCTCGCGGAAATGAGTCCGCGAGAACACGAAATCACTGAGCTTCTTAAGCAGGGTCTTGCCAATCATGACATTGCCGAGCGTCTCGACCTTTCGGATCGTACAGTGCAGGGACACCGCAACAACATCTATAAGAAGCTCCGGGTGCACAACTTAAAGCAATTCCTAACGGTGCTCGAAGGCGGCTAAGTCACGCTGCTGAAATCACTCCTTCACGCCGCGGCTGAACGGGAGCTCGTCAGCCGAGAGCCCAAGTTCCAACGCAAGAAGATGACGCTTGGCGGCATATCCGCCGCCATAGCCCGTGATGGAGAACCATTCGCGCCGACGACGCGGTGACACGGGATGATGATGGAAAACAGATTGGCGCCCACAGCACCGCCCACCGCCCGCACAGCTTTCGGCGAGTTCACCTCCCGGGCAATTTCCCCATAGGAAATCGTCTTGCCGTATGGAATTTTGGTGAGTGCGTGCCAAACACGCGCTTGAAACTCGCTGCCAATCATCCTTAACGGGACGGAGAACACCTGTCGCCGCTAATCAAAGTACTCCGCAAGCTGCACCTGTGCGAGGTCAATAACCGATGAGGCATCTTCGACCATAGGAAGCTTGGTCAGTCGGGTCAGCCGATAGAGCGCTGCCGCTCGATGCCAGCCTTCCGCCCAGTCGCACATGACAAGCTCTTCGCCAATAGAAGCGAGGTCCAAAATGCCGCAAGGCGATGTCCAGTAATGATGAATGATCTGAGCGTTCTTCATGATGACTCCTCAAGCCGGAGCAGCGTCGGAAAGCTCTGCGAAAAGATCAGCGAGCTTCACCGCATCTGGAATTCCAAGCCGCAGGCGCTCGACAATCAGCTCCGCTTCGTTGTCCGCATAAGGTTTCATCCACTTTATGCCCGGCACCAGTACGACGCGGCCGGCTGCCGTCCAAGCTGCAAGCGAAGCAGCTTCGAGCCAGAGCGACTCGATCGTTTCATCCCTTGCTGCGTCTTGCGCCCTGTCGAGAAGACACTCTGCAGCCGTGAAAAGTCCTTCCTCAGCATCCGCCCAACGCTGTTCGGCCACAGCCATTCGAACGTGCCAGAGCGACTCGATCGTTTCATCCCTTGCTGCGTCTTGCGCCCTGTCGAGAAGACACTCTGCAGCCGTGAAAAGTCCTTCCTCAGCATCCGCCCAACGCTGTTCGGCCACAGCCATTCGAACGTGCCAGAGCAATTGGTGAAGATCATCTCCGAAATATTCCGGACATTTGATCAGCAGCGGTTTGAAAAGCCGGACATCGGCTGATTTGGGCTTCGCCCGGCGGCCCGCTTCCACAACAAGACGCAAAAAGTCCTCGGGCATCTTGAAGGGGCTGGCTTCTCGGCGCCAGAGTTCGAGGAGCTTTTCTGCGCGATATTCGCCCGGAGACAGAGGACCAACGGATTCCTGCAGGATGAAAGTCTCATCATTCATGACCGATCTTGGTGCGAAATAAAGCGCCAGCATGGCGCCTCGGCCAAGACTCACAATCGGTCCTTCGGCATCTTCGAAAAGACATCGAACAAATTCAACGCCAAGCTGCCGAGCGGCTCTCTCAAGGGCTTCCTTCATTGCGGCGGTCCCCTTCGAGGGCTTTTGCGCCGCAGCGGTTCCATTAACCGCCTTGCCGCCGGCATTCTGCCCAAGCAAATTGCTGGATAGCCGAGCGAGCACTTCCGCCTCTATCACCTTAACGACGAGCGAAAGCACCGCAGCCGTTTCTGCGTTCGACGGTACGGCAAGATGCCCCTTCAGCCGATATTGACTCTCTGCAAGCGCATCATGATCCCGCTGAGATGCTTTCGCCGCGCATCGCACATCGAGCACACGAAAGAGCAGCTCTTCAAAGAACGTCCGATCGATAAAACGCGCATAGGCCAGACGTTTTTTCAAATCCAGCACATTCCCTTCCATGAAAAGGGAACGCAGGAGCCAAAACCGATCCGCTTCTGCCCGACAGGCTTCAGCGCTCTCTGTGAGCACTTCGGCCGGATGCGGCCGGATGTCAGCCTCGGCCTTCTTTCGTGCAGGCAGCACTGCTGCGCGGCGCCTGTCCATGGCGCAAGAAAGCCAAGCCAAACAGTACGCCGGCACTTCAAAAGCCTCCCCCGCAAACACGACCGTCATCAGGGCAAGCACTTCTAAAACTTCCTCAGCCGGGCGCAAAAGCGATGTGAGCGAAATCAGTTCGTTCAACCCGTTTTCGACATCACGTTCATCTTGGGAGAAATAGAGAAACGCCGCGGCACGCCATAAGCGCTGATGAAAACTCAATGCACTGCTGCACTGCGTCATCAAGGTGCAGTTTTGGCCGACGCTCAGTATGGTTCGGCGCCATTGGGCTGCCTCCTGCGCATCCGATCCTTTGCCAGCGTTCTCTTCAGGCTGCAGAAAACTCAAAAGAGCAGAAAAAACAGCCGGCCAAGCGCGAGCAATAAGGTGCTCGGCCTTTTGAGTCTCCCCCAAGACGAAAAGCTCATCCACGAGCGTCGGCACCAGAATGTCGTCCTCCATTCCCGCCGCTGTTCGGGCATAAGCCCACTCGGCACGCAGACGGCGAACGGGACTGCTGAAATCCGCCGGCATCCGATCTGCCGAACCCGATGGGGGCAGAGCATATCCTTCGAGCTCATTGATGAGCCGCTTCGCCTCATCCCAGCGCTCAAGTCCAATGGCTGTCCGAATACACCATTCGAGACGCTCCTGGGGATCAGGAAAAAGTTCCTCACCATAAGACTTGAGCGCTTCATCCAGCAAGAAAAAGTCAAACCGGTCGCCAGCCTTCAGCACCGCATCAAAAAGTGTATGCCATGCTCGGGCTGGCCGGCCGGCCGTTCCTGCGTCCCAATCGCGCCACTTAGCAATGAAATCCGATGCCGCATAGATTCCGGGAATCGGACCATTTTCGGTGGTTGGCGTAAATATCACCTGGTCGGGCTGAAGCACATACGCAATAACAGGAAGCGACATAAAGGACAAATCAAAGAGACACCATCAGCAGAGCGGCAGCCTCGTTATAGGCCGCTGCCCCCGCTGTTAGGCAAAGTCTACCGATCCTGCAGAGCTTCATCGACGCGCTGTTCCGTGCCGCAAAATACTGCTTTGTCCGAAGAAAATCTTCGTTCTTGTTTATGAAGTTTTCGGGCTCAGCGAAACCTTCAACAGGGCCAACAAATTTCCAGCCGAATTTTAGATCCAAAGTGCTGGGAATCAACTATTAAGCCGTTCAGTCTCCTTAAGTACCTTATGCATGCCATGAATTATTTGTTGGTTTTTTCTGTTTCGAGAACCATACAAACGCGCATTGAAAATGCGTGATGATCTCGAGCATGTCTTGGGCGAGATCTTCGTCAAAGGATGCATCACTTCCTTTGTTGATAATGACCACTTCCACATTCTTGGCTTCACATACGGCAAATACAAGTTCTGCGCCGAATCTGAGCAATCGATCCTTCTGCGTAATAACGAGACGCTCCACGTCCTCGTCGACTAATATATTCAGAAGTTGAAGAAGCCCTTTTTTGTGGTAGTTCATCCCAGATCCAAGATCTGAAATCATCTCAAAGCGCCAACCGCGTCCCGTACAAAAAAGCTCCAAGATTTGCTTTTGTTTTTCCAAATCTGCTTTTTGATCACTGCTCGATACTCTGGCATAAGCAATGGTTCGGCCGTCCGTTTTTTCTTGTGAGTGTGCTCCATACAAACTTTCAACAGGACCGCCGCAGGAGTCCCCTTCCTAATGACATGGACCACCCACCTACCCAGTGCGTCACAACGAAGCGCTGCGCGATAATGGGTGTATATCAACCCAGTAGGAGGTCCATGTCATGTCAAAGAAGAATACACGCAATGCGCTGGATACGTCGCTCTCGTACGCCGTCATCGGCCTCGATCTTGCTAAGGCAGACTGCGCCGTTGCAG